>JBFLWW010000007.1:0-26176 GCA_040757475.1 Nitrospirota bacterium
GGTGATGCCTGGGGACAATGTAACCATCGTAGTAGAGCTAATCTCGCCGATAGCAATGGAGAAGGAGTTAAGGTTTGCGATAAGAGAGGGTGGAAGGACTGTTGGTGCTGGTGTTGTTACAGAGGTGATTGAATGAGAGAGATAATACTTCTTCAGTGTACAGAGTGTAAGAATAAAAATTATTCAACAATGAAAAACAAGAAAAATACGCCTGACAAATTGCAGAGGGAAAAATACTGCAGGTATTGCAGGCGGCATACATTACATAAGGAGGTAAAATCTTAGAAATAACCAATAACCAAATTCCAATAACCAAACATTATTATTGGAATTTGGAATTTCAAAAGGTTAGGCCAGTAGCTCTAACGGATAGAGCATCGGACTCCAAATCCGAGGGTTGGGGGTTCAAATCCCTCCTGGCCTGCCACAAATAAGTGAGAAATAATAAGAAGCAAGAAGTAAAAGGAAGTTTATGATACAGAAGATAAAGGAATTTTTCAGGGAAGTGAAGGTTGAGATAAAGAAAGTGGTTTTCCCCTCAAAGGAGGAGCTTATTGGCTCGACATGGGTTGTTATAATAACTGTTATAGTTATTTCGTTGTTTCTTGGTATTGTTGATCTTGGTCTTTCAAAATTAGTCAGTATGGCATTAAGGTAGGTATAAATAGGGTTATGGGGAAAAACTGGTATGTAGTGCACACCTATTCAGGGTTTGAAGAGAAGGTAAAGCTTACTATAGAGGATAAAAGAGATAAAAGAGGTCTAAAGGAAAAGATATCCAGGATACTCATCCCCACAGAGAGGGTTATGGAATTGAGAGGGGGGAAAAAGAGGGAGAGCGATAAAAAATTTTATCCAGGGTATATATTAGTAGAGATGGAGCTGGACGATGAGACATGGCACCTCGTCAGGAGTATACCACGGGTAACAGGCTTTGTAGGCGGAACGAGACCTGTTGCACTCCCTGAAGAAGAGATTGCTGTTATACTCCAGCAGATAGAGAAAGAACCTCTCCCTCAGGTCAGGACTCAGTTTCAGAAGGGAGAGAGTGTCAGGATTATTGATGGGCCTTTCAGTAATTTTGTTGGTTTTGTTGAGGATGTTGACATGGATCATGGCAGACTCCGTGTTATGGTCAGTATATTTGGTAGACAAACACCTGTTGAGCTTAATTTTTTTCAGGTAGAAAAGGCATGATAGAAATCAAAATGCAAAGAGCAAAATTCAAAAATAAGGAATTCCATAATTCTGAATTTTTATATTTGATTTTTGAATTTTATTTTGGAGGAATAGATGGCTAAGAAGGAAGTAGTTGCTCAGGTCAAGCTCCAGATACCTGCAGGGAAAGCAAACCCTGCGCCACCTGTAGGACCAGCCCTTGGTCCCCACGGTGTTAACATAATGGAGTTTTGTAAGGCATTTAATGCCCAGACACAGACACTTGGAGATACAATAATACCAGTTGTGTTGACTGTCTATTCTGATAGGTCATTCACATTTATTACCAAGACACCACCAGCATCAGAACTTCTTAAAAAGGCAGCTGGTATCATAAAGGGTTCAGGCACACCTAATAAGGATAAGGTTGGTAAGGTTACATCAGCCCAGATCAGGGAGATAGCAAAGACAAAGTTTCCTGACCTTAATACTTATTCTCTGGACAAAGCTGTAAAGATGGTAAGTGGCACTGCGAGGAGCATGGGGATCGAAATAATAGATTAAATAAGTAGGGGTAGATAGAGATAGGTAAAAAGATAATAGCAACCAAGAAGAAAATAGAAAGAGGCAAAGAATACTCGCTTGAAGAGGCTCTCAGCCTTGTGAAAGAATCTTCATATGCAAAGTTTGATGAGACTGTTGATCTTGCAGTTAACCTTGGGATTGACCCGAGGAAATCAGACCAGATGGTAAGAGGTACAGTTGTCCTTCCTCATGGCATAGGCAAGAAGGTAAGGGTTCTGGTTTTTGCAAAAGGAGAGAAGGAAAAAGAGGCTATAGATGCAGGTGCAGACTTTGTTGGTGCAGAAGATCTTGTCGAGAAGATAAGTAAGGGGTGGCTTGACTTTGACAAGGCTGTTGCAACCCCTGATATCATGGGTCTTGTAGGGAAACTCGGTAAGATACTTGGACCGAGGGGGCTAATGCCTAACCCGAAACTCGGCACTGTAACCTTTGACATTGCGAGGGCTGTTAAGGAGATAAAGGCAGGGAAGGTAGAGTACAAAGCTGAAAAAGCAGGTATTGTGCATGTCCCGATCGGTAAAGTCTCATTTGATACGCAGAGACTTCTTGATAATGCTAAAGCAATAATTGATTCGATAGTAAAGGCCAAACCACCGACGAGCAAAGGTAAGTATCTTAAAAAGCTATCCATATCATCTACCATGGGGCCAGGAATAGCTATTGATATAGGGAAACTGACAGCAACTAAATAAGTGAGAAGTTATAAGTAGGAAGGGGTGATAAAACTGAAGAAGGAAGAAAAAGTACATCTCATAACAGAACTGAAAGACAAATTCAGTAGGGCAAAGGCAGTAATCTTCACAGATTATAAGGGGTTAACTGTTACTGAACTTTCAGAGTTGAGGAGACTCCTGAGGGGTACGAACCTCGAGTACAGGGTAGTTAAAAACACCCTTGCTAAGATTGCGTCCCAGGGTACGCCCGTATCGGTTGCAAAAGACTTTTTCAAAGGCCCTATAGGTATAGCTATCAGCTACAATGACCCTGTGCTTATAGCAAAAAAGATACTTGAGTACTCAAAGAAGAACGAGAAACTCAAGGTCAATAGTGGCATTGTCGAAGGCAAGCTATGCGCATCAGGTGATATAAAGGCTATTGCTGAACTGCCGCCGAGGGAAGTGTTGCTGTCTATACTTGCAGGCCTGTTCGTGACACCGCTCAGCAAGATGGCCTGCGCTCTTTCTGCGGCTGTCAGCAGTTTTGCTTATGCAATGGAAGCATTGAAAAAAAATAAAAAATAAAGGAGGTTTTTCTAAATGGCTGTTACAAAAGAACAGGTTTTTGAGTTTATCGACAACATGACGATCCTCGAGATGTCACAGTTCATAAGAGAGTTCGAGGAGAGGTATGGTGTAACTGCTACAGCACCTGTTGCTGTGGCTGCTGTGCCAGGAACGGCTGGGGGTGCTGCGGCTCCAGCAGTCGAGGAGAAGACAAGTTTCGATGTAATCCTTACTGCTGCTGGTGAAAAGAAAATACAGGTTATAAAGGCTGTGAGGGAGTTTACCTCGCTTGGTCTGAAAGAAGCAAAAGACCTTGTTGATAGTGCTCCAAAGCCTGTAAAGATTGGTGTCACAAAAGAGGAGGCTGAATCCATAAAGGCGAAACTTGAAGGACAAGGTGCAAAAGTAGAGATAAAGTAAATAAGGAGAAACATGGTAAAGGTTCCCAGAGAAAGATTAAATTTTGGGAAGGTCTCCCCATTCCTGGAAGTCCCAAACCTCATAGAGATACAGAAGAGGTCTTATGAGAAATTTTTACAGAGGGATGTCCCAATGGATAAGAGGGAAGAATCCGGACTACAGGCAGCATTCCTTAGTGTATTTCCGATAATAGATTATAACGAGACAGCCTCTATAGAGTTTTTAGGATATATAGTTGGTGAACCAAAATTTAGTGTTCGTGACTGCCTCCAGAAAGGGATAACCTATGCTGCACCGCTTAAGATAATGGTGAAGCTTAATCTGTGGGAGCTTGAACTGCATGGAAACAAGAGATTAAAGGAATCGAGAGAGCAGGAGGTCTATATTGGTGAAATGCCTTTAATGACCGAGACAGGGACTTTTATAATAAACGGGACAGAGCGGGTTGTTGTCAGTCAGCTTCATCGCTCACCAGGGGTATTCTTCAGTCATGACAAGGGCAAAACACACGCCAGTGGGAGGCTTCTTTATTCTGCGAGGGTAATCCCTTCACGAGGTTCATGGCTTGATTTTGAATTTGATACAAAGGACATCCTGTATGTGAGGATTGACAGGAGGAGGAAACTTCCAGCAACAATAATCCTGAAGTCCCTCGCGTATTCTAATAAAGAGCTTTTAAAGATGTTCTATCCGGTAGAGATAATCAATATAGATGGCAATAAACTCTACAGGGTTGTAAGTGAAGTCCTGATAGGGCTTAAGGCCATCCAGAACATAGTTGCACCTGACACAAAAGAATTGATTATTAAGGAAGGCAGTAAGATTACGAGAGGTACTATTAGAAAGATGGAGGTAGCCAGAATCAAGGCGATACCTATTTCTGAGGATGAAATTATTAACAGGATTACTTTAAAAGACATTGTTGACCCAACGACCGGTGAGGTAATACTCGAGGGGAATGAGGTCATTACAGAAGATGCTTTTAAAAAAATTCTTTCTCTCAAGATTGACTCTCTCAGCCTCCTTTTTATAGACAATGTCAACTATCTCTCTTCACTCAGAGATACCCTTCTTACTGACAAAGTCCGTACACAGGATGATGCACTTATTGAAATATACAAGAAACTGAGGCCTGGCGAGCCGCCAACCTTAGATGCTGCAAGAGAGCTGTTTAATGGATTATTTTTTGATCCTAAGAGATACGACCTTTCACCTGTTGGACGGTTGAAACTGAATAGACGGCTTGGCCTTGACATCCCACTCGAAATGAGGGTACTCACAGATAAAGACATAATAGAGATAATAAGATATCTTTTAGGACTCAGGACCGGGAAAGGAGAAGTTGATGACGTAGACCATCTCGGAAACAGAAGGGTCAGAGGGGTTGGAGAGCTCCTCGAAAACCAGTTCAGAATAGGGCTTGTGAGGATGGAGCGTGCTGTAAAGGAGAAGATGACCCTGACAGACCTCGAGACAGCAATGCCACATGATATAATAAATGCTAAGCCTGTGATGGCTGCTGTCAAGGAGTTTTTTGGTTCGAGCCAGCTCAGCCAGTTTATGGATCAGACGAACCCTCTCTCGGAGATCACACATAAAAGAAGACTCTCTGCCCTCGGCCCCGGTGGTCTTACACGTGAGAGGGCAGGCTTTGAGGTAAGAGATGTCCACCCGACACACTACGGGAGGATATGTCCGATAGAAACACCTGAAGGCCCGAATATTGGACTTATAACATCTCTCGCAACATATGCGAGGGTAAATGATTTCGGGTTCATAGAAGTCCCCTATAGAAAGGTTGTGAACGGCAAAGTTACAAAAGATGTAGAATACCTCTCTGCAGTAGATGGCGAAAAATATATAATTGCCGAGGCAACCTCACCTATGGATGAAAAGGGGAACTTGATTGGAGAGACAGTTTCCGCAAGGGTTGGCGGAGACTTCAGGATGGTATCACCTCAGGAAGTAGAATACATGGATGTGTCTCCAAAACAGATTGTTGGTGTTTCTGCCTCTCTTATACCATTCCTTGAGAACGATGATGCAAACAGGGCTTTAATGGGCTCAAATATGCAGAGGCAGGCGGTCCCGCTACTTCAGCCAGAGGCTCCGATAGTAGGTACTGGCATGGAATATATAGCAGCAAAGGACTCAGGAGCACTGGTGCTTGCAAAGAGGAGCGGAGTTGTAGAGAGTGTTGATGCATCAAGGATTGTCGTCAGAGTTTCAGAAGATGGAGGAAGTGTCGACATATATAACCTTATAAAGTTTCAGAGGTCAAATCAGGCAACAAGCATTAACCAGAGACCGATAGTGAATGTTGGTGATGTTGTAGAAAAAGGCACTGTACTTGCTGATGGCCTATCTACAGACCTTGGAGAGCTTGCCCTTGGAAAGAATGTCTTTGTCGCTTTTATGCCGTGGGGTGGATACAATTTTGAAGATGCGATCCTTATCAGTGAGAGGCTTGTCAAGGAAGATATCTATACATCGGTGCACATAGAAGAGTTCGAAATAGAGGCAAGGGAGACAAAACTTGGGCCAGAAGAGATCACGCGGGATATCCCGAATGTGGGAGAGGAAGCATTAAAAAATCTTGATGAAAGTGGAATAATCAGGATAGGGGCAGAGGTAAAACCGGGTGATATCCTTGTTGGTAAGGTTACTCCTAAAGGGGAAACACAGCTAACGCCAGAAGAAAAACTCCTGAGGGCTATATTCGGTGAGAAAGCAGAGGAGGTAAAGGAGAGCTGTCTTTATGTGCCGCCAGGGATAGAGGGAACAGTTGTTGATGTGAGAATATTTTCGAGGAAAGGCACGGAGAAGGATGAAAGGGCGAAAAGCATAGAAAAAGAAGAAATACAGAGATTGCAGCGAGACCTTGAAGAAGAGGTAAGGATAGTAAAGGATGAGAAGTTCAGGAAGCTGAGGGGACTTTTAGCTGGGCAAACAGTTTTAGAAGATATCAAGGATTCTAAAACAAAAGAGGTCATATGTCCCAATGGTAAGAAACTTTCCGAAAAGCATCTTACCAGGGTTAAGGATGAGCATCTCATGCGGATCAAGATAGAAGATAATGGTATGCGTGAAAAGATAGAGTCCATAAATAATGAGACAAACCATTATATACGCTATCTCGAATCAAGGTATGAAGAGAGGGTTGACAGGGTAAGAAGGGGTGATGAACTACCGCCCGGGGTAAATAAGATAGTAAAAGTATATATTGCGATGAAGCGCAAGATTCAGATGGGTGACAAGATAGCAGGCCGACATGGTAACAAAGGGGTGGTGGCAATGGTACTACCAGAAGAAGATATGCCTTATCTTCCAGATGGAACACCTGTAGATATTGTTCTTAACCCTCTTGGCGTTCCATCCAGAATGAATGTTGGTCAGATACTCGAGACCCATCTCGGATGGGCAGCAAAAGCCCTTGGACTTTACATAGCGACCCCAGTATTCGAGGGTGCAAAAGAGGTGGAGATAAAGGACCTGCTTAAAAAGGCTGGACTCCCAACAACAGGGCAGATAACACTTTATGATGGTAGAACAGGTGAACCATTCGAGAAGCCTGTGACTGTGGGGTGCATGTATATGATGAAGCTTCACCACCTTGTTGATGACAAGATACATGCCCGTTCCATTGGGCCTTATTCTCTTGTTACACAACAGCCTCTCGGAGGAAAGGCACAGTTCGGCGGCCAGAGGCTCGGTGAGATGGAGGTATGGGCACTCGAGGCATACGGCGCTTCCCATACACTCCAGGAGTTCCTGACTGTCAAAAGCGATGATGTTACAGGCAGAGCCCGTATGTACGAGGCGATAGTAAAAGGCGATGCAACCCTCGAACCAGGGGTCCCAGAATCCTTTCATGTTTTAATAAAAGAACTCCAGAGTCTTGGGCTTGATGTAGAACTTCTAGAGAAAAAAAGCAAGGGGGAATAGTTTGGCAGAAGACATCTACGCACTTTTTCAGAGGCCAAAGGATCCAACAGACTTTGAGGCGATAAGGATTAAACTTTCTTCACCAGAAAAGATAAGGGAGTGGTCTTATGGTGAGGTAAAAAAGCCTGAGACTATAAATTACCGTACCTTCAAACCTGAGAGAGATGGTCTTTTTTGTGCAAAGATTTTTGGGCCAATAAAGGACTGGGAATGCATATGCGGCAAATACAAAAGGATGAAGCACAGAGGAGTGGTATGCGATAAGTGCGGCGTCGAGGTTATCCAATCCAAGGTAAGGCGTGAGAGATTAGGACATATTGAACTTGCAAGCCCCGTAGCCCATATATGGTTTCTAAAGGGTGTACCGAGCAGGATTGGCACTCTTTTAGATATGACTATGAGGTATCTTGAAAAGGTCCTTTACTTCGAAAACTATGTGGTCATCGACCCAGGTGATACGCCCCTTAAGGAAAAAGAACTCCTGAGCGAGGATGAGTATAAGAAGAATACTGCAGAGTATGGCTCACGGTTTAAGGCTGGCATGGGTGCAGAGGCAATAAGGGAACTTCTCCGTAAAGTTGACCTTGAGGCCCTTAATGTAGAGCTTAAGATAAAGATAAAGGAAGCAGCATCCATTGGTGTTAAGAAGAAGCTTACAAAGAGGTTGAGGGTTGTTGAGGCATTCAGAAAATCCGACAACAAACCTGATTGGATGATAATGGATGTTATACCAGTTCTGCCTCCTGACCTCAGGCCACTTGTGCCATTAGAAGGAGGTCGTTTTGCTACTTCTGACCTGAATGATCTTTATAGAAGGGTAATAAACAGGAACAATAGGCTCAAGAGGCTGATGGAACTGAAGGCACCAAATGTAATCATTAAGAACGAGAAAAGGATGCTCCAGGAGGCTGTGGATGCACTTTTTGATAACAGCAGGAGGGGTAGGGTTCTGAAGGCTGCCACAAAAAGACCTCTTAAATCTCTAAGTGATATGATAAAGGGTAAACAGGGTCGGTTCAGACAGAACCTCTTGGGAAAGCGCGTTGATTATTCTGGAAGGTCAGTTATTGTTGTGGGCCCTGAGCTCAAGCTCCACCAGTGCGGTCTTCCTAAAAGAATGGCTCTGGAATTATTTAAGCCTTTTATTTTCAATAAGCTTGAAGAGAAGGGATATGCAACAACAATAAAGGCAGCAAAAAAACTTGTAGAAAAAGAGAGGCCAGAGGTGTGGGATGCCCTTGAAGATGTAATAAGGGAGCATCCGGTACTTCTTAACCGGGCACCAACCCTTCACAGGCTTGGTATACAGGCATTCGACCCTGTGCTTGTTGAGGGTAAGGCTATAAAACTGCATCCCTTGGTCTGTACTGCCTTTAATGCAGATTTTGATGGAGACCAGATGGCTGTCCATGTCCCCCTTTCGATAGAGGCCCAGATAGAGGCGAGGGTACTCATGATGTCCGTCAATAATATCCTGTCTCCTGCGAATGGAAAACCGATAGTGGTTCCAACCCAGGATATGGTTCTCGGTATTTACTATCTTATGAAGGAAAGAAGGGGTGCAATGGGTGAGGGCAGTATATTCGCTGACCCCGAAGATGTCAGGATTGCCTATGATGCTAGAATAGTGAGTGAGCATGCAAGGATAAAGGTAAGGATGAACGGAGAGTTTGTTGAGACAACAGCAGGCAGGATCGTCTTCAGCGAGATACTGCCTAAAGAGATACCATTCTCTATGATTAACAGGGATATGACAAAGAAAGAACTCGCTAAAATAATAGAATACTCCTATAAAAAGGCAGGCAAGCGGGCAACTGTCATCTTTCTGGATAACCTCGAAAAGCTCGGTTTCCAATATGCGACAAAATCAGGGATATCTATATGTATGGCTGATATGCACATACCTTCAACTAAACCTGAGCTTATACATAATGCAGAACAGGAAGTCATTGAGGTTCAGAAGCAGTATGCGGATGGTCTAATAACCCATGGTGAACGCTACAATAAGGTAATTGACATATGGGCAAATGTGACCGAGAGGATCGCAGATGAAATGATGAAGGAACTCGGTGCAGAGGACAGGAAGATTTTTTCTGAAGATGAACTCAAAGAGAGAAGGTCATTCAACAGCATATTTATGATGGCTGATTCAGGTGCAAGAGGCAGTACTGCTCAGATAAGACAGCTGGCAGGTATGAGGGGGCTCATGGCAAAACCTTCAGGTGAGATTATAGAGACACCGATAACAGCGAACTTCAGGGAAGGCCTAACCCCTTTGCAGTATTTTATCTCCACGCATGGTGCAAGGAAGGGTCTTGCTGACACAGCATTGAAGACTGCGAACTCCGGTTATCTCACAAGAAGGCTTGTGGATGTGGCCCAGGATGTCATAATTATGGATAATGACTGCGGGACAACAGACGGTATAACCGTTACATCCCTCGTAGAAGGCGGTGAAATAATCCAGCCCTTAGAGGAAAGGATCCTTGGTAGGATAGCTGTTGAGGATATAAAAGACCCTATAACCAAGGAACTGATAGTTAAGAGAAATCAGGAGATAGATGAAGAACTGACACAGAAGATTATTGATGCAGGTATAGACAGGGTTAAGATAAGGTCTGTGCTTATATGCCAATCAAGGTTTGGTGTATGTACAAAATGTTATGGACGGGACCTCGCGAGGGGTGAACCTGTCGAAATAGGTGAAGCGGTAGGAATAATTGCAGCGCAGTCTATCGGCGAGCCAGGCACACAGCTTACGATGAGGACATTCCATATCGGTGGTGCAGCCTCCAAGGTAGTGGAACAGACAGTACTTGAGGCAAAAAACTCGGGCACTATAAAGTTCATAAACATAAGCACGGTAAGAAACAGGGAAGGCCTCCTTGTCGTTATGAACAGGAATGGAGGTATTGCTGTTGTGGATTCAAGGGGTAGGGAAAAAGAGAAATACTCTGTTGTATACGGCGCAAAGCTTAGGGTTAAGGACGGTGAGAGGGTTGAGATAGGGCAGAGACTTGTTGAATGGGACCCTTATTCAATACCAATACTCACAGAGGTTGGTGGAAAGGTCGCCCTCGGCGACATTGTCGAGGGAGTGACTGTAAAGGAAGAAGTTGATGAGACAACAGGCCTTTCACATAAGGTGATAATAGACTACCCTGCCAATATGAGGCCGAGGGTTTCGATCAAGGATGAACATGGAAAGGCAACCCTCAAAATCCCAGGCACAAACAATCCCGCAAGGTATCTCCTGCCTTCAGGGGCCCATATACTTGTGGATAAGAACGACCTTGTATTTGCAGGTGATATACTCGCAAAAATACCGAGAGAGACAACAAAGACAAAGGATATAACAGGTGGTCTTCCAAGGGTTGCTGAGCTTTTTGAGGCAAGGCGACCTAAGGAACAGGCGATAGTCACAGAGATAGATGGGATGGTTGAATCCAGAGGTGCACATAAGGGTATGCGTGTTGTTGTCGTTAAAGGAGGAGAGGATTCAAGAGAGTACCTTATACCAAAAGGTAAGCATGTGAGTGTACATGAAGGTGACTGGGTAAGGGCTGGAGAACCGCTTATGGATGGTGCAGTAAACCCCCACGACATACTCGATATCCTTGGGCCGAAAGAACTCCAGAGATACCTCGTTGATGAAGTGCAGAAGGTTTACAGGTTGCAGGGCGTTTCGATTAATGACAAACATATCGAAGTGATAGTAAGGCAGATGATGAAAAAGGTAAGGATAGAAGACCCAGGAGATACGAATTTTCTTGTAGGTGAACAGGTAGACAGGATAATATTCCAAGAGGAGAATACTAAGGTGAAGGCACAGGGTGGTAGACCTGCCCAGGGTAAACCGCTATTGCTCGGTATTACAAAGGCATCTCTGACAACAGACAGTTTTGTATCTGCAGCCTCTTTCCAGGAGACAACAAGGGTTCTCACAGAGGCTGCTATTAATGGTGCTGTGGATGAACTCAGGGGACTTAAAGAAAATGTGATTATGGGGAGGGTTATACCAGCGGGAACCGGTATGACGAAATATAAAAATACATTCACTAAAAGAGAATTACAACTGCTACTTCATGAACCTCCACTTGAAGAATAATTTTCGTGAGGCACCGCTTCATTGCAGATGCTATGCTCGGCAGACTCACAAGGTGGCTGAGGCTTTTAGGGTTTGACACACTATACTTTCCCGACATAAGTGACAGTAGGCTTCTCAGGGTTGCGAGGGAAGAGGAGAGGATTATCTTAACGAGAGACACACGCCTTATAAAGATAAAGGGTGTTAAGGATTATCTACTGATAAAGGCAAATGATTCTTTTAAACAGCTCCTCGAGGTAATAGAGGCACTAAAGCTGACAACTAACAGCTTTCAGCTTTTAAGCAGATGTGTTAAATGTAATGGCTTACTCAAAGGGCTTGTAGATAAAAGTGAGATAAAGGATTCTGTTCCTGAGTTTGTTTTTCTTAATTCCAATGTCTTTCTAAAATGCAGTGACTGCGGGAAGGTTTATTGGGAAGGGACTCATCCAGAGAAGTTCAGAGAGAAGCTTAGCGAGGTCTTTAAATAATTAAACCTTTTTAAAACCGAGCCCTCTGAGTTCAAACTTTACCATTGTCATGAAGTCGTGAGGTCTTTTAACAAATTCGAGTTTTACACCCCAGCACTGACTCAGGTATTTAAGGTTAAGGATGGTGTCTCTTACACCACCTCCCTTAGCATCATACCAGAGCCTTCCTTCCATCTTTAATGATTTATAAGGGCTGAACTCTATGCCTGTCCTGTAAAACATTATATCCTCATGCCTGTTATATCTCTGCCCGAAAGAGATAGATGCCTTTGCTATATCTACAGTCATGTCAGAATTAATACCCTCCAGCTTACCTTCATGTACATCATAAGTTGTGTCGAGGCGCACGGATAGAGGTTTCTTCACCCCGATTTCAAGCCTCAGAGGCAGGAAAGGCCGATCTCCATTATATGAGTTAAAGCCCTGAGATACCCTCACTACAAGGGACTCCATACTGTGACCTAAAAGCCGATTAAGTAAGGTGAGCTCTATTTTTGACATTTTTCTAAAAAGCTCTGTAGAGTCAAAAACAGGCATGCCGCTTTCAGAATCAGTAATGAATATATAGCTTAATGATGGTTCTAATATATGGGTAATTGAAGTATATTTTCTTATCAATCTGGCATGTGCAGTAATGCTGTAATCAAGGGTCTCCCTGTGGAGCGAGCTATCTACATCTTCATCCCTGTGCAAAGAGTAAGCTGTTTCTCTGATGCCGAGACCCTGTGTAACTACAATGTCCCTGCCAGAGGTATGGAGTAGCCTATTATAAATATCTATCCTCTGTCCTGATACACCTGCATCCTTCCAGAAATTGGAGGCTGTTGCTATCGCAGAAACCCAGAACTGCCCAACCTCAGTAAAGTTAAGGACATATCCCAGTTCAGGGAGTCTCTGGGGTACAAGACCTGTATTGTCTTTCAGATCAATCCAGTACTGAGATAACAGATAAAGGCGGGAATTGGTAAGGGGAAGTGAAATCTCTCCTGAGGACTCAAGAAAGCGATTTGAGCGTACCTCGATATACGGGCTGAACTCTTGATAAAAGTCTTTTTCATTTACGAGGTTTAAATTCAGAAAACCTCCGAGCCTGTTCTTATATCTGCTGTTGTGCAAAACCCTTAACTCATTGAAATCCTTATTGAGCTTTGAATCCCTTATGTGATAAAGCCACCAATTACCCCTCACATTCTGCGGTTCAACATATCTGTATTCCAGACCTCCACCTACCCCTCTCTCACTGTAGATGTCTAATACAACGGTTGCATCCCTGTTTTCTGATATTGCCCAGAAGAACGGCGTATTAAAGTGGACTCCTTTTGACTCGCTATAACCTATAGACGGGATTAAAAATCCTGTTTTCCTTTCAGTAAGTATTGGTGTCCAGAGATAGGGCGTGTATAAGATAGGAAGAGCCTTGATGTGAAAAAATACATCTCTCGCTGTTACCTTATCACCAATTACAATATTGACGTTTCTCCCCTTAAAACACCATTCTGGCACAGGGGCATCGCAGGTTGTGAAAATCGCCTCTGGACTGAAGTAATATTTCTCACCTCTTTTCTCAAACTCTTCCCCTGAGATATAGTAATTATCTTTTTTGTAGAAAATCTCTGCATTACAGAGTTTCCCGGTTTTAGTCTCCAGATTGAACTCGGCTATACCTGCTGTGACTGATGTGTCAGGGTCACTGTATCTCACATCCCCTGCTGCAACAACTTCAGAGGTCTGTTCATTGTATGTCACCTCAGTAGATTCGATGACCACATCACCTCTCTGAATCTTTACATCGCCTTTTGCAGTATATGTGGATGTTTCTTTGCAGTATTCAAGGGTTTCGGAAGTTATGATTGTCTGTTCTTCAGCAAAGCAGTAAGCAGTAAGCAGTAAGCAGTAAGCAGTGAATAAAGTGACGAGTGACGAGTGACAAGACTTTGAACTTTGAACTTTGAACTTTGAACTTTGAACTTTTGCTGTCATTCCCTCAGCCTTGCAAGCACACCTTTCTGTCCGATAGCCTCCTTTGCCTCTCCAATCGTATAAAAAGAGCCTGTAACCACAATGAGTGATGAGTGATGAGTGATGAGTGATGAGTTTTTCGCCATTTCAATGGCATCCATGACAGTCGGTGCGGTTCGAACATCAGAGAATCCTAAGGATGCTGCGATATCTACAAGTTTATAAGGTGAAGCTGACCTGCTATATGCCGGAGAAGTAAGTATGACCTCAGATGCAAGAGGCAATAATGGGTCCATTATTCCCCTTATATCTTTATCACCCATGATGCCGAGCACAAGTATAATCCTTTTATATTTCCTGAGAAAGTTTTTTTTCAATGCCTTAGAAAGGACCTCTGCTGCAGCAGGATTGTGTGCACCGTCTATCAGTATTGGTGGGTCTTCTTTTATAATCTCAAGCCTTCCTGGCCATCTAACATTCTCAAGACCCTCCCTGATGAAGTGAGAAGTAACGAGTAACGAGTAACGAGTATTAATCAATTCAACTGTCTTTATTGCAACAGAGGCGTTCTGCATCTGGTGTTCACCTATAAGCGGAAGATGTAAATCGTGAATTGTGAATGAATCCTTGCTCCAGTAGTCAAAGTGTATCCCTGACAGGTCTTCTCTTCTAAGTACTGAGGAAAAATCTCTGCCATAAAGATAAACCTTTGTATTCTTTCCTTCTGCCTTCACTTCAATGAGCTTTAAAACATCAGGGTACTGGGACGAAATGACAACAGGTATACCATCCTTTATAATGCCCGCCTTCTCATTAGCTATCTCTTTTAGTGTGTTGCCAAGAAATTCTTTATGGTCGTAGCTTATACTTGTGATCACAGATACCTCGGGTATAATTATATTCGTAGCATCAAGCCTTCCTCCCATGCCCACTTCTATTATTGCTATGTCTATCTTTCCCCTTTTGAAATACATGAACGCCATTGCAGTTACAACCTCAAAAAATGTAGGTGAAAAATCTGAGCTTCGAGCTTTAAGCTTTAAGCTTTTTTCTCTTATCTCCTCGGTCAGGCCTACGACCTCATCTTCTGTTATCTCCTCATCATTAATCCTGACCCTCTCCGTGAAGCTTACAAGGTGAGGTGATGTGAAGAGCCCAACCCTGAGACCAGCAGTCTTCAGGATAGATGCAATAATCGCAGATGTTGAGCCCTTTCCATTTGTCCCTGTAACATGGACTGAGAGAAATGATTTATGCGGATTATCGAGCACAGACATAAGCCTGATTATATTGTCAAGCCCGAATTTGATACCGTGTTTCTGGAGATTATAGAGATAATTAACCGTCTCGCTATAGCTCATGAAAGAAATTCTATAAGCCTTGCAAGGGTTCTCTTAAGGTCTTTCCTGTCAATAACTATATCTATAAGCCCGTGCTCAAGGAGGAACTCAGCCCTCTGGAAGTCCTCAGGCAGCTGCTGTTTAATGGTTTGCTCTATTACCCGGGGGCCTGCAAAACCGATCAGGCTTTTTGGTTCTGCGATTATTATGTCGCCGAGCATGGCAAAGCTTGCAGTGACACCGCCGAATGTCGGATCACATAAGACAGAGATATAAGGAATCCCGTTATCCTTTAGCTTGCCTATTGCAGCAGATGTCTTTGCCATCTGCATGAGGGAGAAAATCCCCTCCTGCATCCTTGCCCCACCCGAAGATGAGACTATTATGAGGGGCTGTTTTTTTTCGAGGGCCCGTTCTGCTGCTCTCGATACCTTCTCACCGACAACAGAGCCCATGCTTCCACCCATAAATGAGAAATCCATTATAACAAGGCTGACTGCATGACCTTCTATAAGTGTATCAACTGAAATTGCAGATTCGTGAAGTCCACTCTTTTTCTGGTTTTCTTTTAGCCGTTCCTTGTAAGGAGTAATATCCTTAAAATCGAGGGGGTCACCTGACATAAGGTCTTCATCAAGCTCTATGGCACTTCCCTCATCAATCAAGAGTTTTAGACGGTCCCTTGCCCCTATCCTGAAATGGTAATTACACTTAGGACATACCTTGAGGTTTCTATTTATCTCCTTCTTATATACTATCTCCTTGCAGCTCTCACACTTGACCCATAGACCTTCCTGTATCTTTACCTTTTTATCGGTCTTTGTCTCCTTTGTCTTCTTAAACCAGGCCATACTAACAGTGACCAGTGGCCAGTGACCAGTGACCAGTGAAACAATAAATACTTCTGACTTCTGACCCCTGACCCCTGACTTTATATCTCATACAACTCACCGTCTCTCAGGATCTTAATGTTCTTCATACGGAGGCCTTCTATTTCCTTTCTAATCTGCTTGAGATACTGTGGTTTGGGATGGGTGACCAGAATCTTTTCAGGGAGGCTTTCCATTTTATTGATTTCCTTCATAAGAAGCCCTGCAGTAAGATGCCCTGTCTTTATAGCCATCACTTCTAATCTGTTTGGAAAAGCGACCTCTACAATCGCACAGCATATTCCCTTAGCAGCTCGCCATATCGCATCCGTAGGGCCTGTGTCTCCTGTATAGAGGAAGCGTTTCCCTTTTCTGTCCTCAACAATATACCCTACAGCAGGCACAGAGTGATTAACCTTATATGCAGTTATTGTGTAACTATTTATCTTTAAAGGCCTTCCGGGTGAGACGGCCTTCAATATCAGCACAGGAGCAGAGGCAGCTGAGATGTTTGTAAAATCTGGCCATATTTTATTGTTCAGAAGGTTTTTCTTTAATTCCATGAGCACATTTGAGATGCTGATTACTGTGACACTGTGCTTCTTGTTTTTTGTAATAAGATTGTCTGCAAGAAAGGGGATCCCCCTGATATGGTCGAGATGTGCATGTGTTATCAATATATCACGGATCTTCCATTGTTCAGCCTCATTAAGAGCTGCACCGATTGTGCCTGCATCCAGAAGTATGCAGTCATCTATCAAAAATGCTGGCAGGTTATGTCCGGGGAATTCAGCTCCTGAACTCCCGATGACCTTCAGTTTCACAGTATAATCTCCATCTCTCTATACGCCCTGATAAAGGCATCAACAACCTCTCTGTCAAATTGTATCCCGACATTTTTTCTTAATTCTTCAAAGGCTGTCTCAAGGCTCAGTGCCTTTCTGTAAGGCCTGTCTGTAGTCATGGCATCAAGGGTGTCTGCCACTGCAATTATTCTTGCTATAGTCGGAACATCTCCCCCTTTTAAATTGTCTGGATAACCCTTACCGTCCAACCTTTCATGATGGCCCCGAACACCAGGTATTATATCTCTAAGCTGTTTGACATGGCTGAGTATTTCAGCGCCATATTTCGGATGCATATTCATTTTTTCAAGTTCATCAGGATCAAGTTTACCCCCCTTTAAAAGCACATCATCCCTCACACCGATTTTCCCGACATCATGTAGTATTGCAGCAAGCTTAAGGTCCTCGAGCTCTCTCTTTGAAAGCCTCATAGCCCTCCCGATAGCAAGGCTATAATTCATCACCCTCTTTGTATGTCCTCCTGTATAAGGATCCCTTTTTTCTATGGTCTCTGCAAGTGCCTGGGCTGTACCATAAAATGTCTCTTTTAGCTCCTGATAGAGATTTGAATTCTCGATTGCTATTGCTACCTGGTTTGCAAGCGCATTGAAAATATTCAGATCCTCACTATCAAAGGAGTTATGCTTTTTGTTTACAGCCTGAAGGACCCCGAGTATTCTGTCCTTTGTCTTCACCGGGACACAGATCATATTCTTTGTAATGAATGCAGTCTTTTCATCCGCCAACTTGAAAAACCTCGGGTCTGACTGAACATTATGTATAATAACTGGTTCTCCGTGTTCTGCAACCCATCCAGCAATGCCCTCTCCCTTCTTAAGCCTTATCTCTTTTAATTTCTCTCCCTTTTCTCCAAGTGCGACCTCGAAAAAGAGCTCTCCAGTTTCCTGGTCAACAAGCAGGAGGCTCCCTGCCTCTGCATCCATAAGTCTTGTTGCAGCCTCAATAGCACGTTTCCTTATCTCCCTTGTATCGAAGGTTGAGTTAATAAGCGACGAAAGTTCGATGAGGGTGTTTAACTGCTTGATTATCTTCTCAGTATCCATAGCGTCTCAGTAGCAATACTATCACAAAGACCTTTCTAAATTAAAGGGGGGCTTAATTTGGTTTTTAGAAGGCTTTTTGATTTATAATTGTTTATGCTTAAGAAGATTAAGGATAAGGTATTAGCTAATAGAAGGCTTTCAGAGGATGATGCACTTGAGTTGTTTGAGACAGACGATATCTTTTTCCTTGGAGACCTTGCATCATATATAGCTGAAAAGAAGAATGGCAGGAAGGCATATTTTATCAGGAACAGACATATAAACCCTACAAACATCTGTGTTAATCGCTGCAGGTTCTGTGCATTCAGCCGCTCAAAAGGAGAAGATGGAGCATTTGAGCTAACAATTGATGAAATCATTAGCAAACTCAAAGTTCAAAATTCAAAATTCAAAACTAAAAACTCATCACTCATCACTCATCACTCATCACTGCCTTTTAGGGAGGTTCATATCGTTGGAGGGCTTCATCCTGACTGGCCATTCGAATACTATCTCGAGATGCTTTCAACAATAAAAAGGAGTTTCCCCAAGCTTCATATAAAGGCATTCACTGCAGTCGAGATAGATTATATGTCCCGAATCAGTGGCCTCGGACTGAAAGAGACACTACTCGCCCTTAAAAGACACGGCCTTGACCTGATGCCAGGAGGAGGCGCAGAGATATTTGATGGTGAGGTAAGGAATCGGTTATGCCCTGAGAAGATTTCTGGAGAAAGATGGCTTGAGGTAATGGAGACAGCACATATTGCAGGTATTAAGACGAATGCAACAATGCTATACGGACACATTGAAAACTATGGACACCGTGTTGACCACCTTCTTAGACTGAGGGAACTTCAGGACAGAACAGGGGGGTTCCAGGCATTCATACCGCTCTCGTATCATCCAAAGAATACAGAGATAGGGGGTTTTTACTCATCAGGCATTGATGACCTTAAGACCATTGCTGTAAGCAGGCTTGTACTCGATAATTTCCCTCATATCAAGGCATACTGGATTATGCTCGGTGAAAAGATTTCACAGCTTGCACTTCTTTTTGGTGCAGATGACCTTGACGGTACCATTGTCGAGGAGAAGATTACTCATTCTGCAGGCGCCACGACTGGTGAATCAATGACAGAGGAACAATTAGCACATCTAATAAAAATGGCAGGTAGAATTCCTGTAGAGAGGGATTCGTTTTATAGAGAAGTGAGAAATTGAGAGTTAAAAGTGAAACGTCTTACGAAAAAAGAGGGCTTGAGGTATCTCAAAAATGTTGACCTACTCGAGCTCGGCCGGATGGCTGATAACATAAGAAAAAGGCTACACCCTGAGGGCACTGTCACATTCATTGTTGACAGGAATATCAACTATACAAACATCTGCATAAACAAATGTCGCTTCTGTGCATTCTGGAGAGACGAAGATGACCCGGAGGCATATCTATTAGAAAGGGATGAGCTCTTTAGAAAGATTGAAGAGACTATAAACTTAGGCGGTACACAGATACTCCTTCAGGGAGGACTTCATCCTGAACTTGATATTAATTATTACGTAGAGCTTTTAAAATCAATTAAAGAGAATTTTAATATCCATATCCATGGTTTTTCTCCACCCGAAATCTGTTATATAGCAGACAGGGCAGGATTTTCTATAAAAAAGACAATAAAGATTCTAAGAAATGCCGGGCTTGACTCCATTCCAGGTGGTGGTGCAGAAATCTTAGCTGATAGGGTAAGGGAGGTCATCAGTCCAAGGAAGATCAGGTCCAATAGATGGCTTGAGGTGATGGAGAAAGCACACAGACTTGGTATGAGAACAACTGCAACAATGATGTTCGGGAGTATCGAGGAACCGGAGGATATTATCGAGCACCTGGACGTTATCAGGAGACTTCAGGATAAGACTAGAGGTTTTACAGCATTTATCCAGTGGAGTTTTCAGCCTGGGAATACGGAATTAGTTCAAAGTTCAAAGTTCAAAGTTCAAAGTTCAACTGCAGTCGAATATTTAAGGATTCTTGCCCTCTCAAGGCTTTATCTCGACAATATCAAAAATCTACAGGTATCGTGGGTTACACAGGGACTTAAGCTTGCACAGGTTGCCTTGCGGTTTGGGGCAAATGATTTCGGTTCTACCATGATTGAGGAAAATGTTGTTGCATCTACAGGTGTGAGTTACAGGGTATCAAAGGAAGATATTATCAGGGCGATAAGGGATGCTGGATTCAGGCCAGCACAGAGGGATACATACTATCGTATAATAAAAAGATATTAGAGGGAAATATGGACTTATACGATGTTATTATAATCGGTGGGGGGCCTGCAGGCCTTACTGCAGCACAATATGCATCAAGGGCCAGATTAAAGACAGTTGTACTCGATAAATCATCAACTGCTGGAGCCCTTGCATACTCAAGCAAGATCGAAAACTATCCAGGGCTTACAAAACCTGTTTCAGGTAAAGAACTGCTCGATATCTTTAGAAATCAGGCAATAAGTTTTGGTGCTGAGTATGTTGAGACGCAGGTTGTGGGTGTGAATCTATCAGGAGATGTAAAAGAGGTCATTACCATGGAAAGGACATATACCGGCAAGGCTGTCATTATAGCTACAGGCTCGATGGGAAGGAAACCGAGTATAAAAGGTGAGACTGAATTTCTCGGGAAGGGAGTTAGCTACTGTGCCACATGTGACGCAGCATTTTTTAAGGGGAGGACGGTTTGTGTTATAGGAAATTCTGAAGAGGCCGTGAAAGAGGCAGGAGTTCTTACAAGATTTGCAGAGACCGTCTATCTCATATCCCCCACCCCGAAACTCAAGGTCGCTGACCATCCTGCACTTAATGCTCCTAACCTTAAGGTATTATCAGGTTACAGCGTGACTGCTATTGAGGGTAGCGACATAGTCGAGAAGATCAGGATGATTGATTCTGAGCATAAAGAGAGTGAACTCGAACTTTCGGGAGTCTTTATTTACCTACATGGAAGAAAACCCATCACAGACTTTCTTAATGGCGTAATCAAGACTACAGAAGATGGATGTATAGATGTGAACCGTATGATGGAAACCTCAACCTCAGGGGTCTTTGCAGCAGGCGATGTTACATGCACTGAGGTAAGACAGGTTGTAATTGCCGCATCCCACGGCTGTATTGCTGCACTCTCTGCAGAGAAATACATCTCTCAGAGGAAAAGGCATAGGGTGGACTGGGGCATGTAAAATCATCTCTTTTTGCCTGTCAGCCTGATTAGCTCTACTGCATTTTGGGGGGCATAGCCTTTAGCATCATTATTAAAGTAAATAAACACGCCCTTTTTCTGTCTCAAATATGCCCTGATACGTTTTGCATCTTTCGTTAATGACTCGGTACTATACGATGTTGCATAACTGCCACCCTCTCCGTGCCTCCTTATGTACACAAAATCGGCTGTCAGTGGCAGTTTATCGAGGAATTCAGGCCAGTCTGCCATGCAGAGCGTTGCATTTTCCTTTTCAAGTAGGTCAATGACTTTTTTGTTTATCCATGTTTTGTTCCTGAACTCGAATGTGTTTCTCGCCTGATATGGCCTGATCGCCTCAAGGAAGTGTTTAAGACGTTCTAAATCCATCTCAAAACCCGGAGGTAGTTGCCATAAAATCACACCTAATTTTTCTTTAAGTACAGCCGCCCTTGAAAAGAAGGCCTCAATGGGCTCTGCGCAATCTTTGAGCTTTTTGACATGTGTGATGAATCTGCTTCCCTTAAGAGAAAAGGTGAAACCCTCAGGTGTGGATGAATACCATTTTGCAAATGTTTCCCTCTCAGGAAGCCTATAAAAAGTGACATTCAGTTCAACAGTCGAAAATTTTGTGCAATAGTATTCAAGCCAGTGTGTTCTGGAGAGATTTTCTGGATAAAAATTCCCTCTCCACTCATCATAGAGGAAACCGCTACAACCTATTCTTAATGTTGCCACTATAAAACTATTTTACCATATTCTCAAATCTTTGCTTGCACTACTTGTCGATTTCCTGCTAATTTTATAAAGAAAAATGGCTTTCAGATTTAGATAAGGAGGAAACATGGCAATAAGCAGAGAACTTCTTGAGATACTTGCATGTCCAAAATGCAAAGGTGATATCGTTCTGACTGAGAAAGAAGACGGCCTGATATGCGAGAGATGCAGGCTTCTCTACCCTATTAAGGACGATATACCTATCATGCTGATTGATGAGGCCATAAAACTTTAATCCTCTTCTCTATAAACCTCTATCGCTATCTCAGGGCACATCTGTGCACACATACTACATCCTGTACATTTCTCCATATATTCCGGGCTTGCAAAGAAAAACCCATTGTTGTTGAACCTATCTTCGATAATTATAACACCTAATGGGCAAGCCGTTACACAGTAATTGCAACCCTTACACAACTCCTTGTCTATTACAATCATCCCTTTCATATATGTTAAGTTTACTATATTCGACAGGTGTTGACAAAGGCATATATCTTTTAGTATTTTAATTTATAGTATCTTATTTAATAAAGAAACCTGTTCTCCATGTTTTAAACCCCCGTGGATAGGCATAGTCCTATCGGGTTATATAAAAACCACCATATAAGAAACCAAAAGAGGAGTTAATGATGGGAACCGTCTCAATTTCTGAATTAAAGGAAAAGACTGTCGATGAACTTACGGAGGTTGCAAGAGAACTCAGAGTAGAAGGCGCCAGTGGTATGAAAAAACAGGACCTTATATTTGCGATACTCCAGGCACAGACAGAGAAAACAGGATATGTATTTTCAGCAGGGGTGCTTGAAATCCTCCCTGATGGCTTTGGCTTCCTCAGGTCACCTGACTACAGTTATCTTCCAGGGCCTGACGATATATATGTATCGCCATCACAGATAAGGAGGTTTAATCTGAGAACTGGTGACCTTGTCTCAGGCCAGATAAGGCCACCGAAGGAGAGTGAGAGATATTTTGCCCTTCTCAAGGTAGAGGCAATAAACCACGAATCTCCAGATGATAATGTAAACAGGCCACTCTTCGATAACCTGACCCCTTATTACCCCACAGAGAGGATAAAACTCGAATACGACCCTAATGATTATTCTACAAGGGTCATGGAGCTTATAACACCTATTGGTATGGGCCAGAGAGGAATGATAGTTGCTGCACCCAGAACCGGTAAGACCATGCTCCTCCAGTCTATAGCAAAGGCAATAAAGAAAAACCACCGCGATACGCATCTGATAATACTTTTGATAGATGAAAGACCTGAAGAAGTAACAGACTGGAAGCGGCAGGTTCCTGGAGCAGAGATAATAAGCTCAACCTTTGATGAACCACCACAGAGACACTGCCAGGTCTCGGAGATGGTTATTGAAAGGACAAAGCGACTTGTCGAATGCAAACGCAATGCTGTAATACTCCTTGACAGCATAACAAGGCTCGCGAGGGCTTATAATGCTATAATACCAACCAGTGGCAAAGTCCTTTCAGGCGGTCTTGACGCAAATGCACTCCAGAAACCGAAGAGATTCTTCGGTACCGCAAGAAATATAGAGGATGGTGGAAGTCTCACAATAATAGCGACTGCGCTTGTAGATACAGGAAGCAGGATGGATGATGTCATATTCGAGGAATTCAAAGGTACTGGAAACATGGAACTACACCTCGACAGAAAGCTCGTTGACAGGAGGATATTTCCGAGTATTGACATTAATGCATCCGGTACAAGAAAGGAAGAGCTACTTGTAGACAAGGATGTGCTTAACAGGATGTGGATACTCAGAAAAGTCCTTAATCCTCTAGGTACAGTCGAGAGCATGGAATTTCTCCTCGGAAAACTCATGGGCACAAAGAGCAACAAGGATTTCCTGGATATGATGAACAAATAACCTCTTCTATAAATTCTTCAACCTCCTGCATGAGAAATAGACTGGAAGACGATAATTACTGCTTTGTGTGTGGAGAAAAAAATCCCCAAGGCCTTCATCTTAAATTCTCTATCCATGAAGGGAAGGCATTAGCTGAATTTATTCCACAAAAATTACACCAGGGTTACAAAGATATAGTCCACGGTGGTATAATCTCTACACTTATTGATGAGGCAATGGTCAAGGTTGTTCTGATGCAGGGAATACCTGCTGTTACCGCAGAGATCACAGTAAGGTTTAAGAATCCCCTCATGGTTGGAGAAAGGGTAATTGTCGAGGCGACCATAACAAAAATGGATAAGAGAATTGTTGAGACATCGGCAAGGATTAAAAAAACGGATGACACACTAATAGCCGAAGGCCATGCCAAACTCTTAAGGCATGATTAAAAGAGACCGCTCCAGCCTTACCATACAATGTGTGTTAGTTTCAAATCGCCTTGCAAGCAAGGCTAATCGTTACTGCTTAGGTTGACAGATTTAGCTAAAGATTGTAGATTACAAGAGATAGGAGGTATGAATTATGGAAAAGAGAAGTAAGTGGGATATAGCTAACGATCCTGATACCCCACCAGAAACTCTAAATGAACTCTCTAATGATCAAGATTGGATGATCAGGAGTGCTGTAGCGAAGAATCGTAACACCCCACCAGAAACTCTAAGGAAATTAGCTAAGGATAAAGAATGGATAGTCAGGAATAATGTAGCAGTAAATCCTAATACTCCGGAAGACACCCTACATGAATTATCTGGTGATAAAGATACGCTGGTTAGAACGAATATAGGGAAAAATCCTCATGCTAAAATAGAAACCGTAAAAAAGTTAGCCGAAGAGGATAGGATATGGGGAGTCAGGAAAAGTGCTATAGAATCAGGAAGAGTATAAAAGATTAATCTAGCATGCATCACCCATGGGAAGAAAGATCGGGTGTCCTACCTCCGTTGTCCATTAAGGCCTGAACTGGCTTTAATCCATAGGGGCTGCCCTGTTCAATAGCAGTCAGGACTGCACCCCCACCTGTAAAGAAATAATACTGGGTATTGTCAAGAACAGAGAGATAAAGACCAGGGCAGAGGTTTTTGAATTCCTGAAGGGTATCCCCTCCGCCATACATCTTTATTGCAGTTCTGTTCTGGTCTATTGTCCTGTCGAGGGCCTCTGACCCTGCAGTGAAGTGCGGGGTAAAACCCATAACAGCATTTACGAATATGGTTCTGGCACCTGAGATACTCTCTAATACACTCTGGTCATTGAATGATTCAGGGTCTATATCAAGGATATAACCATACTTTCTGCCTTCACTGAAGTCTTTTATTGATATAGTCCTGTATTTACCTTCTATCCTGCCTTCTATTGTATCTGATTCAACTATATATGGCAGTTCGACTATCTTCTGATTCACCCTGTCTTTCTCTACCAGGTCTTTTGCTGCAATGATATCTTTCTCTGAGACACCTTCTATGCTGACCCTGTATTTTGCACATAGAAATGTATTATATATAACTCCACCAAGAATCAGACGGTCAACCTTCTCATAAATCGCATAGAGGGGCTTTATCTTTGTATCGTATTTTGCACCTGCAACCACAGCCACAAAAGGCCTCTGCGGACTGATAACAGAGCTCAGATTAATTATCTCCTGCTGCATTAAAAAGCCTGCATAAGAAGGAAGATATTTTGTAATGTCGTATGTTGAGGCATGCGGCTGCCAGGAACCGAATGCATCATTTATAAAGATGTCTGCAAGACCTGCAAGTTGAATGGCAAAATTCTCCCTCACCTCTCCTGTTGCCTCTTCACCCTGAAACCAGCGGGTATTTGGCAGATATACCCCGCCGATTTTTCTTTCCTTGAGATTACGGATATACAGGTTGATTGATGTATCAATACCAATAATCCCAAGTTTCGGGTCTATATTAAACCTGGGGATATGAAACTTTGTATGCAGTTTGTGTTCGAGATATTCGACTATTGGCTCGACTGACTCGCCTAGCTTGCATTTGATCTCACCTGTTTTTTTGTCCTTCGGCCTCCCGATATGTGTCATAAGGATTGGCCTCCCCCCGCGCTCCACAATATTGTAGAGGGTACCGAGGGTTCTGTCTATCCTGTAGGGGTCTCTTATCTCTCCATCCTTTACTACATTATGGTCGAATCTTACAAGAATGACCTTACCATTCAGGTCAGCATTTTGAATTAACGGAAGCCGCGGGTCTAATCCTTGATTTCCCATCTTTGTGCCCTCCAAAAGGTATTCGTCCTTTTTTTAAATTATACAGTAAA
>JBFLWW010000007.1:26276-71941 GCA_040757475.1 Nitrospirota bacterium
AAATCAAATTAAAAACTCTTGACTTTTGACTCGTAACTATTGACTATTACCATAACATCTATGCTTGAGATTGACGGTAGCTACGGCGAGGCAGGAGGACAGATACTGAGGACTTCCCTCAGCCTCTCATGCCTTTTAAGAAAACCCTTCAGGATGTTCAATATAAGAAAAGGCCGTAAAAAGCCAGGTCTGATGCCACAGCACCTCACATGCGTCCGTGCAGCAACCCTTATATCTGATGCAAAGGTTAAAGGTGACGATGAAGGTTCTACTGAACTCATCTTTGAGCCTGAAGAAATTAAGCCCGGTGATTATTATTTTGATATCGGCACTGCCGGCTCCACATCCCTCCTGCTGCAGTCAATATTACCACCTCTTATCTTTTCAAAGGAAAAATCGTCCATAACCCTTAAAGGCGGAACACATGTGCCCTTCAGCCCGACCTTTCATTATTTAAGTGATGTATTCGTGCCCATGCTGAGTAAACTCGGAGTAAGATTATCTCTCAGTATAGAGAGTTATGGGTTTTATCCAAAAGGAGGTGGAAAGATACGTGCTGATATCATGCCGGCTAAAGATATATCCGGCATCAACCTGACAGACAGAGGAGATATTATCAGTATCGCTGGTATCTCAGGGATTGGAAATCTTCCATTGAGTATTGCTGAAAGACAGAGAGCTTCTGTATTAAAAACCCTTACTGGATTCAAGGTAAATATAGAAACAATAGATGTTCCAACACCTGGCCAGGGCACATTTGTTTTTCTAAGGGCAGAGACCAATACATGTATCACTGGTTTTTCATCCCTCGGAGAAAGAGGTAAAAGGGCTGAGGTTGTAGGTGAAGAGGTAGCAAAAGAATTTCTTGAATATTATTCAACAGAAGCTTGCCTCGACCCCTATCTATCTGACCAGATTATGCTTTATCTTGCTATTGCAAAAGGTGAATCCTCATTCACAACATCCCGAATATCAAACCATCTTCTTACAAATATCTGGGTCATAGAGAAATTTCTCAGAGTAAAATATAAGGTTGAGGGAGAAAAGGGACTCCCGGGAAGGATAGCTATCTCAAAATGACTAAATTACAAATTTCAAAGCTCAAAGTTCAAATGTTTTGGCATTTGGATTTGGCATTTGGATTTTGAAATTTGGATTTCATTTGGCATTTGTAATTTGGTAATTGGTGTTTGGATTATGGTGGGCAGTCGCAGAATCGAACTGCGGACACGAGGCTTTTCAGGCCTCTGCTCTACCGACTGAGCTAACTGCCCACACTTTAAACTCTACACTTTTAACTTTTCTACTGTCAAGCCACTAAAGTTATAGTGTAAACTAAGAAAACACAATGGACCTAATGAACCTAAGAAACTCGAAAAACTTAATAACCATGTATGCTCCTGCATTTATCTCAGGCCTACTTCTTATATCATGCTTTCCTACGATAGACCTTTTCGGTCTTGCATGGATAGCACTCGTTCCATTCCTGTTATCATTATATGACAGAAGACCAAAACAGGCATTTAAGGCTGGCCTCTTTCTCGGCACCCTTTATTTTTTTGGAACCCAGTACTGGATTTATTATTCGATAAACCATTATGGCCGCATTCCTTTTATTGTTAGTATCTGTATTGTCCTTTTACTTTCTCTTTATCTCGGTCTGTATATAGGTATTTTTGCTCTCTTATTCTCAAAAACTATTAAATCAACACACCTCCCGGCCCTTTTTATTGCACCTGTTTTCTGGGTAGCTCTTGAGTTCCTACGTTCCTATGCCTTAACCGGCTTCCCATGGTCAAGCATAGGCTATAGCCAGTATAAGTTCCTACCAGTAATCCAGTTTGCAGATATAACAGGTATATACGGTGTATCTTTCCTAATAGTTGCTGTAAATGGTGCGATAGCAGATATCCTTTTTATTAAAAAACGCCTCCAGGATATGCCTCTTTTCCCATTGTCCCACACAGTGATAGGATTTTCACTTCTTTCCCTGTTTGCTGTCTCAATTTTTGTATACGGCTACTGGAGGCTCGGACAGGAAAGGCCCGGGAGGGAGCTAAGAGTGAGCATTGTCCAGGGGAATATCGAGCAGGATAAAAAATGGGAGCCCCTTTATCAGAATGCTGTGATAGAGACTTATAAAAAACTATCTGTGGAGGCGGTTTCCTCTTCCCCGGCGATTATCATATGGCCAGAAACAGCAGTGCCTTTTTATTTCGATGCAGATAAGTTATATACGAACCAGCTCATTGATTTTCAAAGGGGCCTCAACACCTATCTTCTCTTTGGAAGTGTACTTATTAAAGGCCAAAGGGAAGGGAGGGTGCTTCTCTCAAATAGTGTTATACTGCTAAATAGGGATGGAATAGTTTCATATATTTATGATAAAATACATTTAGTTCCCTTTGGAGAATATGTTCCCCTACGAAAAATCCTCTTTTTCCTGGATAAACTCGTAGTTGGTATTGGGGATTATATTCCTGGTGGGAGTTATTTAAAGGCTGTAACTCCATTCGGGGATTTTGGCACTGTAATCTGTTATGAGATTATATTCCCTGGACTTGTGAGAAAGTTTTATGCAAAAGGTGGAGATTTTATTGTGACTATTACGAATGATGCATGGTTTGGAAGGACAACAGGTCCTTATCAGCATTTCAGCATGGCAGTTTTCCGAGCAGTAGAAAACAGAAAGCCTGTAATAAGGGCTGCAAATACAGGAATCTCAAGTTTTATAGACAGCAACGGTAGGATACTCTCAAAAACCCGGCTCTTTCAACAGGAGATATTAACACAGGATATAAGAACAGATCCTACAAAGAGTTTTTATACAAAGTACGGTGATATTTTCTCTTATATATGTATTGTTTTTTCAGTGATATTATTAGCTCCATTAATCTGGAGGCCAAAATAGGGGGGCACTAAAAGGAGGTAATATGCTTATACAGGCCGAGTTAAGAGAAGCCTTATCAAACCTTAAGGTCAAAATAGAGGACTTAAGAGGTTATCTTTGATATACCAAGATTAAAAGAAGAAATTGAAAAGATAAAAAACAGTCTTTCCTCAGAGGAGATATGGTCGTCTCCACAAAAAACCAAGGAACTACTAAGAAGAAAGTCGAAACTTGAGGATATAGTATTGCCCTTTGAGTCGCTGTCTAATAAGCTTGCCTATCTGGAAGAATCAATAGGGATACTTGAAGAAGAGGGTGGTAACCTATTTATAAAGGACTTGCAGAAGGGGATAAATGAGCTAAAAGAAGACCTGAATTCCTTAGAAGTTCAACATCTCCTCTCTAAAGAAGTGGATAAAAATAACGCTATCCTTACCATCCATCCGGGTGCAGGTGGAATAGAGAGTCAGGACTGGGCACAGATGCTTATGAGAATGTATCTACGATGGGCAGAAAGACATAAGTTTAGCACTCAGGTTGTTGACCTACAATTAGGTGAAGAGGCTGGTATAAAAAGTGCGACTATCACAATAACAGGGCTATATGCATATGGGTACCTAAAGGCTGAAGCAGGGGTGCACAGGCTTATCAGGATTTCACCTTTTGATGCAAATAAGAGAAGACATACATCCTTTGTTGCTGTCCTCGTATATCCTGAAGTTGAAGATGATATTGATATAGAAATAAAGGAAGAGGATATAAAGATGGAAACCTTCAGAGCATCTGGTGCAGGTGGACAACATGTAAATAAGACCTCATCAGCTGTAAGACTTACTCATATCCCGACAGGTATTGTTGTCAGCTGTCAGAATGAACGCTCACAGCATAAAAATAGGGCTGTTGCTATGAAGATATTAAAGGCACGCCTATATGATTTAGAGCTGAAGGAACAAGAAAAAAAGATGGAAGGTCTAATAGGTGATAAAAAAGATATTGCATGGGGAAGCCAGATAAGGTCTTATATCCTTCAGCCGTATAGGCTTATAAAGGATCATAGGACAGGTATAGAAATAAGTGATGTAGATTCTGTTCTTGATGGTAACATTAATGAGTTTATTAAGTCTTATCTTAGGAATTCTGAAGTCTAATGTCTTATTTCTACTATTACTATTTTTTTATGCTTTTAATGTAGTAATAGTAGAGAGTATTAGTATGTTTAAAAGTATTCTTATATGGCCTTAAATAAGGGTTCACTCTATGGATAACTATGGATAACTATATAATAAAATAGAGGTTATTTTAAATATTTTTTAGGGATTTAATAAGTAACAAAATAGTAATAAGTTTTCTTGCCTATACTGTTAACATGAGTTATAATATTTTACCTTCCTGAAAAGAAGTTATTAACAGATGTTAGTAATTTGTTAGTAAGCTAAGGGTGTAGTTATGACCTTAGAAGAAATATGGAATAAAAGTCTTAATAAAATAGAGGGCAAAATAAGCAGTAATGTTCTTGAACTCTGGTTTAAACCACTGAGACTTTTTCAGATGAAAGAACAGCAAGCAACCATTGAGGCCCCGAATAAGTTCTTTAAGGATTGGATAGAGGATAACTATCCAAATGTAATAGCCGAGGCTATAGAGGCTGTTTTAGGACAGCCGGTAACCCTGCAATACAAAATAGCAGAGAAGATAGATGCAACTGTCAAGAAGATGGATGCAAGGCTGGAGATTAGGAGGCACAGGCTTGCAAGTAGAGGGATATATCTCAATCCGAAATATACATTCGAGAATTTTGTGATCGGGCCGAGCAATCAGTTTGCACATGCAGCAGCAAAGGCTGTTGCAGAGGCACCAGGCAGGGCATACAATCCCTTGTTTGTCTATGGCGGTGTAGGCCTTGGGAAGACCCATCTGATAAATGCAATTGGCAATGCTGTAATAGACAGGATACCTGAGCTCATAGTCCTTTATGCAGCCGCAGAACAATTTACGAATGAGGTGGTTTCAGCTATAAGACACGAGAAGATGGGCGAACTGAAGGAGAAGTACCGGAATGTTGACCTTTTGCTTTTAGATGATGTTCAGTTTATAGCAAATAAGACACAGACTCAGGAGGAATTTTTTCATACATTTAATGCGCTTTATGAAAAGCAGAAGCAGATAGTAATCTCGAGTGACAGGCCACCCAAGGAAATAAGTGCTGTTACAGACAGACTCAGGTCAAGATTCAGTATGGGGCTCATCGCTGACATACAGCCGCCCGAAATAGAAACAAAGATTGCGATAATACTCAAAAAGGCTGAAATGGAAAGGATAACCCTCCCGGAGGATGTTGTTTACTACCTTGCCTCTAAAGTAAAATCAAATATAAGGGACTTAGAGGGTTGTCTCATCCGCCTTGGTGCTCAGGCATCACTTACAGGGAGTCTTATAGATAAAGAAATGGCAAAAAATATCCTGCGGGACTTTATAGTGGAGGATGAGAAGCCCATAACAATAGAAAATATCCAGAAAATAGTATGTGAATACTTTTCCCTTAAATTATCTGACATGAAGGCAAAGAAGAGGACAAAGGAGATTGCCTTACCGAGGCAGGTAGCCATGTATATAAGTAAACAGGTTACAGATGCCTCTCTGAGTGATATTGGAAAAGGCTTTGGTGGCAAGGACCATGCGACTGTCATATATGCATGTAAGCACATAGAAGATAAGAGGTCAAAAGACGAGGTATTTAACAGAATGGTTGAGAATCTTTTACGTAAGGTAAAACCATGAGATTTTAATAACCAATAACAAAATTCCAGTAACCAAATAATCATTTGAGTTTGGTGCTTGGTTATTGATTATTGGTAATTGGAGCAGAAGGAGGGGTTATGAAGCTCAGCGTATCAAAAGATGAAATACAGGAAAAACTATCTAATATCCAGAATATAGTAGAGAAAAGGAACACAATGCCGGTGCTAAGTCATTTTCTTCTCAGTGCAGGTAAAAAAGGTTCGCATATAGTTGCTACAGACCTTGAAACCGCACTTAAAGAGCCTCTCCAGGTAAATGTAGAGAAAGAAGGGAGACTCTGCATACCTGCAAGAAAACTTTTTGAGATAGTAAGGGAAGTAGATGGGGATTTATCTTTTGAATCCATAGATGAACAGTGGCTCAGGGTCAAGGCAGGCAATAGTGACTTCAGACTCGCATGTCTTTCAGCTAATGAATTCCCTGCATGGCCCGGGATGGAAGAGGTCGAGAATATAGTAGTAGAGGTAAAGACCCTGATGGATATGATAGAAAAGACAATCTATTCTGCCGGAGAGAGTGATACAAGATATACACTGAACGGTTTATTGTTTCATATAAAGCCAGAAGAGGGAAGGCTTACTATTGTAGGGACGGACGGACACAGACTCGCATCAATAGTTCGACAGATGGACGGCGAAGATATAAAGGATGAGAAAAAGATGATTGTTCCGAGGAAGGCAGCTTCTGAATTAAGGCGATTTCTCGACGGAGAAGTGGATAAGGTCAGAATATCAATGGGGAGAAACCACATCCTTTTCAGTATTGGTGATGTAGAGTTTCTGACAAGACTCATAGAAGGCACTTACCCTAATTATGAACAGGTTATTCCAGTGGCAAATGAAAAGAAGGTATCCATAGGGAGGGATGCCTTTACAAAGGCCCTGCGAAGGGTTTCGATAATGTCGAAAGAGAGGTCTAATGCAATTAAGTTTGACCTGACAGAGAATGTTATCGCACTCTCTTCATCAAATCCTGACCTCGGCGAGGCAAGGGATGAGGTTGCAGTTGATTATAAAGGTGATAAACTATCTGTTGGTTTTAATGCAAGGTACTTACTTGATGCCATTGGAGTGATGACATCAGAAAGGGTTATCCTTGAACTCCAGGACCCATTGAGTCCTGTCATTCTGAAGGAAGAGGGAGACGAAGATTACAGATGTGTAATCATGCCGATGAGGATATAACCGACAATGAATCATATGGCGCTGAGGATATAAAGATACTCAAAGGCCTCAGCGCTGTTAGAAAAAGGCCTGCAATGTATGTGGGCTCTACAGGGATAGAGGGTCTTCACCACCTCGTATATGAGGTAGTTGATAACAGTGTTGATGAGTCTCTCGCCGGCTTTTGTAAAAACATAGATGTAGTAATCCACCATGATGGAAGTTGCACAGTTATAGATGATGGAAGGGGGATACCAGTAGATCCTCATCCAGGAGACCCTGAAAGACGCTCTGCAGCAGAGGTTGCACTTACAGAGCTGCATGCAGGGGGTAAATTTGAATCTAAGGCATACAAGATATCTGGTGGACTGCACGGAGTAGGCGTATCTGTTGTTAATGCACTTTCAGAATGGTTTGACGTAGAGATAAAGCAGAATGGGAATGTTTATCAACAGCATTACGAAAGGGGCAATCCAGCAGGGCCTCTCAGTGTAGTCGGAAAGACAAGGGGCAGGGGTACCAAGGTCACATTTAAGCCCGACCCTGAGATCTTTGAGGTTTTAGATTTCAGTTACGATATCTTAGCCCAGAGACTGAGAGAGCTGGCATTCCTGAACAGAGGGCTCAGGATAGCCCTTTCAGATGAAAGGACAGAGAAAAAACAGATATTCCATTATGGTGGTGGAATAGCATCCTTTGTTGAACACCTCAATAAAAATAAAATCCCCCTTCACCCAAGACCCATTTACATCTCTGGCGAAAAAGAAGGCATTATTGTAGAAATAGCCCTTCAGTATAATGACGGCTATACGGAGAGCATATTCACCTTTGCAAATAACATAAATACAAAGGAAGGCGGGACACATCTCATTGGATTCAAATCTGCACTTACAAGGACTGCAAACAGCTATGCTACCTCAGCAGGGTTTCTTAAGAATGGCAAAGAAGGACTCTCAGGTGAAGACATCAGAGAAGGCCTTACAGCAGTTATCAGTGTAAAGCTCCCCATCCCGCAGTTCGAGGGCCAGACAAAGATGAAGCTCGGCAATAGTGAGGTAAAGGGAATAGTCGAATCTATAGTGAATGATACACTCGGCAGCTATTTCGAGGAAAATCCGTCTGTAGCAAGAAAGATTATTGAAAAGGCACTCCAGGCAGCGAGGGCGCGGGAGGCAGCAAGGAAGGCAAGGGAGCTTACAAGGAGAAAGGGGGCGCTTGAAGATACCGGCCTTCCAGGAAAACTTGCAGACTGTTCAGAGAAAGACCCGGCATTAAGCGAGATGTTCCTTGTTGAAGGAGATTCTGCAGGAGGTTCAGCAAAACAGGGAAGGGACAGGCGCACTCAGGCAATCCTCCCTCTTCGGGGAAAGATTCTGAATGTGGAGAAGGCAAGGTTTGACAAGATGCTCAGCTCCGAGGAGATAAGGATTCTCATTACTGCTTTAGGCACAGGCATAGGACCTGATGATTTTGATATATCAAAGATAAGGTATCACAAGATTATCCTGATGACAGACGCTGATGTTGACGGTGCGCACATAAGGACACTGCTTCTAACATTTTTTTACAGGCAGATGCCGCAGGTTATAGAAAAGGGGTACCTTTACATTGCACAACCGCCTCTCTTTAAAGTGAAGAAGGGTAAGATAGAGAAATATGTCCAAAATGAAACGGAGATGCAGAACATGCTTTTCGAGCTTGCATCAGAGGAGCTCGAGATTCCTATAAAAGGGCAGGTCGTAAAAGGCAGGGCACTTATACCTTATCTCAAGAGATTGTTCAGATTTGAGCGATTAATAGAATGGTTTGAGCGGAGGAGGAAAGACCCCGAGCTTCTGCGTCTCATACTTTCATCAGGAGTAGATAAGATTACTCTTAAAGACAGGGTAAAGCTTGAGGGGTTTCTGGAGAAGCTTAGAGGGACAATTCAGAATGTAAATATAGGCGAGGTAGAACTCGATGAGGAACATCAGACTTATGGTGTTGAGATCAGGAGGCATAATTATAAACTCAACCTGGACACAAATCTCCTCACATCCCCTGAGTTCAGGGAGCTCGAAAATCTTTTCAGCATTGTGAAAGATTTAGGAGACTCACCATACAGGATACAGACCAAGGAAGGAGTAAAGGAGATACCAACAAGCACAGAACTTCTTGAGCTTATACTTGCAACAGCCAGGAAGGGACTTACCATCCAGCGATACAAAGGGCTCGGAGAAATGAACCCCCAGCAACTCTGGGATACGACAATGGACCCTGAAAAAAGGACACTCCTTCAGGTTACTGTGCAGGATTCAGTCCAGGCAGACGAGATATTCACAATACTCATGGGGGATCAGATCGAACCCCGAAAAGACTTCATAACCACACACGCCCTTGAGGCAAGGAATATAGATATATAACGACAGTGACGAGTGACAAGTAACGAGTAACAAGTTAAAAACTAAAGACTTAAGACTTTTAAACTTCTCGTTACTCGTAACTCGTTACTTGTTACTGAATTAAGAGGGGAGATTGAATGGTAAAGGTATCGGTTAGCATCGAAGAGGAGATGAAGGTCTCCTACCTTGACTATGCAATGAGCGTCATCATCGGCAGGGCACTCCCTGAGGCAAGAGATGGGTTAAAGCCTGTTCAGCGTAGAATACTTTATGCAATGTTCAGAGAGGGCCTGCTCCCGGGAAAGAAGTACTCTAAGTGCGCAGGTGTTGTTGGTGAGGTTCTGAAGAAATACCATCCTCACGGTGACACTGCAGTATATGATGCACTTGTAAGATTAGCCCAGGATTTTAATATGCGATATCCACTCGTGGATGGCCAGGGCAACTTTGGCTCGGTTGATGGGGACCCACCTGCTGCATACAGGTATACCGAGTCGAGGCTTGCAAAGATTGCAGAGGAGCTTCTATCTGATATAGATAAGGACACAGTGGATTACATACCGAATTTTGATGAGACAACAGCGGAACCTGTTGTCCTGCCTTCGAGGATTCCGAATTTAATAATAAACGGCTCATCAGGTATTGCAGTTGGGATGGCTACAAACATACCTCCGCACAACCTCGGAGAGATTATAGATGGACTTGTAATGTTACTTGAAAATCCTGAGGCCAAGGTCAAAGACCTGATGTCTTTTATAAAAGGCCCTGATTTTCCAACAGGCGGTATCATCCATGGCACTGATGGGATTATTCAAGCATATAACGAAGGCAGGGGTCTTATAAAGATCAGGGCAAAGGCAAGAATAGAGCGAGGGTACAGGGGTGGAGAGGACATTATCATCACAGAACTGCCCTATCAGGTTAATAAGGCAAGACTTATTGAAAAGATTGCAGAGCTGATCAGGGGAAAGAAGATCGAGGGGATATCTGAACTCAGGGATGAGTCTGACAGGGACGGCATCAGGGTCGTGCTCGAACTTAAAAGGGGTGAGATGGCACAGGTCATCCTCAATAATCTGTATAAACATACACAGATGGAGACGACCTTCGGAGTTATCATGCTTGCCCTTGTCGGTGGCCAGCCCCGAATATTGGGATTAAGGAAACTACTCAGCTATTTCCTCCAGCACAGGCGTGATGTGGTTCTCAGGAGAAGCCGTTTTGAACTAAGAAAGGCTGAGGAAAGGGCGCATATCTTGGAGGGGTTAAAGGTCAGCCTCGACCACCTTGATAAGATAATTGCGCTCATAAGAAGGTCAAAAACACCTGATGATGCAAAGCAGGGGTTAATGGATAACTATCCCCTCTCTGAGATTCAGGCACAGGCAATCCTCGATATGAAACTCCAGAGGCTAACAGGCCTTGAGAGGGAAAGGATAATAAAGGAGTATACGGATACATTAAAAGAGATAGAGAGGCTGAAGGCTATTCTCAGCAGTGAGGCACTTGTTTCCCAGATTATCAGAGATGAGCTCATCGAGATAAAGGCTAAATATGCTGATGAAAGAAGGACGGAGATTACCTCAGAGACAAAAGAGATTACAATTGAAGACCTGATTACAGAAGAGGAGATGGTGATAACAATATCACACCAGGGATATATCAAAAGGAATCCATTGAGTGCCTATCGTAGCCAGAGGCGGGGTGGTAAGGGCCTTATCGGCATGGAGACAAAGGAAGAGGATTTCGTTGAACAGCTTTTTATCGGCTCAACGCATGATTATATGCTCTTCTTCTCTAACCTCGGAAGACTATACTGGCTCAAGATATATCAGATACCTGAGGCAGGCAGGGCTGCTAAAGGGAAGGCATTAGTGAACCTGCTTACACTATCAGAAGGTGAAAGGATTACAACAGCGCTTCCTGTAAGGGATTTTAAAGAGGGGTTTCTTGTGATGTTTACAAAGAACGGCACAGTAAAAAAGACGGCACTTGAGGATTATAGCAATCCCCGTGGAAAGGGCATTATAGCCATCTCACTTGAGGAAGGCGATGAACTTATTGCAGTGGGGAAGACTGATGGAAGGAGTGATTTAATAATAGGCACAAGAGGCGGCCTCGCAATAAGATTCAATGAGGAGGATGTGCGTGATATGGGGCGTACCGCAAAAGGTGTTAGGGGCATCAGGCTTGTGAAAGGTGATGAGGTTGTCTCAGCAGAGGTTGCAGAGGAAAAAACTGCCCTCCTTACAGTTACAGAAAAAGGTCTTGGTAAAAGGTCTCGTATAGAGGACTATCCTGTTCAGGGTAGAGGTGGCAAAGGTGTTATCTCAATAAAACTTATAGACAAAGGTGGAAAAGCGGTTGGCCTCATACAGGTACGCGATGAAGACGAAGTCGTTATGATAACTAATTCAGGAAAGCTCATCCGCATGGCCGCAGGCAATATCTCACTTCACGGAAGAAATACACAGGGCGTGAAACTCATGGATGTTGAGGATGGGGACAAGATTGTAAGCATAGGCCGAGTGGCAGAGAAGGATTAGACATGGAACTCCACGATATCCCGGTCCTTTAATATGTAATCTTTCTGTACCTTCTGGCCTTCAAATCTTGCAGAGCCCCATATCCGAGCAAACTTAAGGGTAAAGATGAAATCTTTATGAATAAGGCTGGCAAGGTCAAGTATTGTAGAGCCTGAGGGAATAGTGAAAGGTTTTGTCAGGTCAGGCTCTTTTTTGGGGGGTTTTGAGTAAACCCTGATGATTCCTGAAATCTCAAATACAGCGTCTCTTAATTCCTCAAGGTTTTCCTTCTTCAAAGCTGATATTGAGATGCACCGGTAGAGATGCGAATATTTCTCCACGAGCCTGCCAAAGCATTCCTCTGCTTCCGGGAGGTCTCTTTTGTTTGCAGCTATAAGGGCCCTTTTGAACACAATTTTCCATCTTTCAAGCTGTTCGATAAGGAGCTCTGCCTGCACCTCAGGCTCCTCTGAGAGATCTATGACGAGCAGAAGTGCATCCGCACTCCTCAGTATGCCTGATACCCATCCGTCAGTTGCCTCATTTCCTATCGGAGGTAAATCAACAAGCTGAAACTGAATATCCTCAAAAGGCATCATGCCTGGAAAAGGAGTGAGGGTTGAGATAGGATAATCAGCAATCACAGGTGTGGCATTTGTCAGGCTTGCGAGCAGAGAGGATTTCCCTGAATTAGCAAACCCCACAAGTGCTATCTGGGCAGCTCCTTCTTTCTGCACAGTATAAAGGTTTCCCCTGCCCCCTTTCTTTACTTTTTTTATGGCCTCTTCTCTTAGTAAGGATAGCCTTCTCCTTAAGTCAGCCCTGAGCTTGTCTGTACCCTTATGCTTCGGGACTGTAGCTATCAGGTCTTCCATGGCAGAAATCTTTTCTGCAGGGGTTGATGCCTGTTTAAATCTCTTTTCAGCAGCAAAATATTCTGGTGGAAGATTTGTCGGCATATGATTACTTTTTTATCATAACAATAAACCTCTATCGGTATCCCTGGAAAACCAGCACCACTTCCAAATTTTTCGAGATTTCGATGTTGTTCTTAAGCCCATATCTATATGGGGTCATCGGTGTTGAGTTCAAGCCATAGAGGGTCCTTAACACATGTGCTTTTCCATGTGCAGATGGTGCAGTAGGATTTAACCCAATCTTTAAATATATCAGGCAGGGTTTCTTTTATCTTTAGCCAGTTCAGCTTCACACCAGGTTCTGTATTAAGTAATTCAAGTGCCTTTGAATCCATCTGTCTTATCTCATCCTCAGAGTTTTTTATTATAAAAGCACTTATTATCTTTAAGGTAGGGGCACTTTGCACATACATCATCTGCACCTTCAGAAACCTCTATTATTTCCCCATATTCAACCTTTTTGATGAGTTCATGGAGATTAATTATAAACTCAGGATTGTATCCTTCGCCTCTAAAGAAATGTAGACATATAAGATGATGACCCCTGAATCTTATTACCCTATTCATACGGTCTGACGTATTTAGTCTCCCATAATCTTTCAGCCAATCTTTCGAGATATTCTCTATTTTCTAACCTGTCCTTCCACCTCCATGGTATCCCTTCTACACCATAACAAGCTCCTGCAATCGCACCAGTCATCGCTCCAATAGTATCAGCATCTCCCCCCAAGCTTACAGCATAAACAACAGAGCTTTCAAAATCAGAATTAGATAAAAAAGAATAAATTGCTGCTGGAACAGAATTAAAGGCCTCAATACTGTTTCCAAGTTTTTTAATAACCTCATCTCTCTTGGGATTTTTATCTAATAAACTTTCTATAGCCTCCAATCTATCTTGATAAGGTTTAAGCTTGACAAATTTCTTCAGCTCCCTTAAAAACTCGTATTTATTTAAACTTGAAGGTTTTAAGTTTACGGCTAAAGCAGCTGCATAAGCTTCCAGGGCTGCTCCCTCCATTGCTAATTCATGAGTATGGGTGATTCTGCTCGATTGATAAGCGACAGCACGAAGTCTCTCAGGATCATCACAATAGAAAAGCCCAATCGGCGCTATCCTCATTGCAGCTCCATTACCGAATGAACCACCTAAATATATCTCTCTGTCAAGCATCTCGTTCCATTTTCTGCCAGATTTTATCATTCTGAAGATTCTCGGAGGTCCCCATCCATAACCACGCCATGGCTCTCTTTCATAATTCTCAATAAATCTCTCTGCCATATGCTCTCCATCAAAACCCGTACATTCTATAAGAGATTCAGCAACCCCTATCATCATTGCTGTGTCATCTGTATATCTCGGTCCAATGTCTCCTACTTCCAGAAAGTCAAAAAATCCTTCTCTTCGGGCTCCTAACGAATCCCCTGTTGCTGTTCCAATCAAACAACCAATAAATTTTGAAAGTTCCATTTTTGCCTCTTTTGTTCGTTACCTCTGCTGACCCAGAAGTCTCAGAATGCGGACAGATAAAACACAGGGGGGATGGAGATGCATCTCCATCCCCCCCTGTTAGTCAATCAGGATACTTCAACCTTTATCTCCTTAGGCTTTGCCTCTTCCTTTTTCGGAAGGGTTATTTCGAGTATCCCATTCTTGAAAGTGGCCTTTGCCTTCGAGCTGTCAACCTCGGAAGGAAGGGCTATCGTCCGTGTGAAACTCCCGTAGCTCATTTCGCGGGAATAGTAGTCTTCTTCCTTGATCTCTTCTTCTTTCTTGACCTCACCTTTTATTGTGAGGTTATTCTCGGTGATTTTAAGGTCAATGTTCTCCTTTTCGACGCCAGGGAGCTCAGCCTTGACCACAATCTCGTTCTTCCTGTCATACATGTCCACATTAGGGACAACAACACCAGGTTCGAATCTGGGCCATAGACGCCTTCTCCTTGGAGCTGGCTCAAAGAACTCCTCGAAGAGCCTCTCCATATCCCTCCTCATGCTCTCGAGCTCTTTAAAGGGACTCCATTTTACAATGGACATATCTGACACCTCCTTTCTGCTTTCAGGCCTTCGGCCTGAGTTAATAGGTCATTGGTTATTAACTCATTGACTAATGACTATTGACCATTGACTCCTCAGCAGTCACCTCCTTTTTAAACTTGATTTTATCTTCTTCAAAATCAACTTCAACTGTATCTCCTTCCTTGAATGTCGTGTCAAGGATTTTTAGTGAAAGGGGATTCAGTATCTCTCTCTGTAACGCCCTCTTTAATGGCCTCGCGCCATAAACAGGGTCAAAGCCTATCTCAGCAAAATATTCTTTGGCGCTATCTGTTAGTTTTATATCAACATTCTTCTCCCTGATATATTTTTTCATTCTATTTACCTGTATCTCCACAATCTGTTTCAGGAGCTCCATGGTCAGAGGGTTAAAGACGATAATCTCATCAACTCTGTTCAGAAATTCCGGCCTGAAAAATGCCTTTAGGTCTTCCATAATCCTTTCCTTCAATTCAGCATTGTTACTGACCCAGTAAGCAGCAGGTCTCCTTACTCTTTCTTCGAGCATCTCGTGTATATGCGTGCTCCCTATATTTGATGTCATAATAACCACTGTATTTCTGAAATCAACTGTCCTCCCATGGCTGTCAGTAAGCCGTCCATCATCGAGTAATTGAAGCAGAAGATTGAATACCTCTGGATGGGCCTTCTCGACCTCGTCAAACAGGATTACAGAATAGGGCTTTCTCCTTACAGCCTCGGTGAGCTGGCCACCTTCTTCATAGCCTATATATCCTGGAGGTGCACCTATAAGCCTCGATACAGTATGCCGTTCCTGATATTCAGACATATCTATCCTTATCATTGCGTTTTCATCATCAAACAGAAATTCTGCAAGTGCCCTTGCCAGCTCTGTCTTCCCAACACCTGTAGGTCCTAAAAAGATAAAAGAGCCGATGGGTCTGTTGGGGTCTTGAATTCCTGCACGTGCCCTCCTGACCGCATTCGATACAGCCTCAATCGCCTCATTCTGTCCAACAACCCTTTGCTTTAACCGCTCATCCATGTGGAGCAGTTTCTGTACCTCACCCTCGAGCATCCGCGATACAGGTATTCCTGTCCATTTAGAAACAACCTCTGCAATATCCTCTTCGTCTACCTCTTCCTTCAGCATCTTCCTTTTCTTTTGTGTCTCAAAAAGTCTTTTATTTTCCTCTTCGAGGGCCTTCTGAAGTTCGAGTAATCTTCCATATCTGAGTTCTGCTGCCTTTGTCAGGTCTCCTTCGCGCTCTGCCCTCTCTGACTCTATCTTTGTCTTCTCAATCTGCTCTTTATGTTCTCGTATCTTCGCTATAATTTCTTTTTCACTCATCCACTGAACCCTTAATTCATCACGTCTCACCTGAAGCTCAGCCATCTCCTTTATTATCTTTTCAAGCTTCTCTTTAGAATCTTTTGAATCCTCTCTCATCACTGCCTGCTTTTCTATCTCATGCTGCCTGAGTTTTCTTTCGATCTCATCGAGCTCTACAGGCATACTGTCTATCTCCATCCTGAGTTTTGATGCAGACTCATCAATCAGGTCTATTGCCTTATCGGGGAGGAATCTGTCTGTTATATATCTGTTTGAGAGCACTGCTGCAGATATTAATGCTGAGTCCTTAATCTTGACACCATGATGAACCTCGTATCTCTCCTTAAGACCACGCAGGATTGATATTGTGTCTTCAACAGTCGGCTCCTTGATAAGGACAGGCTGGAACCTTCTTTCGAGTGCAGGGTCTTTTTCTATATGTTTTCTGTATTCATCAATGGTTGTTGCGCCAACACACCTCAGGTCTCCCTTTGCGAGGGCTGGTTTAAGCATGTTCGATGCATCAATAGCACCCTCTGCTGCACCAGCACCAACAAGGGTGTGAAGCTCATCTATGAATAAAATAACCTTTCCCTCTGCCTGTTCAATATCCTTCAGAACTGCCTTTAATCTCTCTTCAAATTCTCCCCTGAATTTCGAACCAGCAACAATTGCACCCATGTCGAGTGCAACTACTTTTTTATCCTTTAATGTCTCAGGCACATCACCTGCAACTATCCTTTGTGCAAGCCCCTCTGCAATAGCGGTCTTACCAACACCAGGCTCACCAATAAGCACAGGATTATTCTTTGTCCTCCTCGAAAGTACCTGTATTATCCTCCTTATCTCGTCATCCCTCCCAATCACAGGGTCAAGCTTTCCTTTTCTTGCAAGTTCTGTCAGGTCACGGCTGTATCTCTTAAGTGCCTGATATTTCTCTTCAGGTGTAGGGTCTATCACACGCTGTGCACCTCTTATCTCTCTCATGGCTGAAAGGACTCTATCAGCAGTCGCCCCATATCTTTTTAAGAGATCTGAACATGGCCCACCTATTGATATAAGTGCAATAAGAAGATGTTCAACACTCACATATTCATCTGTGAGGTGTTCTGCCTCTTTTGTGGCATTTTCGAATACCTCTCTCATCCTTGGCGATATATAAATCTGTCCTAATGGTGTCGCACCAATAACCTTTGGGAATTTCTCTATCGCCTCTTCAACATCCTGCTGTAGTGCCTTTATATTAATCCCAAGCCTCTTAAGTATCTGAGAGGCCACACCCTCATCATCTTCGAGTAGTGCCCAGAGCAGATGCTCAGCATCAAGCTGCTGATTGCCCTTTCTCTCTGCAAGCCTCTGTGCTGTCTGTATTGCCTCCTGACTTTTTATAGTAAGTTTATCCATATTACTCCTCCATTAATACCTTTCTGAGCCTCTCAGCAAAATCCTTTCTTATGTCATCTTCAAGCATATTCATCATCTCTTCAATCTCTTTCTGCATTGCCTCGAGCCTGTGTTTCATCCGGAGTATTACCTCGACTCCTGCCTTGTTTACTCCGAGTTCTCTTGTGAGCCTGAGAATCATACCGAGCCTCTCTACATCTTCTTCTGAATAAAGCCTCAGCCTCTTTGTTCGCCTGGGCGTTACAAGACCTTCTCTCTCGTATAACCTTAGGGTCTGTGGATGAACATTCAGCATCTCAGCCACAACACTTATCATATACAAAGGTTGTTTTTTATCTTTTATAGCCATTATCTTCTCACCATCCCCTTTCGAGGGTCTTCCCTGTAAAGGGCCTCTATATCTTTTATAGTCTCTTTTCCCTTAGCTGTAATATCCTTTGGCACAACTATCTTTATATCTATATACTGGTTTCCCCTCACCCCGGTCTTTGGTGCTGGAAAACCCTTTCCTGAGAGCTTAAACCTCTGTCCTCCCTGTGTTCCGGGAGGGATAGTCATCGCTGCAATCCCATCTATTGTTGGAACCTCTACCTTTGCTCCGAGTGCTGCCTCGCCAAAGGTTACAGGGAGGTCGAGATAAATGTCATCCCCCTTTCTTGTAAATATTGGATGTTGTTTTACAGTAATCTCTATATAGAGGTCTCCTGAGGGACCACTGCCTATACCAGCACCCCCCATACCCCTGAGCTTGACCCTCGAACCTGTATCAACCCCAGCAGGTATCTTTACTTTCACTGTTTCTGTCTGTAAAGTCTTCCCCCTTCCTCCACAGGAATGGCAGACCCTTGTTACCTTTCTTCCTGTTCCTCTACAATCTGGACACAACTGTGACATCCTGAAGAACCCTTTTGAGGTCTTTATGCTTCCTGTACCCTTACATATGCCACATATCTGTGATGACTCTGCCCCTGAACCACTACAAGACCTGCATGTGACTTCTCTATTAAATGTGAGTGGTCTTGTTACGCCGGAGAATGCCTCCTCTAAAGAAAGTTCAATGCCCATGGCCATATCAGGCCCCTTTGCATGTGCAGTCTCGGGTCTTGCCTTTGTGCCGAAGAGGTCTGAGAAGACATCTCTGAAATCGCCAAAATCAAAGGTGTCTCTGAAATCATAGGTCCTAAACCCTTCAAACCATGGGCCTCTACCTTCAAATGGAGAATGGCCAAACTGGTCGTATTCGGCCTTCTTCTTTTGGTCGCTTAAGACCTCGTATGCCTCATTCAGCTCTTTGAACTTCTGCTCTGCAACCTTGTTCCCCGGGTTCAGGTCAGGGTGATATTTACGCGCAAGCTTCCTATACGCCTTCTTTATCTCATCCTGAGAGGCATTCTTGCTTACTCCGAGTATCTCATAATAATCCTTCACACCAGCAGCCACCTTTCCTCCTTAGTTATTCATATAATATCATTTGAGTAGACTTTTGTCAAGTATTTTGTTATGATAAGCATAAATAAAAAGCTCTAAGGATTGCCACGTGGCTGAGGCACCTTAATCCTGATTTAAGATTCATCTAATATACAATCCTTTCCAGAAAAAGGCCGTTTGCAGGAGCAGTTGGCCCAGCGAGCCTCCTGTTATGTGATTTTAGAATCTCCTCTATCCTGTCTGCAGGTATCTTCCCTCTTCCAATCTCAACAAGGGTGCCTGCGATATTCCTGACCATATGCCTGAGGAAACCATTCGCCTCTATTCTTATCTTTATGAATTCGCCTTTTATGCTCGCAGTCATAAAATCAAGCCTCTCAAACCTTTCTATACTCAGAGAAAAAATCTCCCTGACAGGATTCCTTGAACTACTGCCTGCACCTCTAAAAGAAGAGAAATCATGTGTGCCAATGAGTACCTCTCCTGCCTTTTTCATAGATTTCATTTCAAGAGGTTGCTGAACCATCCATGTATATCTGTGAAGAAATGCTGAGGATTCTCTCTGGTTCGCAATGATATAGAAGTAGGTTTTTTTGACAGCATCATGCCTTGGATGAAATGAATCATCAACCTCAGATACCTTAAGAACCTTGATATCCTGAGGTAGGAGTGCATTCAGCGCCCTTTTTATCGTCTCAGGGGTAAGCCTCGATTCTGTCCTGAATGCAGCCACCTGTCCGAGTGCGTGCACACCCGCATCTGTTCTGCTTGCACCGATAACCTTTGCATCTTCACCGGTTATTTTCTTAATCGTCTCCTCAAGAACCCCCTGGATTGTAGGAACAGTCCTTTGACTTCTAACTTCTGACTTCTCACTTTTGACTTCTGATCTTTGCGCCTGCCAGCCCTGATAGGCTGTGCCGTCATATTCAAGGAGAAGCTTAATCTTTTTCATTTGTCATGATTTTCATTTAAACCGGTTTTTAAGTCAAGTGCTCTTAGTTTCTGGTAAAATATTAAGGGAGATAAAATGATAGACATTGAAGCCCTCACCTTCCAGATTAAGAGAAACTGCAATATCTCTGATGCAAAATACTGGGGGACTTATTCTATATGTGGCCTCCTGCTTAGACTCAGGGAGCTATATCGTACTGAAAAGGGCATAAAGCCGTGGGAAAGGATTCCACAAAAAGAGATTGGTGAGTGGATATCAGAAAGAGAAGCCCTGTGGCGAGAGCTTGAAGATAAAGACTTTGGCGATATTATTATTGAGGGGAATGTATATGGCCCATTCGAGGGCGAAAAGATAAATGCTACATTAGAGAAAGAAAACCTTATCTATGGTGCTGGCTATGGTACCCATATGAAGCCTTCTTTTTTCCTTGCAGACCTTATATCTAAAGAAACAGTGGAAGGCTATGATATTTATATGGCTGGCAGAGAATATGTTAGAGACCTATCAGATTATCCGGCAATGTTACAGGGCAAAACTATCTTAGCGAGGAGAGACACGACAAGATTACTCCTGTGGGGGAAATTCGAGGAATTAAGACTTAGGGGGTTGAAAGGGGCTCTTGCATTCGCATTTTCGAGATACGGCATTACACCTGATGAAGAACCATCAGAGGATATTGACAGGCTGATTTCTCTGATTGCATGTTCTGAGGTAGAAATATACATCCATCATGAGCTGGGTGAAGGGTTTGAAGGAGAAAGATTTGGAGGTGAATGGAAGGTATTTCTGACACATCTATCATGCAGCAGGGCAGAACTCTTTGCCCGCGGGGTTAAAGACCTCCTCTCAGATACCTCTGAAAAAGGCATGCTGAGGCACATCATTGAAAACAGGAAAGAAGGTTCGCTCGGTTTTTATATCGTATTCCTCGGAGGTTACAGGAGGCTTCTATTTCCTGAAATCCTGAGCACATTCGAGAGGTTTGTTGAGACAGGAGACTGGGGGCCTATTGAGGATGCCCGAAAGGCTGGTCACAGAAAGGCCGAAGAATATGTAGAAAGACTGATTTCGATATACAGGAACGAACCTGATAAGACACAGATTTCAGAACGAATCGAGGCTGAAATACTCAGGGGATTACTTTAAGTCTTCAGGAGCGATATTATTGACAAAGATGTCGACCAGCTCAGGGTCAAGCTGGGTTCCTGCATTGCGTTTCAGTTCTTCTATCGCCTCGTCAAAGCTGACACACAATCTATATGAAGTACCGCTCATCATTGTGTCAAATGCCTCTGCTATTGCTATTATCCTTGCCTCAAGGGGGATGGCCTCTCCCATGAGTTTTGTTGGATAGCCAGAACCGTCATATCTTTCATGATGATAGAGGATAAAGGGAGCGGTATCAGCATAAAAATTAATAGGCCTGATCATCTCATATCCGATAACAGGATGTTTCATAAACTCCTCCTTGTTGAAATAATCCTCAGGTCTTATCTTCAAAAATCCTACATCGTGTAGTAGACATGCGAAATACAACCTTCTTTTTTCTTCATCAGACATATTAATCGCCCTTGCCATTATATTGCTATACCTTGCGACCCTCTTTGAATGCCCTCTTTTTTCAGGGATGTGATAATCAATAGCCTCGACGAGTATATCTGTGAGATATATCTCGTAATTCTTTTCATCCTCATAAAATTTTGCCCTGTCAATTGCTATAGCAGCCTGATCAGCAAAGTAGGATATGATTTCTACATCCTCCGGGGTGAATGGACCAGAGGTCTTGTTCAACAGCTCGAGCACTCCGATAACTCCAGTGCTTATTCTTAATGGCACGCAGAGTATGGATCGGGTTTCATACCCTGTCAGCCCATCTATCATAGAGCTGAACCGTTTATCATGTTTGACATCATTCACAATGAGGGGTTCTCCTCTTTGCACAACCCAGCCTGCTATCCCCTCGGTTTTCGGCATTGAGACGCCAATCAGCTGCTTGCTGCCTCCTCCGCGCACAATTTTAAAGACAAGTTTGTCTTTATCAATTAACATGATAGAACCTGCATCAGCACTGGCAATAACAGCTGCATGCCCCAATATCTTCTCTAACAGGATATCCCCGTATTTTTCCTCCCTTATATCCAGTGTTAAATTCAGCATGCGGTCAAGCTTGTTGGTGTAAGTCTCTATCTCTTCTATTGCCTGCTTCGAAATCTTATTTGATAAATAAAGACCTGTAAGGATTAAAAGCGCAATTATTGAGAGCATAGCTACAATGGAAGGGGTCCTGATAAAGTCCCATGCATAATATAAGAAACGGACTACCAGAAAAAGCAATACATAGACAATAAAGGTTACGATATAATTGAGTATCCTGATTTTTTCCTCAATATCTTTTATTACTTCTTTTCTCATACAGCACCTCCCTTAAAAAGCTTATCATATTTTCAGCATTATTAAAACAATTTTTAAAAATTTCAAATTATCTTGAATAATCCACAGCTTAAGGTTAGAATTAGCTGAGCATGAGAATTGTAAAGAGCAATAAAGACATGCTGACCTTCTATAAAATACTGAAGGGGCGATCCATCAACAGCCCGGAGATAGAAAAAAATGTAAAGACAATACTTGACGATGTAAGGAGAAATGGTGACAGGGCACTCCTAAAATACACGAGGGCCTTTGATTTCCAGAAGGCAAAAGAATTGAAAATAAAGCCTAATGAGATATCAAGGTATGCAGGAAAGGCGGATAGAAAAGTAGTAAGGGCACTTAAACTCTCTGCAAAAAGGATAAGGGCATTTCATGAGATGCAGAAAGAGGAATCCTGGTTCGTCAGAGATCCAGAGTATCGAAGATTTTCCCCTCACACTTTCCTCGGGCAGGTGATAAGGCCGATTGAGAGGGTTGGTGTATATGTGCCTGGAGGCAAGGCATCATATCCATCAACAGTATTGATGAATGTTATACCTGCACAGGTGGCTGGTGTTAAAGAAATTGCCCTTTGTGTGCCAACCCCGGAAGGTGAGATTAATCCGTATGTGATGGCTGCAATAAAATTGCTCGGAGTTAAAGAGGTCTACAGGATTGGTGGTGCACAGGCGATCGGAGCAATGGCATATGGGACAGAGATGATAAAGAGGGTTGATAAGATTGTGGGGCCAGGCAATATCTATGTCGCAACAGCAAAAAGGCTTGTCTTTGGAGAGGTGGATATTGATATAATTGCAGGACCGAGCGAGATCCTGATTATTGCAGATGATTCAGCAAACCCGGCATTTGTTGCAGCAGATCTGCTCAGCCAGGCAGAGCATGACGAGCTTGCATTATCAGTATTAATCACCGATTCTAAGAGACTGGCAGATGCTGTTGATAAAGAGCTAATAGGACAACTCGCAAAGCTAAAGAGGAGAGAGATTGTGAGGAAGTCCATTGATAACTATGGAGCGATAATAATCACAAAGGATATAAAAGATGCTGTTGAATTATCTAATCATATCGCACCTGAGCACCTCGAAGTTATGACCAAAAACCCTATGGATGTTTTACCCATGATTAAAAATGCTGGTGCAATATTCTTAGGAGAGTGGACCCCTGAGCCATTAGGTGATTACTCAGCAGGTCCGAACCATACCCTTCCAACAGGAGGGACTGCGAGATTTTCATCTCCACTTGGAGTCTATGATTTTGTCAAGCGCTCAAGTCTTATATCATTTACAAAGGAAGGCTTTATAAAACTCGCAGGGACTGTCGAGGCCCTCGCAGACATTGAGGGCTTAGAGGCTCATGGAAATACAATAAGAATAAGAAAGGAGAAGAAATAAATGGAGAAAATCTTAAAAATCGGCCTGCCAAAGGGGAGTCTTCAGGAATCAACATTAAAGCTCTTCAGGAAGGCAGGTTATCATATCACTGTCTCAAGTCGTTCGTATTATCCTGCCTTTAACGATCCTGAGATAGAGTCCATGCTCATAAGGGCACAGGAGATGGCAGGGTATGTTGAGGCCGGGATATTAGACTGTGGACTCACAGGCAGGGACTGGATATTGGAGCAGAACGCTGATGTGCATGAGGTCGCCGAATTAATATATGCTAAAGAAGGCCTCAGGCTAGTAAAATGGGTCATTGCGGTACCGAATGACTCAAAGATAAAGACGATTAAAGACCTTGAAGGGAAGCGTATTGCAACAGAGCTCGTCGGGTTTACAAAGAGATACCTGAAATCAAAAGGCATAAAGGCTGAGGTTGATTTCTCATGGGGGGCAACAGAGGTTAAACCGCCACACCTCGCTGATGCGATTGTAGAGATTACTGAGACTGGTGCATCTTTAAAGGCAAATAACCTTAGGATTATTGAGACAATCCTTCAGTCAAGTACAAGGTTTATCGCAAACAAAAAGGCGTGGCGTGACAGGTGGAAGAGACAGAAGATGGAGAATATCGTGATGCTTCTTAAGGGAGCACTTGCTGCTGAAGAAAAGGTCGGGCTTAAAATGAATGTGCCAATGAAGTCTCTGAAACGGGTGATGAGCCTACTTTCTGCTATGCATTCCCCAACAATATCACCCCTTTCTGATAAGGGATGGTATGCACTTGAGGTTGTGATTGATGAGAAGATTGTGAGGGACATTATACCAAAGCTCAAGATGGCAGGTGCATCAGGAATAGTGGAGTATCAGCTCAATAAGGTGATACCATGATCGAGCGAAATAATCTCTTTTGCTACATTAAAAGGTGAACTCAGAGCTAACGGGAAGGACTAACTCCTGACCCAGAAAGGAGAACTGAACAGTTGGATATTAAAAAACTTGTAAGGCCCAATATCCATTCTTTATCAGCCTATAATGCAAAAGAGATTCCATGCAAGGTAAAGCTCGATGCGAATGAGAGTCCTTACCCAACATTCAGCATTCAGCATTCAGCGGTCAGCACTAAAAGGATTTTTCAGAGACTAAATCGTTATCCTGACCCAGAGGCTAAGGCACTAAAAAAAATAATCTCAAAGAATCTTGAACTAAGACCTGATAATATTCTCGTAGGTAATGGGTCTGATGAGCTGATTTATTATCTGATAACAACATTTGGTGGCCCTGTTCTTTATCCGATACCTACTTTCTCAATGTACGGAATTATTGCACAGGCTATCGGCGAAAAGAGAATTGAGATTCCACTTGATAAAGAATTTGACCTTGATATTGAAAAGATTCTTAAGGCAATAAAAAAATACAAGCCGCGATTAATATTTCTAAGCTCCCCCAATAACCCTACAGGAAACTGTTTTTCTTCAGGAAAAATTCTAAGGATAATTGAATCAACCTCGTCACTCGTTGTGGTTGACGAGGCATATCAGCCATTTTCGAGTGAAAAAGGTTTTCTGCCGTTACTCAAAGACTACAAGAACCTTATGATAATGAGGACATTGAGTAAGATTGGACTCGCAGGATTAAGGGTAGGCTTCCTCATAGCTGATGCAGGGATAGTCAATGAAGTGAATAAGGTCAGACTCCCATTCAATCTCAATTCCCTTTCTCAGGCAGTTGCAATAGAGGCATTAAAGAATAGAAAGACAATGAAGTCATACATGAAGTCAATCATCTCTGAGAGAGAGAGGCTTTTTAATGAACTGGCAGGGGTAAACAGCATAAAGCCATATCCATCAGAGGCGAATTTTATATTATTTAAAACAGAAGATTCTGATAGAATCTATAAAGGACTTTTGAAAAAAGGCGTGCTCGTGAGGAATATGAAAGGGGTTATGGATGGCTGTCTCAGGGTCACAGTTGGAACGCCAGAGGAGAATACAGTTTTTATAAGAGCCCTCAGACAGGTGTTAGGGGAGAAAGGCAGTGCGGATCCCATTTGTTGTCCCGACCTCACGGAGTATTGCACCACTTGATACCATTACATCAGGCATCCTGAAGGAGCCTCCTATCTCAATAAGTTCACCCCTCGAGACAATAACCTCCTTGCCTTTTGATAATGTATTCAAACATAACAGTACTGCTGCTGACTGCTGCTGCATTGTTATTTACGATGAGGGCATCCTCTTTTCATTCATGCGTTAAATTATATCATAAGTGCGCAGGTGGGAACTCTGTTTCCCCCTGTGCCCTATATTATGCTAAAATAACCTTTGTGATATACAACATTTACGAAGAGTGCGGGGTCTTCGGGGTATACGGGCACCCGGAGGCAGCAAACCTTACATACCTTGGATTATACGCCCTCCAGCACAGAGGTCAGGAAGGAGCAGGTATCTGTTCCTCAGATGGGAAACAGCTTCAAGTTGAAAAATCCATGGGACTCGTTGCTGATATCTTCAGCGAAAAAAGATTAAGGAGACTTTTAGGCCATATAGCAATAGGACATAATCGCTATTCTACAGCCGGTAGCAGTGTCCTGAAGAATGTCCAGCCTATAGTTGCAAATTTTGCCCTTGGCTCCCTCGCAATAGCACATAATGGAAACCTTGTTAATGCAGTAGAACTCAGGACATCACTCGAAGCAGAAGGCGCTATATTCCAGTCCACTTCAGATAGTGAGGTCATTGTGCACCTCATAGCCCATTCAAAGGGGAATGACTTTTATGAAAGGGTTATTCATGCGCTTAAACAGGTCAGCGGTGCCTTCAGCCTGCTCATACTGGGTGAGAAAGAGCTTATAGCAGTGAGGGACCCCTATGGTGTGAGGCCCCTCTGTCTCGGAGAAGTAGACGGGGCTTATGTTGTTGCCTCAGAGACCTGCGCATTTGATTTAATAAATGCTACTTACCTACGTGATATAGAGCCAGGAGAGATGCTTATAATAAACGAACATGGCCTTAAATCTCTGAAGGCGCTCATCAGTCCGAGAAAGGCATTCTGTATATTCGAGTTCATTTATTTCTCAAGACCTGACAGCTATATCTTTGGTGGATTGAATGTGAATGAGATAAGGAAGGAATTTGGAAGACAGCTTGCGAGGGAGGCCAATGTAGGTGCAGACCTTGTAATACCTGTACCTGACTCAGGTGTACCAGCGGCACTCGGTTTCTCAGAAGTGAGCAACATCCCGTTTGATTTTGGCCTTATAAGAAACCACTATGCTGGAAGGACATTCATAGAGCCCAAACAGAGCATAAGACACTTTGGTGTTAAGATAAAGCTTAACCCTGTAAGGAGACTTCTTGAGGGCAAAAGGTTGGTTGTAATAGATGATTCGATTGTCAGAGGCACTACAAGCAAAAAGATAATCAAGATGCTCAGGGAAAGAGGAGGTGCAAGAGAGGTACACCTGAAGATAAGCTCCCCGCCGACCATTGGCCCTTGTTTCTACGGTATAGACACACCTACAAGGCGGGAGCTTATTGCATCCACGCACCTGATTGAAGAGATCAGGAAATATATAACTGCGGATTCTCTTACTTATTTAAGCCTCGAAGGACTCAAGAAGATAGTCCCGGATTCTCATAATTACTGTGCTGCCTGCTTTGACAATGACTACCCGATAAGTTTTCCGAGTGAACGCCTTGAACAGATGGAATTTTTCTTCCGTTAGATGTTAGAACAGAATAAGGATAGGAGATCGTCTTGTCGCTCATTCTCGCCCCGCACCATCTCATGGTGCGGTTTTGAATTCTGTTGGAGACAGAATTCAAAACCGCTCCCAAGACGATCTCCTATCCTTTTGTTAGAAAGGAAGTATCTTAATAAGGTTGATAGAGATATTAAGGGCGATATTCAAGACGAACCTCGGTGTTAAAAAATCCGAGAGGGTTCTTTTGTTCACAGATAGGCCCTCTGTCAAAGAGGTCATTGATGAATCAGACATAGAAAGAAGGTCGAGACTGAAGTGCATCTCTTTGCTCGCAGCAGAGATAGGCAGGAATTATTGTAAGTCAATAACCTTCTATGAATACGAATCTACAGGCAGCCACGGCGCAGAACCACCTTCAGGACTCTGGGAGATTGCATTCGGGGAAAAGACGGTTGAGGCATTAAGGAAAGATAAAATCCTCAATCCTATCCTGAAGAAGAATACCAGAGATCAGGATATTAAAAAGGCAGAATATATCATCAGAAAACATAAAAATAATGCTGTAAATTGTATAATCGCACTTTCAAATTATTCAACGAGCCATACGAGGTTCAGGGATTTTCTTACAAGGATATGCAGGACAAGGTATGCGAGTATGCCCCTTTTCGATGTTTCGATGTTTGAAGGGCCGATGAATGTTGACTGGAAGGGGCTTGCAAAAAGGACGATAGAGATTGAAAAAAGAGTAAATAGGGCAGAATCTATAGAGATAAGGACATCAAATGGCACTTACATCTCCTTTTCAAAAAAGGGAAGAAGGGCAAAATCAGATACAGGGATACTTACAAGGCCCGGGGCTTTTGGTAATCTTCCAGCAGGTGAGGTATTCCTTGCACCTCTTGAAGGAACAGCCAATGGAAAACTTATCCTCGAATGGGCTCCGACAAGACAGCTTAAGTCTCCGATAACACTCACCGTAAGGGATGGTTATGTCGTGGATGTCGCGGGTGCAGATGAGTATGCTGAATATCTCAATGTGAGGCTTTCTGAAAGGAGAGAAAATGGGAATATTGCTGAGCTTGGCATCGGCACAAATGACCGTGCAACAAGGCCTGACAATATACTCGAATCAGAAAAAATCCTCGGCACAATTCATATAGCCCTCGGTGACAATAGCTCTTTTGGTGGGACAGTCAAAACACCCTTTCATCAGGACTTTGTGTTTTTTAAACCGACTGTAACCTTGATCCACAAAGATGGAAACAGAGAGACAATCTTTAAAGCTGGTAGATTGCTCCATTTTTGATTTATTAATCTTCTTATTATTCTGTCTATTCCCAGCCAGTGCACTGGCAGATGTGATCGTCCATGACATGATTGTACTCAAAGGCGAGGAGGTTATGCTTACGGCTGAGACAAAGGGTAAGTTCCTAAGCAAAGGTGGTGAGGTTGTAGAGTTCTTTGTTAATGGGAAATCCATTGGTAAGACCCTTTCAGGCGGTGATGGTTTTGCATTCAAGGAGTTTATCCCGCTAAAGACGGGTATGTATCGAATAACTGTAAAGTCAGGTGGGGATGAAGATAACGGATTATTTCTTTCATTGAAAAAGGGTGGCAGGATTATCTTTGTTGATGTTGAAGGAAGCCTATTAGAGGGACTATTTTCAAAGAAGCCGAAGCACGGCAGCCAGAAGGCAATAGAGAAGATAGCGAAGAGGTTTCCAGTTCTCTTTCTCCAGACAAGCCTTCTCAGTGTAAAGGCCATCAAGGTATGGCTGAAAAAGAATGGATTCATAGAGTTACCTGTGGTTCCATGGAGACGGGGAGCAATATTTGATGAGATAAATGAAAAAGGGTTAAAGATCAAGGCAATAATTGGGAGTGCAAATGTAATCGAATCTGCAAAGGAATACAAACCAAAGGCGTTTAGCTTCGAAGAGACAGACGATGCAGAGGAAGTAAAGGACTGGGAGGAGATCAGGGAAAGGCTGATTGACATAACTACCTCTAAAGATAGATAATTTGAATATGGCACAGAGATATAATTCCTTTGGTTCATATATAAGAAAAAAGTTTGGTACTACTGTCCATAAGGTAAATGTAGATGCAGGGTTTACATGTCCTAACAGGGATGGCACAATCAGTACATCAGGCTGTATCTACTGTAATAATGATAGTTTCAGGCCGAGCTCCTGTAAGCCCCTCATCTCTCTGAAAGACCAGATTAGGAATGGCATATCCTACCTTAAAAAAAGATATGGTGCTGAAAAATTTCTTGTCTACTTCCAGCCATACACAAACACCTATGCCCCTGTTGACGAGCTGGAGCGTCTCTATAGAGAGGCACTGTCTGAACCTTCTGTCATAGGACTTGCGATTGGTACACGGCCTGATACTGTGGATAAAGAGAAGATTGCACTTCTTGAGACACTTGCAGAGAGATATTTCATCCTGATTGAGTATGGCATGCAATCAATCTATGACAGGACACTCGAGTTCATAAACCGCGGTCACGACTATAATACTTTTCTTAAAGCACTTGATTTAACAAAAAATAGAGGCATATTCATTGGCGTGCATGTTATAGTCGGTTTCCCAACAGAGACAGAAGAGGAGATGCTTACAATGGCTGATGAGGTCTCACATCTCCCGATAGATTTTCTCAAGATACATCAACTCCAGGTAATAAAAGAAACACCCCTCGAGATTATTTACAGGGAGAGCCCATTCCCTCTCTTTGGATATGAAGAATATCTTGAATTTATTACAAAATTCATAGAGAGGCTTTCTCCTCGAATAATACTGCAACGGTTGTTTGCTACTGCACCTGATAGTATCCTGATTGCACCACAGTGGGGGAAAGGCAGACAAGAGATATTAAGAGATATAGAAAAAAGACTCAGATTAAGAGACGCCTATCAAGGGAAAAATCCACGCCCCCTTAGCTCAGTAGGATAGAGCACAGGTTTCCTAAACCTGGTGTCGCAGGTTCGATTCCTGCAGGGGGCACCATGTTGCCTCGCCTGAGATATTTCCGTAAAATACATTAATCATGAAGATTGAAGTTCTCAGAAACATTGGCAGGAGGCTTCTTAAGGAAATTCCAGCTATGAGGCTTAAGCCTTATAGCCAGGGTGCCCTTGGAGTCGGTGCATCAGGGGATAAGACCTTCCCGGTTGATAAAAAGGCTGAGGAGATTATCATTTCTATCCTTGAGTCATCCGGAGACGCGCTGACAATTGTCTCTGAGGAGTATGGATTCAAGGATATAAAAGGCGGTGGTAAAAAGGTTCTTATAGACCCTATAGACGGAAGTAAGAATGCAATCTCAGGAATCCCTTTTTACTGCACATCCATTGCAGTTGCAGATGGAGATATCGTCGGAGATATTGAACTCGCATATATTGTAAACCTCATTAATGGCGATGAGTTCTGTGCAGAAAAAGGCAAAGGCTCATTCTTAAATGGCAAAAGGATTTTTACACAGAAGGATGATGAATTTTATCTTATTGCATATGAGGCACAGTCCCCCGGCAAGGAGTTACCACAGATAATACCCCTCCTCTCTAAATCAAGAAAGACACGTTGCCTTGGCGCAACAGCATTAGACCTCGCATATCTTGCATACGGAGCAATAAGTGTGTTTGTAAATCCTGCACCTTCGAGGAGCTTTGATTTTGCAGGAGGTTGGTTGCTTGTCAGGGAGGCTGGAGGTGTATTCACAGAGATTAATGGAAATCCGGTTGAGGACATAGAAATCGGGCTTAAAAAGACTGCACCACTGCTTGTGTCAGGAAATGAGAACTTACATAAGAAGGCGTTGAGACTATTAACACGCAGGTGAGCTTTAATATCCCATACAGAAAAATCTCCTATATTGGTATAACCATTTTCTGGATAGTTACCATGACTGTTCTCATCATAAGACATTATGGTTTTCAACTAAAGACAACACTGAGTGAATATGAGGGTATTCTTCCTGCAGGGCTTAATTATGACCAGTGGATGGGGATGTATCTCAAAGGAGAGAAGATTGGATATTCACACAGAGAGACGAGGAGATGGGATAGTGGTTATAAAATATCCGAGACTGCAAAGATGAGACTGAAGGTTATGGGCATAAAAAAAGATATGGAGACAGTTACCGATGCCTATCTCGATTCAAATCTCAGGCTAAAATCCTTTGATTTTATCCTCAAGTCTGATATTAACATGAATATCAGAGGCCAGATAGAAGGTAAAAATCTTAATGTATCCATAGAAGCAGGTGGCCTGAGGTCTCAGAGGACAATTCAGATTTCAGACAGACCCCAGCTCAATTTCTCTATTATACCAGAGATTCTTCAGCATGGGCTCAAAACTGGCACAAGATTGAGGTTTCCTATAATTGACCCAACAACATTGAGTGAGGAGCAGATGGACATAGAGATCATCGGCAAAGAGTCCATAATGGCGATGGGCAGAAAGCAGGATGCCTTCAAGCTTAGAGGCTCTTTTAAAGGTATTGAGCTTTTCGTGTGGCTTACTGAAAAAGGGGAAGTCCTGAGGGAGGAAAGCCCCATGGGGTTTACCCTCATAAAGGAGATAGAACAGGACGCAATACAAATAGGCAAACCGTCAATTGACCTTATAGCACAGGTTGCTATACCTTTTAGTATCAAATTACCCTTAGATGCGAGCTATCTTAAGGTAAGACTTTCCGGGGTTGATTTAAAAGGCCTTGAGCTTGATGGTGGAAGACAGAGCCTTAGAGGAGACATACTTGAGATAAATAAAGAAGTTCTTGAGTCAGGAGTCAAGAGTCAAGAGTCGAGAGTTTTGGATGAATATCTGAGAGATACCATGTTCATTCAATCAAAAGACCCTGAGATTATATCTCTCGCAAAAAAGATTGTTGGTGATGAAAGAGATAGCCTTAAGGCAACACAGCTTCTGTATGAATGGGTTTATAAAAATATTGAGAAGACACCAACCATAAGTATCCCGATGGCAACAGAGGTGTTGCGGACAATGAGAGGCGACTGTAATGAGCATACAACCTTTTTTGTTTCTCTGAGCCGTGCATCAAGGATTCCAGCAAGAATAGCGATTGGCCTTGCATACAAAGATGGATATTTCTACTACCATGCATGGCCTGAGGTCTACCTCGGGAGATGGGTTGCAGTAGACCCAACCCTTGGACAGTTCCCTGCAGATGCCAGCCATATCAGGCTTCTGACAGGGGATATTGATAAACAGGTGCAGCTTTTACCTGTTATCGGTAAACTGAAGATAGAGGGGATAGAATACAGGTGATAACCCTCGATAACATCGGTAAATCCTTTGGTGGGGAATGGGCTGTAAGAAGATTATCCATTGCTATAAATGATGGAGAGGTATTTGGCCTTCTCGGGCCAAATGCTGCTGGTAAGACGACCACTATAAAGATGATGACTGGCCTTCTGAGGCCAACCGAGGGAAGAATCCTTATCAGAGGCTATGACATTGTAAAAGAACCTATAAAAGCCAAATCCATCATTGGCTATGTGCCTGACAGGGCATTCTTCTACGAAAAGCTTACAGGACGGGAGTTTTTATTATTTATTGCATCCATCCATGGGCTCGGCAAGATAGAGGCGTTATCAAGGATAGAAGAACTCATTAATACCTTTGGGATAAAAGATATAGAGAATGAGCTTATAGAAAGCTATTCCCAGGGTATGAGACAGAGACTTCTGTTTGCATCCAGCATGGTACATAATCCAGAGGTCTTTATTATAGATGAGCCATTTGTTAGTATTGACCCATCCGGCATGAGGAGGCTTAAAGGGGTTATAAAAGACCTATCTTCTGTTGGCACTACCATCTTCCTCGCAACCCACAGCCTGCATATTGCTGAGGAGCTATGTAACAGGGTTGGAGTGATAAATAAAGGTTATCTAATCGCCCTTAAAAATAGAGACGAGATAACCAGCATTGAAGGTGGGCTTGAAGGACTGTTTGATGAACTCCTCTATCTTACTCCTTAGACCAGGATTACTCTCTTTTAAGAATTCAATTAATAAAGATGTTATCCTGAAGAGGCTCCCATTCATCATCATAGGCATTATATTCTGGATCTTATTTTATATCGCTACTTATAAGGTCCTATCTTATGTAAGGGGCATTGAATTCTTTGGAGAACTCATTTCAAAAAAACTCTTTTCAATGATATTTTTCAGTCTCACAGGATTCCTCATACTGAGTAATATCATCACTGCCATATCTTCATTTTATCTATCGAGAGACATCCCCTTTCTCCTTTCGATACCTGTTGAGATTAAAGATATCCTCAATCTTAAATCAGTCGAAACAATCATGAATTCATCATGGATGGTTATCTCTTTTATACCTCCAGTCTTTATCGCCTATGGTACTATCTATAAGGCACCTCTCAGCTATTACATATTTACTGCAGCCACATTCATCCCCTTTATCTTTATAACTGCTGGTACAGGTATCCTCATTGCCCATGTCCTCACACGGCTGTTCCCTGCAAAAAGGGTCAGAGATGTTTTACTGGCAATCGGCCTTCTTCTTTTTCTCGGTTTATATTTTGTCCTGAGGTCAATCACACCTCTTGATACAGGGACGCCCGAGGGTTTCATAAGTTCTATTATGACATTCAGGATTAACTCGCACATCCTTCCAGGTTACTGGATTACTGAGGCCATCTTCCCGGTGCTTAAAAATAGAGATACAGACCTTTTTTATATAGCTATACTTTTGAGTAATGGTGCATTCCTATTCATGCTATCTGTCTTGATAGGGGAAAGGCTTTACAGGAGAAACCTTGAAAGGATTCAACCTGCAGGTAAGGGTTTTAATAAAGGATTGCTACAGGATTTTTATCCTAATTATAAATCAGCCATACTCTGGAAGGACACAAAGATATTCTTCAGGGACACAGGCCAGTGGTCCCAGCTTTTCATAATAGGTGCCCTTATGATGGTCTATATTTACAACTTTAAAACCATCCCTGTAAAGGCTATATCAGGGCTTTTGCCATATATTAAAGAACTCATGGTATTAATTAACATGGTTATGACTGGCCTTGTGCTTTCCGCCGTCTCTGCGAGGTTCCTTTATTCATCTGTAAGTCTCGAAGGTGAGGCATTCTGGATAATCAGAGCGTCCCCTGTGGTATTAAAAAAGTTTCTATGGAGTAAACTTCTCTACGGAAGCATACCGGTATCCGTAGTGATTGTAGCATTAGTGTTTATAACAAATATTGTTATGGATGTTACCGGCCTTCTGATGTTTCTATCCGTTGGTACTGCATTGATGCTGTGTATCAGTATAAGTGGCCTTGGTACAGGTCTCGGTGCAATGTATCCTAAATTTAAATATGAGAATATTGCCTCTGTGTCCATGAATCTTGGAGGTATAGCATTCATGCTTATAGCCTTTACTGTTGTGCTCCTCACAGTATTACTTGAGGCATGGCCTGTATATCTCTATCACAGAGCCACGCTTATCGGCCACAATATGAATATGTTAGAAAAGGTTCAGTCAGTTCTATGTGCAGGTTTGATCGTTATTATTAATGTGATAGCCTTTTATCTCCCGATGAGGATGGGGATAAAGAGATTAGAAAAGGATTAGTTATTGCCATAAGGGCCATTATGGGGACAAATAACGCCTCTGGTAATAACATGGCACTGTATACCTGATAAAGAATGCAGGGGGAAATGGCATATCCAGATGATGAGATCAGGCCTTTTGTCTAACGGTATGCCTCTGCTAATCCTCTCGACAGTCCTCTTTTCACGATAACGGCAAATTGCTTCTTTTATTAAAAACTCAACATCCATATCTATTTTTAGAATAGGCTGGATGGAGGGAAAAAATCAAATTGCGACATATTGTCAAAAATAGCATAAAATACTTCTATGGTAAATAAAGAAACAGTACTCTCATTTTTCATGGAAAAGACAAGGAAACCTCTGGATTTCAGGGAGATGGTTTCTCTCCTTAGGCTGAGCCATCCTGAGGCGAGGGCATTAAAGAGAATCCTCAGGGAGATGCTCCGTGATGGAGATCTTGTGCTCACAAGAATATGATTATTGAGGAGTTTATGATAGCAGCCAATGAGGCAGTTGCTGAGTATCTTAAAGGACTTGGGATACCGAGCCTCTAAGACGATATCCTGACCTTGTTGTGCATCGGATATTAAGGGAGGTATTGAATAAAAAACAACTGCCAGATAAACGAATTCAGGAGCTTGAAAGACTCCTTCCAGACATTTCCTTCAATTCCTCGCACATGGAGCGCCTTGCTGATGATGTAGAATACGAGGTCATAGATGCAATGAGGGTATGGTTTATGAAGGACAAGGTTGGAGATGAATTTGATGGGAAAATTGTGGGTATTACTCCTTATGGGATAAAAGTCAGGTTAAAGGACTTTTATGTAGAGGGGTTTCTCCATGTCTCATATATGACAGACGACTTCTACCAGTACAATGAACGGACATTGAGCCTTGTTGGAAGACACACAAGACGTTCATTTATAATAGGGAAAGAGTTAAAGGTAAGAATAGACAGGGTTGATATGGAAGAGATGGAGATAATCTTAGGGATAAGTGATTAGGTATAAAAAGGAGGGAAAAGTGAGCCAGAGAATGAAGATAGCTGTTAATATTGGTGGTGGGGATGCTCCGGGGCTTAATGCAGTCATCCGGGGTATTGTCCTTGCTGCCTATCAGAAAGGATGGGAGGTTCACGGCATAAAATACGGTTACCAGGGGCTTATTGATACAAAACAGATTGTCCGTTTACTTCCGGAGTCTGTCTGGGATATCACGAATATTGGAGGTACAATCCTCGGCACGGCAAGCAAGGGGGACCCGTTCAGATACCCAATGAAAGGCCCTGATGGAAATGTGGTCGAGACTGATATTTCAGACATGGTGGTTTCGAACTTCAAGGCGATTGGGTTTGATGCATTAATCGCTATAGGTGGTGACGGCAGCCTGCGCATTGCAAGTAAGTTCATGAAGAAAGGGATACCTGTTATCGGAGTCCCAAAGACTATAGACAATGACATCAGTGCAACAGTCTTAACATTTGGGTTCGATACAGCGGTCAACACAGCTACTGATGCGATAGATAAGCTTCATACCACTGCCAGATCACATGACAGGGTCATGGTTGTTGAGGTGATGGGCAGGTATGCAGGCTGGATAGCATTGAATTCAGGGGTGTCAGGGTCAGCCGATGTTATCCTGATACCAGAAATCCCCTTTGATATTGAAAAGGTATGTAACAAAATCAGACAGCTTGAACCCATGGGTCAGAATTACGCCATCGTGGTTGTGGCTGAAGGTGCAAAACCTGTTGGTGGAGATATAACTATAATTGAAAAAAAGCTAGGCCAGGAAGTCAGACTTGGTGGGATTGCTAAAAAGGTAGCAGATGAAATTGAGGATAGGACAGGGAAGGAGACAAGGTCTCTGGTCCTCGGTCACCTCCAGAGGGGAGGAGCCCCCACTACCTTTGATAGGCTCCTCTCACTGAGATTCGGTGCAGCTGCAATAAGGTTTATCGAAGAAGGAAAATTCGGGACCATGGTAGCGCTTCATCCGCCTGAGGTGCGTGCAGTTCCTCTCGATGAGGCAATCGGCCGGATGAAATCTGTGCCTCTGGACTGCGACACCATTCAGACAGCAAGGTCTCTCGGCATCAGTTTTGGGGATTAGGGGATGGAAAAGCTAAAGGAGATCCTCGACAGGTTTTATAAAGAATATAACTCAAAAGAAAGGATTCTCCATGACCCCATTGAATTCCCTCATCAATACAAACGACCTGAGGATATAGAGGTCTCTGGATTCATCGCATCATGCTTCGCCTATGGGAAGGTAGATTTATTCAAGCCTGTCATCAGAAGAATTCTCTCAATTATGGGCAATAGCCCTTATGACTTCCTGTCTGAGTTTAATGTAAAAAGCATGGTCAATTGTTTTCAGGGATAAGATACAGATTTAATGAGAATAAAGATATCGTATGTCTGCTATATCTTTTGAGTGCGTTATTAAATAAGAATAAATCAATCGAAAATGTATTCAAACGATTTTATAAGAAGGAAGACACTGATATTGGTGATGGTTTGAGCGGCCTTGTTAATCATATCCTGGATATTGATACCTCAAGGGTCTACGGGGAAAACATCCATCCACCTGGCCTTCTTCAATTCTTTCCGTCTCCCTCAAAAGAGAGCGCATGTAAGAGGGCAAATCTGTTTCTGAGATGGATGGTGCGTGACAGAGATATTGATTTTGGTATATGGAAGGGTATTCCCCAAAATAAGCTTATTATCCCTCTTGATATCCATATTGTGCGGATTTCAAAATGCCTCGGCTTTACAAAACGAAATTCTCAGGATTGGAGGATGGCAGTCGAGATTACAAATACATTAAAAATGTTTGACTCAGAAGACCCACTCAAATACGATTTTGCATTATGCCATCACGGGATTTCAGGGTCATGGTCGGGGCGAGAGGATTTGAACCTCCGACCCCCTGCTCCCAAGGCAGGTGCGCTCACCAGGCTGCGCTACGCCCCGAACAACTCCAAAAAGTCTTTGACTTTTTGGAGACCTCTCAATACCTCAATATCTCAAGGTAATCACTGATGTCCTTTGCTTCGTCACCCTCTGCACTTATCTTCCTGTTTTTGAGGTCTTCGATTGCACGGTCTCTATTTCCTTTATAAAGGGGATCAAGCTCTATTGCACGCGCAATCGCTATGGATGCATCGCCGTATTTACCTTTAGCATTATAACAGAGGGCAAGCCCATAATAGGGTAGAACAAACTCAGGAACTCGTTTAATAGCCTCCCTGTATGCATCTATTGCATCATCGTATCTTCCGAGTCTGTAATATATACGACCCAGATTATTGAGGGCCTTTTCTGCAGTCTGATACAGGGGATTAGCAAGCGCAGTTTTATAAGATTTAATAGCATCTTTAACCATGCCTGTTTTTTCATAAGCATATCCGAGGTTGTTATGTGCATCAGAGAAATCTGCATCTATACTGATTGCCCTTTCAAAAAATTCTATAGCCTTTGGGATGTCCTCAAGATTAAGGAGATAAATTACACCAATCGCATTCAGGACTTCCTTATCATTAGGGTTAAATTCAAGGGCCTTTTGAAATTCTACATATGCTGCTTGGATTTTGTTATTGTTGTAATAGGAAATACCCAGTTTGTAATGGGCACTGGCCCTCTGAACATTCTCTCCTGTCTTAGAGGTTGCGCAGGAACTTAAAAAAGCTGTAAGTAATAGAAATAGAATAAGAAGATATTTTCTCATTTTTAAAAATTATCAGAAACTGACAGGTAAGTAAAGAGAAAATTCGGTTGCCCAAATCGTCCCTTTTAGTGCACAATAAACAATCTGTTTCGAGGAAAAGGAGGGGGTCTTGCCTGTCAAGGTAGGTGTAGTTGGAGTTGGCTATCTGGGCCAGCATCATGTCAGGCTCTATTCTGAGATTGAAGACACAGAGCTTACGGCTATTGTTGACATCGATGAAAAGAGGGCTGATGCGTTTGCAGAGAAATATGGATGTGAGGCATATTCTGACTACAGAGAGATTCTCGATAAGGTTGATGCCCTGAGTATTGTAACACCTACAACATCTCACTATAATATTGCCCTCGATTGCCTCAGGGCAGGGAAGGACATACTTATAGAGAAGCCAATAACAGTGAATGTCGAAGAGGCTGATGAGCTTATCAGAGAGTCAGAAAAGAGGGGCTGCATCTTACAGGTAGGCCATCTTGAGAGATATAATCCGGCTGTGCTAACTGCCTCTGAGATGGTAAAAGAACCGAGGTTCATCGAGGCAGAGAGACTTTCACCATTCTTAGGAAGGGGAATTGATGTTGATGTTACACTCGATCTCATGATTCATGATATAGACATAATACTGAGTCTTATATCTTCGCCTGTCAAAGAGATAAGGGCAGTAGGGGCAGAGGTCTTGACTTCTAAGATTGATGTTGCAAAGGCATGGCTTGAGTTCGAAAATGGCTGCATAGCCCTTATTACAGCAAGCCGTTTATCACCCGAAAAACAGAGGAGGCTTAAGGTCTTTCAAAAAGACTCTTATATATCCATTGATTTTCAGAGCTATGAGGTAAGGTGTTATTTCAGAACAGGAGATGATATATCGTTCGATGTCATAAAGCCTGAACATAAAGAACCACTGAGAGAAGAATTGAGGGATTTCATTAATTGTGTGAAGGAAAGAAAAAGACCAAAGGTCTCTGCTACTGAAGGAAGGAATGCACTTAAGATAGTCTTGAAGATAACAAATAAAATTAAAAATGCAAAATGAAAAATGCAAAATTATGGAATTCATTAATTTTAAATTTTAAATTTTGAATTCTCACGGACGGAGTGAGTTATGGTTCCAATGGTTGATCTTAAAAAACAGTTTAAAGATATCAGGGAAGAGGTCATCGAGGTTGTGACAGAGATTCTGGAGAGTTCACAGTATGTACTCGGGCCGAAGGTCTCTGAGTTCGAGAAGAAGATAGCAGATTATCACGGTGTCCGGGAGGCGATAGGTGTTGCATCAGGTACGGATGCCCTTCATCTATCAATTGATGCACTCGGTATCAGCGAAGGTGATGAGGTTATCACAACACCATTTACATTCTTTGCTACTGTTGAGGCGATTCTTTATACAGGTGCCGCACCTGTGTTTGTTGATATTGAGCCTGACACATTGAATATAGATGTAAGCCAGATAGAGTCAAAGATAACAGAAAAGATAAAGGCTATTCTGCCTGTCCACCTATTCGGCCATATGGCTGATATGGAAAGGATATTGGATATAGCAAAGAGGTATGGTCTGAAGGTAATCGAGGATTGTGCCCAGTCTTTTGGTGCTCGGTTGAATGATAAAAAGGCTGGAAGCTTTGGAGATGCTGGATGTTTCAGTTTTTATCCGAGCAAAAACTTAGGTGGATACGGGGATGGGGGTATGATAATCCTTAACGACTCGATGGTGGCTGATACAATAAGAAAATTAAGAAACCACGGCTCCAGGGGTTCATACAGACATGAGAACGTTGGTTTTAACAGCAGGCTGGATGAGATACAGGCAGGCATCCTTCTTGTGAAGTTCAAGCGTATAGATGAATACAACAGAAAGAGGAGGCAGAATGCAGCACTTTACAATGAGCTCCTTTCAGGTAAAGTAAAATGCCCTGTTGAAAAGAATGGTGCATATCATGTCTTTCACCAATATACAATTATGAGTGAGAGAAGGGATGAGATACAGAAAAGGCTGAAGGAGAACGGCGTATCATCAGTTATTTATTATCCAGTACCACTCCACATGCAGGATGCACTGAAATTTTTAGGTTATAAAGAAGGGGCTTTCCCTGTTGCTGAAAAGGTAGCCCGAAAAGTCCTTTCATTACCTATATATCCTGAACTTGAGGAATCAGTGATAATAAGGATAGCAGAGATAATCAGGGATGTTGTGTGATTGATGAATACTGTGATGATAGTTACTGGTGAAAGCTCGGGTGAATTATATGGCTCACTCCTTGCAAAAGAACTGAAAAGCAAATGGCCTGAACTTCGAATCCTTGGTGTTGGTGGTGAGAGGATGAATAAGGCAGGCGTAGAACTCATCTCGGGTATATCAGATGCCTTCGGCATTATAGAAGCACTTTCGGCATACAGAAAGGTAAGAGAGACATTCAAAAAGACTGTTGATGGGATTAAAAAGTTCATGCCTGATGTCCTTGTCCTTATTGACTATCCTGATTTCAACATAAAGGTGGCAAAGGTAGCTAAACCACTCGGAATAAAGATATTATATTATGTAAGCCCCCAGGTATGGGCATGGCGAAAAGGGAGGGTCAAAAAGATAGCAAGTCTCGTGGACAGGATGGCTGTTATACTCCCATTCGAAGAAGGTATATACAGAAAAGCTGGTGTAACATGTGAGTTTGTTAGCCATCCAATACTCGAAGAGATAGAATCTGAACTCGTCACTCGTCACTCGTCACTCGTCACTTTAAAGGCTGTTCTCGGTCTCGATCCAAATCGGCCACTCCTTTCTCTTCTCCCTGGGAGCAGACCACATGAACTTAAAAGGCTTCTGCCTCTGATGATAGATGTTGTCAGGCAGTTTAAAAATGAATTTAAAAATTACCAATTCTGTATTCTCCTCACTCCAAATACAAATGAGGGAAGATACAGTCCTTACCTTGAAGCACTCACGCAGGAAGGCGTGGTCATTAAAAAAGGTGAAACAGTAAAGGCACTTGCTACATCTGATATGGCGGTTGTTGCCTCAGGCACAGCAACCCTTCAGGCTACATTCCTCGGAGTTCCAATGGTTGTAGTATATAAACTCTCTCCACTGACCTATCTGCTCGGAAGGCTTATTGTGAATGTCAGATATATATCACTGGTTAATATTCTCTCAGAGAGAGGGGTTGTACCTGAGCTCCTTCAGCACAGGGCTAACGCTGAAGATATAATAAAAGAGCTTAAAAAGATCATGTTTGATAAAGACTATAGGGGAAGTATGCTCAATTATTATAGATTAATCAAAAAACCATTCTCAGGTATGAGGGCCTCAGAGAGGGTTGCTGAGATAATAATGGAGATGACAGGTTGGAAACAATAGAGACAATAAAGAGGATATTAAAACTGATCAGACCTTACTGGGGGGGGATTGTCCTTGCAGCGATGGCGAGTCTTATTATCTCTGGAATTAACGGTGGGCTTGCATGGCTTGTAAAGCCTGCCCTCGATGGGATTTTTCTTGAAAAGAATAATACATTGCTGGTCATCCTGCCCTTTGCCATCTTAATACTCTATCTTCTGAGGGGATTATTTGCTTTTCTCCAGTCATATCTTATGCGCTCAACCGGGGCAAAGGTTGTCAGGGATATGAGGAACAGACTCTTTGGACATCTGATGTATCTTCCTGTGGGACACTATAAGAAGGAATCCACAGGTTCAACCCTTTCTCGAATAACGAATGACATAGGCACCTTACAGGGTTTACTTTCCTTCTCAATAAAAGACCTGTTTGTTGAGAGTGCGACAGTAGTGGTGCTTCTGACAGTGGCATTCTACAGGAGATGGGACCTTGCCCTTATGGCAGTCACAGTGCTTCCTGCAGCATTTTATGGTGCAGGCAGTCTCGGGAAGAGGTTAAAAAAGGTCAGCAAGAGGACACAGCAGAAAATCTCAATAATAACAGAATACCTTACAGAGAGTTTTAGCGGTATCAAGATGATAAAGGTCTTTGGCCGTGAAGGTGACACTGTCAGTAAATTCAAAGAGAAAAACCAGGATTTCTACAGAGAGATTATGAGGTCAACAAGGCTTATAGAGTCTACCTCTCTGTTGATGGAGGTTGTAGGAGGGCTTGGTATTGCCTTTGTCCTCTGGTATGGTGGAAGGCTTGTTATAACAGGGGCAATAACCCCTGGTGAATTCTTTTCTTTCCTAACAGCAATATTCATGGTTTATACACCAGCCAAGAGGCTCGCAGCTGTTAACAACGGGATACAACAGGCAAGGGCATCTTTAGAAAGGATATCTGAGATAGAGAATAAGGAACGAGAAAAAGACGGAAATGTAATTATCCCGCATATAAGAGAAAAAGTGGAATTTAAAAATGTCTCTTTTAAATATCCAGGTGTCAGATATGAGGTATTAAAGGATATAAACCTAAGTATTAAAAAGGGAGAGATAGTTGCTATTGTAGGAAGGAGTGGGGTAGGAAAGACCACTTTAATTGACCTTCTGCCGAGGTTTCATGACCCTTCAACCGGAGCTATTTATTTAGATGGTATTGATATATCAACAGCCTCACTGAAGTCCCTCAGAGGACAGATAGGGGTTGTGAGCCAGGATGTTATTTTGTTTAATGATACAGTAAAGGATAATATCGCATTCGGCAAGCCTGATGCAAATGATGCTGCGATTGTCAATGCTGCAAAAGCAGCCTTTGCACATGAATTTATTATAAGACTTCCTCAGGGATACGAGACAGTCATAGGTGAACGGGGTATAAGGCTCTCAGGTGGCGAGAGGCAGAGGCTCTCCATAGCCCGTGCAATACTTAAAAACCCTCCAATACTAATACTTGATGAGGCAACCTCATCCCTCGATACCCACTCTGAGATGATAGTGCAAAAGGCACTCGAAAATCTCATGGAAAATAGAACTACCTTTGTGATTGCCCACAGACTATCCACAGTCAGACGTGCCACGAGGATTATCGTCCTCGATAAAGGAAGGATTGTTGAGTCAGGAACCCATGAGGAGCTTATCGAGAGAGGTGGTATCTATAAAAGACTCTATGAACTACAGTTCAGTGCTCAGGCTGTAGATGTATCGTCACTATTGTAGAGATGTATCTATTTTACAGTCTCATATATATTATTGCCCTGATTTTTTTATTCCCAGTTGAGTATTTAAAAAGACCAAAAGAACTAAGGAAGAAATGGCTCAGAGAGAAAATTGGTTTTTTAAACTCGTCACTTGTCACTCGTCCATCATCACTAATCTGGGTTCATGCTGTATCTGTGGGAGAGGTCATGGCAGCACTACCTCTGCTTAAAAGGCTCAGGGAGCGATATCCATTAAGAGGCATAATACTTTCAACAATCACTGACACAGGCCAGAAGGTGGCAAGGGAAAGGACACCTGAAGGTACAACAATTGTATATCTCCCATTTGATATTACCTTAATCCTGAATATAGCCCTGAAAAGGATAAGGCCGGAGATTTTAATCGTTATCGAGACAGAACTATGGCCGAATATCTTCAGGGTATTTAAAAAGAATGGAATCCCTGTTATTGTGCTTAACGGAAGGATTTCTGAAGGCTCATTCAAAGGGTATAAAAAGACCTCTTTCTTTATGAAGCGGATTCTTTCCTGTGTGGATCTCTTTGGTATGCAGGGTGAGGTATATGCTGAGAGGATAAAAAGCCTTGGTGTTGATAGTAGCAGGATTATGGTCTTAGGTAACTTTAAATTCGATACAAGACCTCTTTCACATATCCCTTCATGGACAGAGAATATAAATGGGCCTGTTATCGTAGCAGGAAGCACTCATGAAGGAGAAGAGGAACTAATAACCTCTGTTTATATTGAGCTTAAAAAAGATTTTCAGGACCTCAATCTTATCATTGCGCCGAGACACCCTGAGAGGTTTAAAGAGGTTGAAGATATGCTTAAATCAAAAGGAATCTCATTTATAAAGCGTTCAGGGCTCGACGCTCAAAGCTCAAAGCTCAAAGCTCTCAAAGGTGTAATTATTCTCTTGGATACTGTTGGTGAGCTCTCAGCAATCTATGGTATATCTGATATCGCAATCATCGGCAAGAGTTTTAGAGGCCATGGTGGTCAAAATCCCCTTGAGCCAGCATACTGGGGGAAGCCCATACTATGCGGTCCTCACATGGAGAATTTCCCTATTATTGAGGATTTTTACACGAAAGGTGCAGCTATAGAGGTTGATGAAGAAGGGCTTTATCCAAAATTAAGAGAGCTTCTTCAGTCACCTGATAGGGCAAAAGAAATTGGCTCAAAGGCACAGCAATTATATAGAAAAAACACAGGCGCTGTAGAAAGGGCAATGGAAATCATTGCAGGGTATATCTCTGAATAGTAAGAATAATGCAATAAGGTAAAATGCGAATATGCTTTTTACCCCTCAATTATCTTTTTCTCCGCCTCCGTTATCCCATAAAGCCCATAAACAATCCCATCAATATTCTCATCCGTAACCGCTATTTCCCTTTCAATTTTTTCTCATTTGGATGATGGAGGAAGGGAAGACTTCTTTTTGTGAAGTTCAAGCATTCGGTCGACGAGGAGGCAAGCTTGTTGTGGATAACAGGGACTATGATGCTTTCAGCACCTGAGTTTTTACAGGCAAAACTCTTGAAGGTTTACGCTCTCCTTTTGAAAGATAATTCAGTATCTCAAACCCTATTACACTCCCATCTTCAGCTACTGAATAAACAACCTCTTTGCCTATATCGCTTTCCTTACAGAATGCTTCTTTTTTTCCGCTGAACCTGACGAAAAGTGTATTGCCTTTCTCATCGTAAACTATCTTAATCGGTTTCATATACTGTTACCCCCTTTTTAATCTTGTCTGTTAAATATGCTGTAATGATAAAACCATCTCCATTAAGATGGCGGCAAACAACACATAAGAAATAACCACCATAAGGCGCATAATAAAGATATACCGCCTTATCCTCTTTGCTGAGTCTGACATAAGCAGGATTCCTCAGTGTTTCTTTGACCTGTTCTTCTAATC
>JBFLWW010000008.1:0-39244 GCA_040757475.1 Nitrospirota bacterium
CAGGGCCACCCATATCTTACTACCCCCTAAAATCCTCATCATCATGAATATGCCTTATGACTTTTTTACTCGTCAGTATTCTAACCTATTTCAGTTTCGTGTCCAGTCAGAGGGGTTCACTCCATATATATTACATCAGGGAAAGAACGTATCACCTTTATTCTTTCTGCCTATGAAGTCTGGGCAGGGGTGCCAGCAAAGAGGCTGAGGAAGAGGTAAGGGGTTATGCCTTTCTACGCCTTGCTATCTGCTATTAGTCATCGGTAATATATTGTTCTAAAAAAGACCAGTCCGCTATCATCAGAAATTACGAATACAGGCTCAGAGATTACACTACCTAGTTCCACAGCATCGTATTCTGAAAGTAGTCTTTCTAGTGTGAACTGAATTTCTAAAACCTTATGCACAGGCTTATTCCGCATGTGATATTTTATTGCTGCTCCTGACTTCCACGGCCAGTAAATATGTGCTGATGGTGGTTCAGTAGCCACCCCCTCAACCCACCCATTTTGCTCGGGCAACACAATTCTTACAGTTTTAACACCTTCGGGGTGGTCCAGCACCTTAAGCCAGCCCTTAAAATTTGGCTGGACAGATATCTTGCTTTCTGAAAAGCCTGTCCCATGATTTATGGAAAACACCTGCATTGTTAATATCGCATTATCACTTAAATTATTTATAAAAAGATAAAGGGATGACATTGTTTTCCCTTCCTGAGATTCTATGACGATATAGTCGGTTGCCTCAAAATTAAAACCGTGGCGCCGCAATTTGAAGTTTTTAATCCGATTCGTTGATAAGCTATTTAACGACCTGAAATTGGGCATAACCATCACTTCGGGTTTCTTTTTATTTAAAATATAATCAAGGCTTATGGTATTCTTAATCATCGGGTATGCAACAACACCAAATTTATAACCGCCCTGTAAAAGAGAAGCTTGCAAGGCTATATCTGTTTCTACATAAAGAATATTGGTATTTTCTGACAGTCTCTGGTGTTGTGATTTCAGGGGCTCATCCCGAATAACCTCGGTTCTCCAGTTCATTACATGAAAAACATAACTTCCTACCCACAACACCATTGTTGTGATATAGCCAATGATTAAACTCAACAACTTGATTCTTTTGTATTTGCTCGATTTCATTTGTAGTAGAACAAATTTACTGCCGATGCCAGCAACAATAACAGCAAACGGGACCATTAGTCGTGTAAATAACTCGGCAGGATAACCAGGAAGATAATGGAATAAGGATATTGCCATCATAATTATGATTAATAAAGTAATCAATATGAGATTAGGAGAAAATATCTTTTCCCTGTAGAAAAGCAGCGCAATAAGAAATAGGGCAACCAGCAATAGATTTTTTCTGATAAAGGGGTCCCTAATAAGAGGTAAAATAGCGGACAGATTTAACCTAAATCTATCCAGAGAGGCAACTTTACCCAAAAGTTCAGATGGAGGTACTTCTGAATTCAGAAAAATTAAAGGGATTATGCTTTGGATTAATATTGCACACCCTATACCTCCATAAAGCAATATATTGCGGCCAATTAAAACTTGCTTTATGGTCCCGAAGCTGATGGCATGGATAAAGATTCCCATTAAAAGATAAACCTTTGCAATTGGATGAATTCCTGAAATAAAAACGGATGCAATAAATACAAAAAGAAGTCGGGCATCATATTTTGTTTTTATCAAGTATGCCCAGAGAAGCATGGACAGGGAAAGTGCAAAGGTGCTTGGAATGAATGCATATATTCCCTGGTTGGGCAGTATAGCAAAGGCAAGGAGACCAAGTCCTAATCCGGCGGCTGCTGGACCAACTACCATGTAGAGAAATGCTGAAAAACCAGCAGCCATTGCAATTATTCCCGATACCTCTGTGAGGGCAAATGCCCATTTCATGCTCAATCCCGTGGACAGGCTTATCCTTGTAATGAAATCGTAGACAGGTGTTATCGTTCCGGTAGTCCTTAGTGCAGTATTCCAACGTGACAATTCAATTTTTTCTGATGGATTATCATCAAGACATCGTTGAGCGAGGATATCTTTTAATGCTGGAAGAGATTTCTCATAACCAAACGAATTAAGCGCCCCTTTCCACAAATATACCAAAGAGTCATCACCTAGCCTTGTCGTATTCAGTGCGGCAGTCGACATTATAACAAGATATAGTTTTGCCAGAATAAATATAACTATGCCGATGTAAAACAACCGGTGTGAATTTAGCATATGATTGCTATCCTATCATTTGTGCTTTTATGAAATAAGGAGTCACAAATTTGCTGACGCCTCGGTAATAGCCAATACAATGCGGTCAACTTTTTCAGCGGTTAACTCCACCCACATTGGCAATCTGATGATTCGCTCAGAAATATCTTGTGTTATCTTCAAATCCCCATGCGTCCTACCAAATTTTCTACCTGCCTGAGAACTGTGCAGCGGCACATAATGAAAAATAGCATTGATATCTTTTTCCTTCAATTTACTAATTAGATAATCTCTGATTTTTAGATTTGACAAGATGATGTAATACATGTGGGCATTATGCTGCCTATCACTGGGGACATGCGGCCTTTTCAGGATGCCAGCCTTTTCAAGAGGCTCTAATGTGCTATGATACTGTTCCCAAATAGCAATGCGCCTATTGGTTAAGTTGTGCGCTTCTTCTAACTGAGCATATAAAAAGGCCGCAGTTAATTCGCTAGGCAAGTAAGATGAACCAATATATTCCCATGTATATTTATCAATTTCGCCTCTAAAAAATTTGCTGCGATTAGTCCCCTTTTCCCATACAATCTCCGCTAATTCAATAAATTGGTCATCATTTATTATGAGCGCCCCACCTTCACCAGAAATAACATTTTTAGTTTCATGAAAGCTATAAGCTCCAAGATGTCCAATACTGCCAAGGTAGCGTCCCTTATAAGTTGACATTACTCCTTGTGCTGCGTCTTCAATGACAAATAAGCCATGCTTTTGTGCGATAGCCATTATGGTGTCCATCTCGCATGACACGCCTGCATAATGTACAGGGACTATAGCCTTAGTTTTTGGTGTAATTGCTTCCTCAGTTTTAGTTGTATCGATATTCAGTGTATCGGGACAGATATCTACAAATACTGGCACCCCGCCTCTAAGGACAAAGGCGTTAGCTGTTGAGACAAATGTATAAGAAGGCATGATAATCTCGTCTCCAGGCTGAATATCAATCAAAATCGCTGCCATTTCCAAAGCTGCAGTACAAGAATGCGTAAGTAAGGCCTTTGCACAGCCTGTAGTCCGTTCCAGCCACTCCTGACATTTCTTAGTAAACGGTCCATTGCCTGACAAATGCCCATTGGCATACGCCTGGCTTATATATTCCAGTTCCTTGCCCGTCATGTAAGGTCTATTAAAAGGGATTTTCATAAGGAACACTCCATTATTATATGTGTATACGGGATTGTTAAGAGATCATCACGAATATCTATTTTTATATTAGGAAAAACCTTAGAGGCAAGTTTTAGATAATCCTTTTGTGAGCGAACATGCTTGCCACGATCTATCGATAAAATAAATCGTGCAAGTAAAGATTGTTCTTTTGTATAACAACCATCTAAAGTTATTAGCCTTCCAGAAGGTTTTAGTGCCGTTTTTGCAAGTTTAAACAATTCAATTGCCTCATCATCAGTGAGGTGGTGAAGGACTCCATTTGCCATAACAATGTCAAATGTCGAAAGGCTATTAATTGCATCTTTACTCACTTTTTTGCAGAGAAAAGAACCTCGATCGCTATACTTCTTTATAGCGTAATTGATATATTTTTGATTAATATCAAATCCTGTATATTCAACATCGTGGGGTAAAAATTCAAGAATATCACCTATACCGCAACCAATATCTAAAACCTTGTCACCAATTCGGGGACAAATATATTTCCTAACATAAAAAGAGCGGGCCTTTTTAGCTCCTATTATATATTGAGATAACCTATATATACCTGCATTTATCAGAATGTTCGGGATATCAGACGATAGTCTTTTCATACTTATTCTAAATGTTTTATTGCAATTAATAGCAATGACCCTCCAAACGGCAGATGAACACCAAGTCGGATTAAATTCATTTCTAAATTTAATATTTTTTCTAAAATAGTGTTTATAATACCGCCCAGTTTTAACTCAGACATAACATCACACTCACCCCATTTTTTCCTTAATCTGGATATTGCCATGAGCGGTAATAACAGTGAAACAAAAGATGTAAGTTTCACCACTACAAAACCTGCCCGCTCAACTTTAGCTTTTAATTCGCTCGCGTTATATCGGCGCATATGGGAGGCATGTTCATCAACCTTACTCCAAAGGAATTTATGCTGTGGGACAGTTAGAATAATCCCTCCCTCTTTTTTAGCGCTTGATGCATTTGGGATAAAACCAGTTCATCCTCTTCAATATGTTCGAGGACATCAAATGCTCCGATTACATCAAACTCGCTTTCAAAAGGGATATTTCGAGCATCCATTTGGAAAAGTTTAGCTTTTTTAAATCTGTTTGCCGCATAAGTAAGCCTTTCTATATAAATATCACTTCCATATAATTGAAGGTGAGGAAAAGCACTCTCGATACCAGACAATACAAAACCAGTTCCGACACCAATTTCATAAAGATTTTTTGCTTCTGGGAAATAATTCTGCAAAGCCCATATTATCAAATGATTACGAGAACGAAACCAAAAATTATGGGGTTCAATATTATAAAGATTCGCAAGAAAATTGGTATTAAAACCTTCACTGCCTTTAGCCAATTCAGGCACAAAAGATAGAAATCCACTAATCAGCTCCGGTGCATAACCACATAAAGGGCACTTCCAGCTTATAGAATCAAATTTAGTCTCACACACGACACAGGTTTTCATATTAGCTTGAGAGCTATAGATTCAGAAGTGATTCGTATTTCTTTATAAGACATTTGCAAAATATATTGCTGCTATTCATTTATTGTTATCAAAGATTTTGTAATACCAACCTGCAATGCTTTTTATCCTAAAGCCGTTATTTATATAAAAATTTAGAGCCTGCGTATTTTTACCCTGTGTAACAACTTCTATTTTTTCAACACCTTTAGTTTGTAAAAAACTAAAAAGTGAATTCATCAATTTTTTCCCGATGCCCTTACTTCTATGCAATTCATCAACTCCCAGAAGCCCTATTTTTGCACATCTGAAGTCTAAAAATTTCACTGTTACAAAACCCGTAGGTAATTTATTTTTAACTGCCTTTAGACACGCGTCATCAAACTCCCCCCTGATTGACTTTTCAAGCCAGACTTCATAAAGCCTTTCAGCCATATCTTTACCAAATATATCATTATAGTACCTGCTGTATAATGCAATGGATTTAGCAATTTTTTTTAGAATAGGTACATCTCCATCATTTGCCATAAAAAATTCCATTCTTTCAAATTTAGCAGTATTCAGTTCCAAAATTAATGTAACCATCAAATCTGCAAAGTGAAAACCATTTTTTTCAAGAAAAGTTATTGTTTCAATATTAGAAATAGCGCAACTTGTCTGCACAAGATTTATGGAGTTGAGTTTCACAAAATCTTCAACATCTGATGCGTCAATGGTTAATCCTTCACTATTCAAATGTGCAATGTTGAAGCCGAAAAAATTAGAATCCCATTCAAGTTTTTTAATTATCGGTTTTTTCATCAATTATATATAGAGGTCTACTTTTTTCTTCGTCAAAGATTTTCCCAATGTAAATTCCTATTAGTCCCAATATAAAAATAATCAGTCCTGATAAAAACCCGATAGATACTATTAGGCTTGGCCATCCTTCTACACCTTTGATTCCAAACAAAGCACGTAATATTATATAAGTAGCGCACAAAAATGATAAAAATGAGATAGTAAATCCTAATTTAACGGTAAGCCATAGTGGTTTATCAGAAAAGGCTATAATTACATCAATAGCCAAGTTCAACAACTTTTTAAAAGAATAACTTGTTTGTCCTATATGTCTCTCTGCATGTTTAATATTTATGGTGGTTAAATTAAATCCAACCCATCTGATCATAACAGGGAAATATCTTAAATTTTCCTTCATTCTCCTTAATATGTTAATAACTTTTTTATTGTAAATCCCAAAGTTTGCAATAGAACCATCCTGTATTGTATCAGTCATATAGCTAAGGACTTTGTAAAACAGCCAAGAAGCTAACCTCTTTATGATGTTATCCTGTCTTTTATACCTCCTTCCTAAAACAATATCAAAACCTTCTTGTGCCTTGTCATAAAGCTTTTTTATTTCTTCTGGCTGATCCTGCAAATCACAATCCATTACTACTATCCAATCACCTTTTGCATAATCCAGGCCAGCAGTTATGGCATAATGCTGTCCGAAGTTGCGGCTAAATTTAATACCTTTAACTCTTCTATCAATTTTAGCCATCTTGACAATTAAATCCCATGAACCATCACCACCACAGTCTTCAATCATGATAATTTCAAAGTCATCAGTAATCGTTTCAAGAGAGTTTGTCAGTCGACGGTACAGTTCATCCAAACAACCTTCACATTTATATACAGGAATAACTACTGAAATATGAGGATTTTTCTTTTCCATCAATACCTCAATTAAGTTGCAAATAAGCTATTCAATAACCGCTTAAATAAACTCCTTTATCTTTTTTGCAAACTCGCCGTTTTTTGAAATATAAAAGTTAATTAAAACGCCTCTCTGAAAGGACACAAAATATTGAGTTCATCCGTTATAACTACACCTTCCTTTTCAAGCAGTCTTCCAAATGGTGTGCGCATTATATGCCTGAACTCCTCTGCGGTAAAACCCTTTGGTTCTATAAGACCTTCAGATAAGTTGTATAAAAAATCCAGTCGTTCCATCGGATCAGCCGGTAGCCTCTCTGCAACGATAATTATGTCTATAGCGCTCCAATCCTTAAAATCTCCTATTGCGGTCGAGCCGTATACAATAGCAGTTACTTTGCCGCAGAGCGATGAAAGTCTTGTAGCATATCGCCTTGCAACTTCATATCTCGCCTTTTGTTCTCTTTTTCTATCTTCGATTACCTTTAGCATTCTTGAATTCACCCTCAATAAAAGATAATATAGCAATCTCCGATGCTTGCTGCGCCTTAAAACATGCCCAATCATAATCACCATCTTCAGCATCAGCCTTGGAAGATTTAAGATTATGTTCTGCCTGCTTAAACCATCGTTGGAATTCTTTTTCATCAATCATCGCAAATCTATCCTTTTTCTGCTTTCGGCAATCCCTCTTTCAGTTTATCCAATGCTTATTTTATCATATCTCTTGATTATACTACTGTATTTCTCCGCATATCTTCTGAGGCTGTATCTTTCCTCAAGTATCTGCCTGCCTTTCATTCCAAAGGTCTTTCTCATATCAGGATTTCTTATAAGGGATTTAAGAGATAACAACCAATCTTCATCAGAAGTGGCAAGAAAGCCATTCTCTCCGTGTTTAATAAATTCTACATTTATACCCACAGGTGATGCAACAACAGGCACTCCTACACCCATATATTGAAGAATCTTATAGCCGCACTTACCTCTTGCCCAGAGGGAGTTATCGATGGGCATTATGCCTATGTCGATGCTCCTTAAATCTTCTATTTCGTCCTCAAGCCGCCATTTTTTGAACTCTATTTTTACGCCATTTAGTTTGATTGAGTCATTGGAGATAATTTTTAATACAGTATGTGGATACCTTTCTGAAATATTTTTCAAGACAGGTTCAAGTCTTTTTAGATATTTTAGATTGCCAGAAACCCCTATCCAGCCTATTGTTACCTTATCTTTTTTCTCAGAGTAATCTTTCAGTCTATACCTTTCCATATCGATAGGTGTCGGCAGAACAAAAACATTCGGGCAATTTGGCCTTGCGAACTCTGCAAGAAAATTATTTCCTGCAACAACAGCCCTGCAATATTTTATTGTCCTGAGAAACTTTATGACATTTTTACCCATCAGCGTTTTCCCATGCTCAAGCTCATGAAACATTACAGCATCGTCATAGTCAAAAATAATATTTGGATTTAGATATCTTATGAAGGTAAGTTCATATCTTTTAAACGAGGTCTTCTTTTGAATTATAACAACATCATGTTGTTTCATCTGTAAAAATAATTTTAGTCTGCCTACAGGGTTAGACGGTATCGGCATAAATGTCATTTCTATCCCATGCTTTAAAAATTCCTCCCTACAGGCGACAAAGCGCAGTCTGCTTGAAGGCGGTTGTCTTTTTGTAAGCATTACAAGGGCTCTTATCTTTTTCTCCATAACTCCTCATACTTATCAATTAAAGTATTTTCATACCTATCCCATGTAAAAGGTTCTATATTTCTTCTTGCCATAAGTCCCATTTCCGTGACTGCATCGGGATTATTATAAAAGAACAGAATTTTTTCTTTAAGTACTTCCACATCCCTTATCCCTACCAAAAAACCGTCAACAGCGTTTCTTACAAGAGAGCCAGCATTAGGCGTCGTAATCACAGGTAGTCCACATGCCATCGCCTCATATGTGACCTTTGCACTTCCCTCATCAAGTGAAGGAAAGACAAAAACAGAGGCATTGTTGTAAAGCTCAACAAGGTCTTCTACAAATCCCATAATCTTTATATTCTGAAGATCTGTATAGTTATTAAGGATTGGTTTTATCTCATCATGAACAGAGCCAACGAGTAAGAGTTCTGCATTTTTAAGGTTGAGACTCTTCCATGCTTCAAGTAGATATTGGACACCCTTGCGAATGCACAACATCCCTACAAAAATGACTCTAAAAGTGTTATCCCTTTTTTCTGAAGTGGGCTTGTAATAGTTAACATTCACCCCACGGGATATCATCATGAGTTTATCCTCAGGAAAACCGTATTGGAGAAATGTCTCTTTTGCAAATTCAGAAGGGACAAACACATAATCTGTCAATTCGAATTCTTCAGGGGCTATGGTTTCCTCCCTATACCAATGATCATATTTCTTGAGTAGTCTTTTACCCTCAGTGAATCTTCTGAGTCCCCATTTATCGTATTCTTCATCAAGGGTCTTTTTGCTGTAAAGGGGGTGACAGTACCCTCTTTCTACAATTGTTATAGCGCCTTTTTTCTTTGCCTCTTGAATTGATTTCAGACATTCATGAGTCCATCCATGAAAAATATCACAACCTTTTGCCTTTATGAACCTTGAACTCACATAATCAAGCCACATCCTCTTCGTTGAATAGTAATATCTAGCAGGCAGCGATGAAAACACCTTTGTAGGTTGAAACCACACAACCTTGACAAACGAAGAAGGAATAACCTGCTGTCTGTTACCATAAACAATTGCTTTTTTAAGGCAGCCTGCATTGTAAATTGCATGGACAGCGTGATTTACCACATTGGCGAGTCCAACCCCTCCTAGCTTTGTAGCAGCGGAATAGACTATCTGCATCTCAGTAGACAGCCCTCAGATATTTATTCACCCAGAGCCATGTCTTTTCTATGCCAGCCATCAGATCCGTTTCAGGCTTCCACCCCAATCTGTCACTTATGAGTGTAATATCCAGAACGTTTTCAGGCACATCAATCACACGGCCTTCAGAATATTCCACTTTCGGATTATATCCTGTTATATCTGAGATAATATCGAGTAGGGCATTGAGCGAAATTCCTCTTCCACTGCCCACATTAAATATCCTTTGTGAGTCTTTTGCCGGCTGATAGTCGAGGGCCTTCACCATAGCATCAGCAAGGTCAGCGATATAAAAATAATCCCTGATAACTGTTCCATCTCCCCATATTGTGATTGGCTTGTCTGCTGCTATATTACCAAGAAAAACTGTCACAGCGCCTTGAATGCCAGATGGATTCTGATATTCTCCAAATGGATTTGACGGTCTGAACACTATGTATTCCAGGCCATGGATATGATAATACATCTGAAGATATTTCTCTGCTATCAGTTTTGTAATACCATATGAGCATATGGGGTTTGTTGGATGTGTTTCTTTAATTGGGACATTTTTTGGTATGCCATATACAGTACCACCTGATGAGATAAAAACCACTTTTTTGACCCCATTTCTGATGCAGGCATCAAGTATGCGAAGTGTCATAGTGAGGTTTGATGTTACATCATAAATAGGATTTTCATTTGAAGTCTTCGGAAGTGTTGTCCATGCGAGATGATAGACTACATCAACTCCCCTGAACAAAAGACTGTCGGGAGTTATTGTCTGGAGGTCAATAACAGCATATTTTACATCCAGTAAGGGTTTCCTTATATCAACCACCATTGGTTCAATATTTTTATCCCTCAGGGCATTTGTCAGGTGATATCCTATGAAACTGCTTCCGCCAAGGATAAGGACATTCATGCCAGGAAACCCTTCTCTCTCAACAGTCTCTTATAGAGGTTTTCCATCTGCTCAATATGTTTTTTAAGGCTAAAATGCTCCTCAGCCCTCTTTCTTGCTGAATTGCCCATCTGTTCTCTTAATTGTTTATTGAGAATTATCTTTTCAATTGCTGATGCTAAAGCATTGCTGTCACCTGGAGGAACCAGGCAACCATGCTCGCCATCGGTAATCACCTCGTTATTACCGGGTATATCAGTTGCTATTACAGAGCAGCCGACTGCCATTGCCTCGAGTAATACATTAGGAAATCCTTCCTGAAAACTGGGCAAAACAAAAACATCTATCGCTGATAACAGGTCAGGGATATCCCTCCTCAGTCCCAGAAAGCTTGTAATGTTTGATACCCCTGTATCATTTGCGTGTTGTTTTATCTGAGTTTCGCCCCTTCCTGTGCCAGCCACAATACAATTCAGAGGGTATCTGCCCCTGAGTGATTTTATGGCATTGAATAGGTACTTATGCCCCTTTTCAGGGTCAAGTCTTCCGACATATCCAACCACGAATCTCTCTGGAGATATATCCAGCCTTTCTTTAGCCTGTTCAATAGATAAAGTCCTTCTGAACACATCGGTGTCAACTCCATTATAGACAACATTAACCTTCCACTCTGGAATCTTATACCAAGTGATAACCTGCTTTTTAACCCCCTCGCTCACAGCTATATGAATATCAGTAAGGCGACTTACTACACGGCTTATTACCTGTCTTTTAGGACGCTTGGTTTTAAAAACAGAATGCTCATGGCTTATTAATACAGGCACACCTGCAAGTTTTGCAGCTATTCTTGAATAAACACTCGGGTAGTAGCTTGAACCATGGACTATATGGGGTTTTTCTGTTATGAAGACCTTTTGCAGTCTCCTGATGATTTTAATAAATGAAAAGTTATTCCTGTGCAACCCGAGATTTATTACCCTGAAACCTGACCTCTCGATCTCTGCACCAATGGCACCAGTGTTTTCTATCGCAAGGGCTACAGGTTCAAAAATATCCTTATTAAGGCCTTTAAAAAGATTGAATACCATCTGTTGAACACCACCTTGATTTAATCCAACAACAACCCTTATTATTTTGATTTTTTCATCCACCTATTTCCCCCAGAACCCTTTGCTCTCTGCTTGAAGCCTATTTAGCATATCTGTAATCATGCCTCTGCCTGTTTTTAACAAATATCACCTTTTTTACACAATTCTCTGAAAAACCGCAATCTTTTATTTTTAGAAATAGTTATTATATTATAATGTATTATTGCAGATGATTTAAATAGCATTAAGGTAGGGTTGTGATAAAAGAATTTATCTCTGGCGCTAAGAAACTTGCTGTTGTTGGCCTCGGCTATGCAGGTCTTCCGCTGTGTGTTGAATTCGGTAAGGTCTTCAGGAGTGTTATTGGCTTTGATACAAAAGAAGAAAGGATAAAGGGACTTCTTAACGGTATTGACACAACAGGAGAGATTCCATCCGATGAACTTATAAAGTCACATATTGAATTCACATCTGTTCCTGAGAGACTGAGAGATGCAGCAGTAATCATAGCAGCAGTCCCTACACCTATAGATGAACACAAAATCCCGGACCTGAGACATCTCGAATCAGCATCCCGAATCATAGGTGAAAACCTGTCCAGTGGCACGATTGTGGTCTACGAATCCACTGTATATCCAGGTGTAACAGAGGAGTTCTGTGTGCCTGTACTCGAAAGACATTCAGGACTGAAATGCGGCAGAGACTTTAAGGTGGGATATTCACCTGAAAGGATAAATCCTGGTGATAGGGTGCACAGCCTGCCAGATATTGTTAAGGTAGTTGCAGGTCAGGATGCTGAGACAACCAGTATACTTGCTGAGATATATGGTGCTGTTGTTAAGGCAGGCATTCATAAGACCTCAAATATCAAGACTGCGGAGGCAGCAAAGGTAATAGAAAATATCCAGCGTGACCTCAACATCGCACTTGTAAATGAACTATCTATAATCTTTCATAAATTTGGCCTTGACACAAAAGAGGTTCTGGATACAGCAGCCACAAAATGGAACTTTCTCAGATTCGAGCCTGGCCTTGTTGGAGGCCATTGTATAGGGGTAGACCCGTATTATCTGACCTTCAAGACGCAGGCCTTCGGTTATCATCCCGAGGTCATCCTTGCAGGCAGGCGAATAAATGACAGCATGGGGAAGTATGTTGTTGAGCAGACGATAAAGCAGTTGATAAAATCTGGAAGGACTGTAAAGGGAAGCAGGATTCTCATACTCGGGATTACCTTTAAAGAGAACATAGGTGATATAAGAAACTCGAGGGTGGTTGATATTTATAATGAATTGAAAGAGTATGGGGTTGAGCCATACATACACGACCCTTATGCATCAAAAAGTGAGGTAGAGGAAGAATACGGGATAAGCCTTATGGATAGGCCTGAGGATGGCACCCCTTTTGATGGTATTATCCTTGCTGTAAGGCATGATATCTACTTAAAACTCTCTATTGATTACCTGAAGGGCCTCTGTAACGGTGACGCTGTGCTTATAGATGTTAAAAACATTTTTGATAAAGAATCCGCTAAAATGGCTGGATTTAACTACTGGCGCCTCTGAGGGGATAAAAGTTGCTTAAACTTCGTGATGGAATAGTCGAGCTTTACAGAAAGGCTGCAACATCATTACCTCCTGATGTTGAGGATGCATTAAGCAGAGCGTATGCAGCAGAAACTGATGGGTCAGATGCTAAGGCAGTCCTGTCAATTATCCTTGAGAACATAAGGGTTGCAAGGGAAACAGCAAGGCCGATATGCCAGGATACAGGTGTGCCTGTATTCTTTGTAAAGGTGCCTGTTGGTCTCAGTCAGGTCGAACTGAAGGGTACAATTATAGAGGCAACACGGATAGCTACTGAAAAAGTCCCCTTGAGGGCCAATGCTGTTGACATACTTACAGATAGAAATTCAGGAGATAATACAGGTATGGGCTTCCCTGTTATATGCTTTGAAGAAACCATGGACAGCGTACTTACAATTGACCTTATGCTGAAGGGCTCAGGATGCGAAAATGCAGGCCAGATGTACAAACTGCCGGTTGAGGAATTGAAAGCAGAGAGAGACCTTGAGGGTGTGAGAAAATGTGTGCTTGACACAGTATATAAAGCCCAGGGGAGGGGATGTCCGCCTTATATACTTGGAGTTAGCATAGGTGCATCAAAGGATCAGGTGACGAGGCTTGCTAAAGACCAGCTTATGCGTAAACTGAATAAACCTAATCCTGACGAGGTGCTTGCAGGACTTGAGGAAAGGCTTTTGACCGAGATAAACCAGCTTGGTATAGGCCCACTGGGTTTTGGAGGCAGGACGACTGCTATAGGCGTCAAGATGGGTGTTAACCATCGTCACATTGCGTCGTATTTTGTTGATGTCTCTGTTTGTTGCTGGGCAAACAGAAGGGGAAGATTGATATGGTAAACAATCAAGTCACGAGTCACGAGTCACGAGTCACGAGATTAAACCTGCCACTGACCAAAGAGGATGTTCTTGAGCTCAATGTTGGAGATATGGTTCTGATAAATGGCCTTATCGTAACAGGAAGGGACAGGGTGCATAAATTTTTATTTAACGAAAGACCGAAGAAAGAACAGATACCTTTCAACCTTGGAGGTGCAGTCCTCTACCACTGTGGCCCTATCATAAGAAAGGGAGATGTAGGTTACAGGCTTATTGCTGGTGGGCCAACAACAAGCATACGTGTTGAAATGTATGAATATCGGATAATATCGGAGTACGGTATAAGGGGTATAATGGGGAAAGGCGGTATGGGGAGGAAGACCCTGAATGCCCTTGAAGAAAATGGTTGCGTCTACTTCCATACTGTAAGTGGTGCTGCTGTTTATCTTGCTGATAGGGTTAAAAGGGTCGTTGATGTCTGGAAGCTTGAGGAGTTTGGTATGCCTGAGGCAATGTGGGTATTTGATGTTGAAGAATTTCCAGCGATAGTGACAATGGATGCGCATGGCAGAAACCTCCATGAGGAGATAGAAAAGAAATCATATATCGAATTTAAAAGGCTTATTAGGAGGTAATATGATATTCATTGCTGGCGGCACTGGATTTATCGGCAGGCACCTCATCAAGGCAATACAGGAGAAGAATATCCCTGCAAGATGTCTTATAAGGGATAAGGAGAAGGCAGACCTGTATAAAAAGCAAGGGTTTGATACAGTTACAGGAGATGTAACAGAGAGGGGAAGCTTGAAAGGATGCCTTGAAGCCTGTAAAATGGTTGTGCACCTCGTAGGTATTATTGAAGAAAAAGGTGATATGACCTTTGAAAAGGTGCATGTGGAGGGCACAAGAAATCTTGTTGAAGAGGCAAAAGAGGCAGGTGTAAGGTATTTCTTTTATCAGAGTGCCCTCGGAGCTTCTCTATCTTCATGGGCAAAATATCACAGTACAAAGGCTGAGGCTGAGGAGATTGTCAGAACAAGCGGAATCCCCTATACAATCTTCAGGCCCTCAATTGTTATCGGACAGGGAGATGGTTTTACTGAGAAGATAAAAGAGCTGCTTAGTCTGGGCCCTGTTGTGCCTGTCCCCGGCTCAGGTGATGTAAAATTTCAACTCATATATGTTGAGGACTGGGTGAAGTGTTTTTTAAAGATTATGGATAATCCTGATGCCCTGAATAAGGTATATGAGTTTGGAGGGCCGGAGTATCTCACCTATAATGATATACTGAAAGAACTTATGGATTCTCTTGGTGTAAAAAAACCTGTGGTACACCTGCCCATCGGATTTATAAAGTTTGGAGTTCCATTTATTGGAGGGACAAAAAAAATTGCTAACCTGTTAGGAATAAATATCCCAACTGTTACCATAGAGCAGCTTAGACTACTTGAGGTTGATAATATCTGCGAAATAGACTCGGTTGAGAAGAACTTTGGATTCAAACCGCTTGCATATAGGGATGCGCTGAAAGGATTTATTCACTTTACTACAAGCACAGGGCAGGTTGAGTAGTCTACTATTTTTGACGAGACGCTCCCAAGAAGAAATTTCTTGGCACCGTGCCTTCCGTGAGAACCTGTAACAATAAGGTCTACCTTCATTCTCTGGGCAGTTGATAGTATCTCTTCTGCAGGGTTTCCCTGTTTTATAACTGTTTTAATCTTTATAGATTTGTCCTTAAGAGAGGTCTTTATCTTCTGCATCGCATCTTTTGTCTCTTCAGTGAGAGCCTCAAATATCCGTGTCCTGTCTACATCCATAAGCTCTGTAAGATAGAGCTCCGGGATTACAGAGATTACAGTCATGGTCGAGCCGAATTTTGTTGCAATCTCAACCGCCTTTTTTAATGCCCTGTCAGAAGATTTCGATCCATCATGCGCTATAAGTATCTTTTTCATAGTTTTCCTACAGAAGCCTTTTCTAAGTATTAGCAGATTTTGCCTTTTTTTCTATAAAAAAATAATTATAATATTCAATTCTAAAATAGGAAATAGGAAGTATGAAATAATGTAATATAGGGGGGTGAATGATGGCAAAGAAGAATTATTTCTTTACCTCGGAGTCTGTTACAGAAGGACATCCGGATAAGATTGCAGACCAGATATCAGATGCAATCCTGGATGCTATTATCGAGAAGGACCCTTTTTCGAGAGTTGCATGTGAGACACTGGTAACCACAGGGCTTGCCTTTGTAGCAGGAGAGATAACGACGGATTGCTATGTCGAGATCCCTATGATAGTGAGAGATACTATTAAGGACATCGGCTATACAAGGGCCAAATACGGCTTTGATTATGAGACATGTGCGGTAATCACCTCTATTCATGAGCAGTCCTCGGATATAGCAATGGGTGTAGATATAGGTGGTGCAGGAGATCAGGGTCTTATGTTTGGATATGCATGTAACGAGACTCCTGAGTTAATGCCTATGCCGATTATGCTTGCCCACAAGCTGGCAATGAGGCTTTCAGAGGTCAGGAAAAAAGATATACTCGGATACCTTCGGCCTGATGGAAAGACCCAGGTTACTATTGAATACCGTGATGGGATGCCGAGCAGGGTTGACACTGTAGTTATATCCTCACAACATAGCCCTGATATAACACTGAAAGAAATGAAAGAGGATATAATCGAGAAGGTGATAAAACCTGTTGTCCCCGGAGATCTTCTTGATGAAGAACACATCAGGTATTACATAAATCCAACAGGCCGTTTTGTTACCGGTGGCCCGATGGGTGATACAGGGCTTACAGGCAGGAAGATTATTGTTGACAGTTATGGAGGGGTCGGAAGTCACGGAGGTGGTTGTTTCTCAGGCAAAGACCCGACAAAGGTAGACAGATCAGGCTCTTACATGGCCAGATATATTGCAAAGAACATAGTCGCAGGTGGTATAGCTGACAGGATTGAAGTCCAGATTGCATATGCTATTGGCATTCCTGAACCAGTGTCCATACTTGTAGATACATTCGGGACAGGCAAAATACCATCAGAGGAGATAGTTAAAATTATAAAGAAGAACTTTGACCTCACACCGAAAGGTATGATTGAGACTCTGAATCTCAGGAGACCCATCTTTAAAAAAACCGCAGCATACGGCCATTTTGGAAGAAATGATGCTGATTTTACATGGGAGAAGACAGACATGTCAGAGACCCTAAAAAAAGAAGTAGGACTTTGAAAAGTCAATAGTCACTGGTCATTTAATGACTATTGACTGATGACTAATGACTTATATATGGAGGATAGATGGTAAAACATGACATCAAGGACATTAAATTAGCAAATAAGGGCAGGTTGCGTATAGAGTGGGCTGCGCAGGAGATGCCTGTGCTTAAGGGCATTGTAGAGCGTTTCAAAAAAGAAAAACCTTTGAAAGGTATCAGGGTGTCAGCATGCCTTCATGTTACTACAGAGACAGCAAACCTGATGGAAACCCTGAAGGCTGGAGGTGCAAAAATTCATCTCTGCGCCTCTAACCCCTTAAGCACACAGGATGATGTTGCCGCTTCACTCGTCAAATTTTCTGAGATTCCGGTTTTTGCGATAAAAGGGGAAGACAATAAGACCTATTACAGACACATAAGTGATACCCTTTTGTTAAAGCCACATATTACAATGGATGACGGCGCTGACCTTGTTTCTACCCTGCATAAAGACAGAAAGGACCTACTAAAGGGTTTAATAGGCGGTACGGAAGAGACAACAACAGGTGTGATCAGACTCAGAGCAATGGCAGAAAAAGGTGTTCTGAGATACCCGATAATAGCTGTAAATGATGCATACACAAAATATCTCTTTGACAACCGTTATGGCACCGGTCAATCCACAATAGATGGTATCCTCAGGGCCACGAACAGGCTAATTGCAGGTTCTAATTTTGTTGTTTCGGGTTATGGCTGGTGCGGCAAGGGCATTGCAATGAGGGCAAAAGGAATGGGTGCCAGGGTTATCATTACAGAGGTTGACCCCCTGAGGGGGCTTGAGGCAACGATGGACGGGTTTGAGCTTATGCCTATTAAAGAGGCATCAAGGATTGGTGATATCTTTGTTACCTCAACAGGGAACATAGATATAATTTCAAAAGAATGTTTCCCTCTTATGAAAGATGGTGCGATAATCTGCAATTCAGGTCACTTTAATGTCGAGATATCAATAGATGACCTGAAGAAATTGTCAAAGAATAGGAGGGTGATAAGGGACTTTGTCGAGGAATACACGCTCAGGAATGGCAGAAGGATTTATCTTTTAGGTGAGGGAAGACTTGTGAACCTCGCAGCAGCAGAAGGGCATCCATCTGCAGTTATGGACATGAGTTTTGCCAATCAGGCCCTGTGTGCTGAATATATGGTAAAGAATTATAAAAATTTTGAGAATAAAGTCTACAGGGTTCCAGAGGAGATTGACAGAGAGATTGCAAGGCTAAAACTCAAGACAATGGGGATAAGGATAGATGTGCTGACTCCTCAGCAGAGGAAGTATCTTAAGAGCTGGGAGATGGGGACATAGTTGTTCTTCTGTCAGGGTATGTAGCAGATTCAAATTTCTAAAAATGCGATAGGATTAATTACAGATAGTTCTTCAACCTTTATTCTCTGTATTCAGAAGTTGCGTTACCTGTCTCTTATCTACATATGAAGGTGAGGCTCGGTATCGCTTTTATAAATTCTCATCTGCTACACACCCTTTGTCATAGTTTTACTATAAAAGTAACTTTGTGTTATCTTTATCTTAATGACTGGCAAGGTTGTTTCCATAAATATCAGCGATAGAAAAGGTATACGCAAGAGGTCTATAAAAGAGGCAGAGGTTATTACAGACTTTGGGATAAAGGGCGATGCACATGCCTCTAAGGAGTGGCACAGACAGGTGAGTCTGCTATCTCTCGAAAGTATTGAGAAGATGCAGGCGATGGGGCTTAAAGTCAAGCCAGGTGATTTTGCAGAAAATATTACAACAGAGGGAATTGACCTGCTTAAACTTCCAGTCGGCACAAGGATGGTAATCGGTGGTGATATCGAATTTGAGGTAAGCCAGATAGGTAAGGAATGCCATACACGATGTAATATATATTATCAGGCAGGTGATTGCGTTATGCCAAAAGAGGGAATATTTGTTAAGGTTATTAAAGGTGGAAAGATTAAGGAAGGAGACATTATAAAAATTCAAAATTTAAAATTAAAAATTCAAAATAAATGAGTTCCATAATTTTGAATTTTGATTTTTGAACTTTTAATTTATTTTATGTTTACCGTTGCTATTCTGACTATAAGTGATAAGGCATCAAAGGGCGAGAGGGAAGATTTAAGCGGACCTCTGATTGAAGATATGTTGAAAGGGATAGGGGCTGAGGTTAAGTACTATGAAATCCTACCTGATGAAAAAGGGCTTATAAAAGAAAGGCTCATCGAATATAGTAAAGAGGTTGAACTGATATTTACAACGGGTGGCACTGGCCTTTCACCGAGGGATGTTACTCCAGAAGCGACCCTTGAGGTAATAGATAGACAGGTCCCTGGTATTGCTGAGGCTATGCGTGCAGAGGGTTTTAAGAAGACTGCAAGGGCAATACTTTCGAGGGCAGTGACTGGTGTTAGAGGCAGGACGTTAATAATAAATCTCCCGGGCAGTCCTAAGGCTATAAAAGAAAATCTTGATGTTATCCTTGATGTGATACCTCATGCGATAGAGAAGATTAAGGGAGACACCACAGAATGTGCACGGTAAGAGAGCTCGCCGCCTTCTGCCAGATTTCGGGATTAATTTTTAACAATCTCTTCAAAATGCTTGAAGAGAAAGGGCTGTGTGTTCGAATTAAGCTCTTCATCTAAAGAGATACCAACGACATAGGTGTTCCCCCACATTGATGATCGGACAACTTCCCCATTAACAAAATCTTTTTGTTCTTTTCCATAGGCATCAGTGAAAGTAATTTCTACATTGACATGCTGTCCTATTGATATAAAAGTATTCGAGTATAAACCTATCCCTGATGATGAAATGTGAGCAACCTTTGCTTCGATTGTTCTTCCGATATCAGGTATTGTTATTGTGGCTTTTGCTGGCAACAGGTATCTATTATGACGACGTCGTTCTTTATGCATAATCAAAACATCCTTCCCCGCCTCTCTTATACATTTAATTAATATTATATTTCATAATGCAATTTTAGAAAACATTTTTATTTACCCCGCACCAAGAAAGCCTCACCCGTGTAGTCCTCGCACACCACAAAAGTGGGGTGCTGGGTTTACTGACCAGCGTATCCGAAGTCTTGCCAATAACTTCTTATTTGTGCTAAGTTTTTAAATTACCCAATGGAGGAATTTATTTTGGAAGAAAGATACAACCCCCAGAAGGTCGAGCCAAAATGGCAGAGGTACTGGGAAGAGAGGAAGCTTTATAAGACAGAATTAAAACCCTCTGATAAAAAATTCTACTGCCTCGAGATGTTCCCATATCCTTCAGGGAAGATACATATGGGCCATGTAAGGAACTATGCTATTGGTGATGTGATAGCGAGATATAAAAAGATGTGTGGATACAATGTGCTTCATCCAATGGGATGGGATGCATTCGGACTCCCTGCAGAGAATGCTGCAATAGAACATGGCGTTCATCCTTTAGAATGGACTTATGACAACATAGATTACATGAAAAAACAGTTAAACAGGATGGGACTGAGCTATGACTGGGACAGAGAGATTAATACATGCAGCCCTGAATATTATAAGTGGAACCAGTGGTTTTTTATAAAGATGTTTGAACGAGGTCTTGCATACAGGAAATCTTCTTATGTGAACTGGTGTCCTTCATGTGCGACTGTCCTTGCTAATGAGCAGGTCATAGCTGAGAGGTGCTGGAGGTGCGACAGCGTTGTAATACAGAAGGAGCTCGAACAGTGGTTTTTAAAGATCACCGATTATGCAGAGGAATTATTACAGGCATGCGATGAACTTAAAGGATGGCCTGAAAAGGTTGTCACTATGCAGAGAAACTGGATTGGAAAAAGCACAGGGGTTGAGGTTGATTTCAAGATTGAAGGCATAGAAGAAAAAATAAGGATATTTACCACAAGGCAAGATACACTCTTTGGTGCTACATTCATGTGCATTGCACCTGCCCACCCACTTGTAGGAAAACTTGTGTCTGATAAAGACGGACTCGAGAGGATCAGGGCAAGATATGGCAGGATGGATGAAAAGCTCGGGTTGTTTACAGGCCATTATGCGGTTAATCCAATGAACGATGAAAAAATTCCCATCTATGTAGCTAATTTTGTTCTTATGGAATATGGAACAGGTGCAATTATGTCTGTCCCTGCCCATGACCAGAGAGACTTTGATTTTGCTAAGAAATACGGGCTGCCGATAAGGGTAGTCATTGTTCAGGATTCAGGGGTTCAAGGATTCAAGGATTCAAGTGAAAATACAATTTCTCACTCGGTCACTACACCCCTTGAATCCTCGACCCCTCATGAAATAAAAGAGGCTTACGAGGGCGAAGGCATACTTGTCAATTCAGGTCAGTTCAGCGGTCTGAGGAGTGATATTGCAAGGCAGAAGATAGCAAAATTTATAGAAGAGAATGGGTTGGGGAAAATTGTGGTTAATTATAAATTAAGGGATTGGGGTATATCAAGGCAGAGATACTGGGGTACACCAATTCCTGTTGTCTACTGTGATAAATGTGGGATTATATCTGTGTCTGAAAAAGACCTTCCTGTGATACTTCCCGATGATGTGAAGTTCGCAGGTAAGGGTGGCTCTCCCCTCCTTGAGTCTGAGACATTTTTAAATACTGAGTGTCCAAAATGTGGTGGCAGGGCAAGGCGTGAGACTGATACAATGGACACCTTTGTGGATTCTTCATGGTATTTCATTGCTTATTGCTTTGGCAAAGGTAATATTAACTTTAACTCAGAACTCAGAACTCAGAACCCAGAACTTAAATACTGGATGCCCGTTGACCAGTACATTGGTGGTGTTGAGCATGCAGTGCTTCATCTCCTTTATTCCCGGTTTTTTACAAGGGTTATGCGTGACCTTGGGCTTCTAAGTGTAAGCGAGCCTTTCCAGAACCTTCTCACCCAGGGCATGGTCATAAAAGATGGTGCAAAGATGTCCAAGTCAAAGGGCAATGTTGTTGACCCTGATTATTTGATAGAGAAATATGGTGCTGATACATCAAGGTTGTTTTCTCTTTTTGCCTCGCCTCCAGAAAAAGACCTCGACTGGTCAGATAAAGGTGTTGAGGGCGCATACAGGTTTTTAAACAGACTGTGGGGAGTTGTGTATAAGAATAAGTTCAAAGTTCAAAGTTCAAAGTTCATAGTTCATAATATTTCAAGCCTTCAGCCTTCAGCCTTGAGCTTGTACCGGAAGACCCATCAGACAATTAAAAAAGTTACAACAGATATCGAGCGTGAATACCACTTCAATACTGCAATAGCTGGATTGATGGAGCTTATGAATGAGATAACCTCATTTGAGCCCGGATCCGATGAGGACTGGGCAACATTTAGGTTTACAATAGAGACTGTGCTACTTCTTCTTTCTCCATTTTCTCCACATATTACAGAGGAACTATGGGAGGCGATAGGAAATAAGCCGAGTATATTTGAACAAAAATGGCCTGACTGGGATGAGGAGGCTGCAAAAGAGGAGCAGATAGAGCTTGTTATACAGATTAATGGTAAACTAAGATCAAGGCTTATGATATCACCCGGCCTTTCTGATGATGAGATAAAAAAGATGGCACTTGAAGAACAGAAGATAAAAGAGATTGTTGGTAGTAAAACAATCAAAAAGGTTATTGTGGTGAAGGGCAAATTAGTAAATATAGTAACGAGTAACGAGTGACGAGCTAATAGTGAGAAGTAACGAGAAGTTTAAAGGTCTAAGGTCTTTAGTTTTTAACTTGTCACTTGTCACTTGTCACTTGTTACTTGTTGTGGGTTGTGGTTATTCACTTCATACCAAAACATCTTTACCTTTTGATTCAATACAGATTGGTAAGATAGAGAATAAAACCCTCGAACCAAAACTCCAGGACAGACTACATAAGGCCCTCACAGAGGAGTTTTTAAGACATGGGATTCAGGTAGGGGCAACAGGTAGTGGCTACAGATTGGAGTGTATAATTGACCACTTTGATTTAAATACACTCTCAGAAAAGAATGATATAACAGTAGAGTATGAGGTTGTCATAAGGGGAGACTTTAAACTCATTGACCCTTCAGGCAATGCAAAGGATTTTAAAGATATTGGTTCTCCGTTTATTGTTTCTTTTCCAAGTTCAGGAAGGCTTGGAGATGTACTTGCCGATAAGGAGCTTGTATCAGAAAGGGCGGTCAGGGACATGGCTATGGAAATAGTCGCTGTTCTTGTTTACAAGGGGGGCATGAGATGAGTTTCCAGGCATTTCTCCAGGAGATAGAAAAAGGTCTACCTTTACCTGTTTATTTACTGCATGCATCAGACCCATTTCTTCATCGGGAGGCGATGGAGTTAATAAAGAGACTTGTACCTGAAGATGCAAGAGACTTTAACCTTGAGATATTCGATTTATCGGCGATAGGTGATGAGAGCCCTTCATTCGAGCAGATAATAGATATAGCAAATGCAATACCTTTCTTCAGCAGTAGAAAGTTTCTTATATTAGAAAACTCTCAGAAGATTTCTCAAAAAGACCTTAAAAAATTAGAGTTATATATCTCAAATCCATCACCAGATTCAGTCCTTATAATGCTTCATGAGGGTGCAATAAGCAAAGGGCTAAGAGCACTGGGCAGGGAACTAAAAATCATAGCCCTCGATATAAAGGAAACAGAGATTTCATACTGGTTAAAGCAGAGGGCCAGGATGAGGGGTGTGGAGATATCTAATGAGGCAGCCGACTATTTGATAGGGCTTATAGGTCCTGACCTCGGTCTCCTTTCAGCAGAGGTTGAAAAGATTTTTTTACTCGGAAAGCAGAGGGTGGATGTGGATGACATCTCTGACATCATTGCAGGAAGCAGATTTTACAGCACATTCGACCTTGTGGATGCACTCAGAGAAAAAGATGCTGAAAGGGTATTCAGGATATACAGAATGCTGAAAGAGACAGAAGAGCATTACAGCCTCGTTGGAGCCCTTAACTGGCAGTATGGACGTAATATGGTATCTGAGGACAGACCTGCAGGAGATGAATATTTTTACCAGGTTTTTGAGCTTCTAAACAGGGCTGATATAGATATAAAAAGTTCTGGTAGAACCTTTCCTATGGAATATCTACTCATTAAGCTGCTCCGGCTCCAGAAAGGGCATTCACCTTCGTGGTAAGCCGTGATATTTTTCTTGAGGCAGTATTCCTATGGATAACGCCCTTTGATGCAGCCATGTTAAGTGTTCTTACTGCTTTAATAAGTGCCTTATTTGCCTCTTCTTTATTGTTTGCGGTTACGGCTGAATTAACCTTGTTGATAATGGTTTTAAGGGTACTACGTACAGCTGTATTATGAAGATTTCGTTTTTCAGCCTGTCTTGACCTCTTTAAGGCCGAGAGATTCTTCTTTGGTGCTGCTTTAGCTGGCAATTCAAACCCTCCTGTTAAATAAAACTACCCAACCACTGCTTTAATACCATAAAATAGGTTATAAAATCAACTACACTTAACTTGCTTTGTCCCCGTTCTCCTCAAAGGCTTTTAGGTATTCCTTAGGAATTTTTGGAAGCTGGCTAACTACCCACTTTTGAAGGCAATCAAAAGAGCAGAGGTCATAATCATCAACTAAGCCAATTCCTTTCCATTGCCTGACCGAAAGCCAACCTTTGAGCATTTCACAACGGGCATCTTCCGGAGGCACCTCTTTATCAGAGCAATCAGTGTATTCCACACTCTTACCACAAAAATAACAAATCGCATAACCCTTTGACATTTACTATCCTTAGTGAACCTTTTTTTAATTTTACCATACTATAGTTTAGCAAAAATATATTATTGTGGTAGTTCCTATAAATCAAATACCAGTTGGTGGGGATTTTGTGGTAAGATTTATTCTATGAAAAAATATAGGCATGTATCACTAAGACAGGTTAAGACCTATTCTATAAACAAAAGGAAAAGTAAGGTTTCACTCAATGCCCTTGCAACCCCTCCTGAAAAGGGTGACACATTTGAGAGCTTTATAAATAAACTGCCTGATATCTTGGCTGTGAAGGATTTCAAGGCTGTGGTGGCGGCTATTGTAAAAGCAAGAAAGAATAGGAGGCCTGTAATTCTCGGTATGGGTGCACATCCAATAAAGGTAGGTCTTTCACCTGTAATTATTGACCTTATAAAGAAAGAAATTATAACCGCTATCGCAACGAATGGTGCATGTATTATCCATGATTTCGAACTCTCTTTTACAGGCCATACATCCGAGGATGTTGCAGAGGAATTATGCAGAGGGACCTTTGGCATGGCAGATGAAACAGGAAGGTATCTCAACAGGGCTATAAAAGAGGGTGTAAAGAAAGGATATGGTATAGGCAGGTCAGTAGGTGAGATGATATCGGGTAGCAGATTCAGGTTTAAGGAGAAGAGCATCTTTGCCTCTGCTTATAAACTCGATATACCTGCAACCGTGCATATCGCTATAGGGACGGATATTATTCATATGCATCCTGAGGCTGACGGCTCTGTTATTGGAGAGGGAAGTCTCAGTGATTTCAGACTTTTTACTTCAGTGGTCTCTGACGTTGAAGGTGGTGTATATATCAATTTAGGCTCTGCTGTTATTATGCCAGAGGTCTTTTTAAAGGCACTCACTGTAGCCAGAAATCTTGGAAACAGGGTTGAGAATATTACAACTGTGAATATGGATTTTATCCAGCATTACAGGCCAAGTGAGAATGTTCTGAGAAGGCCGACTATGAAAAAGGGTCATGCCTATGCTCTGACAGGACACCATGAGATAATGTTTCCGCTTCTTGCAGCAGCGATAATTGAGGAGATGGGGTGAATGTCAGGATAGATGAAGACCTCTGCATTGGCTGTGGCTCATGTCAGGATATATGTCCTGCTGTATTCCATCTGAATGAGGAGATTGGAAAGTCAGTAGTTATAGACCCTGAGGCATGTGAGTTTGTGGGGTGTTGTGAGGCTGCTCAGGAGAACTGCCCGGTAGAGGCGATTACAATAGAAGAGTGAAGAATCAGGAGGTTGCAAAAATATTTAATGACATCGCTGACCTGCTTGAGATAAAGGGTGAAAATCCCTTCAGGATAAGGGCCTATAGACGTGCAGCACAGAATATAGAGGGACTTACAAAGGATGTTGCAGAGACACCAAAAGATGAACTCATAAAAGTCCCTGGGATTGGACAGGACTTAGCAGGTAAGATAGAAGAGTATGTTAAGACAGGGAGACTCCAGTTTTATGAAGACCTAAAGAAAGAGGTGCCTGAAGGTCTCAGTGCACTTCTTTCAGTCCCCAGCCTTGGTCCAAAGACAGCAAAGCTTCTGTTCGAGAGATTAAAGATAAAAGATATAGAAACCCTTGAACAGCTCGCCAGAGAACATAAACTTATAGGGCTTCCAGGCATAAAAGAAAAGACAGAGGAGAATATTCTCAAGGGCATTGAGATGCTGAAACGGCGTATGGAAAGGCAGCCATTAGGAAAGGTTCTGCCTATTGCCAATAACATACTTGAACACCTGAGAAAGAATGCCCCTGTTAAAGAACTAAGTCTCGCAGGAAGCTTAAGAAGATGGAAGGATACGATTAAGGACATAGATATACTTGCTACTTCAGAAAATCCCAGGGAAGCTATGAATGCCTTTGTTCACCTGCCTCATGTGAAGGATGTGCTGGCGCATGGGCCGACAAAGTCTTCTATCATAATCCATGAAGGGCTTCAGGTTGACCTTCGTGTTGTTGAGGAGGATAGCTTTGGTGCTGCACTGGCATACTTTACAGGTAGTAAGGCCCACAACATAAGGCTGAGAGAGATGGCTATGAAATTGGGTCTCAAGATAAATGAATATGGGATATTCAGGGAAAAGGATGAGAAAAAGCTCGGTGGGAGAGAAGAAGAAGATATATACAGGATTCTGGGCCTCCCATATATCTCTCCTGAGTTAAGGGAGGACACAGGCGAGGTAGATGCTGCGATGGCTGGAAGACTGCCGAATCTCGTGGAGCTTGATGATATAAAGGGGGATCTCCATGTCCACAGTAAATGGAGTGATGGAAGCCATGATTTTGAGGAGCTAATAGATGAAGCAAGGAAGAGGGGATATGAATATATAGCAATAACAGACCATTCAAAGGGTCTCGGTATTGCGCGGGGATTAAATGCAGAGAGGCTTATGGAAGAGAAGAAGGAGATAGATGTAATAAATAAGAGATTGAGGGGATTCAGGCTGATTGCTGGCATCGAGGTGGATATAAGAAGTGATGGACATATGGATCTTCCTGATGATGTTCTTAAGAAGATGGATATCGTTGTTGCATCAATTCATTCAGGGTTCAGACAAAATAGAGAGCAACTGACAAAGAGACTGGTATCTGCTATGAGAAACCCTTATGTCTCAATTATCGCCCATCCGACCGGCAGATTAATTGGAGAGAGAGATGCCTATGATGTTGACATGAATGAGGTTCTTAAGGTGGCTAAAGAGACAGGGACGGCTATTGAGATAAATGCATACCCACTCAGGCTGGATTTAAATGATGTATACGCAAAGATGTCAAAGGAGATAGGGGTACCAATAGTAATAAGCACAGATACACATATAGCCAACCAGTTCGATTACATGGCCTACGGCGTCTCAATAGCCAGAAGGGGGTGGCTTGAAAAGGCAGATGTCTTAAATACAATGGGCTATGATTCCCTCAGAAAGGCACTGAAGAAAGTGAAAAGTTGAGAAGTAAGAAGTTAGAAGTAAAAATAGTGGCATAATGATTGCTTTTTAAAAGGAGTTTTGCAATAATTTAAATGGGGAATATGAAGAAAGAAATATTGATTTATGAGGAAGATAAGGATACCCTGAGATTTCTGAGGTCATTTTTCAGGGAAAAGGATGATTATTCTGCCCGCTTTATAAAGGATGAGAAGGCTATAGCTATAAAGGAAATACTCGGGAAAAGAATACCTGCTGCCTTGATTATTAATGCCCCAGATGGGCTTGAGCATATAAAGCCTTCAGAGGTTGAATGCCCTGTGATAGCTATGATCTCCGGTAATGTAACTAATGGCATTCGTTCTGTGGTCAGATCTGATGTGGAATATTATCTCCTCAGCCCCTTCTATAAGGAAGACCTTGAATATAAACTTAAGGTAGCCATAGAGAGAAAGACCTGGTTTGAAAACCTCTACAGTGAAAAGAAAGACCTTGAGGCCATTATAGAGCTTACATATCTTGTTTCGTCAACCCTCAACCCGAAAGAGGTACTCTATCTTGTTGTGAAAAAGATATCAGAGATAATAAATGTGACAAGATGTTCTATAATCAGTATGGGTGTTGAGGATCAGAGATACGCATATGTTGTCTCGACATTCGAAGACCCCAAGATCACGAATATAAGGCTCGACCTCCAGAAATATCCTGAGATAAGGAAAGCCATTACTCTAAGAAGGCCAGTAATTGTAAAAGATGTGATGAAGGACCCTATAATGAAAGAGGTAAGGAATATAATAGCACCGATAGGTATTCGCTCCATTGTGGTGATACCTGTGATCTTTCGCGATGAGGTCATAGGCACATTATTACTGAGAACATCGAGGGCAGGTCACATCTTTACAGAAAGAGAGATAAGGCTATGCACTGCTATTGCAAATGCATCTACAAATGCCCTTTATAATGCCTTTCTCTATGAGAGGGTTGAGAAAGAGAAGACAAAGCTCAAGAGGCTTGCTATAACAGATTACCTGACAGGAATCTATAACATCAGGTATTTCTATAACAGGATTGACGAGGAATTCAGCAGGTCGGGGAGATACAACACTCCATTAAGTTGTATGATGTTCGATATAGACTACTTCAAAAAGATAAATGATACCTATGGTCATAGGATTGGTGATATCATTCTCAGAGAATTTGCACAGCTCGTGAAAAGGCATACGAGGAAATCTGATATCCTTGCTAGATATGGGGGCGAAGAGTTTATAATGCTTCTGCCAGAGACATCCATAAAAGGTGCTATAGCCGAGGCTAAGCGACTCAGGAAAGTAATAAAGGAACATCAATTTAAGAGCCTCAAGGAAAAGAGAGAAATTACTGTAAGTATAGGTATAGCATGCAGTTCTGATGAGAAGATAAAGACCTGCGATGACCTTATTGCATTTGCTGATAATGCCCTGTTTACAGCTAAGAATAAAGGACGTGATCAGATTGTCCTATATCCCCCCATAGAATCAGTTGTTAGTTGTTAGTTTTCAGTTTTAAGTTAAAATAAATTATGGATATCATAACCTCTCATATTAACGCTGACTTTGATTCCCTTGCCTCAATGGTTGCTGCAAAGAAGCTGTATCCCGAGGCACAGATTGTCTTTCCAGGCTCTCAGGAAAAGAAGCTGAGGGATTTCATAGAGGCATTCCATCCTGTAGAGATAAAGCGTATAAAGGATATTGACCTTTCAGGGGTTATGAGGCTGATCATAGTTGATACAAAGATACCCAGCAGGATTGGCCCCTTTGCAGGATTGCTTTCCAACGAGGGCATCAAGATACATATCTACGACCATCACCCGTTCAATAAGGGTGATATCAGGGGAGAGGTTGAGAAGATCGAAAATGTTGGGGCAACTGCTACCATCTTTACAGAGATATTGAAAAGCAGAAAGATACATCTGACACCCATGGAGGCGACCATACTTGCCTTAGGGATATATGAGGAGACAGGGTGTCTGCTTTTCCCTTCAACGACAGAGAGAGACCTCCTTGCTGTTTCATATCTTCTGAAAAAGGGGGCAAACCTTAATATTGTTTCGAGCTTTTTAAAAATGGAATTAAGCATAGAAGAGCTTGACCTCCTGAATGAGCTTGTCCGGTCATCAAAGGAGATGGTTATACATGGAATAAGGATAATGGTGGCAAAGGCATCCCGTGATAGTTATTTCGGAGATGCAGCTCATCTTGCCCACAGGATGATGGATATGGAAGATATTGACGCGGTAATAGTCATGCTTGGTATGGAAGGAAAGATGTTAATAGTTGCAAGAAGCAGGGTCTCAGAGCTTGATGTATCAGAGGTGATGAAGGAATTTGGAGGAGGAGGTCATCCAACAGCAGCCTCAGCTACCATTAAGGAGACTTCACTTGAGGTCATTGAGGACAGATTAACAAAACTCCTCTATGGATGTGTAAGGCCTGGCAAGGTTGCATCCGATATAATGACCCGGCCTGTTATTAGTATCCAGTGGGATAGTCCTATCAAAGAGGCCGAGACGATGATGACAAGATATGGGGTTAATGTTCTGCCAGTCCTTAGAGAAGGAAGATATGCAGGTGTGATATCACGAGAGATCGTGGAGAAGGCTATTTTCCATGGTTTTGGGAAAAACAGGGTGATAGAATTCTCCACAACAGATGCCACAACTGTAGGCCCTCATACTCCAATCAGGGAGATAGAGACCATGATGATTGAGCAGAACCAGAGGTTCATGTCTGTTATAGAAAACGGCAGAATTGTTGGTGCAATAACGAGGACAGACCTGTTGCGTACACTTTATGAGGAGTTTCTGAGACGCAGAAGGATAGAAAAAACAGTTACCAGAGAAAAACCGACAGAGGGGAGGAGTCTGTCTTCGTGGATGAAAGATAGGTTCCCTCCAGATATTTACAACCTCCTCAAGCTCTCAGGGGAGGTAGCAGACGAGCTCAATTTTAATGCATACCTTGTTGGTGGTTCAGTAAGGGACCTGTTACGCGGTGAGGAAAATCTTGATATTGACATCGTTATAGAAGGAGATGGAATTATGTTCGCAAGAATATTTGGTGAAAGGCTGAATGCGAGGGTAAGGACACACCAGAGATTTGGTACTGCCCAGGTTATCACAGATAAATTAAGACTTGATATCGCAACAGCCAGAACCGAATACTACGAATCACCTGCAGCACTTCCAAAGGTCGAGATATCGTCAATTAAGAAAGACCTCTACAGGAGAGACTTTACAATAAATACACTTGCCATAAAATTAAATCCGAAGGATTTCGGACTTCTTATAGATTTTTTTGGTGGCCAGCGTGATTTAAGAGAGAAAACGATCAGGGTCCTTCATAACCTCAGTTTTATCGAAGACCCCACAAGGGCATTCAGGGCAATCAGATTTTCTGAAAGATTTGGATTTAAAATCAGCAAACATACAGAAAATCTCATAAAGTCAGCAATAAAGATGAACCTCTTTGAAAGGCTTTCAGGCTCAAGGCTTTATGAAGAACTACTTCTTTCATTTAATGAGACCGAACCGGTCAAAACCCTGAAGAGGCTTTCAGATTTTGACCTCTTGAGGGTTATACACCCGAACCTTATATTCAATGAGGAGCTTGAGGCAACACTCAAGTCAATGCATGAGACCCTATCATGGTTTAACTTCCTGTTTCTTGAAGAAAGGCCTGACAGGGGGATTTTATACTTAATGGCCCTGCTGTCTGGACTGAAGAGTGATGAGGTTAAGGCAGCTATAGAAAGGCTATCTACGCCACCAAGGTCAAGCGTTATGATTATTAATAACATGTCTCAGTCGAGGGAAGTACTGAGAAGGCTTCCTCTGGATAACCCTGTTGAAATATACAATCTCCTCAGCAACCTCAGTCTCGAGGCACTTCTGTTCTCGATGGCTGTAAGTAAGGAGCGAGAGAAACAAAAGGTGATATCCCAGTATCTCACCGAACTAAGAAAGGTAAAGCCACTCCTGAAAGGAGACGACTTAAAGGATATGGGTATCCAGCCAGGGCCTGTTTATGCAAGAATTCTCAAGGAACTCCTCGAAGAAAAACTTAGAGGCCGTTTGAAGTCTCGCGAAGATGAGGAGAGGTTTGTTCGTCACTCAGGTTGAAACCTACCTTCGAGTTTTTTCATAAGCTGATCCATAGTTGTATATTCAAGGTCTTCAAGTCCAAGCCTATGTGGTTCGAATGGCCCGTGATGCCTGAGATAGTTTGCTATCTCATTTGTCTTCCTTCTTGCCTCATCAAATGCAGGGTCATCGAATAAGTCCCTCGGTCCTATAAGTTTTCCATTACAGAGCTGGAAACCTGCAGCTATAACCCTCGGAGGGCCATCAAACCTTGAGGGATTCGCCTCATAGAATGCAACAGGCATAAGGGGGCCATGGTGTGAGCCACGCATCCATCCCTCGACAATATGGCTGAATGCAAAAGGTTCGAGTACCTCTCCGATTGCAGGAAGTCCTGACTGGCATCTGACAATCAGAACAGGGTCATCCTTACCAACATATTTACCAGCAATAAGGCTGAGTTTCTGTGTTGATGCTGCTGCTGCAATCATTCCGTCTTTCCTGTAGACAGCCTTTATCATGAACCGTCTCATCGCACCAATAAACATCAAAAGGTCATACATCTCTTCAGGTGTTGAAAATTTGATCTTCTTATGTTCATAAACATCTACAACCTCGAATACAAAACCTTCATGCATTGTGGGGTCTATAACAAGGCCTGCTGTATTGAATGGATCAGCAAAGATTTTATATAAAGGCAAGTTCCACGCACCTGGAGAGGTCTTATCAGCCATAAAAATAATTATTGGCTCGCTCTTCCTTTCCTCAAACTCCATCTCTGCAACGCCTGGTCCCATGCCCTTAACAGTCCCAGTAAAGGCATCGCTGAGAAGGTCTTGGCCTGCACCATAAAGTTTCAGTTTTTTTGCAACCTCAGTGCATGCAACAAATGTATTCCATGCGAGCTTGTGTATATCCTCTGCATCCATACCATGCTTATGTGTTATGATGAGCTCAAGGTCATCACCGCACCTCGTCACATGGAAATCAATAAGAATTTCCTTCTCTTGAGCATTCGATAATTTTTCCTTTGCTGTCTCGATAAGGTCAGAATGAATGCTCGAATGTCCTACATAGCCTCCAACATCAGCCTTAATTATACTTAATGTTATCTTCTCAGCCATAGTTCCTCCTTTTTATTTTTTTAGAGTCTTTCCAATCCTTCTTTCTATTGATTTTACCTTTTCATCTATCCTGTTGGGCTTCCCCTTCCTGTCATCTATGGATATAGTTGTGAGTGCCCTCTCTCCAGTCTTCATTACACTCCTGTGGCATTTCTTGATAAGTTTCATTATCTCATCCCATTCACCCTCGATAACTGTACCCATAGGATTAACCTTATATGGAAGTCCGCTTGCATCAACTATCTTTAATACCTCAGCAAGCTGATCCCCGATGCTGCTTCCAACACCTATTGGTATGATACTGAATTCTATAAGCATAACCCCTCCCTTGGGGCAGAAGGGGGACTTTGTCCCCCTTCTGAAATCCCCCTAATCCTTTATAGTTGACTTCTCTCTTTAGAGCTAATATTAGTATTTAGTATTGACTGATAGAATAGCAAAAAGATTTCTAAAAAAAAAGGGGTATAATAAAACCCTTTACCTGGGAAAAAGATTTATGTTATCTTTTTAACCCTACCTCCACTCTGGTGTCCCGATGAGTAAAGGAGGAAAGGTTCTTAGAGTTATAATTTAATAAGAGGGGCGATTCTCAAATCGCCCTCATTATTCAGAAAGGAGTTTTTAGGAGATGTTAATTATAGGAGAAAAATTAAGCATAATAGCCAAAAGGGTTCGAGAAGCTATGATGAAAAAGGACAAAGGGCCAATACAGGATATCGCAACCTCTCAGTGGAAGGCAGGCGCAGGGATGATTGACGCAAATATAGGCCCTGCAGAAGATGGTGGAGAGGAATTGATGGAGTGGATGGTCACCACTATTCAGGAGGTAGTCCCATTACCAATCTGTCTTGATACGACTAACTATAACGCAATAGAGGCAGGTCTTAAAGTCCATAACAACCAGTGGGGGAGACCATTAATAAACTCCACATCGAATGACCCCGAGAGATTTCCAATGTTAGAACTTGCAGCAAAATATAATTCCCAGATAATTGGCCTTACAGTCGGTAAGGGCGGGCTTCCTGCTGATGCAGAAGAAAGGGCTGCAATAGCAGCAGAGATTATGGCAAGGGCGATGGAATATGGTATTCCTCTCGAGGATTTATATCTCGATCCTCTTGTCCTTCAGATAGCAACATCGCAGGACCATGCATTAAAGGTTATTAAAGCAATAAGGATGTTTCAGGAGCTTAATGACCCTCCGATGAAGACAGTTGTTGGACTGAGTAATGTATCGAATGGTTGTCCAAAACATATTAGGCCGATATTGAATAACTATTTTCTATCTTTATTAATGTATGAAGGGCTTACCGCTGCCATAGCAGACCCGCATGAGATAGCACCAACAGTAAAGACTATAGATGTGATACTGGGCAAGACACTTTATGCACATTCGTATCTGGAAATGTAGATAGAGGAGGTAAAAATGGCTTTTGTTGTGCCAAAAGAGACTTACACAGGTAAGGTTTGTTCACTAACAATCGGCACAGGCTCTAGGGCAATTACCTTTGGAGGGGAAAATGTCCTTCCATTTCATACCTTTGAAGGCGTATCACCGAACAGGCCTGTTATTGCGTATGAGATACAGGATGTTCCTCCAATTGACTGGCCTGAGAATGTACAGAAGCCATATAAGGGTATTTCGAATGACCCTGTATCATGGGCAAGATTCTGTCAGGATAATTTAAAGGCAAGGGCAATAGCCCTTAGACTTATCGGCACACATCCTGACAGGGAAAATCGCTCACCTGAGGATGGAGCTGTGACTGTCAGAGATGTGCTTTCTGCAATAGATGTCCCTTTGATAATACTCGGAAGCAACCATGCTGAAAAAGATGCACCTGTCCTTGTTGCTGCAGCAGAGGCTGCAAAAGACAGAAACTGTATTATAGGTAAGGCGCAGGAGGCTAATTATAAGACGATTGTTGCTGCTGCAATGGCAAACAATCACAAATTAATTGCCATGTCAGAGCTTGATATAAACCTTTCGAAGCAACTTAATATATTGATTACACAGATGGGCTTTGACAAGGAAAGGCTTATAACAGACCCGATGTGTTCAGCTCTCGGATATGGCCTTGAATATACCTATTCGGTTATGGAGAGGATAAGGCTTGCTGCCCTTACACAGAATGATGTAACAATGCAACCACCAATGCTTGGTGATATAGGCATGTATGTCTGGAAGGTGAAGGAGACACAGGCCTCTGAAACAGATGTACCTCAGTGGGGTTCTGCAGAGGAAAGGGGAATAACATGGGAGGCTATTACAGCAACAGCCATGCTTATAGCTGGTGCTGAGCTTCTTATAATGAGGCATCCGAAGTCTGTAGAGGTGGTGGAGAAGGTGATTGAGGAACTATATTGATAAAATCAAAAATCAAAAATAAAAATTTAAAAATAAGGAGTTCCATTATTTTGAATTTTGATTTTTTATCTTTAAATTTTACCGGAGGGAAAGATGGCTTTAACCGGTGTTGAGATATTTAAGCTTTTACCAAAGACAAACTGCAAAAAGTGTGGTTTCCCCACATGTCTTGCCTTTGCAATGAAGCTTGCCCAGAGGCAAGCCTCTCTGGATTTATGTCCTGATGTCTCTGAAGATGCAAAGCAGAAACTCGGTGAGGCATCTGCACCTCCTGTAAGACCGATTACATTCGGCATTGGTGATAAGGCAGTAAAGATGGGAGAGGAGACAGTACTTTTCAGACATGATAAGAAGTTTGTTAATCCATGTGCATTCGCACTCGAGATAAAAGATACACTTTCAGAAGCAGATATAAATAGTAAGATTGATGGAGTTATTAACTCAGAGATAGAGAGGGTTGGTCAGAAATTAAGGATTGATGCAATCGCCCTCACAGATAATTCTAATGATTTAGGGAAATTTGAGTCTATTGCAAAGATTGTTGCAACAAAGGCCCCTGATGTTCCAGTCATGCTCTGTTCAAACAATCCTGTAATTGCTGAGACAGCAGTAAAACTCTTTGCAGACAAGAAACCCATCATATACGGTGCAAACCCTGAAAATGCAGAGAGAATGGCAAATGTTGCAAAGACATATAAGGCGATACTCGGTGTTACTGCTAATGGAGTAGAGGAACTTCCCGCACTTACAGAGAAGATTAAATCCTTCGGTGTTGAGGATATGGTAATTGACTCAGGTGCGAGGAAGGCAAAGGATATTATTGAACATAATACATTAATAAGAAGGTCTGCCATAAAGAAGAATTTTAAACCACTTGGTTATCCTGTCATAACCTTTGCACAGCGTGATGACAATATTGTCGAGGCACTTATAGCAGCACTTGGGGTTGCAAAATATTCTTCTATAATTGTTCTCAGTAGTATCGAGAAGTGGAAGAACCTTGCACTCTTTACACTGAGGCAGAACCTTTATACAGACCCTCAGGTTCCGATGCAGGTAGAGCAGAAGATTTATAAGATTGGAGAACCAACACATGAATCGCCACTGCTTATTACAACAAACTTCTCTCTTACCTACTTTATCGTATCCGGTGAGGTTGAGAACAGCAAGGTCTCGACTTATTTAGCTGTTATGGATTGTGAAGGGCTTTCAGTGCTTACAGCATGGGCTGCAGGAAAGTTTACAGCAGCAAAGATTGCACAGTTTATAAAGGAAAGTGGCATAGAGAATGATGTAAAACACAGGGAACTTATTATCCCCGGCTATGTAGCAATATTAAGTGGTGCAATAGAAGATAAGCTCGAAGGCTGGAAGGTAACAGTTGGGCCGAGAGAGGCGAATGGGATACCTGCATTTTTGAGGGCAAGGGGAGGTTAGGATGTCTAAGATTATAGCCTCAGCAGCTATAAGGGGTGCACATACACTCGTTAAACAGGCTGAAGAAATGCTTGAAAAGGCTATTGCTGAGAAAGGCAAAGACTTTATTTTTGAATTCCCTGACACTGCTTTTTATTTCCCGATGGTATATGCAATGACAGGGTTTGCAGTAAAGACGCTGGGAGATATGAAGACTGTACTCGGTATGGCAAAGGAATTACTCCATCCAGAACCTGAAGAACATATATGGAAACCCTATCTCGGTGAGGCACTCGATTCAGGCATGGCAACACTCTTTGCTGAGGAGGTCATCCTGGCATTAAGACACATTAATGGTCTTGAACCTGCAGTAGACCCTGAGACAGGCTATGTTTATAATGGGTTTATAACAGATACCATACAGAGGAATTTGGGCATCCAGCTTGTTGATGGCAGGATGCCAGGTTTTGCTGCAATAATAGGTGCTGCTCCTGATGATGAAACCGCTGTAAGGATTGTCAGAGAGCTTCAGGAAAAAAATATCCTCATCTTTCTCTCAGGCCATGTAAATGGCAATAGTGTTACAAAACAGCTTTTACGAAAGAATATAGAACTCGGATGGGATACCTACATCGTTCCCCTCGGGCCTGATACAGAACATACACTTTATGCCCTCGACTGGTCAGTAAGGGCATCACTCATCTTTGGAGGCAGAAAACCTGGTGACTATAAGGGACATCTCAGATATACAAAAGACAGGGTCTTTGCCTTTGCCTTAGTGTTAGGTGAGCTCGATGATATAAAGTGGTCAACAGGTGCAGGTGCTATAAATATGGGTTATCCAGCAGTCTGTGATACAGATGTTCCTGTCATCCATCCAACAGGTGTATGTACATATGAAGAGGTGGACAGAGAATTTGACCATAATAAGATTGTGCAGAAGGCAATTGAGGTAAGAGGATTAAAGGTTACTGTTGAGAAGCCTCCGATACCTGTTGCATACGGCCCTGCATTCGAAGGTGAAAGGATAAGAAAGGAGGATATGTTTATAGAATTTGGAGGACAGCGCACACCTGCATTTGAATGGGTAAGGATGAGAGAGATGGAGGAGGTAGAGGATGGTAAGGTTACTATTGTTGGCACTGAGTGGAAAGAAAGATATGAACAGGGTGGACAGATGCCTATGGCCATTGTGATAGATGTTGCAGGGAGAAAGATGCAGAAAGATTTTGAACCTATTATAGAGAGAAGGGTGCATCACAATATAAACGAGGGTCAGGGTCTCTGGCATATGGGCTCGCGTGATATAAACTGGATAAGGATAAGCCATGCTGCAAAGAATGCGGGTGTAACATTTGAGCATCTTGGAGTTATACAGACAACAATGATACGCTCAAAGTTCAAGGCAATCGTTGATAAGGTTCAGGTAACAATTTACACAGATGAAGATGAAGTTATTGCTCTCGGGGAAGAGGCAAGAAGGGCATACAGGGAGCGTGACCAGAGGCTTGCAGGTCTTGTAGATGAGGCTGTTGATACATTTTATTCATGTCTCCTCTGTCAGTCATTTGCACCAACACATGTATGTGTTATCTCACCTGAGAGGCTTGGCCTCTGCGGTGCATATAACTGGCTTGACTGTAAAGCAGCATACGAGATAGATCCAACAGGCGGAAACCAGCCAATATCAAAAGGTGAACTTCTGGATGAAAAATATGGAAGATATTCAGGTATTGATGAGTATCTAAAGAAGGCATCAGGTGGCAAGGTCGAGACACTTAATCTTTATACCATAATGGAAAATCCCATGACCTCCTGTGGTTGTTTTGAGTGTATTATTGCTATTGTCCCTGAGGCGAATGGCGCGATGATTGTAAATCGTGGACATACAGGCATGACCCCAGTCGGGATGAAGTTTTCGACATTAGCAGGTAGCGTTGGTGGAGGCACACAGAATCCAGGATTTATGGGTATTGGTAGGAACTTTATAGTCAGCAAAAAGTTTCTGCATGGTGATGGAGGAATCAAACGGATTGTCTGGATGACGAAGAACTTAAAAGAGAGTCTTAAAGAGGCATTTGATAAAAGGGCTGCCGAAGAGGGAGTTCCAGACCTCCTCGACAAGATTGCTGATGAGACTATATGTGAGGATTCAGAAAAATTACTTGAGTTCCTGTCAAGTGTTGGACATCCTGCACTTGAGATGGAACCAATGTTATAAAGACAGGTCAAGGTCAAGGCTGAGATAAAAATTTCTAAACCTTAACCTTAGCCTCAGCCTAATTTTTGAGTTGGAGGTTATATGGAAAAGGTAGTAAAGAGTGCAAATACATCAGCAGAGCAGATTATAGAGTGGGGTGAGTCCCATGGGATGGAGACCTGTTTTGACAGGGCACAGAGGCTTAAACCATGCCCTATTGGAGCTACAG
>JBFLWW010000008.1:39344-63158 GCA_040757475.1 Nitrospirota bacterium
ATGGAAAAGGTAGTAAAGAGTGCAAATACATCAGCAGAGCAGATTATAGAGTGGGGTGAGTCCCATGGGATGGAGACCTGTTTTGACAGGGCACAGAGGCTTAAACCATGCCCTATTGGAGCTACAGGTGCGTGCTGCAAGATATGCCACATGGGCCCTTGCAGGCTTGTTGGCTCAAATGCAGAGGAAGAAGCAAGAGGGGTATGCGGGGCTACACTACCAACAATCGCCTCGAGAAATCTCCTGAGAATGGCAGCAGCAGGAACAGCAGCACACTCAGACCATGCAAGGGATATGGCATTTATATTACTTGCTGTTGCAAATGGGGAGACAAGTGATTTCAAGATAACTGATGTAAGAAAACTTTACAGGGTTGCTGGAATACTCGAGATAGAGTTTGAAGGTAGACCTGTCAATGATGTTGCGAGGGATGTAGCACTCAAGTTCCTTGAGGATTTCAGGCGTCAGAAAGGACAATTAAATTATGTAAGAAGGGCTCCTAAAAAGACGCAGGAGAGATGGGCAAAATGGGGTATCACTCCGAGAGGGGTTGACAGGGAGATAGCAGAGGCAATGCACCGCACAAATATGGGTGTTGACCATGACCCTGACAACCTTCTTTTAAGTGCCCTGAAGGTTTCTCTTTCTGATGGCTGGGGAGGTTCCATGATCTCAACAGATATTACAGATATTCTTTTTGGAACTCCCAAACCAGTGAAGGCAGAGGCAAGTTTTGGAATCTTCAAGGAAGATGAGGTCAACATTGTTGTCCATGGACATGAGCCTTCATTAGCAGAGATAATCATAGATGTGGTTAATGAGCCTGAGATGATTGCATATGCAAGATCAAAAGGTGCAAAGGGTATAAATCTTGGAGGTATGTGCTGCACAGCAAATGAGGTATTGATGAGGCATGGGATTCCAACAGCAGGTGGTTTTACAAATCAGGAGCTCGGGGTTATGACAGGCCTTATTGATGTATTAACAGTGGATGTCCAGTGTATTATGCCTGCACTCACTGAGCTTTCAAAGAAGTTCCATACAAAGATAATAACCAGTTCCTATAAAGCAAAGATACCAGGCGCTGTTCATATAGAATATGATGAACACAAGGCAAGAGAGATTGCGAGGGAGATAGTTAGAATTGCTATTAATAACTACCCAAATAGAAAAGTAGAAGGAAGCCATGTGACTGAGAAATATCCTCTCATAGCTGGTTTTTCACATGAATATATTGAATACATGCAGGGTGGAACCTGGAGGGCTTCATTCAGACCATTAAATGATGCAATCATGGCAGGAAGGATTCGTGGTGTTGTTGGACTTGCAGGCTGTGATAATCCGAGGGTTCCATCCACAGGCCTTCACCGATTCCTTGCTATAGAGTTGATTAAGAATGATGTGCTCATAGTCTCAACAGGCTGTGGCTCTGCTGCATGTGGAACCGCTGGGTATCTCACACCCGAGATGGCTATGGAGAATGCCGGACCAGGATTAAGAGAGGTGTGTGAAGCGATTGGAATTCCTCCGATACTCCATCTTGGTGCATGTGTTGATAATTCGAGAATCCTTACAATTGCATCTGCAATGGCAGAAGAGGGTGGTCTTTCTGATGAGATTGGTGGTATGCCAGCAGTGGGTATTGCTCCGGAGTGGATGAGTGAAAAGGCAATTGCAATAGGCTGTTACTTTGCTGCCTCTGGTGTGCCTGTCATATTTGGTGGTGAATCTCCAGTAGGAGCGAGTGAAGAGGTGACAAGGATAATGACAGAGGTATGGTGGAAAAGATTTAAAGGTGCATTACATTTTGAGCCAGATGCCGAGAAGATACTAACACTTACATTAATTTATATAGACAGGGCAAGAGAGGCATTAAAGCTCAGGAAATACGAACCTGGGAGATTTGGTGTGGAAAGGATTCTTATGGATATGGCTGCAAGGCGTGAGCTTGAGAAGGCTGCAAAACCCCACTCAGGTGTTGGAGGCTAAATGATAGTAGAAGAGATTGATGTTGATGAGCAGATAGGTGAAGTAGGCAGGATCCTTTGTGAGCATGATAAGAAAAGGGGTGTCCTGATCCATACCCTCCAGAAAATACAGGAGGACAATGGCTATCTGCCTGGAGATATATTAATGAGACTTTCGAGGAAACTCGATCTCCCTCTTGCTGAGATTTACAGCGTAGCGAGCTTTTACAAGCAATTTCACTTCACACCGAGGGGAAGGAAGGTTGTGAGGGTTTGTATGGGGACTGCATGCTATGTCAGGGGTGCAAAAAGGGTTTTGAGTACACTCGAAGATGAATTCAGTATAAAGGCTGGAGATACCACAGAAGACCTTGCACTTACTCTCGAAACAGTAGGATGTGTAGGTTGTTGTGGCCTTGCACCTGTGGCTACGGTCAACGAAGATGTTGTAGGTGAGATTGGGACGAGAAAATTGAATACATTAATTAAATCTATAAGGGAGGAATTGTGATGGGGTAGTTAGTAGCAAGTAGCTGGTAGCTAAGGGGAAATCACAATCCCTTAACTACTTACTACTAACTACTTAGCTACTTTCTAAGATGGAAAGACTTAGTAGTATAGAAGAACTTAAAAATCTAAGGCCACTTCTTGGTGAGGAGTTATTCAGGCCTGGCAGAAACAGGATAAGGGTTTGCTGCGGAACTGGATGTAGTGCCTCAGGTTCTTATAAAGTTGTTAAGACATTAGAGGAGGAGATAAATAAGAGTGGCTTAGAGATCGAATTAGTAAAGACAGGGTGTCAGGGTCTCTGCCAGAAGGGCCCTGTTATGAAGCTTGAACCATATGGGTATTTTTACCAAAAGGTTAGCCATGAAAATGGAAAAGAGATTATTTCCACTACATACTCAGCAGGGCTACCTGTCAGAAGCCTACTTTACAGGGATTCTTTTCTCGAGACTCCTATAGAGGTGATGGAGGAGATTCCTTTTTACAAGAAACAGCTAAGGATTGCACTCAGGAATAATGGGAAGATAGACCCATGTAATATCTATCATTACATTGCTGTTGGCGGCTATAGAGCTGTTGAGAAGATGTTTTCCTCCATGAGTCCTAAACAAGTGCTTGAAGAGGTTACCAAGTCCAATCTCAGAGGCCGGGGCGGTGCAGGGTTCCCTGCTGGCGCAAAATGGGCGCATACTAAAAGTGCCCCATGTGCAATTAAGATTGTTATAGCTAATGGTGACGAGGGTGACCCTGGTGCTTTTATGGATAGGTCAATCATGGAGGGCGACCCTCATAGCCTGCTTGAAGGTATGCTTATTTGTGCTTATGCGATAGATGCACATTATGGATTTATTTATGTCCGTCATGAATACCCGCTTGCTGTTAAAAATCTAAGTATAGCTATTAAACAGGCAGAAGAGCTCGGGCTCTTAGGGAAAAATATTCTTGGAACAGGATTTGATTTTACAGTCCATATAAGGGAAGGAGCAGGTGCATTTGTCTGCGGTGAGGCTACTGCACTTGTTGCCTCAATAGAGGGTAACAGAGGTTTTCCGAGGGCGAGGCCTCCGAGGGTTTCAGAGCTTGGCGGTGGTCCATGGGGTTATCCCGCTAATCTTAATAATGTAGAGACTTATGCCTGTGTTCCTCCAATCATAGAAAAGGGTGCAGATTGGTTCCTGAGTATAGGGACTGAAGGCTCGCCAGGCACAAAGGTATTTGCCCTGACAGGAAAGGTTAGGAATACAGGACTTGTCGAAGTCCCCATGGGTATCACCCTGAGAGAAATAATATATGACATTGGCGGTGGCATCATAGGCGGAAAGAAATTCAAGGCTGTCCAGACAGGAGGTCCTTCGGGAGGGTGTATACCTGCGCAGTATCTTAATCTGCCTGTGGATTTCGACTCCCTCTGGAAGGTTGGCTCTATGATGGGTTCAGGTGGCATGGTTGTTATGGATGAGGATAACTGTATGGTTGATGTTGCCAAATTCTTCCTTTCCTTCACACAGTCCGAATCATGCGGAAAGTGTCCGCCATGCAGAATAGGCACATACCAGATGCTCCAGATACTCGAAAAGATAACTTCAGGCAATGGTGAGGAAGGAGATATAGAAAGGCTTGAGAGGCTTGGAGAACTTGTGGAGAAAGGTTCTCTCTGCGGTCTTGGAAATAGTGCACCCAATCCAGTGCTTACAACAATAAGATATTTCAGAGAAGAGTATGAAGAGCATGTGAGAGATAAATACTGCAGGGCAAAAGTTTGTAACATCGGGATCTTTGTAATAAACCAGATCGAATGCATCAGGTGTGGTCTCTGTAAACAGGCATGTGCATATGATGCTGTCATTGAAACAAGGAATAGATACTTTATTGCTCGTGATTACTGCACGAAATGCAAGGCTTGCTACTATGCCTGCCCTGTAGATGCAGTTAAGATAAGGAGTCTAAGACATGTAAGGCTTGAAGAGGAATTTAAAATACCTCTTGAAAGTATAGATATCATTGAAAGGAGGTGCAAGATGATATTAAGAGATATCTTAGAATCAAAACTCCCATTAATAATAACCGTTGCTAAAAATCGCAGGGTTGCAGATGCGGTAAAAATCATGAGTGAGAAGAGCGTTAGTGGGATATTCGTCGTTGATGAGAACAATAAATTAGCAGGTATATTTACTGAGAGAGATATTGTGCGTTGTGTTGTTAATAATATCTCTTTCGAGAATGAGACTATTGAGAATGTAATGAGAAAGGATATTACAATATTCGACCCTTCAATGGAAATAAGTTCAGCAATAGCTGTTACGGTAAAAAAGAATATCAGACATTTACCAGTTGTTGAAGGGGATAAGATAGTCGGGATGATTACCCTTAGAGATTTGGTCTCATATCTACTCCCGGAGATCTGCTATATGGCAAAGGAGATTTATTAAGGGTTAAGTATGTCAGAACATAAGGAGTTAAAGGTCGAGGATATTAAAAGAGAGGCAGAAGAGAAGCACTGCCCTGTTCAAAAGACACTTTATTATATAGAAAAGTTCCTTTCAGATCCCATGTGTGGGAAATGCTTTCCTTGTGCATTTGGAACATATGAGGCAAAAATAAGGCTAAAAACCATTATTGAAGGGCATGGTTCTGAAACAGACCTTTTTGCCCTGAGAAGGATTGCATCTAAAATGCTTGAGGCATCTATGTGTAAGAAAGGCAAGGATACAGCAAGATTCATCCTTGAGTGGATGGATACTGACTTTAAAGAGCATATAGAAGGTATATGCCCTGAGAAGGAATGCCTTGCATATATAGAATACAGAATTGTTCCTGATAGATGTATAATGTGCGGTGAATGTCAGGTTGTTTGCATATTTGATGTGATTATCGGAGAAAAGAAAAAGCCCTATCTTAGTGGTTATCTGCCCTTTGAGATAAGGCAGAAGAGATGCACAAAGTGTGGTGAATGTATAAAGGTATGTCCAACAGAGGCAATTATATTAGTTAGCTCAAAAGAAAGAGAGTTAGTCGAGATAATTTAATTTAGGAATTAGGATTTAGGATTTGGGATTTAAAGTGAATAAAGAAGATTTGAAGAAGAGAACAAAAGAATTTGCTTTGAGAATTTTCAAATTCTTGATGACTTTGGAACAAAACAAAGCAGCAGATGTTATCTCCTATTATTAAAAGCGTCATCATCTGTTGCAGCAAATTACAGAGCAGCGTGCAGGGGAAAATCAAGCGCTGATTTTCTGAATAAATTAAAAACAGTTGATGAAGAAATAGATGAAAGTTTGTTTTGGCTTGAATTTATTAACGAATTAGAGTTGAAATGCGACAAGGAAGAACTAAGTTTTTACTTAAGGAAGCAAATGAGTTAGTTGCGATTTTTTCGGCAGCAATCAGAACGATTAAGTCAAAAAATCCTAAATTCCGTCTCAATTTAGGAATTAGGAGTTAAGAATTAGGGATTTAAATCCTAAATCCCAAATCCTAAATAATTAAGGAGGACAAACATGGTAACCCTTAAGATAGACGGCAAGGAGATAAATGTTCCCGAGGGGATGAACCTGATAGATGCTGCAGAGTTTGCAGGGATTCATATACCAAATCTCTGTTATCTCAAGGGAATGAAAGGGATTGGTGCATGCAGGCTCTGTCTTGTGGAAGTAGAGGGTATGAAGGCACCTTTAGTAGCATGTAATACGAGGGTTAAGGACGGAATGATTGTCCATACAAAGACTGAGAAGATAGAAGAGCTTAGGAAATTCGTTATAGACCTTATCCTCTCAATGCATCCACTCGATTGTATGACATGCACAAAGGCAGGCGTATGCAATCTTCAGAAGTATGCCTATGACTTTGAGCTTAAAGAATCATCCTTTACAAGAAAGAAACTCGGCTATCCTGTGGATGAGGCAAATCCTTTTATAAAGCGTGACCCTGACTATTGTATCTTATGTGGAAGATGTGTTCGTGTATGTAAACATCAGGGGACGGCTGTCCTTGATTTCATGGGAAGGGGTGTTGGAGCAAAGGTTGTTACTGCAAATGACAGACCACTTCAAGAGTCAGAATGTACATTCTGTGGTAGTTGTATTGATGTATGCCCTGTTAATGCCATTCTTGAAGCTGATAGATGGAGAAAGGGAAGGGAATGGGAATATGAAAAAGTCAACTCCGTATGCCTTTCATGCGGGAATGCGTGTGATATTACTGTTAGTACAAAAGATGGTGAGGTTGTAAAGATAAATGCAGGCGCCCCTGAAGGCTCAGTTGAACGCTATATCTGTGCAATAGGCAGATATGGCTTTGACTATATAAAAAGTGAGACGAGAGTTGTTTCTCCAATGAAAAGGGTAGGTGATGAGCTTAAAGAGACTACATGGGAAGACGCTATTGGTATTGTTGCAGAGAAGCTGAAAGAAGCAGGCGATTCTGCAGGTTTTATAAGCACAGCAGGGATTCTGAATGAGGATGCACTGATATTGAAAAAGTTTGCCTCAGATGTTGTAAAGACAAAAAATATTGATTCAACAGTAAGCCTCTATGCAAATGCTGATTCCCTTATAGCTGATAGCTGTCAGCTCTCAGCTATTGATTCAACAGACCTTATCATCCTTGTCGGGCTTAATCCAAGCCAGTGGAGAAGGGTCCTGCCTGCACTCGATGCAATTATAAGGAGGAAGGTAAATGCAGGTGCTAAACTGATCGTTATAAATTCAGAAGAGCCTAAGATTTCATCTGTAGCTACACTCACTCTCATAGGAGATGAGGCAAGGATACTCTCAGAGATTGCACAGGCTGTTATCTCAAAGGGAATCAAGGCTCCTAAGGAGATGGTTCAGGCCCTGGTTAATATTGACCCTTCAGATGAGGCAGTGAAGGCTTCTGAGATATTTATAGAAGCAAAGAATCCTCTAATATTTTCCGCTCCTTTACTATATGAAGTATCAGCAAATATAGCAATGATTAAAGGAAAGGCAATCTCAGTGCCATTTGAGAGCAATGCAAAAGGAGTTGTTTTAATGGGGCTTGTGGGCGGAGGAAAATCCTATAAGGAGATGGTTGATATAGCAAAGAGCAAAGAGCAAAGAGCAAAGAGCGATGTAAAGGTTCTCTATGCCATTGGCGAACTACCTTTAAATGAAAGACCGGATGTTGATTTTCTCATCGTCCAGAATTCGCACATGACAGAGCTTGCAAGACAGGCAGATATAGTACTTCCATCAGTAGTAGCCCTTGAATCTGAAGGCACGATAGTTGATTATCTTGGAAGGCTTAAATACCTGTGTAAAGCAGTTGAGCCAGCAGGTGATGCAAAGTCTCACAGAGAGATTTTCATAGAGATTTCAAAGATAATAGGCAAATCCCTGATTAAATCAGGGGCGAAAGATACGGATGTAAAGAAGTTATTAAAGGTTAAGACAAAGATAGCATTCAAGCCGTTTAAGAAAAAAGAAGGACTTGATGTAAATCACGAGGAGATGATTGAGTCCCTAAATGCCTCTGTTATAAATGGCTCAAGGCTTCTGTGGCTTAATAAACTTATTTATCTGTTTTAAGAATTCCTCAAAGTCTCCAATATTTTCTTTTGTGGATTTAAAGACCTTACGGTCATCTATCCCCCAGTATTTATGTATGATGATATTTCTCAGACCGGTAACTTTCTTTAGTCTTTCACTAAGTTCTCTTGTGATAATCTTGGCATCAGATAATTTTTCGAAGCAGTCGGGATAACCTTTAGGCACCTGGCCTATAATCCGGGCAAGGATATGGTTGCATATATTTGCCATAGCCTCAACAGCTTCAATTAAAAGATAACGCAGAGAATATATTTCCTTCTTCCCTTTTATAAAAACTTCTTCTTCTACAACTGTAATGGCTTTAATCTCTGAGACTGTATTCAGAAGGTCTTTTTCAAGAGTCTTAATCTTTTCTATGTTTATTTCTCTATACACCCCATAAGCTCCCTGAAATATGATTTTGAGAACTCAAAATAGTCCATGTACCTTAATCCAACCTCCTCTACGAAATTAAGCCTAAGTTCTTTATCTCTCTCAAAAAGTAAAGTCCCTTCATTTATTACTGAGAATTGAAACCCAATTGGTGCGTAGTTTATTACTTTAAAGTCTACAGTATAGCCAGAAGCTGTCTGAAGTTTGGAAGACATCTCAATTTCAAAATCGAATAATTTATCTTCAAGTATAAAGCAGTATGCACCGATATCTATATCTCTGAAGGGGAGAGTTCCAAACGAGCCATGAATATAAGCGAATGAAATCTCATCATGACTCTTGAGGACGGATATGAGTTTCTGTTTAATCTCCTCGATCTCATTGTCAGTTAATTCAAACCTTTGTTCCATAATTGCTAAGAATACCACAGAGAAGAAGCCTTTACAAGTATAAATGTTCTGTTCCCAACACTTCTTTTGATGTATAATATCTGCAAATACATGCTTACAGGTATTAAGGGTGGAAGGTATTTATAGCATAAAAATTCCTGTATTTGAAGGCCCGCTTGACCTACTTCTGCATCTCATCAGAGAAAACAAGATTGACATCTACGATATACCTATTGCCTTAATCACTCATCAGTATCTTCAATATATAAAGATGATGAAAGAGCTCAATCTTGAGATTGCAGGAGAGTTTCTCGTTATGGCTGCAACACTTATCTATATTAAATCGAGAATGCTACTTCCACCTAATGAAGATGCACCTTCAGAGGAACAGGAAGACCCGAGACTGGAACTTGTCCACCGGCTGCTTGAATATCAGAGATTTAAAGAAGCAGCACTCGGTCTTAAGGAAAGAGAAGAGGAGTGGATGAAGGTATTTCGCAGAGAACCTGTATCAGATGATGCTGAGTTTTATCTTTTTGATATTAACCTTTTTGACCTTCTCGATGCATTCAAAAAGATACTTGATAAAGCCCCACCAGAAATTGTAGCTATAACAAAAGAGACTCTCACAGTAAAGGACAGGATATCTATGATAATAGAGATGCTTGAAGGCCAGGAGGCCATCAGATTCGAGGAGGTTTTTAAAGAAGGCATAACGAAGGTTCAGCTAATAGTTACATTCATCGCACTCCTTGAGCTAATCAGGCTTGGCCTTGTTAAGGCATATCAGGAAAGAGAGTTCGGGAATATCTGGATTATAAACCCGTCAAAACAGTTACCCTAAAAAGGTGTCATATCAAATACCATGCCCTGCCTGTCTTAGTGACCATTGACCAATGAGTAGATTCTTGACTATCATAGGAGGTATGAAGGCCCTTATATTAAGTGGAGGTAAAGGGACGAGGCTCAGGCCACTGACATATTCTGGTGCAAAACAACTTGTGCCTGTTGCAAACAGGCCTATCCTTTTTTACTGCATAGACAACATTGCTCAGATAGGTATAAAAGAGGTTGGTATTATCATTTCTCCTGAAACAGGTCATGAGATAAAAGAGGCTGTAGGCGATGGTAACCGATGGAATATAAAGATACAATACATAATTCAGGATATACCGGGTGGCCTGGCACATGCTGTAAAAATTGCAGGGGATTTCTTAGGAGATTCTCCATTTGTTATGTACCTGGGGGACAATCTTATCGGAGGTGGTATTAGCAGGTTCTTACAGGATTTTGAAAGGAATTCTCCAGATGCACTTATACTTTTGAAAGAGGTAGAAGACCCCAAAAATTTTGGTGTTGCAGAAGTCTCTGCAAACGGGAGGCTAATAAGGCTCATCGAGAAACCTGATGAACCACCATCGAACCTTGCACTTGTTGGTATCTATATTTTCTCTCAAAATATTCATAAGGCTATAGAAAGCATTAAACCTTCTAAGAGGGGGGAGCTCGAGATTACCGATGCCATACAAGGACTCATAGATATGGGCTTTACTGTAGAGAGTTTTATTCTTGATACCTGGTGGCTTGATACAGGGAAGAAAGATGACCTTCTTACTGCAAATGCTATTATGCTGGATGAATGGCTGAAGGGAAGTATTAACGGCAGTGTGGACAGTAATAGTAAACTCCTTGGCCGTATAAGTGTTGGGAAAGGGTCTGTTATAAAAAGTAGCACCATACGAGGACCTGTAGTAATAGGCGAGAATACCATAATAGAGGATTCTTTTGTTGGTCCATATACAAGCATAGGCAACAATGTAAGGATAAAGAGCTCCTCTCTTGAGCATTCAGTGATAATGGATGGGAGTGAGGTAAGAGATATCGAGAGAATGGAAGAAAGCCTTATCGGTCGCAGGGTAACCCTTTTAAGAAACAACAGACATAAGGCGCTCAGACTTATGCTCGGAGATGACTCTGTGGTGGAGGTGTAGGTTTGGAAGGATTTAAAATAATCGAATTAACATTACGTGAGGATTGGAGAGGCTGGCTTACAGAGATCTTCAGGAATGACGAATCTAAATTCAGACCAGCTATGGCATACCTGTCCATGACAAAACCAGGGGTTGTAAGAGGCCCGCATGAGCATAAAGAGCAGACAGATTTTTTCTGTTTTATAGGTAAATTCAGGCTGTATCTCTGGGACAACAGAGGGACATCAGCTACTTATAAAGAGAGCAGGATAATCGAAATATCAGGTGTGCCGGTTGTTGCTCTCATCCCACCTGGGGTCGTACACGCTTATAAGAATATCGGCGATACTGATGGATATATCTTTAACATGCCCGACAGGCTTTATAGGGGATGGGGGAGGAAAGAACTAATTGATGAGATAAGATATGAGGATGACCCTAAAAGTCCTTTCAGAGTTGAAGGATGAAACTGCTTGTTACAGGTGGTGCAGGGTTTATCGGGTCGAATTTTATAAGATATGTGCTTGCTACATATCCTCAGTATCATGTCATCAATTTAGATAAACTTACCTATGCAGGTAATCTTGAAAACCTGAAGGATGTCGAGACCCTACCTAATTATACATTCATAAAAGGTGATATCTGTGACAGGCAGATAATAGAAGGAATCGAATTTGATGCAATTTTAAACTTTGCTGCAGAGAGCCATGTTGATAGGAGCATCCTCGATGTGTATCCATTTCTGCAGACCAATGTTATAGGCACACACAACCTGCTTGAAGCAGCAAGACAGAGGGAATGCCTTTTTTTACATATATCAACCGATGAGGTCTATGGCTCTATAGATGAGGGGTTTTTTACAGAGGTCTCACCAGTTCAGCCAAACAGCCCGTATGCTGCGAGCAAGGCAGCATCGGATATGCTCGTCATGGCTTATTTCAAGACCTATGGTGCGAAGACCATCATAACGAGATGTTCCAATAACTATGGTCCGTATCAGTTTCCTGAAAAACTAATCCCCCTTGTGATACTCAATGCAATCAACAGAAAGCATATCCCTATTTATGCTGACGGGATGAATATCAGAGACTGGATATACGTCATAGACCACTGTAAGGCTCTCGATATTATATTCCATAAAGGCAGGCCTGGTGAGGTCTATAACATCGGTGCGAGAAATGAGAAGACAAACATCGAGGTCGTGAAAACTGTGCTTAAAAAGATATCCGAAAGGGTTGGTACACCAGAAGACGAGATGCTTAACCTTATCACATTTGTCAAGGACAGGCCAGGCCACGACAGGAGATATGCTATTGACCCCTCAAAGATAGAGAGAGAGCTTGGATGGAAGTCAGAAGTGATGTTTGAAGAAGGACTTAACAGGACAATTGACTGGTATCTTTCGAATAAAGACTGGTGGGAGAGGATTATCTCAGGTGAATATATCAGGTATTACGAGGCACAATACGGGGAGAGGCTGAAGGTATGAATGTTGCTGTGACAGGCTCAGGTGGAATGCTGGGCTATGCTATCTATAATATTTTTCGGGATATAGAGATTGTTGGTCTATCACATAAGGTCCTTGATATTACCCATCTTGACCGTGTTATGAATGTAATCAGGGAGATCAAGCCTGATTATCTGATACATGCTGCTGCCTTTACCGATGTAGATGGTTGCGAACTTGATTACGAAAAGGCATATCTTGTTAATGGTATAGGTACAAGGAATGTTGTAATGGCCTGCGAGGAGATCAATTGCCCGATAATCTATATAAGTACAGATTATATCTTTGATGGTCAGAAGACTGAACCGTATAATGAATGGGATAAGCCTAACCCGATAAATAAGTATGGACTTTCTAAACTTCTCGGCGAAAATTTTGTTATGTCACTGACTAACAGGTTTTATATCGTCAGGACAGCGTGGCTTTATGGGAAAAATGGGAAGAACTTTGTGGATACAATACTGAGGCTTTTATCAGATAGAAAGGAACTTGATGTTGTGGATGACCAGGTAGGGACTCCAACATATACTAACGACCTTGCAAAGAAAATAAAGGAACTCCTCGGCAAAGGGTACGGGATATATCACATAACAAATGCAGGTAGGTGTTCGTGGTATGAGTTTGCAGTAGAGATAGCGAGGCAGAAAGGTGTTGATATAAATATAAGGCCGGTAACTTCAGATTATATAGATAGGCCGGCAAAAAGGCCTGCCTTCTCAGTACTTGGGAATACCATGCTCAAGCTTGAAGGGATTGAAGAATTGAGACACTGGAAGGACGCCCTGAAGGAATACCTTAGCCTTGCCTGAAAACCAAAAAATTGTTCTTACTACACCCCCCATTACGCTCGAAGAGAGATATGGAAAACTATTAGGAGCAGCTAATACACTCCCATCACTTGGTATACTTTACCTTGCAGCTGTACTCAGAAGAGAGGGCTATGCAGTTTCTGTTATAGAGGCCTCATCATTAGGACTTTCTTTGAGGGAACTTTTAGATGAGATGATTGCAATTAACCCGGAGTATGTGGGTATATCTGCTACTACACTTTCAATCTTCAATGCCTCTGCACTTGCAGGTGAGATAAAGAAAATCAATAGCAATATAAAAATTATAATCGGAGGGCCTCATCTTACTGCTATCCCTGAAGAAACAATGGGACTTTTCAAATCCTTCGATTTCGGTGTGATAGGTGAGGGCGAGGAAACTATAATGGAGCTGATAAATTCTCTGGAGTATGGAGGAAAAACCCCTGATATTTTAGGTATTGTTTTCCGGGAGGGAAACAGTATTATAAAGACTGCTCCACGAATATTTTTGGATGACCTGGATAAACTCCCTTTCCCTGCATGGGATATTCTCAAAGACTTCCCTGATAAATATCGTCCACCACCATTTCGTTTCAAGAAGCTTCCTGCAGTTTATATAGTCACAACCCGCGGTTGTCCATATAAATGTATCTTCTGTGACCGTTCTGTATTCGGTAATAAATGCCGGGGGCACAGCGCTGAATATATACTTGAGCTGATAGAATATCTTTATAAAAGATTCGGCATTAGAGAGATATTGATTGAGGACGACACCTTTGTGACCTTTAAGTCCCGACTTATTGAAATCTGTGAGGGGATAATTAATCGTGGTATCAGGATAAGCTGGTCCTGTCTTGCAAGGGCAGATGCTGTAACACCTGAGATTCTGAGTTTGATGAAAAAGGCAGGTTGCTGGAGCATAGGTTATGGCATCGAGACAAGTGACCCAGAGGTAATGAGATTCGTAGGGAAGAATCTCGACCTCGATAGGGTTGAACAGGCTGTCAGATGGACCAGGAAGGCAGGTATGCTTTCAAAAGGGTTTTTTATTATAGGCCATCCGATTGACACCCATGATACAATTAAAAGAACTATTGACTTTGCCTTGAGAATACCTCTTGATGATATAAGTGTTAGCATGATGACCCCATTCCCTGGAAGCAGGCTTTATAAGATTGCCTCACAGTATGGAGAATTTGAAGATGACTGGAAGAAAATGAATGAGCTAAATGTTGTGTTTGTTCCAAAAGGTTTGACAGAGGATGATATGCATAGATATTCAAAGAAAATGTTCAGAAGGTTTTATCTTAGACCCAGAATATTGCTCAATTATATGAAAAGGATAACAGAAAACCCCAGAAGCCTGCCTGTTTATTTAAGGGGGCTTACAGCATTCCTGAGGAGAATTACAACATGAGGATTGGTATAAACGCCATATTCCTTGTCGCAGGTGAAGGAGGAGGTATAGAGAGATATTTGAGGGGTCTTCTCAAAGGGCTGGCTTCTATGGATAAGAAAAACGAATATCTGGTTTTTGGAAACAGAGACAATGCTGGAACCTTTGGACTTGCAGATAATTTCAGAGAGATTGTATCACCTGTTTCTGCGAGGGTTAGACCTGCCAAGATACTGTGGGAGCAATTTGTTTTACCATCTCAGCTTAAAAAAGAAAAGGTGGATGTTGTCCTGTCAGTCGGAAATATTGCACCTAAAATCTCCTTTTGTCCCTCCATAGTTATAATCTATGACCTTATATCATTTTCGCATCCAGAAAATTTCTTACTATCAGAGCGTCTAGCACTTAGATACCTTTTACACAGGACTGCTAAGTCTGCTGACAGGATTATTACGGTTTCAGAAAGTTCCAGAAATGGGATAATGAAATGGCTTGGTGTGCCTGAGGACAAAATATCAGTTGTTTATGGAGGTTGCGATGAAGACCTCAGGAAACATGTGATTGATGTTGACAGAGTAAAAAATAGGTTTGGCATCAAAGATAGGTTTATATTTTGTGTAGCTTCAACGCGTAAATATAAGAATTTAGATGGTCTTGTAAAGGCATATAATATTCTTAAGAAAAAATATGATATAGCTCATAAGCTTGTATTAGCAGGACATAAGGATAGATATTATGAAGAGTTGCAGAAGATTATAAAGGTATCAGGTCTTGAGAATGTTGTGATCTTTACAGGCTTTCTACAAGATGACGAACTTCTCTCCCTGTATTCATTAGCTGACATCTTTGTTTACCCATCATTTTATGAGGGATTCGGGCTTCCCATACTTGAGGCGATGGCATCAGGTACACCTGTTGTGGTATCCAATATGACATCCATCCCGGAGGTGGTTGGTGATGCTGGTTTGCTTTTCGACCCCCATAATATAGATGAAATGGCTGAAAAAATATACAGTGCAATAAAAAACAAAGACTTAAGAAAGGTACTGATATCTAAAGGGTTTGAGAGGGTAAAAGAATTTACATGGGAGAGGACTGCTGAAAAGGTACTGGGAGTGATTAATTCGGTGGTAAAGACGGGTTGAAAATTTGAAGATCTGTTTTATCATAGAGTATTATCCACCCCATATTGGCGGAGGAGAAACTTTTTTCAAAACACTTGCTGAGGGATTGATAGAACGCGGGCATCAATGCGATGTTATCACGTGCAGGCTTGCAGGCGCTGAGAAATATGAGGTTAAAAACGGCGTTAGAATTTACAGGGTGAGTGTTCCGAGGTTTGCCGACAGGCACTGGTATACATTTTTCGCAATATACAGGTCAATCAAAAGCTCCCGCGATGCTGATATAATCCATACAATGACATATAACGGAGCTTTTCCTGCATGGCTTGCGTCAAGGATTAATCACAAGCCTGTTGTTATGATGCCGCTTGAAGTCTTGGGCAAAAAATGGTATAAGCTTGGCTTTAGCCGATTTGCAGCCCTGACATACCATTTTTTTGAGCGGTTTATACTTTCATTGAGATATGACACACATGTATGCATTTCGAAGAATACAATGAAATCACTTGAAAAATGGGGAATTCCAGCTGAAAAACTTCACCTCATTTATCCAGGTGTGGATTACAGAATATTTGATTATAGAAAGGAAGAGAAAAGACAGGAGATAAGAGAAAAGCTTGGTATTAAAGACGATACATTTCTTTATATGTACCACGGGAGGCCCGGTATGATTAAAGGAGTTGAGTGCCTTGTCAGGGCGGTGCCTTTGATAAAAGAACGTATAAAGAATTCAAGGCTTCTTTTAGTCCTTGCTAAAAAACCGGCTGTCAAATATCAGGAAATAATAGAAATAATACAAAAACAAAATCTTGATGTAATACTGATTGACCCTTTGCCTCAGGAAGAACTCCCCTATTATATCGCAGCGAGTGACTGTGTTGTGGTCCCTTCTTTAAATGAGGGTTTTGGGTTTACATGTGTTGAGGCATGTGCGATGAAAAAGCCTGTTGTTGCAACAGATGTTGGCTCTTTGCCAGAAGTAATCTCTGGAAGGTATGTGCTCGTTAAACCAAAAAGCCCAAAAGAACTGGCAGAAGGTGTTGAGAAGGTCTTCAAGGGCGAATATGTGTCAACAGAGATTAGGAATTTTGTATGGGAAGACACAATTAATGCTCACATAGAACTTTATAGAAGGCTTTTAAATAAATAGTAAAGAATAATTAGATGGCCCAGTCGCTTGCACTTTGATATAATTATGAAGGGTGATTTAGAGAATTATATATAATAGAAAGAAGGATTAATCTCCCTGGTATCAGGATGAATAGGGCAAAAGAAGAAAGGATTGGGTTTAAGGTCTATAAAGAGCTATTAGGAGAGTTTAAGGATCTCCTTTTAGAGAAGCTCAGCACAAATCTTACTTCAATAATCCTTTATGGCTCTGTAGCAAGAGTGCAGGCTAATAAGCAGAGCGATATTGACCTGCTGATTATACTGAAAGAAGCCCCTCAGGCATATTACAAAAGGCTACAGCCCATATTAGAGGTTCGAGAGGGTCTCAGTGGGAGATCTTCATACAGAAAATTCGAGAGGGATGGGCTCTATCCTTACCTCAGTTTTCTTATCCTGACGGAAGAGGAATCTAATGAGAATAGATATATTTTCTTAGACATGATTGATAGTTCTATAATCCTTTTTGACAGAGCGGACTTTTTCAAGAAGAGGCTCGATGAGATTAAAGTTCGATTAAGGGAGCTGGGGGCAAAGAGGGTATTGCTCGAAGATGGTAGCTGGTACTGGGACCTCAAGCCAGATCTTGTTCCTGGAGAGGTCTTTGAACTATGACAAATCGTGAGAGTGGAGAGAGACTCATAAGAGAGGCAGAACGCATCTTTTCTAGAGATCTCAAGGCTGCAAAGGATGATATGGATCATAATATGACAGTAAGAAGGGCCCAGGAGGTAGTAGAACTCATTTTAAAAGGTGCACTGAAGGTTTTGGGCATTGACTATCCAAAGGTGCATGATGTTGGAGAGGTCTTTGTTCAGAGGGTAAGGGAGAAATATCCTCCTACAGATAAAGAAGTATTAGAAAGGATAAGGATTATATCTATGTGGCTAAGTGAAGCCAGGGCTCCATCTTTTTACTTCGAGAAGAATTATACCTATGATGATGCCATGAAGGCATATGAAGATGCAGAATTTCTTGTTAAGGAGATAAAGGCATTTCTATAAAAATCGAACTTTACAATTCCCTTTTACCAAACCTGCCGTGATAATAATCTCTAACCCCAAACCAGAGGTTTTTAATCCCGTAGCCTTTATTCACACCCACAGTGAATATGCTGAAAAGATGTCTACCAATGACAAGCATATCCCTAACGATACTCATTACTTTCGACTTAAAAGGTAGATATGTATTTATCAATCTGAGGTGGTTTCTGACAGAGTAATAAAGATAGAAACCCTTACCAGCACCTCCGGTAGAACCGGAAATCTTATGCCAGACCTTCGAGTTAGGGACAAAAACGACCCGATAACCCGCATTCTTTACCCTTAAAGACCAATCAACCTCTTCACCGTAACAAAAATACTCAGGGTTCATCAGTCCAACAGTTTCACAAACTTTTCGGCTGACCATCATTAAGCACCCACACGCCCTGTCGGTTTCCCGAACCTTATTATACTGCCCCTTATCTTTTTTGTTATAGCCAATATGTCTGCTTCTGCCTGTTTTGAGATTAAATATTGCCCCTGCATACCATATAGTATCCGGTCTGTCATAAAAATATATCTTAGAGGTTAATATACCGATGGATTTATCGGCCTCTGCAACCCTTACCATTGCAGTTACAAATTCCTTGTCAACAACAGTGTCGTTATTTAACAAGATTACATAATCTGCTCCATTGCTCAGGGCATGTCGTATTCCAATATTATTCCCTCCTGCAAAACCGAGATTCTCGCCTGTCTGGATGAACGGTACATCGGGGAATTTCTCCCTTAAGATTTCCTCAGACCCATCTGTAGAGCCATTATCCACAAGGACGACTTCGTAATTTGGATAAGTGACCTTTTTGAGGGACTCGATACATTCTATCGTATCCCTGTATCCATTCCAGTTTAGGACGACAATGGAGATTTTTGATTGCATTCTTCTTCTATTCAGCAGCAAACATTCAGATTGACCTAGTGCGATCTAATTTTTTCCATCTTCCACTCCTCATACGGCATTTGCTTCTCAGCAGTATATTGTATTTTCGGAAAATGACCCTTTCATGGCACTCAATCGTATCCCGCCAGTCGTTCCAGTTCAGGACGATGATCGCCACCTTGGGCCAGTCCTCCTTCGAATCCGTCATCACGTCCTCTTTCCCTCTCTTTCCAGATCCCTTTCTACCATGATCTCCACCAGCTCGTCGAACGATGTTTTAGGCTGCCAACCCAAGTTTGCCCTTGCCTTTGAGTAGTCGCCCAACAACGTGTTCACCTCAGCCGGCCGGTAGAAATCCGGGCTGACCTCGACAACCACTTTGCCTGTGGCCTTATCCACACCTCTCTCCTCTACTCCTTCCCCTTCCCACTCTAGTTCGATGTCTACAACCTTAAAAGCCTGGTGTACAAACTTACGGACGGAGTGGTTCTCTCCAGTCGCAATGACATAGTCATCTGGCTTATTTTGTTGCATCATTAGGTAGATGGCCTCAACATAATCGGGAGCATATCCCCAATCTCGTTTAGCATCCAGGTTCCCTAGGACTAGCTTATCTTGCAGACCCAGCTTGATTCGGGCCACCCCCTTGGAGATCTTCCTTGTAACAAATTCCTCACCTCGTAGAGGAGATTCGTGGTTAAACAAAATACCCGAAACGGTGAACATGTTATAAGACTCACGGTAATTCACCGTAATCCAATGGGCAAATAACTTGGACACCCCGTAAGGGCTCCTCGGGTAGAAGGGGGTATCCTCCTTCTGACGTTCAGTTAAGGCTTTACCGAACATCTCACTTGAAGAAGCCTGATAGAATTTAGTCCTTGGGGTAATGGTTCTTATGCTTTCGAGAATCCTTAAGGCTCCTACGGCGTTGATTTCAGAGGTTAAAATCGGCTGTTCAAAAGAGGTGGCGACAAAACTCTGAGCAGCTAAATTATAAACTTCATCAGGCTTTATTCTCTCGATCACCCGCATGATATTAGTGAGTTCCAACAGGTCCATGTAGATGAGCTTGATCTTGTCCAAGATGCCCAACTCTTCAAGTCGCCATGACATGATACCCGAAGTTCGGCGACAAGCCCCGTAGACTTCGTAACCCTTTTCAAGCAACAACTTTGCTAGATATGCTCCATCTTGCCCTGTAATTCCAGTAATTAGAGCTTTCTTAGGCATTCTTGTTTCCTCCTTACTATGTTGACTATAGCTCTATCATATCTTCACGTGCTGTAGCAAAAATTGCTCTAGCAAATCCGTGCTTTGATCCCAGGTAAATTCTTGTATCCGTTTGTGTCCTGCCTTTGCAAGTTGAATCCGTAAATCATCATATTTTAATAGGCGAAGTAAATTTTTCGCTAGTGCCTCTGGATCCCTCGGTGGAGAAAGCAAGGCTGTCTTTTCATGCTCAGCATACTCACGAATACCACCACTATCGGTCGCAACCACTGCACATCCACAAGCCATAGCTTCAGCAGGAGGCAAGGCAAAGCCTTCAGCAATACTGGAAGAGAGGAAAATACCGCTAGAGTTATAGAGATGGACCAACTTTTCCTCGCTAATATTAGCCATGTATTTTATCCAAGAAGGTAGCACTTTAGGTCTGGAACTTAGACCGAACATAACTGCCTGAAAGTCTTTATATTCCTTTTTGCATATTTCAATCGCTTTCAATCCATCCTCTGGTGCCTTATAGCTCCCAAGTGAAAACATCATGGCAACTCTCTTCGGTCTGGTAACAATATCTTCCAAGAGACGAAATCTTTGGTGATCTATACCAATTGGTGGTATAAGTATTATATCACTTTTGGGTACACCACTTCGTATGACCTTGTCATAAAGCCAACGTGAATAAACCACTTTTTTGAAAGGCTCCCTCCATGTAGCTTCCAATCTTGTTTTTGGACCCAAGTATGGGCTAAAATCTTGTATGAGATAGAACTTTTGTCCTTTCTCAGGGGGATATTTAATGACATATTCAGCTGTCTGCCAGGCAGTAGCAAAGACTGCATCAGCGTTTGGAACATACTTTGCAGTTGGATATGGTACATAAATCATTTGTACGCGTCGATCTATAGGTTGCCACTCCACTTTTGGCCTCCAAACTAAATTACACAAATAACCAGCTTTCCTACGTAGCCATCGATAAAGGTTAGGTGGAGGATTGATATTTCTGAGAAAACGGGGATGAACAACAACTACCTCATAACCTCGAGCAACAAGTTGATTGGCATATTCATAAACCACCCTATAACCACCTACGGGCCTCCATAAGTATCCGGGTAATATAAAGGTAATCCTCATTTTCTGCTCCTTTGGGGAACAAATATCAAATTCAAGTAAGGATAAAAAGCCTGCTTGGGGTAACCAAGCTTCATCATTATCCTCAGAGGAAGTGGAATTCCTATGAAGACCTTTCGTGCTCCTAACTTTAAATGTCTGCCTATGCGAGTAATAGGTGGAGCCCTATCCAACGGCGGATAAACCACCGCGTCTGGTGAAAAATCTAAAGTAAAGCCATACTGGTGGAATATAGAAATTATTTTAGGGAAACTCCTGTAATAAACATCCCACGAACTATCTCGAGAAATAAAGTATCCATGTTTTCTACCTCGCATTTTCACGTATCGAACCGCTAGCCGCCTTGGCATCCAAGGAACAAAACGTAGACCAGTATGATCATCTGTGGGCTTCAAACGGTTAGGAACTAATACATATATAACTCCCCGGCAAATGCGCTTTAGCTCCGGAAGTAACCAAGCTAGGGTGAAATCATCGATATGTTCGAGCACTGAAAACATTGTAACAATATCAAAGTAATCGTCTGAAAAGGACAATTTGTTGGCGTGATTTAGAATAAAGATATCATCGGGAATGCCGTTTTCTTTTGCCAAGATTTTAGCAAGTTCTAAGTGCTTTTCATGAACATCTAATCCATAAGATTGATAGCCTAAGCAGCGCATTCGCACGGTCAATTCACCAGTTCCACATCCAAAGTCAAGAATGCGTTTACCTTTGAGATTATAACGTTGCGTTATAAAGCTGAGCACGTACTCAAGCCAGTGCCCATATCCACCATCTGCATGGTCAGTCTTCTCCATATAATCACGCACAATGGCATTATAAATATATGTTCCTTTTAATGGTTCCATATATTCCAAAGCGGCTTTAAGAAACCTCTCTGCTTTTAAAGGCTGAATACTCTGGCTCATACTATCGTAGTCCTCCTAAGGAAAAGTTTTTGTACACTAAGGATGGCAGACCAGTCCTTATCGTCCATAACAGTTTTGAGGAACAAGAATAAATAAGCACCAGTAAGTCCGGTCAGAATCAAAATATCAAGAACCAAGATCTTTGAAACTATCTTAGAAGCGAAAACGGTCAAAGCAAATACGCTACTAATTATGAGTGCTTTACTTAATCTTTGACCAAACAGCTCTCTCGTTGGCAAGCCTAACATACTCTTTGCCATCCAGAATAGGCATAAGACATCAAAGGTAGTGACCCATAACTTAGCTAAAGCTGCACCGATAAGACCTAATTCTGGAATAAGCCACCAACACAGTGCTACGAAGATAGGTAGCTGAACTAGATCCAGTTTGGCTTTCAAGTCTGGTCTCCCTACGCCCTGAATAGCTATAAAGGGAACATAGGCAAAGGAATTTAGAAAGAAGGTAATGGTCAGGATTTGGAGGATAACACTACTTGATTGAGCGAACTGCTCACCCAGCCACAGCGCTAGGATTTGTCTAGCGAAAACTACAAATATGACTGAAACAGGAGTCATAACAAAGAGGATATACTTGAGTGGACGATGAAATATTTCCTTGGTCATCACACGATTGTTAACTCCATAGTAGCTGAACACAGGGAATAGAGTCATGGCTATACTTACTGGAAGGATTACTACTCGTGAAATAACCTCATACGGTGCAGCATAAAAAGCCAAAGCGCCAACGGAAATGAAGGATGCTATAAGGAAACGCTCCAAATAGGTGAAAACCGGGGTAATTACACTTGATACAGTAACCCAGCCACCGTAGCGGAAGAGGCGGGGGAAGAGAACAGACTGGGCTGAGAATCTCTTTAAACTCGGGAAGGTTTGAAAACTCAGCAGAACAAAAGCTGATAACGCTATGAATTTTGAAGCCAGAATCAGCGCTACAATGCCCGGCAAATGGAGGCCCACCATCAGGCCAACTAGTGGCAGAAGAAACGTTAAAGCGCTTGCGGGAATCCTAACAGCGTTCACCAAGTCAAATCGCTGTTTTGCTTCTAGCACCCCCGAGAAGGAGCTGGAGACCAATATCACTGGAATGGATAAGGCAAGCAGATAGAAGGTCCCCTTGGCCTCGCCTACCAGCTTTACAGGGATATTCAAGACATGCTCAACCAATAAAGGCGTTATGCTTGTCAGAACGATTGTTCCCAACAGGCCGAAAAGGGCCTGAACCGTCACAGCCGTCCAGACGAGGCGAGGTATCTGATCTTCTTCGCCTTTGCCTAAGGCCTCAGCCACATATTTAGTCGTCGCCCGACCCAGACCTAAGTCGAAGATAGTGAAGTAACCTAAAACCACCCAAGCCAGAGATAATAGACCAAAGCGCTCCGTGCCCAAGCCGCACACAATGAAGGGTATGGTGACTACTCCGACAACTAGAGGAACCGCATGGCCGAGGAAGTTCAAAAGCGTGTTACGGGCAAGCAAGCTACCCTCAATCTCTACGTTCTTCATCTGAGGATGCTATGTGACCTCTTTCTTTAGATACGCCTTTTTCATTAATCCCAGTTGTAATTCCTTGCTGCATCGGTTACGAAACCTGTTCTTTCTAACTCATGCTTTGTCATATTATCGTAAGAGATTACCTTAGCACCCTTTCTTATATAATATTCACAGACATGTGAACCTAAAAACCCACAACCGCCTGTTACAAGTACCTGTCGAGTAGACATCATAGCCTCCTTTCAAAAATTGTCAATTTGTGACTCCCTTTTTTAATTCTTCTCTAAAAAGCTCTAATCTTGGTAATTCTTCCGTTTCAAATATTCTATATGGCAT
>JBFLWW010000008.1:63258-67484 GCA_040757475.1 Nitrospirota bacterium
GTTCGTGACAATCCATCCCAGAAATCAAGCATCAGTTGCTCTTTTTCAGTAGTTTTTCCTATTCTGTACATAAGCTTCTGCATTGTCTCTTACCTTAATGGATAGATACTTTTAATCTTCTCTGTCTCCACACCTGCCTCGAGCAGATTTTTAAATATGCTCTCTCTTTTTACAAATGAGGTTATAACTATGCAATCTGTGTTTAATTCTTTCAGTTTTTCAAATGGTAATATCTTGTGTTTGAAAAAGCTCTTTCCAGCCTTATCATTATCCAGTGCAGCTATGAATTCAATATCAACTTCCTGCAATGAGATGTATGCAATCTCTGCAACCTCATCAGCACCTGCAAAAACGACACTCTTTACACCCTCTCTATAGAGCCTGTTGAAAAGCTCTTTAAAATCCCTCCTTGCTTCTCTGTAAAGGTTTGTAAAGTCTTGAAGGAGATGGTATGTAAGACGTGTCTTTTCTGCAAAGCCTTTTGGGGTAAGGTAATAGGCGTATCTTTTGGGAGGGATCGCCCTTACTGTGATATAGCCCTTTGAGATTAGGTTTTTAATATATGAGTTCACAAGACCGAGTGCAACTCCGAGCTTGCTGCTCAGCTCACGCTGTGTGAGGGAATCTCCTCTGGAAAGTTCTTCAAGCAGACGCAGTGAACGATGGCTTCCATCGAGGTCTTTCTGGCTGTTCATAATATGAACATATCATTTAGACTTTTTGTTGTCAAGATAAAATTGCACAGATAAATTTGCACAGTTGTTGATTTAGCTTATGGTTTATTATAAACTGCAAGCACGAGCTAATGGATAATTTTGTTGTTATAATGCCTGCATATAATGAGGCCGGGAGGATTGCTTCAACTATTGCTGGTATCAGGGAATACAGTAATGCAGATATCATTGTTGTCAATGATGGCTCGACTGACAATACAGCCAATGAGGCAAGGATGGGAGGTGCAATAGTAATAGAGTTACCATTCAACCTTGGTTATGGCGCTGCGCTTCAGACAGGCTTTAGATACGCCCTGAAAAGGGGATATAAATTCGCAGTCCAGATGGACGCTGACGGTCAACATGACCCTTTATCAATACAGATACTAATTAAACCTGTCCTCAATGGCGATGTTGATGTTGCTATAGGCTCTCGGTTTCTCGGTAAAGGAGATTACAGGGCCCCGTTCATAAGGAGACTCGGTATGTTCTTCTTCGCAGTTATCGCATCCATCATCACCGGTAGAAAAATAACAGACCCAACATCTGGATTTCAGGCCCTTAACAGGAGGGTGATGGAGTTCTATGCAAGCGATTCATATCCAGTGGACTATCCTGATACAGATGTGATAATAATGCTTTACAGGAGAGGTATTAAGTTCAGGGAGATCCCTGTAACGATGAAGAGGGCGGTTGGAAAGGTATCAATGCATAGCGGGCTTAGACCTTTTTATTACACATTTAAGATGCTTCTTTCGATACTTGTTACACTCTTAAGAAGCAGAGGGGAGGGGAGGTTATGACATTACATCAAAGGATTTTTGCACTGTTTATGGGTATAGGCATTTTTGTGATGATAATAGAGTTGGTAAGAAGGAGAAAGCTCGGAGAGGAATACTCTTTTCTATGGCTTATAATAGGGCTTGGAATAGTTGTGCTTGTTCTGTGGCAGGACCTCCTTGAGTGGCTGACATATTTTATAGGTGCAATGGCTCAGACGACAACAATATTTATCTTCGGTCTTGTGATTGTGATACTGATTAATCTCCATTCCTCTGTAAAGATTACAAAACTTAGCAGACAGGTCAAAGAGCTTGCACAGCAGATTGCTATATTAAAGAGTGGGTGAAGCAAAACCGCTCAAGGGTTACCCCACTGCCTTGTATGCTTATTAGTTGACTTAATAAACTTATTTTTGATAAGTTAACTCACAATGAGCTCACGAAACTATCTTTTTTTATTTTTTTTTGTAATTGTATTTGCCCTTTTAATCTCTGATAGCTCTTCTTCTCAGCAGTTCCCTGACTGCATGAGATGCCACAAGATAAAGGCTGCGGGGAAGAATGTCCATCCTGCCTATAAACAGGGCTGTATTTCATGCCATACCCAGGCCCACCTGAGAGGGGCGAAGTTCCCAAAATTTCTTTTTGCCACAGGAGTTGAGCTTTGCTGGGGTTGCCATGATAAGTCTAAGTTCTCAAAGAAGGTAGGCCATCCACCAGTGGCAAGGGGCGAGTGTTCATCATGTCATGATGTCCACACATCTGACAATCCAAAACTATTGCTTTCTCCGATGCCTGACATCTGTTTTATGTGTCATGAAAAGTCAAAATTTATAAACAAATCAAACCATCCCCCGGTAGAAAAGGGCAAATGTTCTTCATGCCATGACCCCCACAGCAGTGATGTGAAGAAGCTTCTTCTTTCAGATGTGCCTCAACTGTGTTTTATTTGCCATGATAAAAACCGATATATTTCAGAGGCAAAGAAGAAACATCATTCACCTGTAGCGAGGGGCATGTGTATGAGCTGTCATGAACCACATACCTCTGTTCCACAGAGATTACTTATAGCCGCCATTCCGGATGTATGTTTTATATGTCATGATGGTTCTGATTTTAAGAGTAAATATAATCATTCCCCTGTTTCAGCAGGCATGTGTATGAGCTGTCATGAACCACATCAGAGCGAGGTAAAAAAGCTCCTTATTGCTGAATCTCCTAAACTCTGTTTTAATTGTCATGATAAGACAGAGTTTATTAGGAAGAATCAGCATCCTCCAGTGACAGCAGGTATGTGTTCGGTATGTCATAACATCCATGCCACTCCATACGGAGCACAACTGCACCTTCCAACAACTGATGGTTGCCTTCAGTGCCATCCAAGGATTGGTAAGGTGCCCCATGCAGCAGGTGGATTTTCTCAGGTAGGGCATCCGCTTAAAGACAGGAAAGACCCGAGGTCTAAATATGGAGAGCTTTCATGCGCAAGCTGTCATAATCCACACAGTTCTGATTATATAAACCTTTTCAGATTTCCGGCACGAACAGCCTTTGAGCTCTGTCCCAATTGTCATGCGTATAAGAAGAAGTAAGGAGGGGCTGGCATTATTTATGCTTTAAAGGTAATTAAGAGCGCAGGTTATGAAAATATGAAAAGGCGGATAACCATTATAGCTATCATCATCTCCCTGTGTCTGTTATTTATGCTCCAGCTTTCAAAGGGCAGTCAGGCTGTAGTTTCAGGAGATTGTGAGGCATGCCACGGCCTCTATCCTGGAATGATGGAGGAAGCCGTCCCGGGTAAACCACCTGAGTATGCCTTAAAAAATGCCCTCTGTGTAAATTGCCACTCAAATACTGACAGGGATACCATAAAAATTCTGGGTGGTGTCAGGGTGCCTGTAGTTTACAATTCGGTAAAGCCAGTCAAGCCTTTAGCTGGTGGTAATTTCCATTATGTAGCAAAGGATTTTGGTGACAGGAGAGGGCATAATGTTGACAGTATCGCCTCGATAGATGGAAAGTTTAAGGGTTTTCCTCCAGGATATGACAGGGCGTCTGACCCATCTATCATTGGGTATAATAGTAAGAAGCCTCTCACATGTGCAGGCTCTAATGGCTGCCACGGCAATAGAAATGTGGAAGATCCATTTGTTGCTATTATGGGAGCCCATCATGCAGATGATTCCCCCATAGACGGCACTACCATAGCAAAGAGCTATAGATATCTAAAAAATACCAATAAATTAAAGGGTGTTCTGGGCCTTGAGGATGATGACTGGGAGCAGGACTGCTCTCCAAAGAAACATAATGAATACTCCATGACGATTAACAATCACTGTGCAAGCTGCCATGGTGACTTCCACAGCAGGGATAAGATAGGGAAAGGAAGCCCTTGGTTCAGGCATCCAACAGGTGTTACCATGCCAAAGAGTGGTGAGTATATGAACTACAATCCTGATGTCCCTCCTCCTTCTGACAGGCCTGACATAAGGATTTATAACCTCGATGCACCTGTTGCCAGGGAGACTATTTTAGAATCAGCAAGTGATGAGGTTAGGCCTGGCTCTGACATTGTAATCTGCCTATCATGCCATGTGGCACATGGAGGTTATTACGAATCTATCTTAAGATGGGATTATGATGCTATGATTTCAGGAGAGGAAGGTAAAGGCGGTTGTTTCATATGTCATACAGGAAAGGGAGAATGAAAGTTATAGAGTTTACACGG
>JBFLWW010000008.1:67584-69167 GCA_040757475.1 Nitrospirota bacterium
AGTTTACACGGTTTGCACTGTTTACACAGTTTTTTGGGTTTATTGGGTTAAAACTGAGTAAACTATGTAAACCGAGCGAACTATGTAAACTTTTTTTTGCTCTCTGCTCAATGCTATTTGCTCTATGCTGTTTTTATTCGGAAGTTGATGCTCGTGTTAAAGGGAAGTGCAGAGATTGTCATAGTATGCATTCCGACACACCATTCCCTGTTTTAACAAAGGGCGGCTGTTTGGGGTGCCATGGTCAGAACCCTTCTGGGACTCAGAATATTATAACTACTGGAAAGGCAGGGATTCCGCAGGTAATTCACCATATGGAAAATGCTGATTTAGCTGGTGGAAACTTCTATTATGTTGCAGATGGCTATAATCCTGATTATTCTAAGGGGCACAATGTATCAGGAATCTCCCTTCAGGAATCTCCACCTATGAATACACCACCTGGTTTTATAGGAGATGTTATAATCCCCGGGGGTAGAGGGCCTGTATATTGGCCAGCCCAACAGCAGCTTACCTGTGCTGGCACATGGGGCTGTCATGGGAACAGGACTATAGAAGACCCCTTCAAATCCATTTATGGCGCACACCATACAGATGACAGTATAATTGATGGCTCAACAGTGGGCAAAAGTTATCGCTTTCTTTACGGGATAAAAGGGAAGGAGCATAGAGACTGGGAATACCAGGCTACTATTGACAATCATAATGGTTACAAAGGTGATATGGCGCATAGCTCGATGGATACCATAAGTTATCTTTGTGGTGAATGCCATGCGAAGTTTCACCCCCATGCAAACCTTGGTGGTATCAGGGAGGTGGGCCAGGCTTATAATTATAATACTATCTGGCTCACACATCCTTCTGACATTGCATTTGTCGCTATACATGGTGGTTACGCAGGCTCTGAGTATCAGGGATATGTCAAATACAGTCTGGAGGCACCTATTGCTTTTAATAAGCCCACAGGAGGGGAGACGGTTGTAGATATGGATAGTATAATCATGTGCCTCTCATGCCACAGGCCACACGCAAGCCCCTATTCTGATATATTTAGATGGGACTATACGAATATATTTGCTCGTCCTGGCGTCACTGAGACAGGCTGCTTCACATGCCATACGAAAAAAGGACAATAAAACAGTCAATGGTCAGTAGTCACTGGTCATTAAAAAGTCTGTCAATGACTAATGACTATTGACTTAATAGGAGATTTTATCATGGATGAAAGATTTTTTGAGGAACAGTTTTTAGCACTAAAGGTGCACATTGATGCAAGGATGGACGGACTCGAAAAGAGGATGGACGGACTTGAAAAGAGGATGGACGGACTCGAAAAGAGGATGGAGAGTAATGAAAAAATCTTACAAAAAATGTTTATTGAAGTCGAGGCTATCAGGGATGATTTAAAGATGGTTGCAGAAGGTCATGTGATGCTCAATGAAAGGTTTGACAGGTTCGAGTCCCAGTATATAAGACATGCTATGGAGATGAGGCATGATGTTCTTACACTCTATAAGCTGACTTATGGAGAGCTTGAGCGAAGGGTAAAGGAAATAGAGAAATCCAGGACCTGAATTACATAA
>JBFLWW010000009.1:0-3520 GCA_040757475.1 Nitrospirota bacterium
ACTTTCTTGAAACCAATGGATTAAAAATAATGAGAGTTACTGCTGATACCGTCCTTTCAGGCAAAACAAACCAGAAAAAGATGGTAAATAAGCTTATTGCAACTTTTATAAAGTGGAATATAAAAAGAAGGGAATTTTGGGACGAGTGGACCACATCCGATGCTATGCTATTCGGGGATTGTGTAATAATTGAGGCTCAAAAACAATAATCATGATAAAGAAATACTTTAAAAGAATTCTTCATAAAAAGAGCTATAATTTTGATAGCTCAAAACCTTCTGTACTAATAATTTCCAGTCTTAAGAAGAATCAAAATTATTATCGTGATAACGAGATACTCCGTCAATGCAATGGTTTCAGATTGGCAGAGGATTTTAATTTTGATAAATACCAGTGGGATATAAGAAAAATAATTGATAAGTTTTATAAGTTAAATTTTCCAGAGTTCATCTTTTTAAACTATAATCACCACTTCACTTATAAAATCAAAAATCTTGAGAAGACTGATATCCCCGTATTTGCCTTCGTAGGAGACACATACGATTTTATTATGCCTGATGAAAGATCACAGCAGAAAAAAACTTTTATACAGAGACTAAATCCAGTTGCCTACATAACAGCTTTCCCAAACACCAACGAAATGCTCTACGAAGGCATTGGTGACCAAACTATAAAGATAATAACATCTCATTGGGCAGTAGACGAAAAAATATTTAGGCCACAAAACCGCTGGAGGCGTTATGACATTGGATGCCTCGGTGCACACACTGCCCACAAGTACCCTTTTAGAAATAAGGTTCGCAGGTTTTTATTGTCTCAAAATAATTTGAAATTCTTTAAAAAAGAGAGGGTTTATGAGCATGACGGGGTGAAATTTTCTAAAGCCCTTAATCGACTTAAATCCTGCTTCACAGATGCATCCATCTATAAATTTACTCTCATGAAATATTTTGAAATACCTGCTTGCGGAACCTTACTCTTTGGGGAACAAACAGAAGAACTTAAAACTCTCGGATTTAGAGATGGGGTTAATTTTGTTGAGGTAAATGAGGATAATTTCCACGAAAAGTTCGATTACTATATTAGAGGGATGGGGAGAAAAGACTTGAAAGCTATTACTTATAATGGGAGAGATCTAATACTTAAAAGACATACATGGCAGATAAGGGTTAGGGAATTGCTTACGAATATTAAAGAAATCTTAAAGAGCAATGTCAGAACATAGACTCAATGTCCTCCACATATTCTCAACACTCCCTGTTGGTGGAGCGGAGATGCTTATGCTTAATATAGTGAAAAATATTGACAGGGGAGTTTTTGATATTACTATCTGCTGTCTCGGAGAAAAAGGTGTTATTGGTGAGCAGATAGAGGTCCTTGGTGTAGAGGTTATTTCTTTAAAATGTAAAAAGATTGGAGGATTTAACCTCTCATTGATTTTAAGGCTGAGGGATTTTATAAAAGAGAGAGGATTTGATATTGTTCATACACATATGTACCATGCCAATCTCTATGGCAGGATTGCTGCATGGGTTGTTGATGTTCCTGTTATTTTTTCATCTGTCCACAATATCTATCGCAAAAGAAAGCTGCACAGGATGCTTATTAATTATCTGCTTTCAAAAATAACAGACAGGATTTTTGTTGCAACACCTGCTGTTTTTGAGGATGTAAGAAGATATGACCGTGTGAGTGCAGAAAAAATTGAGGTGCTTCCTTATGGCATAGACACTGATAGTTTTACAAAAAAATATGATAGAAATATTATTAGAGAAAATCTTGGTCTTTCTCCTGAAGATTATGTGATAGGCAATGTGGCGAGACTCGAGGAGGCAAAAGGGCAGAGGTATTTGATTGAGGCTATTAGGATTCTGCAGGACAGGGGCATAAAGACAAAATGTCTTATCATTGGCTCTGGAAGTCTTGAAAAAGAATTAAAAGAACTGACAATAAATAATAAACTTGATGATACTGTTATTTTCCCTGGAACAAGGCAGGATTTACCTGAGATATTTTCAGTAATGGATGTATTTGTTTTTCCATCCCTCTGGGAAGGTTTACCCCTTGCCCTTCTTTCTGCTATGGCTGCAGGCGTGCCAGTTATTGCTACTCATGCAGGCGGTATAAAAGATGTTTTGGTGGACAACAGAAATGGAATTGTTGTACCGCAATCAGATCCATCTGCAATTGCAGAAGCTGTAAAGAGGCTTATGTCAGATGAAAAGCTAAGAAAAAGCCTCACTGAAGAAGCAAAAAAAATTATTGAGGAGTATTATTCTGCAAAGGTGATGGTGAAAAAACTGGAAAATATTTACAGGACAATTGCTTTTACTTAAAAACCACATCCTCCAGGACATCTATTATTTCTCTGGGTGTTATGTCATAAAGACACTTACTTATCTTGTCCTCGCATATTCCGCCACACGGACCACAGGCCCAATTTCTTCTCACAACTATATGGGGGTCTTTGCTATTTCCTGTATACCACGGTCTCCAGTTAGAATCCCCTGTCGGGCCAAAAAGGGCGATAACAGGTGTGTCTACTGCAGCTGCTATGTGCATTGGGGCAGAGTCAATACCTAAAAATAAATCTGATGACTCTGAGATTGCAGCAAGTTGTTTAATGGTGGTCCTACCGCAGAGGTCAATTAAAAGTGACGAGTGACGAGTGACGAGTGACGAGCACAAAGACAAAATCCTCTTTGCTTTCTCCATTTCTCTTTTATCTGGTGAAGATGTGACAATTACACGTATTCCTTTACTGAGCAGCCAGCTTATCACTTCTGCCATATATTCATCTTTCCAGCACTTGAATAGCCATCTTGAGGTTGGATGGACATGGACAACAGTATCCTTCTCATTTATACCATTTTCATTAAAAATCCTTTTCACAAATATCTTAGCATCCTCAGGAATAAATATATCCACAATGAGGTTGTCTGTGTTAATGCCGAATTGTTTTACAATATCAAGATTCTGTAAGACCATGTGCTGGCTGCCATCCTTTTGTGCGAGATGCGTATATAAGTACTTTTTTCCTAAAAATCCCTCTTTATTTGGATTGTATGCAAGCCTGTATCTTGCGCCTGAGATAAAGGATATTATTGCGGCTCTATCTCCACTCGTCAGGTCTACAGTCATATCAAAGTGTTTATTTTTTATTCTCCTCAGAAAAATACTCTCTTCCCATAGCCATCTGGATAGTGAAAGTTTCTTTATTGACCTGTCAAATACTATTATCTCATTGATAAGAGGATTTCCTGTCAATACTTCTTCTGTTCCTGAATTTACGAGGGCAGCGATATGGGTGTGTGGAAGATTCTCTCTTAGTGCCCTGAAGACAGGCACGGCAAGCAGGACATCGCCAATATGGCGGAGTTTTATAACAAGGATTTTTTCAACATTCTTGAATTCATGAGTCATAATTTAGTCGGCAGTAATTTAAAATGCCTTCCATGTTTTGTTCTATACACTTTAAAGTCTTTATGGTCTAAGGTAAAAATGGTCGAAATATTTTCTG
>JBFLWW010000009.1:3620-6942 GCA_040757475.1 Nitrospirota bacterium
CCCTCCAAATCTTGTAATACATAAATGTATCACACAGGAATTAATGAAATCAAGTGCGGTATAAAAGTCTTTCATATAAGGATTCGATTTTATCGAGCATCTTCTCAGTGGAATAATCTTTCTCAACAAGTTTCCTACCTTCTTTCCCAAATTTTATTCTTAACTCGGGGTTTTTATAGAGTTCGATAACCCTTTCTGCAAGCTGTTCGGGATTTTTAGGCTCGATGAGAAACCCTGTCTCTTTATCAATAATCACATCTTTAATAGAGCCAGCATTGGAGGCTACAACAGGCTTTTCCATTGCCATTGCCTGAAGGATGGACTGGGGCACACCTTCATTTGCATATGAGGGATGAACAATAACATCGAGGGATGCTAAGATCTCGGGAATATCATCTCTGTGGCCGAGCATGAGAACTTTATCTTCAAGCGAGGATTCCTTAATCATATCTCTTATGTTTTGAAATTGTGGCCCATCACCTACTATATAAAATAAAGAATCCGGGATCACACCCAATATGGCTGGAACTGCCTCTATGAAATATCTATGCCCTTTCCAGCTTCTTAATACAGAAACCATGCCTATTGAAAATCCCTTTGAATGGATACCGGCACTGACCCTGACTGGATTAAAATGTTCTATATCCACGCCTGTAGGTATCGGAAAAATCTTTTCTCCATCAAAATGATTATATTTAATCATCCTTTGTTTTATTTCATCTCCAGTAGTAATCACACCATCAGGCAGTATGTTATATATCAATCTGCTTAATGGATTCCTGCTAATGGGTGTTGAGAGATGTCTTGTTCTCAGGATAAGTGGTTTTAATCTCGAAAGTCTTGCAGCAATTGTGCCTATCCAGCTATCCCTTGAACTGTGGGTGTTTAAAATGTCAACTTCGTACTGTTTAATTATCAGGAGTATCGAAAAAATAGACGCAGGACTCCATGCCATCTTCATTGTCACAGCCTCTACATCTAACCCAATCTCCTGTGCCCTTCGGATGATTTTACTTTCAGGCTGAGCAGCCATAATTACCCTATGTCCCCTTTTTAACATACCGAGGGATTCGTTTATTATTCGTATCTCCTGACCACCCCAGCCGAGAGAAGATTCAGTGTGTAAGATGTTGAGTCGTCTCATTGATTACCTCTAAGAATTTTCTGGCAGCGTTTTCTATAGAAAAATTCTCAGCTTTCTGTCTTGCTGAATTGCCCATTGTAATAGAATTGATGAGGGCAACTCTTATTTTTTCAGATAACTCATCGCTATTTAGCACATCTTTTAATATAAAGCCCTCAACATTATTTTCTATGAGTTCTGAAACACCATTATATATGGTTGTTATCACAGGAAGCCCTGATGCCATGGCCTCCAATGTTGCATTGCTAAACGGGTCGTAGATTGTTGGAAGGACAAAGAGGTCTGCTACTGCATAGAACCCCTCTATCTCTCTCTGTGTACCGAGGAAGTCAACATTAGCCTTAACGCCGTATCCTTCTGCAATAGATTTAAACTTTTTAATGTTACCCTTACCAATAACAAGGAGACGAAGCGACGAGGGACGAGAGACGAGAGACGAGTTTAAAACTGATACTGCACGGAGGAGGATTTTAAGCCCCTTTCTCTCAAAACCTGAACCGACAAACAGTATCACCTTTGCATCTTCAGGGATTGAAAGGCCTTTTCTAATCTTATCCCTCCATATCTCCCTGTTCTGTGGCGAAAACCTTCTCAGGTCTACCCCATTATATATAACTCTTATCCTGTCTTCAGGAACACCATAATGCTTCACTATATGGGATTTAACCATATTTGAGTTAGCAATTATGAGCCCTGTATCTCTGAATATCTTTTTTTCGAGGTTAAGCAAGGTAATATGGAGTGGGTTGATTCTGAAAGTAAATTTTTTCCAGAATGGGTCAATTGTTTCTCTCCGTTTCAGCCATTCTATGTGACAGCCTTCTCCAGCCCTGTAAATATCCTGACATGTTGTCCGCTCGAAGCTTATTGCACAATCATATTCTTTGAGCTTTGAGCCTTGAGCTTTGAGCTTGAGATTAACACTGCGGTTAAAGGTTACAGTATTGAGAAAAGACCCTAAGTGGAGAACAGGCACTTTGTGAAAGATTATCCCTTCTTCATCTGACCATCTGTTTGCAAGTATATGTATCTCGTGGCCTGTCTTTTTGAGATAGCCTATCAGGGTCTGGAGATACATTTCTGCCCCCCCATGAACAGAAAAACTCTTTTTAATAAAAGCAAGCTTCATCACAAGGCTTTATCCCTTTTCTAATTTATGATATTATAATTAAATTAAGTTTGCACGGTTTATTGAGTTTAACGCTATAAAAGTGGAGGTTTCAGCCGTTTGATTTTCTTCAGGATTGGATATAGATTTTAATGTCTAAACTTTACCTTATTCTTGCACTTCATAACCATCAGCCTGTAGGAAACTTTGATCATGTCCTGGAGGAATCTTATAGGAAGGCCTATCTGCCTCTTCTAAATACCCTTAACCACCATCACTCATTAAAGGCTGTGCTTCATTATTCTGGCAATCTCCTGTCGTGGTTTGAAAAACGTCATCCAGAAGTCCTCGAAATGATAAATGCACTTGTCCGGGCAGAAAGAGTAGAGATACTCTCAGGAGGGTTCTACGAGCCAATACTCTCTGCGATTCCAGAAAAGGACAGGATACCTCAGATAAAAGAGTTTTCAGGCTACATTAAGAAGAAATTCGGCTATTCACCGAAAGGCATGTGGCTGGCAGAAAGGGTATGGGAACCACAAATGCCAAAGTATATCTCCATGTCTGGCATCGAATATGTGCCGGTAGATGACCATCACTTCAAGCTTTCCGGTCTCGAAGAAGGAGACCTTTTAGGATACTATGTCACAGAGGAAGAGGGATACAAACTCAGTGTGTTCCCTGGAAGCGAGAAACTGAGATACTACATACCCTTCAGGAATATCAGTGAGATCATCTCATATTTCAGGGAGATATATATGAGAGGCGGGAATCCCCTGTTAACAATGGCAGATGACGGAGAAAAATTTGGTGTATGGCCTGAAACTTATAAGCACTGTTATGAAGATGGCTGGCTCGAAAGGTTCTTCAATGCGATTGAAGAAAATTCTGACTGGATAGAGACGACAACATTCAGTGACTACTATTCTAAATTCCACCCCATCGGAAGGGTCTACCTCCCCACAGCATCTTACAGGGAGATGGGTGAGTGGGCATTGCCTTCTGAAAGTGCACTCGATTATGAGTATGCATTAACTGAGATGCAAAGATTAATTGGGGACAGAGCAAAA
>JBFLWW010000009.1:7042-12587 GCA_040757475.1 Nitrospirota bacterium
TCTGATTATGATTGTGATGGGTTTGAAGATATTTCTATCAGCACAAAGGACATCGCATTATCATTAACAGAATATAGCGGTAGTCTTATAGAGTTATCTCTGAAGAGAAAGGCTGTTAATATACTTGATATGCTGACAAGGAGGCCAGAGGCTTACCATTCAAAGATTATAGAGGCCTCCACGAAATCGCAGATTTCGTGGAGCGGAGGAGAGACCAGGACTATCCACGAACAGCTTATTGTAAAAGAGGCAGGTATCAATGACTATCTGGTCTATGATAATTACAGGAGGGCATCTCTGCTCGACCATTTCCTGCCATTCAGAACAGGTATTGACGATCTGATACGGTCGGAGTATGAAGAACTCGGTGACTTCGTTGGAGGGCTCTATTCATTAAGACACTTCAAAGGGGAGGAGAACACGGCTATATGCCTTTCGAGAAATGGATCTGTAAATGGAAATCTATTCAGGGTAGAAAAGACTCTTACACTGCAGGACAGGCCACTAAAACTCAGGGTTGATTATCAAATTAATGGTGTATTTTCTGGACTATTTGCCACAGAGTTTAATATCTCACTCCTCGGTTCCCCATATGCATCCATTATTGTTGGTGATAAGGACCTCCCGATAAGAAACAGAGGATTCCATAAAGGGATTAAGGAATTTTATCTGAAGGATGAGTTTTTGAATCTCAGGATTGGTTATAATTTTGATGAAGAGATAGATCTCTGGCACTACCCTGTTGAGACTATATCTCTGTCAGAGCAGGGTGTAGAGAGAATCTATCAGGGCACAGCATTTCTATTTGTAAAAAAGCTATATTTAGATGACAGTCATAAATCAGGGTTTACTATAAGTCTTGGGGAGGATAACAGGGAAATTCAAAATGCAAAAAGAAAAGTTTAAAATTACAAAGCAAAATTCAAAATTAGTTGTAAGAGATCGTGCCTTTGATTTTTTAATTTTGAATTGTAATTTTGCATTTTTATTTTTAAATTTTAAATTTAAGATAATTCTATGCTCTATGCTCTTTGCCCTATGCTTTCCTATTGCTGCCTACGCTGATGACAACCCCCTTAACAGAATGATAGCTGAAACAGTTTCATATTTCAAACCTATGACAGGCAGAATCACAATGGTTGAAGATAAAAATGTTATGGTTGACCTCGGGATAAAAGACTCTATAAAGGCAGGCATGCGGTTTAATGTGTTGAGAGAAGGAGCTCCATTCATACACCCTGTCACAAAAGAGCCGCTGGGGAAATTAGAGTCATCTGTCGGAAGGATAGAGATAAAAGAAGTAGGTGTGGATTCATCTACAGGCACTATAATTGCTGGCGATATAAAGGAAGGTGATAAGGTCAGAATATCAGAAACAAAGGTAAATATGCTCTTCTGCCAGTCAAAGGATGTTGACTGGTATTTAGCTGACTCACATTACAGGGGCCTGAAGGAAACAGGCAGATTTAATATGCTAGATACAGGCATTGAGACGGATGACCCCTCAAATGTTATCGTTGAGGCAAAGAAACTCGATGCAGAAGTTGCCCTTCTTTTAACAGCAAAAGCAGCAGACAAAGGTACACTTCTTACAGAAAGGCTTTTATGGGTCTCTGACGGCTTCATGTTTGCAGAGATAGATGTAAATGTTGATGTTGCTTATATAAAAGAACTGAGATTTGCTGAAGAACTATTTGCTTCCCATAAGGGAGAGGCATGGCTACAGTTCGACCTCCCCTTTGGTGCGAGGCTTATAATAACAGGTGACATTGATGGAGATGGAAAGCAGGAGATTTTACTCAGCACAGGAAAAGATATAAGTGCCTACACACCCGGTGTGGATCTCCAGCCTGCTCTGGGAGGGCTTCAGATAAAAGGCTCAAGGTTTGATGACCATCTATGGATTGACACAATAGACCTGAATGGAAACGGAAGGGATGAAGTCATTGTCACCTTAATGAGAGGAGCTGATGTCGTCTCTTATATTTATGAGCTGAAAGGCACAGAGTTTACACTCCTCTATAAGGGCAACCTCTTTCTCCGCAGGATAGAAAACAGACTTATAGCCCAGGCCTATTCGAGTGATGAAGGGTTCAAGGGTGAGGTGTTCAGTATATTATGGGAAGGAGAATACAAAAGGGGGAGTGTGGTAAAACTCCCAGAGGGCGTTAACATCTATGATTTCATATATATTGATGACCCTCAAGCCGGGAGATTAATCTTTGCATATGATGATACAGGATTCCTTAATCTATATAATGACAAAAATACAAAGATGTGGAGGAGCAAGGCTGATACAGGAGGTTTCCTTACAACATTCAAAAAGGCAACACCCTCAATAATTGTTGACAGAGGTGAATGGGCAATTAAGGACAGGCTGTTTTTAAGAAACAGGGGGATTCTATTAGTTAAAAGGATTCCCCTTTTAGAAATGGCAAAGGGGCTTGGTTATAAAAGTTCACAGATTAAAAACCTGTGGTGGAACGGGCTTTCTATGGAAGAAGGAGTCTTTATAGATGACATAACAGGTTCTATCCTCGACTATGCTATTATAGGTGACAAGATTATTGTACTAACGAGCCCGATGTTCGGTGTCAAGCCCGAAAATATATTGAAGGGCGAAAATCCGCTAAGAACAGTGCTCTATATTTATTCAATTAAAGGGAAATAGGAGGTTAAAATTGTTATTAACCGATCGTATACCAAGACATGTTGGCATTATAATGGATGGAAATGGAAGATGGGCTGAGTTGCGTGGCCTTCCTAGGATAGAAGGGCACAGGCAGGGTGCAGAGCGTTCAAGGGAGGTGGTTGAGGTTGCAATGGAGATAGGGATAAAAAACCTGACCCTGTACGCCTTCTCTATAGAAAACTGGCAGAGGCCTCTATCTGAAGTTACAACACTGATGAGGCTTCTTGAATTATATCTAAAGAAAGAACTCAGGGAGTTTATGGAAAAGGGTATTGTATTTAAAACAATCGGTGAGACCTATATGCTACCTGAAAATATACAGTCTCTCATAAAGGAGACCGAGGAAAAGACTGCTTTAAACAAGGGCATGACACTAACTGCTGCATTGAGCTATAGTGGACGGAATGAAATCCTCAGAGCTGTGAAGAAGGTGCTTAATTCAGGTATCAAACCTGAAGAACTGACAGAGGATTTATTCAATTCCTTCTTAGATACTACAAATCTTCCAAGCCCTGACCTGATTATCAGGACCAGCGGTGAGATGCGTATCAGTAATTTTCTCCTGTGGCAGAGTGCTTACTCAGAACTCTACTTCACAGATACCCTGTGGCCTGATTTTACAAGAGATGAATTCCTGCTCGCAATACAGGATTATCAGCAGAGAGAACGCAGATTTGGAAACCTTCCTGTGAGGTTTGATGCATCTTAAAAGATTGATTGTTGCTGCAGTTCTTCTACCCTTAATTTATCTATACATCATGTATCTTTCTGCCAAATATTTTCTGTTTCTGGGGATATTAATATCGTCCATAGCCCTATCCGAATTCTATTCCATGTACCATGTGTCAGGGATATTAAGATATACCGGTCTATTCGCAGGGATCTGTCTCCTGAGTGTGTCCTATATCTCAAAAAATCTTCTGCTGGATATCCTCCTCCTTTCAGTGATGGTAATAATGGGCATAAGACTTCTATTTAAGAGAAATCCCCTTTTGTCGCTTTCTGATATTTCTCCTCCTGTCCTCGGAGTTCTCTATATTCCAGGGCTCTTTACATTCCAGATACAGATCAGAGAGCTCGGTCCTGAGTGGATAGTCTTTCTTTACGCATCGGTATGGGCATCAGACACCATGGCGTACTATCTTGGCACGGGGATCGGAAAAAGAAAGCTATATATAGAGATAAGCCCGAACAAGACTGTGGCAGGTGCAGGGGGTTCTCTTGTTGGAGGTGTAATAGGTGCATTGCTTTTAAAGGCCACCCTTATACCGTTGTTGAGTCTATCCTATGCAGTATTAATTGGTATAATGATAGGAATTATTTCTATCATAGGTGACCTTGTAGAATCCATGTTTAAACGCGACGCTGGCGTTAAGGATTCAAGCACCATAATCCCAGGACATGGTGGAATATTAGACAAACTCGATGGGGTGTTGTTTGCAGGTCCAATGCTCTACTGGATAATTTCATGAAACGAATAACCATTCTCGGCTCAACTGGTTCTATCGGGAGAAGTACACTTGATGTCATCTCACGCCACAGCGACCAGTTTAAAGTTGTTGCATTAGCAGCAGGGAGCAATATCGGCCTGCTTGAGAAACAGATAAAGACCTTCGCTCCTGAGATTGTTGCTGTTGCTGATGAAGTAGCTGCCCGGGAGCTACAGAAACGAGTAGGGATACGGCATGCCGTATCCCTACTCTCAGGCCAGAATGGTATTGCAGAGGTTGCATCATATGAGAAATCAGACTTTGTCCTGTCTGCGATTGTTGGCTCTGCAGGGTTAATCCCGACGATATCAGCTATACGCTCAGGAAAAACAATCGGGCTTGCAAACAAAGAAGCACTTGTAATGGCAGGAAAAATTGTGACAGAAGAGGCAAAAAAATATGGAGTAAAAATCCTTCCTGTGGACAGCGAACACAGCGCCATATTCCAGTGCATTGAGGGACACAAAAGGGCTGATGTAAGGAGGATAATACTTACTGCTTCAGGTGGCCCTTTTGTTGATAAAACTACTGATGAGATGAATAACATTACCCCTGAGGAGGCACTCAAGCACCCAAGCTGGAATATGGGGAAGAAGATAACAATAGATTCTGCAACGCTCATGAATAAAGGCCTCGAGGTAATCGAGGCATACTATCTATTCGGCATTCCACCTGAAAGGATAGATGTGCTCATCCACCCACAGAGTATTGTGCACTCAATAGTCGAGTTTAATGACAGAACCTGTATCGCACAGCTTTCAGTTCCTGACATGAAAGGACCGATAGCATATGCACTATCGTATCCTGAAAGGCTTGATGATATAGTCATTGGACTTGACCTCGAAAGAATTCCATCCCTAACATTCAGAAGACCTAACAATGAATGCTTCCCATGCCTCTCTTATGCATACAGAGCTGTAGAAGCTGGAGGCACAATGCCTTCTGTGCTTAATGCAGTAAATGAGGTTGCTGTTGGGGCATTCCTTAAAGGCAGGATTAAGTTTACTGAGATACCTGTTATAATTAGAGAAACAATGGATCACCATATTGTAATGCCCGATACAGAACTAGGGGTTGTAATCGAGGCTGACAGGTGGGCAAGGGAAAAGGCAGAGGAAATTATTAAGAAATTTAAAAATCAAAAATAAAAATGCAAAATTAAGGAATTAAATCTTTGAGTTTTGAATTGAATCTTTTAATTTTTCTCTTTAAATTTTTATTTTTGTAGGAGATACAATGGCATTTCTATCAGCAATAATTCTTCTCGGCATACTCATATTTGTACATGAGTTTGGACATTTCCTCTTTGCAAAGCTACTCGGTGTCAGGATACTCAAATTCTCCTTAGGCTTCGGGCCAAAAC
>JBFLWW010000009.1:12687-14416 GCA_040757475.1 Nitrospirota bacterium
ATGGCATTTCTATCAGCAATAATTCTTCTCGGCATACTCATATTTGTACATGAGTTTGGACATTTCCTCTTTGCAAAGCTACTCGGTGTCAGGATACTCAAATTCTCCTTAGGCTTCGGGCCAAAACTCATTAGTAAAAAACACAGGGATACCGAATACCTCATCTCATCCATCCCCCTCGGTGGGTATGTAAAGATGCTCGGAGAAGAACCCGGAGAGGAGCTGAAAGAAGATGAAAAACCGATGGCGTATAACTACCAGCCTGTATGGAAGAGGATTCTCATTGTATTTTCGGGTCCACTATTTAATATATTCTTTGCAACATTTATTTTTGTGATGATATTCCTGTATGGTGTGCCTGTTCTCCTGCCTGAGATTGGCGAGGTCTCTGAGCAGTCGCCAGCTGAACTATCAGGGCTTATGAAGGATGATATAATCCTGGAGATTAACGGTGCTTCTATAAACCAGTGGGGTGAAATGACAGAGATTATACACAGAAATCCAGGGAATCCCCTTAGCTTCAAAATAAAGAGGGGCAGCGATATTATCGCTGTGACGATAACGCCTGAGCTGAAAAGATTAAAAGATATCTTTGGAGAAGAAAAGAGCGTCGGACTTATAGGAATAAGGCCATCAGGGAAGACATTTACAAAGAAAGAAGGTCCTGTTAGTGCAATAAGTAATAGCATTCAGAGGACATGGGATGTCTCTGTCCTTACGGTAGTTTCTATCATAAAGCTTATACAGAGGATTATTCCTGCAGAGACTATCGGTGGACCAATCCTTATCCTTCAGATGGCAGGTGAACAGGCATCTCACGGGATTTTAAATTTCTTCACATTTATGGCTGTCATAAGCATTAACCTGGGAATATTGAACCTGCTGCCAATCCCTGTACTCGATGGGGGACATCTATTTTTCCTCGGTATTGAGGCTATAAGGAGGAAGCCCCTCAGTGAAAGGTTCGTGGTAATTGCACAGAGGGTCGGACTTGCAATAATCCTCTTCATAATGGCATTTGCCCTCTACAATGATATCGTAAGACTTATTACAGGGAAACAGTTCATTCAATGAAGCCTACAGCACTAAAGACCCAAGTATCCTCAGGTGGTGTAATTTTCAGAAGACATGATACTGAAATAGAAGTGGCCCTTGTTGCGGTTAAGGGTGGCAAGACATGGTGTCTTCCTAAGGGTATCATTGATAAAGGAGAAAGCCCTGAGAAGACTGCTGTAAGGGAGGTTGCAGAAGAGACAGGGCTTAAGGGAAGGATTATCGAGAAGCTCGGAGAAATAAGATACTGGTATTATATAAAAGAAGAAAATACAAAATGCAAGAAGACCGTGCACTTTTTCCTTATAGAATATGAAAGTGGAGATACCTCAGAACATGACTGGGAGGTGGATAAAGCATCGTGGTTTCAGATTGATGAGGCACTGGATAAAGCCAATTATAAGAATGAAAAGGAGATGATAAAAAAGGCAAAAGAGATGCTAATACAAACGCATTAAGTAAAGTGTCATTGCGAGGAGCGGGATTCCTCACCTGTCATTGCGAGGGGACTTAGTCCCCGAAGCAATCTGACACGAAGTGTCATTCCGAGCAAAGCGAGGAATCTCATTTGAGATTGCCACGGGCTTTGCCCTCGCAACGACTTCGTCGGATTGCTTCGCTATCGCTCGCAATGACGATGTAACAGTATTTAGTGCGTTTGTATTAAAATTAAAAA
>JBFLWW010000009.1:14516-48358 GCA_040757475.1 Nitrospirota bacterium
GCAAAGCGAGGAATCTCATTTGAGATTGCCACGGGCTTTGCCCTCGCAACGACTTCGTCGGATTGCTTCGCTATCGCTCGCAATGACGATGTAACAGTATTTAGTGCGTTTGTATTAAAATTAAAAAATTAAAAATAAAAATTAAAAATTGAGGAAATATTTTTAAATTTTACTTTGTAATTTTGCATTTTGCTTTTTAAATTTTAATTTTTATTATGGGCGAGATATTAAACTGGAATGAGCTAAAAGAAACTGTTGACAGGCTGAAGGCTAAAGGCAAAAGGATTGTCTTCACAAATGGCTGTTTTGACATCATACATGTTGGGCATATAAGATACCTCAAAGAGGCAAAGGCACTCGGAGATATACTTGTTATCGGGCTAAACTCAGATAGGTCTGTCTCTATAATAAAACCTGAGAGGCCAATCAATCCTCAGAATCAGAGGGCAGAGATACTCTCTTCACTCGAGATGGTAGACTATGTAACTATGTTTGATGAAGAGACCCCGTATGAATTAATCAAGTTACTTCAGCCTCACATCCTCGTCAAAGGCGGGGACTGGAAGAAAGAGGATATTGTTGGTTCTGACATTGCAAAAGAAACATACAGCCTTCCATATATTAAAGGTATATCAACCTCAGAGATAATTGAGAAGATAAAAAAGCAACGAATAATAAGTAACGAGTGAACAGTCTTATTGCCCTGTTTAAACAATTCCTAAACTATCAACTGAGGACTGATGACTCTCAACTACCTCGCTGTATCTATAATCTTACAGGTTCCTCTACAGCCCTCTTACTTACCTTGCATGCTGAACCTTTTCTTATGATTGAAGCAACAGACGATTCTGCACTCGAACTCTACAAAGATATAAAGTTCTTTAAGTCATTATTTCACGCCGCGACTCATGATGTCTTCTATCTCCCGGAACCCAATAGCCCTTCCCTATCAGGTGAAAGGGCAAAGATAATTTATTCCCTCAAAAATGGCGATTCACTTGTCAGTTCTTTTGAAAACATAAAGTTTCCGGTCTGGCCTCAGGAAAGACTCAGAGAGAACGCCTTAAATCTTAAAAGAGGGATGGATATAGAAAGACAGGAGATAGAAATAAGGCTACAGGAGCTCGGCTACAGGAGGGTTTCACTTGTATTAGAAAAAGGAGAGTACAGCCTTCGAGGATGGATACTTGATATATTCCCTTCAACTGGAGAGGACCCTATAAGGCTCGAATTCTTTGGAAATGAGATAGATAGCATAAAGGTCTTTGATGTTGATACACAGAGGTCTACAGGGAATATGGAGGAGTTTTTAATACTCCCGGCAAAAGAGCCTATTTCTGGAACAACAGTGGTTAAGATGATGGGTGATGCAAAATGCCTCTTCTCAGATTCAATCCATGGAAGAGATGGGCTACCTGAAGGTATCACTTTCCTTTCGAGATATTCTCTAAGGGGCTCAGGCCATGATGCAGGGCTGCTTCCGATGAAAGGGCTTGGTATCCTGCCTGAAGAAAGGAAAGGTATAGAGGAACTACCGCAGAAAATAAAGAGACTTCAAAGAGATAACAGGATTGTTATTATTGCCTCATCAAGGGGCCAGGCAGAAAGGCTTAAAGACATATTAAGAGATGGAGGTGTTATTGCACCTCTTATAGAGAAAAATGACCTCCTTTTCTATGAAGGAGGTATTTCGATAACAATCGGTGAGCTCTCATCAGGCCTGTTCTTCCCTAATATCTTAATACTCACAGAAAAAGAGATATTCGGTGGAAGGTTAGGCTTCAGACCTCTCAAAAAATCAAAGGTATCAAAACTCCTGAGCACGCTCGATGACCTCAGAATAGGTGATTTTGTCGTGCACAGAGACCATGGCATCGGGAAATTCAATGGACTTGTACGCCAGAGCATAGAAGGCATCGAAATGGACCTCATGCTCATTGAGTATGAGGGTGGAAGGCTCTATATACCCCTCCAGGCGATTAACAACATCCAGAAATACCATTCTGAAGAAGGCATTATTCCAAAACTTGACATGCTCGGTAGCAGGACATGGCAGAGGAGAAAGGAAAAGGTAAAGAAAAAGATACATGAGATGGCAGAAAAACTCTTATCGCTTTATGCAGAGAGAAAGGTTTACAGAGGCTTTTCATTCAGCCCTGATACAGAACTCCACAGGGAATTCGATGGCTTCTTTCCTTATGAAGAGACGCTTGATCAGACTGAATCAATAGAGGATATTAAGAGAGATATGGAATCCGAAATGCCCATGGAGAGACTTATCTGCGGTGATGTTGGCTATGGAAAGACAGAGGTTGCAATGAGGGCAGCATTCAAGGCAGCATATGATGGAATGCAGGTGGCTGTGCTTGTTCCAACTACAATCCTGTGTGAACAGCACTATAGAACCTTCAAGACGAGGTTTTCCGCATTTTCCCTGAGGATTGATTACCTGAGCAGATTCAAATCAAAGAATAAACAGCAGGAGACAATCAGGCTGATCGCAAACGGCGATATAGATATAATCATCGGCACACACAGCCTGCTCGGGAAAAACATAAATTTCTACAAGCTCGGCCTTCTGATAATTGATGAGGAGCACAGATTCGGTGTAGCGCAGAAGGAAAGAATAAAAGAGCTTAAAAGGGGAGTTGATGTATTAAGCCTCACAGCAACGCCTATTCCGAGGACACTCCACATGGCACTCTCAGGCATCAGGGATATGAGTGTTATCGAAACCCCTCCTGAAGAGAGGCTCGCTATCAAAAGCATTGTCTCGATATTCAACGATGAACTTATAAGGGATGCTATTAACAGGGAGCTTGAGAGGAACGGCCAGGTATTTCTTGTCCATAACAGGATAAAGGATATCCATAAGGTCGCTGACCATCTCAGGAGGCTTTTACCCTCATCAAGGATAGCAATTGCTCACGGACAGATGCCTGAAAGGGAACTCGAAAAGATTATGCTCGAATTCTACAGGGGCAATATAGATGTCCTTGTGGCTACAGCCATAATTGGCTCAGGGCTTGACATACCAACAGCTAACACCATCATCATAAACATGGCAGACAGGATAGGACTTGCAGACCTGTATCAACTAAGGGGGCGTGTCGGCAGGAGCAATGTAAGGGCATACTCATATTTTCTGATACCTGGTGAAGATATTATTACCGAAGAGTCAAAAAAGAGGCTTCAGGCAATTCAGGAGATGAGCTATCTCGGTGCAGGTTTCAGGCTTGCTATGAAGGACCTTGAGATTAGAGGAGCAGGAAATATACTCGGTCCTGAACAATCAGGCCATATACATGCAGTCGGATTTGACCTATATGTGGAGATGTTAGAAAAGGCAGTGGCAGAGTTAAAGGGCATAGAGATAGAAGAGGAGTTTGAGCCTTCTATAAGTCTAAAGGCAGATGCCTTCATACCTGAAGAATATATTGATGACATGACACTCAGGCTGAGCCTTTACAGAAGGATTGCATCATCGAAAACGCACGAGGCTATTGAGGTTCTTGAATCAGAAATAGAAGACAGATTTGGCGAGCTACCAGATGAGGTAAAAAACCTCCTCGACATAATGAAGCTGAAGATTTCAGCTAAAGAACTCCGCATCACAAAGATTCATGATATACATGGAAGGATTCAGGTATTATTTTCTCCGGACACAAAAGTTCCTCTCGAAAGTATTCTAAACCTCCAGAAGAAGATAGATGGGAAGATTAGATTCCTGGCCGAGGGTTTTGAACTCGATCTGAAAGGACTCCCCTTTAAAAGGGTATATGAAGAGGTTTATGAAGTAATGAGTGAGCTATAGTGAGTTACTTATCCTCTTTATCTCTTCAAGTTTCTTTGCTGCCCTTCCAGAGTCAATTGCCTCAGCAGCCATGTGTAAGGCTGTTTTAAAATCTTCTGTCCTTCCTGCAGCAATAAGCGCCGCTGCTGAGTTCATCAGCACAACATCACGTTTTGGCCCTTTCTCTCCATTCAGGATTGAAAGTGTTATCTTAGCATTGTCATCTTTACTGCCACCGAGGAGGTCATCCCTCTTCCCCCTCTCGAGCCCGAAATCTTCAGGTGCAATATAAAAGGTCTCAACCTTTTGATGACGGTATCTTGAAACCCTCGTACCATCAGACAGTGTTATCTCATCAAGCCCGTCCTCGCCATGCACTACCATCGCATCATCTGCGCCTAAGTTGCCAAGAACCATGGCGAGCGTCTCTGTAAGTCTTCCGGCAAAAACGCCGAGTATCTGCCTCTTTGCACCAGCTGGATTTGTAATAGGGCCGAGGATATTGAATATCGTCCTTATCCCCATCTCACGCCTTGGGCCAATCGCATACTTCATTGCTGGATGAAACAGAGGTGCAAAGAGAAAGCCAAATCCAGTCTCAAACAGACACATCTCAACCTTATCAGGAGGAAGGTCAATCTTAACCCCGAGGGCTTCAATGACATCAGCGCTGCCTGACTGACTTGAGACAGAACGGTTCCCATGCTTTGCAACAGGCACACCTGCTCCTGCAACAACGAGGGCTGTGGTTGTAGATATGTTAAATGTGTGGGACATGTCTCCACCAGTGCCACATGTGTCGAGCACACCTTCAGGTGCCTTGATGGTTGTTGCCTTCTCCCTCATTATCCGAGCAGCGCCTGTTATCTCCTCGACAGTCTCACCTTTAATCCTGAGGGCTGTAAGGAATGCCCCTATCTGGGCATCAGTTGTTTTCCCCTCCATAATCTCCTTCATACACTCAGCCATCTCAGCCTCGGAGAGGTTTATGCCCTGCACAAGTAGATTAATCGCCTCTTTAATCATAAGCTCCTCCATACTAATTTTAACACATTCTTCAACATAACCACCGTAACTATCCGCTTACCCATAAGCTGTAATTAAAAATTTCGCCTTTCATTGCGAGCTTGCCGAGGCAGACTCTAAAAATCGTTTGACAATACAAGGGATTTAGTCAATAATTAAATCATAATGGGACCATAAAACCTTCATCTTTCCAAAGTGATTGACAAGAATTGTCAGCAGGAGGGTTTTCTGGCATCTCAGAATCGGGATAAATGAAACAGGTTCGTCTACAACCCCATTTTCAGAGGTGATAAACGAACCTATTACGCTTATAAACAAGATGTTCATTGCGGGCAACAAAAGGGAGGAAAAAGATGTTTAAAAACAAAATTATCGCAGGTTCTTCTTTGTTAGTTTTTACGCTGTTGTCTGGTTGCATGACCGCTGCTCAACATCAACAAAGTCTCCCTTCAACTCAAGAGCGAGAAATGACTGTAGGGATTGTACAAAAAGAAATTCGTGTTGGGATGTCGCAGGCTGATGTAGCAACTGCTTTAGGTTCACCAAATATTGTGACAAGGGATAGTGAAGGTAAAGAAACATGGATTTATGATAAAATCGCTACAGAAGCCTCTTATTCCAAAAGTAGTGGTGGTATAGGAGGCGGTGCAGGTGGGGTTGCTGGAACAACGCTTATTTTAGGTCTGATTGGTGGGGGATATTCAAAAGAGGCTGGTGCGATGAGCACAACTCAAAAGACACTCACAGTGATAATAAAATTCGATAAAAATAATACAGTGGAATCCTTCTCATATCATGCAAGCAAATTTTAAGGAAACTTATATGAAGAGAGTTTGGATTTTACTGATTATGGTGGGCATGTTTGCTTTTGGTTGTGCTACAACTGGTGCTGTTCCCCCAAAAACACAACTTCAGATACGTGAATTTCAAACTCGCACTTATGATACGAGCGACACCAAAATGGTTATGAAGGCAATGTTGAATGTCTTGCAAGATGAAGGATTTATTGTTAAAAACGCTGTTCCGGAATTAGGACTTTTGACTGCAGAAAAACAGGTAGATGTGGAAAGTAAAACTGAAGCATTTTTTGCAGCATTTTTTGCGGGTGCTCAGGCCAGATGGAAAAAGGCATGCTTTATTGAATGTTCAGTCAATATTAGTGAGCATGGAAGGCAATCTCGAGTCCGTGTTAATTTCCAGTCAAAAATTTTGGATAATAAAGGTGGTATTGTAGAACTCAAGCAAATCGAAGACGAGAAATATTATCAGGAGTTCTTCTCAAAAGTTGATAAAGGAATTTTTATTCAAAAGGAAAAGCTGTAATTGCCCACAACGACAACTAACATAGCACAAAAGACTAACGTCTAAATCCTATCGGGCTTCTTTGCAACGGCAACGATACGCCATTGCTCAGAAAGTTTGGTGAAACAGAATGCGAACAATATTACCTGAATTTATTGGATCAATGGAACGAATTCGAAACAACTTCTATTTCAGTTTTTTAGCTCTCAACTTCCTGAACCTACGTCCATTCCAGCGCGATGTTATCTTGCCTGTAAACCTTTCTCAAAATATCATGACTACTCAATCTCTTAATTCTTTTGACAACGATGGTGTTCAAGAATATGGCAACTCAATTCGAAGGCACTTCTTGAATGATATCGTCATTGCATACGAAAGATACTCAATGTTAATGATTGCATCTCATAAAAATGGCCAAGTTCGAATTGATCCATGCCATATAAGTGACAAAAAGCTTGGTGCCCACCTTTTTGAACAGCTTCCGAATGTTTATCTGCCAGAGGATTTAACATTTTTAGTACAGTTAAGAAGATTAAGAAACTCAATTGTGCACTATAATGGAGTCTATTCCGCCACAAACCAGTTAAATTACACCTTTGGTACCCAAAGGTATAACTCTATGGGTAATGAAGGGCAAAACATATCTATTGAGTTTGACAACATTTTATGGATATATGACAAGTTGATGGACACAGTTCGGCGGGGTAACATGAGTTACTTTACTCACTACCCAATACCACAGATAAGTTGCAACTGGCAGATAACATCCATTGAGAGCGACCATGTCAACAGAAAAAAGTATGCCTTAGTCTTTTTTCTTTTAAGACCATAAATTGTATCCATTAAAAGTCCTTTGACATAACCAATCTGTCTCGTCTTTCTATAATCATCACGGGCTTTGCGGCTTCGTTTCACTGTGCCCAAACCGTCTTCGGCGGTTTCGCAAAGCCTAACCGTTATCTGCCATGCGTACTGGGAAGAGAGCTTAAAAGCCAAGTTCTATGAGCAAGTAGAGTCGTTACCTACTTTATCTTTTCAAGTTTTAAAAAGTTCCTCAACAGGTCCTTCCCGACTGTTGTCAGTATTGATTCAGGATGGAACTGGACACCCTCGATAATAAACTCTTTATGCCTCACTCCCATTATCTCATCCATATCTGTCCAGGCGGTTATTTCGAGACAATCGGGCAAAGTCTCTTTTTTTATAACAAGTGAGTGATACCTTGTTGCCTCAAAGGGATTCGGAAGACCCTCGAATATAGTTTTTCCATCATGGTGAATCAGAGATGTCTTTCCATGCATGAGCCTCGGTGCCCTTATTATATCTCCACCAAATGCAGCGCCTATGGATTGATGGCCGAGGCATACACCGAGGATCAGGATCTTACCTGCAAAATGTCTTATTAGTTCTACAGAAATACCTGCCTCCTTTGGTGTGCATGGCCCTGGCGAGATTACAATCCTTTCAGGGTTTAATCTCTCTATCTCAGGAATTGTAATCTTATCATTTCTAAATACCTTTATATCCTCACCCATCTCTCCTAAGTACTGGACGAGGTTATATGTAAAAGAATCGTAATTGTCAATCATTAATAACATTTTTAACTTAATCCATTCTCTGCCATATACACTGCCCTTATCATCCCTATGGCCTTATTCACCGTCTCAGTATACTCTCTCTCAGGAACCGAGTCAGCCACTATCCCTGCCCCTGCCTGAACATACACCTTCCCATTTTTTATTATAAGCGTTCTTATAGTGATACAGGTATCCATATTTTTAGAATAGCTGAAGTATCCTACTGCGCCAGCATAAGGGCCTCTTTTTGTTGGCTCAAGCTCCTCTATTATCTCCATTGCCCTTACTTTGGGTGCACCTGTCACTGTGCCTGCAGGAAAACATGCCCTGAGCACATCAAATGCATCAAGCCCCTCTTTTAAATCGCCCTCTACATTAGAGACAAGATGCATGACATGGCTATATCTCTCAACAGTCATCAGCTCTGTAACCTTTACAGAACCTATCTCTGCAACCCTCCCAACATCGTTTCTTCCAAGGTCAACAAGCATGATATGCTCTGCCATTTCCTTAGGGTCTTTCCTGAGTTCTTCCTCGAGCACCTTATCCTCTGTCTCTGTTTCTCCTCTCCTGCGCGTTCCTGCAATCGGCCTCAGAACAATCTTCTTCCCCTCAAGCCGTACGAGTATCTCAGGAGATGAGCCAACAAGAGTTGCATCACCTGTATCAAGATAATACATGTAAGGAGATGGATTTATTACACGCAATGCCCTGTATATATTGATCGGCTCGATACCTGACTCACACTCGAATCTCTGCGAGAGTACAACCTGGATCACATCCCCTGACATTATATATTCCTTTGCCCTGAGCACTGCATCCTCAAATGCCTCCTTTGTGACAAAAGATGATGTATAACCTGAAAGTGACGAGTGACGAGTGACGAGTGACGAGTCTCTACTAACTGCTCTATACTCTATGCCCTTTGCTCTTTGCTCTACTGGTTGTCTCAGTCTTTCTATAATGTCCTCTATTTTCTCCTCTGCCTCTCTGTATGCCTCTTCAGGGGATTTGTTATTGATATGGGCATTCGAGACAACCTTTATCTTTTGCCTAAGGTTGTCGAATATAAGCATTGTGTCTGTAACTATAAAGAAAATATCAGGAAGATTGAGGCCTGGTTTCCTCTCATCAGGGATACTTTCAAAAAATCTGACCATATCATAACCAATGTACCCTACAAGACCACCGTAAAACCTCGGTAGACCCTTGATCTCAACCGGCATGCAGGCAATGATTTCCTTTTTTATAACCTCGATAGGGTCATCTACCTCGAATATTTGAGGCTCCTGTCCATTGTCTCTTATCTCAATCTTTCTGCCCCATCCTCTTATAACCTTTGATGGTTTTGAGCCGAGGAATGAATATCTCGCCCATTTTTCTCCTCCAACCACGCTCTCGAGGAGAAAGGAGGGAGTGCCGCCAAGCTTGAGGAAGGCAGAGACAGGTGTCTCTGTATCAGCAAGAATCTCCCTGTACACAGGTATAAGATTTCCCCTTGAAGAAAGTGACTTAAACTCTTCTAAATCAGGATACAACATAATATTGACAAAGCTCGCATTTTTTCATTAGTATTTTATGAAGTCCATTATAGCTTATTAACCAATTATAAGTTAAGAGTTATAAAGGAGAGATGCGGGAATAGCTCAGCTGGTAGAGCACAACCTTGCCAAGGTTGGGGTCGCGGGTTCGAGCCCCGTTTCCCGCTCCAGTAAACTGAGGTCTCCAAAAAGTCGCAGACTTTTTGGAGCACGGGCGGCGTACCCAAGTGGCTAAGGGAGAGGTCTGCAAAACCTTTATGCAGCGGTTCAAATCCGCTCGCCGCCTCCAATCTTTTAAGTCTCCACAGTTGCCGAAAAAAGCCATTTTGACTATGATATTCATATGAAACTACGCCTTTTGTGCCTCTTCCTATTCGCTCTTTACTGGTCACTGGTTTATGGTACGGAGATAGATGGGAAGGCATACCTGAAAAAGGGCAAAGCAGAGCTGGAAAGCAGGAAATATGAAGATGCTATACTCAGCCTATCAGTTGCAGAGAGAGAATTCCCTCTATTAGGTGACTATGCCCTATTATGGCTCTCGAATGCTCATCAGGAAACAGGTAACTATGAACAATCCTTGAAGACCATACATATCCTTCTTAACAGATATCCTGATTCACCACTCAGAAAGAAGGCTCGCATCAGCGAGATAAGGGAACTTATAGCAATCGGCAAGATTCTATCGAATTCAGGCGAGGTATCGAAAATTGAGGTATCGAAAATTTTTGAGTCTTATGTCAGGGACTACCCTGACGACGAAGAGATGAGATTTATGTATGGGCAGTGGCTTAAAAATAAAGGTGAAATACAGAAAGCTAAGTCAGTTTTTAAAGGTCTCTATGTGGGTGCCGGTGCATATTCAGGAATAGCATATAATGAGCTGGATTCCTCTGATATCAATGCTGGTGACCTTTTAGAGCGGGCATCGAACCTGATAAATGCAAGGGATTTCAAGGAAGCTGAGTCTAGCCTGAGGACAGCATTGGCAAAGGATGACAGGAGGCTTAAAAATGAAATCCTACAAAAACTCGGCCTATCCCTTTTCAGGCAGAAGAGATATAAAGAGGCTGCTGAGATTTACAGAAAGGTTGACGATAAATACTGGATGGCATATTCCCTGTACAGGTCAGGAGAAAAAGAGGCATTCAATGCTGTTCTAAACGAACTTCTTAAGAAAAAAGATAAAAAGGCAGGCCCGCTACTCATCACAGTCGCCTCTGATAAGAGAAGGGATTTAAAGACTAAAGATGCAATAATTACTTATCAGAAGGTAATAGAACAATACCCATCTGAGACCGAAGATGCACTCTGGGGAATTGGATGGACTTACTTCCTCACAGGAGAATACAGGAAAGCAATAGAGGTTTTTGACAGACTCTGTAGCACATACGACAGCTCCAGATATCTCTACTGGAAGGCAAGGAGTCTTGAGGCACTCGGGAAGGATGCCATGCCAGTTTATCGGACCCTCATGACCAGAAATCAGGATTTTTACAGCGTCCTATCTTACATAAGGACTGGGAATACCATCAAGCGGCCGAATTTCTTAGAAGATACAAGGACAACAATAAAAAAATCTGACCGTGTTGAGGCACTTTTTGACCTCGGGATGTCAAATGAAGCCTTGTTAGAGCTTATCTATATTTCAAAAAATATCAGCTCGATAGATAACCTCATCTATATCAGCTCGAAGTTTAAGGAGCTCTGTGAATACAACCATATGGTTACACTTGCAGTAAAGATGCCATACATGGAAAGACTGCACCAGTTCTGGTACCCACTTGCATACTGGGATATTGTTGAAGGTCTTTCAGAGAAATACAGCATAGATCCACTTTTAGTCCTTTCAGTTATGAGGGAAGAAAGCAGGTTTGACCCTGAGGCAAAGTCTGTAGCAGGGGCCCGTGGTCTCATGCAGATTATGCCACAGACTGCATACCAACTCGACAGCAAGTTGAAACTAGGCATAAATGTAACACAACAGATACATGATGTAAAAAATAATCTCCACCTCGGTATTTATTATCTGAGTAATCTGATTAATGAATTCGGCTCTTACCCCCATACACTTGCTGCTTACAATGCTGGAGGAGAGATAGTGAAAAAATGGATTCAGAATGGGAGATATAAATCACTCGACGAATTCATTGAAGACATTCCGTACAGTGAGACGAGGAACTATGTAAAGAGTGTTCTCACCACTTACTTTGAATATAAAAAGGTTTCTCCAGTAGAGACCGATATGATAAAAATTCCATCAGGAAAACTATAGGGGCATATTGCAATATGTCTTTGTCTTCTGCTATCTTAAACGCAATGGACCGGAAGAAGACTCTCTTTGATGACAACCAATCTATAGATAGAGCTACAGAAGTAAAAAAGGAGGTTATGCCATTGGAAAAACTCAAAAGCTTAGAAGATAAAATTACCACAGCAATCGAGAGGGTAAAGACCCTGAAGGATGAAAAGGCCCTCCTCGAAAGAAAGATAAGAGAACTCGAAGGACTGCTGAACGAAAAAAATCAGGAGCTCGAACAGCTAAGGTCGGAGAAGAACCTGATAAAGAACCAAGTTGAGAGCCTTCTTAACGAACTCGAAACCATTGAATTATAATAGCACTGGGGAACATATGGGAAGCACCGAGGTCTATATCTTAGGCCAGAAATATACAGTAAAGGGAGACGCCACTGAGGAACATATCAAGAAACTCGCAGCGTATGTTAATGAGAAGCTTAAAGAGGTCTATGAATCCTCACCTAACATCACACCTGTCAAGGCATCAATCTTAGCAGCGCTTAATATTGCAGACGAACTTCACAGACTGAAGGATGAGCAGGAAAACATGACAAGGCATATCGAGGAAAAGGCAAATACCCTGGCCACATTATTTGATTAGGTGGCATGCCACAAGTCTGCTATCTGTCTCCTGACCCTGAACTTGTTTCAGGACAGGTATAACCTTATCACACGGCTCAAATTTTTTTGGACACCTCGGATGGAATGGGCATCCAGCAGGGATATCTATCGGACTTAGAACCTCACCAATGTCAGAAATTAGTGACGAGTGACGAGTGACAAGTAACAAGTTTTTGTCTTCATACTCGTTACTAGTTACTCGTAACTTGTTACTGTATTTAATCTTTGGTGCTGATGTAAGAAGAAGTTCTGTATATGGATGTAGAGGTTTCCTGAATAAATCCTCTGTCTTTGCATGTTCAACAATCTTCCCGAGGTACATCACACCAATTTTATCGCTGAAGTAATGGACAACCTTGAGGTCATGGCTTATGAATAAAAATGAAATCTTTGACTCTTTCTTTAATTCCTGAAGTAGGTTCAGTATCTGTGCCTGTATTGAGACATCAAGGGCAGATAATGGTTCATCTGCAACTATCACCTTTGGAGAGACTGCCAATGCCCTCGCAATGCATATCCTCTGACGCTGACCACCACTGAACTCATGAGGATAACGATTCATGATGTCAGGACCAAGTCCAACCTTGGCAAGCAGTTCAACTACACTATCCTTCATACGCTGTTTCTTCACAATTCTGTGAATCCTGAGCGGCTCTGAGATGGTGTCAAATACGGTCATTCTCGGGTTTAGAGATGCAAAGGGGTCCTGGAAGACAATTTGTACAGATTTTCTGAATGCCTTTAGTGAATCACCTTCTAAAGAAAAAACATCTTTATCCTCAAACATTACCTTACCGGAAGTCGGAGTTATCAACCTTAAAACAAGCCGCGCAACAGTTGACTTTCCACATCCGCTTTCACCAACAAGTGCAAAAACCCTGTCCTCGTCAAGTGAAAAATCAATGCTATCTACAGCCTTTACCCACAGGGGTCCGGTCATAAACCCCTTTTTGACAGGGAAATATTTTTTAAGAGAATTTATACTCAGGAGTGCCATGTCATTTCCTCAGCCCTGATGCACCTAACTAAATGTAGTGACAAGTGACAAGTGACAAGTGACGAGTCTTTGTCTTTACTTGTTACTCGTAACTCGTTACTCGTTACTGGTATCAATTCAGGCTCTCTGTCTTTACATTCAGGGATAACAAATCTGCATCTGTCTGAAAACTTACAGCCCTGAGGGAGTTCATCCGGTTTTGGTACAAAGCCAGGTATGGGTTTTAAAGGTATACCTTTTTCTTTTGGTAATGATTCTAACAGCCCTATGGTATAGGGGTGTCTTGGATTACTGAATAAATCATCTGTATCTGTCATCTCCATTAATCTGCCTGCATACATGATAGCAACCCTTTTAGCATTCTCTGCAATGATACCGAGGTCATGGGTGATAAGAAGCACAGCCATCTTTTTCCCCTCTCTTAGCTTCTGGATGAGTTCGAGTATCTGGGCCTGTATTGTAACATCGAGGGCTGTCGTTGGTTCATCAGCAATAAGTAAAGCGGGGTTACATGCGATTGCCATGGCAATCATGACCCTCTGTCTCATACCACCTGACATCTGGTGTGGATACTCTTTTATCCTGATTTCTGGAGATGGGATTTTGACTGCCTTCAAGAGTTCTATCGTATTATCCATTGCCTCTTTCTTTGAAAGACCTATATGAGTGGTAAGAACCTCTGCTACCTGATAACCAATTGTCAGCACAGGGTTTAATGATGTCATTGGCTCCTGGAATATCATTGATAGCTCTTTCCCCCTCAGCCTTCTCATTGACTCTCTATCGAGTTTCAGGAGGTCACTGCCTTTAAAGACAATTTCACCCTCTGTAAATGCGTTATGCGGGAGTATCCCCATAATAGAGAGGGCAGTGAGGCTTTTCCCGCATCCACTTTCTCCAACAAGGCCGAATACATCAGCCTCCTCAATCTCGAAGTTAAGGCCAGAAACGACCTTTACAGGATTGTTAGTTGTCCTGAAGGATATGTCGAGACTATTTATTTTCAGGAGAGACACTTTAGACCTTCCTTCACCTGTACATCCTTAACACATAGAGCCGCTTCTGTGCATATCTACCTATCTCATTGTTGGGTGCAATCTTTACCTGCATAGAGTATTCCCTGTAAGCAGACCTGAGGTCACCAAGGTTTTCGTAACATATGCCGAGGTATCCATGCACCTCCGGGTGTTTAGGTATCGCATCTGAAAAGATGTTAAGGTGCTTGAGCGCCTTTTTATAACTCCTGAGTGCAATATAACTTCTGCCGATAATGAAATGCGAACCGTAATGCTCTGGAAAGAGCTCAAGGCTTCTCGAGATATAGTTTATTGCCCTGCTATAATCTTCCCTGAGAAAATAAACCATCCCCATGCCGTATAAAGATGGCTGGTATTCAGGGTCGATAGAGAGTGCTCTATTATACATCTCCTCTGCCTCAGAATACCTGGACTCTTTAATCTTTATATTGCCTAAGAGGTTATAAAATGGAGGTTGCTGGTTATTGAGCGCTATTGCCTTTTCGAGTTTTTCTTTTGATTCAGATAATTTCTTTTCTTTAAATGCCCTTTCTGCTTCATCAAAAATGATATAAGCCTTATTTATCTCCCTTATTTTTCTGAGTTTTGAATTGAATGTTTCCGCTCCTTTTCCATCACCAGCAATAGTATATGGAGGAAGCTCTTTAATCATCGCCTCAATCTCTTCCTTCCTCACCTCAGACCTCGGATGGGTTGAGAGTATCTCATCTAAGAATGTCTCTTCTCTCTGTTCTTTACCTAATCGTTTCATATACTTCTCAACAGCGATCTCGAGCTGCTTATGAGCGTTTAAAGCCTCATGAGGGTCGTATCCAAGTTTCGCCATATATTTCACACCGAGCCTGTCCGCCTGAAGCTCCTGGTCCCTGTCATACTTAAGCAAAAGAAGACTGCTCCCTAATGCACCGAGTGTTAAGAGTGCATCCCCACCCTTCTGTCCTTCGAGCAGGATTGACCCTGCAAGGATTCCCACACTCTGAACCTGACTGAGTGAAAGCCGCTTTGCAGTATGTCGCGCCATGACATGTCCTGCCTCATGTCCCATAATAGCAAGAAACTGGGCTTCATTCTCAAGCTCTATTATCAATCCCCTCGTGATAGCAACATAACCCGGGATAGCGAACGCATTTGGAAGTGAGGTATTCTGGACTGCAAATTTAAATTGCATATTCGGCCTCTCTGAAACATTCCAGATGTTCTTTACAAGAGTGGTGAGATAGCTATCGAGTTCAGTATCTCTGTATTTACCTCCATATGTCCAGTTCAGGTTAGGAGTTGCGTTCATACCCAAGGCAAGCTCTTGCTCTTCGCTCACAAGCATAAATTCCCTCTCTCCAGTCACAGGATTAATTGCACATGAGAGGAATAATAAGATAGTGATAAGCAGGGCTGGCTTGAGCAACATCATATTAGCACTGTTTCCAATTTAAAGTTATAATCTGCATATTCATCCATCTTTTTCATCAGGAGCCATTCCTTATCCCTGCCTGACATCTTTGCGAGGGTAAATGCTCCTTTAAGTTTTTTACCATGAAATATAATATTAAGTCTCCCTTTCCTGAGGCTTCCATCTTTTATCTCAAACTCTCCTTCATCCCATATTACCACAGCACCTGCACCATACATCCCTTCGGGTATTATCCCCTCAAAAGGTGCATAATCCAGTGAATGGTTTTCAACCATGATTGCGAGCCGTTTCTCTTTTGGGTTCATAGATGGGCCTTTTGGAACAGCCCATGATTTCAGCACACCCTCTATCTCAAGCCTCAGGTCAAAATGTAGCCTCTTTGCATGGTGCTCATGGATAACAAATATTGGCATTCGTTACTCGTAGCTTGCTACTGCTTCTTTCTCGCTACCAGTTTGTTAAGCGCATTTATATATGCCTTTGCAGAGGCAACTATTATATCTGTATCCGCGCCATGTCCCCTTACAGTCCTACCCCCCTCCTCAAGCGAAACTGTCACCTCTCCGAGGGCATCAGTTCCACCTGAAATACTCTTGACCTCGAATTTCAAGAGATTACTCTTTGTATTTGTTATCGAGGCAATAGCCTTATATGTTGCATCCACAGGCCCGTCACCATACTCCATTCTGTTTATCACGTTTTCACCGACCTTGAGCTTGACTACAGCAGTAGGCTTCTGGTTTATTCCACTTGAGACAGAAAGGTCTATGAGACTGTAAGTCTCTGGTATCGTTGTAACCTCTTCGGAAACCAATGCCTCTATGTCTTCATCAAATATGTCTTTCTTTTGATCTGCAAGCCTCTTGAACCGTTCAAATGCCTTATTGAGTTCCTCATCTGTAAGAACATATCCAAGCTCCTTGAGTCTTGTTTTAAAGGCATGCCGTCCTGAGTGCTTGCCGAGAACAAGCTTCATATGATGAAGGCCTATACTTTCAGGTCTGATAATCTCATAAGTTGTTTTCTCCTTGAGGAGTCCATCCTGATGTATTCCTGATTCGTGTGCAAAGGCATTAGCCCCTACAATCGCCTTGTTAGGCTGCACGGATATTCCGGTAATCTTGGTCACAAGTTTGCTGCTGCGCATGATCTCTTCTGTATTTATCCTTGTATCAGCATTAAAAAGATCACGCCTTGTCCTCAAGGTCATAACAACCTCCTCCAGAGAACAGTTCCCAGCACGCTCTCCAATCCCGTTGATAGTGCATTCAATCTGTCCGGCGCCATTCAGCACTGCTGCTAAAGAATTAGCCACAGCAAGCCCGAGGTCATTATGACAGTGCACTGAAATCACAGCCCTATCAATATTTTTAACCCTGTCGTGGATAGCCTTTATCATTGCCCCGAATTCTACTGGGATGCTGTATCCAACTGTATCAGGTATATTGACTGTTGAAGCACCTGCCTCTATAACAGCCTCGACAACCTCACAGAGGTAACTAATATCAGTTCTGGTTGCATCCATAGGTGAAAACTCCACATCTTCAACAAGACTCTTTGCAAGTTTCACCATCTCGACAGACCTTTTCAACGCCTCTTCTCTGCTTATACGAAACTGATATTTGAGATGTATATCAGATGTAGAATGGAATGTATGAATCCTTCTCTTCGAAGCATCCCTGAGTGCCTCCCAGGCCCTCTTTATATCCTCCTCCCTGGCCCTGGCAAGACTGCATATAACTGGCCCTTCTACTTCAGCACCGATGGTTCTTATTGCCTCAAAATCACCTAATGAACTGATTGCAAATCCAGCCTCAATAATATCAACACCGAGTCGTGCAAGCTGCTTTGCGAGTGTCACCTTTTCCTCAATATTCATTGATGCGCCAGGCGACTGCTCACCATCACGAAGTGTAGTATCAAATATCTTTATAATTCTCATCGTGCAACACCTACCTTATTCATACGCCTCCTTTTCTTGTAATAGAGAAATACATTTTCAATTATACCGCCAACCAGATAAATCATTGCAAACACAAAAAGCGCAACCGGAGGATGTATGATTACAAGTGTAAAGATTATAACTATTGCAACTAAAATCCAAAATGGCTTCCTCTTGCTGAAATCCAGTTCCTTTGCACCATGAAATCTCAGTGTACTTACCATAAGTATTGCAAGAAAGATTGTAAAGATAAGGATAAAATAATTTTTATCCGGAAGCGTATCCCATATTTCATGGTAGAAAATTACGAGTGTCGCAACAATAGTTGCAGTACCAGGTATAGGCATGCCTGTGAATGACCTGGATTCTGTCGAGCCCATCTGCACATTGTATCTGGCGAGCCTCAAGGCGCCACATGCCAAAAACAGGAATGCAACTGCCCATCCAACCCGACCGAAGGGCATAAGGGCCCATTTGTAAAGCATTACTGCTGGTGCAACACCGAAGGCAACGATGTCTGATAGAGAGTCCAATTCTATACCAAACCTCGTGGTGCTGTGAGTAAGCCTTGCGACCCAGCCGTCAAGGCCATCGAATATATTAGCTATCATTATAGCCCAGGCAGCATAAAGATAATTGCCCTTGAGGGCTGCGAGGACTGCATAAAACCCACAGAACATTCCGCATAGTGTCAGTGTGTTCGGAAGTATGTATATCCCTTTCCTCATTTAACTGCTATTACCGTTTCTCCTGCCTTTACTTTATCACCTAATTTTACCTTAATAACACTGTCTTCTGGCAAATAGACATCAAGCCTTGAACCGAATTTTATAAGACCATATCTTTCTCCTCGCCTGAGCACATCACCAACCTTAACTCTGCACACAGCCCTTCTTGCAATAAAACCTGCAACCTGTCTTACAAGGACCCTACCCTCTTTTCCATCGAGGACCATAACAATGTTCTCATTTTTAATTGATGCACTATCTTTATATGCCCTCATAAATCTACCTGGAGAGTATTTTACAATGCTTACATTGCCGTTGCATGGGGCACGATTGACATGTACATCAATGGGTGACATGAATATGCTTATCTCCTTTGAATTAGCCTTCAGATAATCCTCCTCATATACATCCTTAATAAGTATCACTTTACCATCCGCTGGAGATACAAAAAGTCCTTCTCCTTCTGGAATTTTTCTTTCAGGGTCCCTGAAAAAAAAGGCCATAAAGATTGTCAGACCAAAAAAGAAATAAGAAGTGAGAAGTAAGAAGTAAGAACTAGATGAAACTATTAATACTATAACTGTAAAGAAAAGGGATCCAAAAATAAAAGGATAGCCCTCACGGGCAAATCTAATCACGCCTTTGATTTATCTACAAGTTTCCCTTTCTTGAGCCATGGCATCATAGCCCTGAGCCTTGCACCTACTTCCTCTATGGGATGTTCCTCGCCATTCTTTGTAAGGGCATTAAAAACAGGCTTGTTTGCCCTGCACTCGAGAATCCATTCTTTTGCAAACTGGCCGGACTGTATTTCTCTGAGTATATTCTTCATCTCTTTCTTGGTCTCTTCTGTTATGATCCTCGGCCCCCTTGTGAGGTCTCCATACTGAGCAGTATTGCTTATAGAGTATCTCATAGTGGAGATTCCACCCTCGTATATAAGGTCAACAATCAGCTTTACCTCATGCAGGCATTCAAAATATGCCATCTCAGGTGTATAGCCTGCCTCAACAAGGGTTTCATAACCTGCCAGTATAAGAGATGTGAGACCACCACAGAGCACAACCTGCTCACCAAATAAGTCTGTCTCCGTCTCCTCTCTGAAGGTTGTCTCTATAACACCTGCCCTTCCACCACCTATTGATGATGCATATGCAAGTGCAACTTTTTTTGTATTCTTTGATGGATCCTGATGGATTGCTATCAGACATGGTACACCGCTACCCTTTAAATATTCAGACCTGACAAGGTGGCCTGGCCCTTTTGGAGCAACCATAAAGACATTAACATTCGATGGAGGAACTATCTGTCCGAAGTGGATATTAAAACCATGGGCAAACCCCAGGCACGCTCCTTTCTTGATATTAGGAGCTATCTCTGTCTTATAAATATCAGCAGCATATTCATCAGGGACAAGCATCATTATTACATCTGCCTCCTTGGTAGCTTCTGGAGCTGTGATGACCTTGAAGCCTGCATTAACTGCCTTTTCCCAGTTTACCCCTTTTATTTCACCCACTATTACATCCATACCACTATCTTTGAGATTATTAGCTTGGGCATGGCCCTGGCTTCCATAACCTATAACAGCGATTTTCTTACCCTTAAGAATCTTTTTGTCTGCATCTTTATCATAGTAAATCTTGACCATCGTTCCCTCCTTAAATACTCTTAAATTAAATAAACTGTATTATATTACAACTCCGGGATTTTTTCATTCTACTGATTCCTCAGCTAAAGCTAACTCTTTCTCTTATTCCTCTTTATAAGTAACAGAAGGGGAAGTGTGCAGATCATAAGTACACTCAGGAGATAAAATGCATCATTAAAAGATAGCATTGATGCCTGCTTTAATAACTGTCCATAAATGGTAGCAAGACCTCCATGCTGTGAAGTAGAGACATCAAATCCCTTCTGTCCTAAAAACTGGGTGGCCTGTGATGAGGCTAATTGATAACTCGTGTCAAATGGAGTGAGATGCTCCACGAGATGGACCTGATGAAACTGTGCACGCCTTACAATCATTGTACTAATAAAGGCAACACCAAAGCTACCACCAAGGTTTCTCAAGAGGTTGAATATAGCAGTTGCATTACCCATCTCCTCTTTTTTTATGGAAGAAAAGGCAAGGGTCATCAGAGGTATAACAGTAAACCCCATCCCTATGCCCAAAACCACCCTCGGCCAGGCAATTGAGTAAAAATCTGCATGGAGATTAAATTTTGACATGAGATGAGTTGAATAGGCACATACGATTATACCAAATACAAGAATACCCTTTGGATTTATCTTTGTAATAAGCCTTCCTGCTATCGGCATTGCTATCATAGTTGCAAAACCTCCAGGGCCAAGAACGAGTCCTGCGAGGGTTGCAGTATATCCCATAAGGGTCTGAAGATATATTGGCAGTAGCACAATACTCCCGAATAGATTGAAGAATGTAAAGAACATGACAACATTCCCTGTGCTGAATGAGATATCCTTAAAAAGCCTCAGATTTACCACTGGATGTTCTGCAAACAATAACTCAACTACGACAAAGATTGTAAGAGATGTTACAGAGATAATAGCAAGCCATGAGATTAAATCAGATGCAAACCAGTCCCTCCTCTGACCCAGATCAAGGATGACTTGTAGGCATCCAATACCTATGGCTAAAAACAGAATGCCCATATAATCTATCTTCATCCTTATTCTCTTCATATATGGTGGGTCTATGATAAAAAAGAATACCATAATAATAGAGAGCACCCCTATTGGCAGATTGATATAAAATATCCATGGCCATGACCAGTTATCAATTATCCATCCCCAAGGAGTGGGCCGATAATCGGGCCAAACATGATTCCTATTCCAAAGATAGCCATAGCTATACCACGCTGCTCAGGCGGAAATGTCTCAAAGAGTATAGCCTGGGAAAGTGGTTGCAAACCACCTCCTCCTATACCCTGAATAATTCTGAAAAAGATGAGACTGTTAAGGCTCCTCGATGAACCGCACATAAAAGAGCTGAAGGTAAATAATAGGATTGAGGATATCAGGTATCTCTTTCTTCCAAAGAGCCTGCTCAGCCATCCAGAGATAGGGATTATTATTGCATTTGCTACAAGATATGAGGTTATCACCCATGTGGACTCATCAATGCCTGCAGAAAGGCTTCCTCTTATATGTCCAAGTGAGACATTCACAATAGACATATCCACTATCTCTATAAGAGTAGGAAGCATTACGGTAATTGCGACAAGCCACTTGTTCATGATAAATAGGGTTCAAGGATTCAGGGGTTCGAGGATTCAAGTTTTTTCGGTATTTCACTTGACCCCTTTGCCCCTTGACCCCTTGAGTCCTTTACTATTATCGTCGGCACAACAGACATCCCTATTCTCAAGACATGTCCTGAATCTGTACCATTCTCGAAGACAATCTTTACAGGTATCCTCTGGACGACCTTTACATAACTGCCTGTTGCATTCTCTGGAGGGAATAAAGAAAATACCGAACCTGTGCCTGCCATAATACTATCAACCTTTCCTTTAAATATCCTGTTAGGGTATGTATCCACCTTTATCTTTACTTTCTGACCTGGCTTTACTCTCTCAAGCTGTGTCTCCTTATAATTTGCAATTACCCATATATCATCAAGAGGTACAACAGCCATAAGGGGTTGGCCTGCCTGAACCTGATTACCAATCTCAACAGATTTCATTGTGTTATATATCCATCAGATGGAGCATAAATCTTTGTGTAAGACCTGTTTAGTCCTGCCATCTTGAGAGAAGCCTCTTTCTGTCTGATTAAGGCCTTCTGGGGTTCTATAGCTGACTCTGCCTGCTTTATATTTATTTTCTGTGTCCCAAGACTTGCCTCTATCTGTCTTAATTGCTCTTTTGCTGCTCTTACCTGGGCATCTGCAATATCATAAGCTGTTTTTGCTTTCTCATATTTTTCTTTAGGAATAATCTCCTCTTTGTAAAGTCCCTCTGCCCTTTTTAAATCTATCTCTGTTTGTTTCAGGTTTGCCTCCTGAAGCTCGAGATTTGCCTTTGCTGCCTCAAGCATTGCCTTAAGCTCCTCAAAACGCTTCCTTGATGCATCGAGCCTATAGAAAAACTCTGAAAGTTTTGTCCTTTCTACATCAAACACTGCAGATGCCTCTCTTACCTTTACATCAAAATCCTCGGGGTCTATCTCCACGAGTAAATCACCCTTCCTTATAAACTGATTATCAGTTACATAGACATTCTTTATCGTCCCTGGCACCTTTGAAGCAATCGTATGAATACGACCTTCTACAAATGCATCATCTGTTGTGATATGGGTCTTCTTATACTGGACGTAAAAATAGCCTATGATAATGCCTGCTATTGCAATGAATGAGAAAATAAGAATAGCAATCTTTTTCTTGTTCATTTGATTTTCAGTTTTTATATTTTCCATATTACACCTTCTTTTTCATAAATCGTGCCTGCAAACTATCAAATACATCATAAGCCACCGGCACAACCACAAGGGTTAAAAATAACGACGTAAGCAATCCGCCAATTGTTGCAATTGCCATTGGTGAGCGTGTCTCAGCACCTTCGCCAATACCGACTGCTATAGGAAGCATACCAAATATTATTGCAAATGTAGTCATAAGGATTGGTCTTAATCTAACAGGGCCTGCCTGAAGCAGTGCTTCTTTCCTCTCCATACCTCTGCTTCTTAAGGTGTTTGTATAGTCTACTAAAAGAATGGCATTTTTCTTAACAAGGCCCATAAGAAGAATAATACCTATGAGACTGAAGATGTTGATAGTCTTTCCTGTAATGAAAAGGGCGCTAAATGCCCCGATGAATGAGAATGGCATAGAAAGCAGTATTGTGAATGGATGGATGAAACTTTCGAATTGGGAAGCAAGAACCATATAAGCCATAATAATCCCGAGGACAAGGGCAAAGACAAGATAATAAAATGATTCACCCATTATCTCACCCATTCCTTTATACATCCCGGAATAGTCAGGAGGGAGGACTTTAGCTGATATATTATCGAGTTCTTCCTTAGCAGTTCCGAGAGGTTTAGCTTCAAGATTTGCAAAGAGTGTTATAGCCCTCTGTCTGTCAACCCTATTTATAATATTAGGACCACCTGCTTCCTGGATCTTTATAATATTTGAAAGTTCCACCAAATTCCCATCTCTTGCCCTCACATAAAGTCTTCCTATATCTTCAGGTTTCGACCTATCCTCAGGGTTAAGCCTCACTCTCACATCGTATCTCCTGCCTCTTACTTCATCCTTGAATTTTGTCACATCTACCTCACCACCTATAAGGAGATTCACAGCTTCTGCAATAGTGGTAATATCCACATCGAGGTCTGCTGCCTTACCCCTATCTATGTAGACCCTGAGTTCAGGTTTCCCTACTTCGAGGGTCGTATCAACATCAACGATTCCTGGAAGCTTTGAAAATTCATCAACGATCCTTTTCGTATAATCTGAAAGGCGATTTAAATCACTTCCTCTGATACTATACTGGATAGGAACCATCCTGACGCCACCTCCTATAAGGGAGACATTCTCAGCAGTGCCCTTAAGACCCGGTATCTGCCTGAATCTCTTTCTCACCTCAGCCATTATCTCTTCCTGACTTCTTTTCCTCTCAGCCTTTGGCTTAAGGGCTATAAACATTATCCCTTTATTCACCTCCCTTGCCATACCTCCTGCAAAACCCTGGGCATAAAATACACTCTTCACCTCAGGTGTGGACCTTATAATATCCTCTGCCTTTCTGAACATCCTCTCTACTTCATCAACAGAATAATCAATTGGTGCCTCGAGCCTTACAATAAATCTTGATTGGTCTTCAGGGGGATGAAATTCCTTGCCAATAAACCTTGTCATGAAGATGCTGAGGATAAAGATAGTACCAGCACTAATTAATACAATCGCCCTGTGACGAAGGGCAATCTTCAATAATTTTCTGTAAAGTTCTTCAATTTTTTTGTATCCTTTATCGAGCCAATCGGAGATAGTATGCAGTAAGGAATAGGCAGTAGACAGCTTTCTAACATTTTTATTTTCATTGCTTACTACATACTTCTTACTGTTTACTATCCTTAGATAGCGTGAGGCCATCATCGGTGTAAGCGTAAAAGATACGAATAAAGACACAAGCACTGCAAAGACGACTGTAAGGGCGAACTGAAGAAAGAACCTTCCGATAATGCCTTTCATAAATGCTACGGGGAGGAAAATCGCTACTATAGCAAATGTAGTTGCCATAACAGCAAGGCCTATCTCAGCAGTTGCAAAAGAAGCAGCCTCCCCAGGTTTCATACCTTTCTCGATATGTCTGTGGATATTCTCTATAACGATTATTGCATCATCTATGAGGATACCGATGGAAAGGGAAAGGGCAAGCATAGTCATATTATTGAATGTAAACCCAAAGACATTCATGATGGTAAAGGTCGAGATTATAGAGGCTGGTATAGCGAGTGCACTTATAAGGGTTGTCCTTATACTCCTGAGAAAAAGATAGACCACAAGGACAGCAAGTATCCCTCCATATATCAGGTGATACTGTACCTCCCGTATAGAACGCTTTATGAAATCAGACTGGTCAAATGATATCTCGAGTTTTGTTCCTGGAGGCAAGGTCTTTTTTATATTCGTAAGTTCTTTCTTTACACGATTAATAACCTCAACAGTGTTTGTCCCTGATTGTTTCTGGATACCTATTCCAACCCCTGGCATGCCATTAAACCTTGCAATAGTGCGCCTCTCTTCCATACCGTCTTCTGCTCTCCCAATCTCTCTGAGCCTTACAGGTGAGCCTTTATAGTAGGAAACTATGAGGTTGTTGAAATCCTCGACTCTCGGGAATTCGCCCTTTATCTTTATGATATATTCTTTAGTCTCACTCTCGATCCTTCCCCCTCGTAATTCTACATTTTCTCTCTCGAGTGCTCTCATTACATCATGGGCTGTTATCTGGTAGGCAGAGAGTTTATCACTGTCAAGCCAGACTCTTACCTGCCTGAGTCTTAGTCCTCCTAACCATATGCCTCCAACACCATTTATCCTCTGAAACTGCTCTTTCAACACCTCATCCACATAAATAGAAAGTTCTCTTACAGATTTCTCTCCAAAGAAGGCAATCCACATGACAGGTGTTGCATCAGGGTCTATCTTCTGTATCACAGGCTCATCTATATCCCTCGGTAGCCGTCCTCTTATGGCAGAGATCTTTTCTCTCACATCCTGCACAGCAAGGTCAATATCCCTTTCGAGGACGAATTCAACCGTGACAACAGAAACACCTTCTGTACTTGTTGATATAATGCTCTTTGCACCATTTATTGTATTTACAGCACCTTCAATCTTGTCTGTAACATCAATATCCATGATTTCAGGGCTTGCGCCTTTAAGCGTGGTTGTGATGGTAACCATCGGAAAATCTATCTTTGGAAAGAGGTCAACACCTATGCGTGGATAGCTCACAATACCGAGGACAACAAGGCCGAGAATGACCATTGTTGCAAATACCGGGCGTTTTATAGATGTATCAGCGAGCCACATTCACCTTTGCACCTTCAAACAGATTCTGCTGACCGACTGTAACGACCCGCTCTCCTTCCTTTAACCCTTCTATTACTTCTGTATATTCTTTGACTCTTGACTCTTGACTATTGACTCTCGACTGTATTGTATATTTCTGTCCTATCTTTATGAATCTTTCTTTCGCCCTATCCCCTTCGATGACAAAAACCTTTACCTTCTCTGCCTCATAGAGAAGGGCTGTGACAGGCACAACTATAGTATCCTTTGCCGCATCTGTATAGAGCGTGACATGAGCAAAGAAACTTGGTTTCAAAAGTCCGTGGGGATTCGGAACTAATGCCTCTACCTCAAGTGTCCTTGTTCTTTCTTCAAGGCTTGGATAGATGATGCTCAACTTTCCTTTAAATTCACTGCCAGGAAAGGCATCCACTTTAAATATAACATCCTGACCTTTCTTCAACTTCCCCACATCTTTTTCAGTCACAGTAAAATTAAGTTTAATGGGGTTATTCTGGATAATTACGAAGAGGTTTGTACCATTTTTCACATAATCCCCTGTCGAAACCTTCTTTTCTTTTACAGTGCCTGACAACGGAGAATAAATCTTTGCCTTTGAGAGCCTCTGTTTAGCCAGTGAAAGAGAGGCCTTTGCCCGATCCACTTCAGCCTCTGCGAGTGATAATCTTGTAGATACATCATCAAATTGCTGTTTTGTTACTAATTCTTCTTTATAGAGAGCCTCTTTTCTTTGATATTCGAGTCGTGTATTGGCAAGGTTTGCCTCTGCCTGCCTTAGTGCTGCCTCTGCCCTTTTAACCTCAAGGTTATAATCAGTGTCATCAATAAGGGACAGAACCTGACCTTTGGAAGCCACAGAGCCTTCATCAACCCATACATCTTTTAAAATCCCATCCACCTCGGCACTTACAATAACCTCCTCGTATGGATTCAATGTGCCAATAGCCTCTATAAATGGCCTGAGAGACTTTTTCTCAGCAGTCTGAACCTGAACATTTATTACCTTTTCCGCCGGTGCCTTTACTTCTTTCTTCTTGCAAGCAGAGATACTTAACAACAATACCGATAAAATTAATAAGGCAATTAATTTGAACCTCACAGTAATTCCTCCTATTCCCCCTCAATCTTTTGACTAACGACTGTTGACTGCTGACTAATGACTGTCTTTAACAGTGTTCCTGTTGCTCGTTTCAACCTTAGAATTGCTAATTGATAATTATATCTTGCATCTGATAGTTGCCTTTCTGCTGTTACGAACAAAGTATTTGCATCCATCACATCAATGCTATCTGCGAGACCATATTCAAATTGTTTTGAAATAGCATTATAGTTATCTCTGGCAAATATTAGTTGATCTTCGAAGGACTTTAAGACCCCTTCCTGTGTCTTCAGATCAAGATAAGCATTCTCGACCTCAATATTGATAGTCTTCTTTAAATCTTCAAAGATAAGCTCAATCTGTCTCTGCCTTGCCTCTGCCTCTTGCACTTCTGCCTTTGTTAAACCACCCTCGAAGAATGGAAAGTTCAACTTAAGGCCACCGTATACACTTTCTTTATTAAGAAATGGGGATGCTGGATCTTCATCTTTCTTCGAATAAATACCCTCGATAGAAAGTGTCGGCCAGTATGCCCCTCGGGTATATCTAACCTGTTCTTCTGATATCTGCCGCTGAAGCTCAAGACTTTTCATTTCAACCCTTTCTGATAAGGCAAGCTGTTTCAATAAGTCAAGGGTTGGGAGTTGTAAATCTTTTATCTCTTCTGACTCTTGACTCTTGACTCTTGACTCTTTGACTTCATATGCTTTGTCTATCCCTACAATCCTTGCAAGAACAGCCTTTACAAACTCTAACCCATTTTTTGCCTTTATCTCTTCTGACTGTGCTCCTGATAACTCTGCCTCTGCCCTGAGGAGTGTGGTCTTTGTTACCTCACCTACCCTTACTCTCGTCCGGGCTGCATCTCTGTGTTTTGTGAGCCTTTCAACATTTGCCCTTGCTATTTCGACAGCCTTTTTCGCCCTCAGAACATCATAATAGGCTGCTGAAACCCTGAGAAGATAATCCTCCCTTACAGCATAAAGGTCATATCTGCTTTTCTCTATGTTTTCCTTTGAGATATTAAAAGCGGTCAGTTCTCTACCACTCAAAGACAATGATTGGTCAAGCCTTAGTCCCCACAATTCAGACCAGTCGGGCTGGATAGTCCAGCCTGAACCTGATATTTTACTTTCGCTATACCTTGTATAATTCCCAAAAGCAGATAACCGGGGAAGTAGCACCGAGAGTGCCTTGTCTTTTCCCCTTTCTGCGATATACAAGTCTTCCTCTGATATCTTTATCTCCTCAGCCCTTTCAAGGGCAATTCTGTAAAGGTCATCGAGAGAATACTCCTCCTGAGCCAAGGTATTAGAAAAAGAGGTTAATATAAAAAAAATGACTAATATAATCTTATTTATTCTTATCTGCATTCCACACCTCCGCCACTTATTATTTTATCTCTTTAAAGTCCCATGTACGAATATATCCACAAACTCCCCTATTATCTTTTTTATCTCCTTCTCGGAGATATTATGCCCCTTCACGATCTCCTCTGCCTTGAAATAGGAGAAGATCATTCCTAAGAATGCCCTCGCAGCCATTTCAGGAGAAAACCTCCTGAGTATATTTTTCTTCTTGAGAGACCTAAGGTAACCTGCAAGGGTCTTTATGAGTTCATTTATAAAACTATTATGAAGCCCCCTGATCTTCTCCGGGTAGAGGTTTATCTCAGAAAGCATAATCCTGATCAGATATTTCCTTTCTTTTAGGGTTTTAAGAAACCTTATCCCTACAACTCTGAGCGCCTCGTCATAGGGAAGTCCCTCTAATTCTGGCAGGAGTCTCCTGAGTCTGGGCAGAAATGTATATCTGCTAAGAACTTCCTCAAACAGTTTTTTCTTGGAGCCAAAATTCCTGAACAGGGTGAGTTCCGTAACAGCAGCTTCCTGGGCTATTTCCCTTGTAGTAGCGCCAAGATAACCCTTTTCTGAAATAAGCTTCAGGGTCGCTTCCAGCAGCTTCTCCTTTGTGTCTGACCTTTTCATGATAGTAAGTAATTACTTACTATATATAGAAATAAAAAGTCAAGAGAAAAATCAACACTATCTCTTACTTAAGAATCTTATTTTCTGAGTTGAGGAGGACTATCTTTGGCTTGAATCCCTTTATTTTACTATCTTCAACATAGCTATAACAGAAGATAATAATTTTATCTCCAACAACACCCTTCCTTGCTGTTGGGCCATTAAGGCAGACTTGACATGAATCTTTTTTGCCTGGTATCACATAAGTCTCAAATCGTTCTCCGTTATTGAGGTTGCTTACCATAACCTGTTCATATGGAAGTATCCCCGCTTTTTTGAGTATCGCCTCATCAATGGTGATACTACCCTCATATGAAAGGTTAGATTCTGTAACCGTTGCGATATGTATCTTTGCCCTGAGTATACACCTCAGCATAATAACTCCCGGTGACGAGTTTTAATAGATTCAAAACTTTGAACTTTGAACCCTTCGGGCTGAGCCTCAGGGCGAAGCCTTGAACTTTGAACTTTCATTTACTCTATAATCTTCGGCACTCTGTAGAATTTATCTGTATGGTCAGGGGCGTTCATAAGGGCATCCTCCCTCGGAATTGAATACCCTAATGTATCATCCCGCATTACATTGCTTAATGACAGGGCATGGGATGTTGGTTCAATATCCCCTGTATCAAGCTCATTCAGTTTCTCTATATAATCGAGAATACTACCTAATTGAGATCTAAATAATTCCCTCTCTTCTTCAGAAAGGGATAATCTTGCAAGTTTTGCTATATGTTCAACATCAATCTTTAATTTTGCATTTTGCATTTTGAATTTACTTTATATCTTCTCCAGATTTGCGAACTTGAGTGCAAGCCGCTTAATTCCAACATTCGGGAAATTGACCATCACCTTCTGGTCGTCACCATCACCATAACAGTCGCGAACCACACCTATACCCCAGGTGGGATGTTTCACCCTGCATCCTGCAGGGTATGGCAAGAGATTGTGTTTGGCAAGTTTTATTGACCTGGGTTTTGTTATCTTTTCTATCCAGTGGCAACAGGCCTTAGGTATATCCTTCAGAAATCTTGATGGTTCCTGCTCCTGTACCTTTGTGTATAACCTCCTCTTGCGGGCACCTGTCAGATAGAGGGTGTTTTTTGCCCTGGTCATCCCTACATAAAATAGCCTCCGCTCCTCAGAGATTTCATCTTTACTTTCTAATGCCTTACAGTATGGCAGTATGCCTTCCTCAAGTCCTATGATAAATACAACAGGGAATTCAAGACCCTTTGCACTGTGAAGGGTCATAAGTGATATAGCGTTATCCGTTATTGTCTCGTCCATATTGGTAAACAGAGATGCCTTATCAAGAAACTCTTTTATTTCAGTCTCTTCAGCAGAGGAAATAAGTTCTGTGAGGTGCTCTGTCCTCTCCTCGTTTAGGGTTTTAGCATAACCCGACTTTTCAGATATACTTTTTAACATATCAGCTGCGGATCTGTATTTAGCGGATGAAAAACCCTCAATCAGTTTGACAAACTCACTGAGCTTATCCTTTGTAGCTGATGCGAGACCATTGGCACGGAGGGTCACCTTTATCGCATCAAATAGACAGATGGATCTTTTCTTTGCCTCATGTTCTATACTAAGAAGGGTCGCTGCACCTATTCCCCACGGTGGACAGTTTATAATCCTCCTGAGGCTTACATTATCTCCATGATTCACTGCTAAACGCATATATGCGATGATATCCTTAACCTCTTTTCTCTGATAAAAACTGACACTGCCGAACACATGATAGGGGAGACCCTCATCGCGTAGCGCATCTTCTATAGCCCTTGACTGGAGACCTATCCTGTAAAATATTGCAAAATCCCTGTAACTGTATACACCCTTCAGATAAAGTTCTTTTATGACCTTTGCGATGTATTTAGCTTCCTCTTCCTCTGTATTCAACCAGCAATGATATACCCTCTCACCATCGCCCCTATCTGTCCAGAGTCTCTTGAATCTCCTTTTAGGGTTCTGTGAAATAACAGCGCCCGAGACATCAAGTATATTTTGTGTAGAACGATAGTTCTGTTCAAGTTTAACAACCTTTGTGCCTGGGAAATCCTTCTCAAAATTAAGAATATTATTAACATCAGCCCCCCTGAATCTATATATACTCTGGTCATCATCTCCCACAACACATATCTTTTTGTGGCCGGATACTAATAGCTTGAGGAGCTGATACTGGGCATAGTTTGTATCCTGAAATTCATCTACAAGCATATAAGGAAACGTATCCTGGTATTTTTCGAGTAATCCTGAATTATTCTCAAATAGTTTCACCGTCAGCATAATCAGATCATCAAAATCAAGTGCATTACTCCTTCTGAGTTCATCCTGATACCTCACATAAACCTTTGCCAGTTTCTCATCGAAACCAAACCCATCACCTGAAGAAAGAAACTCCTCAGGACCTATGAGGGAAGACTTTAGAGAGCTTATCCGTGATACGACACCCTTATAGAGTGCCTCATAAATCTTGAATTCCTTTAAAATATGTCTCACAAGGTTGCACTGGTCATCCTCGTCGTATATAGAGAAATCACTCCTGTAGCCGAGGGTTTTTATCTCTTTTCGCAGGATTCTGTTACACTTGGAATGAAATGTGCCAATCCAGAAAGCATTGGTATCTTTTCCAATAAGGTTACTTATCCTATCCTTCATCTCATTCGCTGCCTTATTAGTAAATGTAATAGTCAATATGGAATCTGGAGGGAATCTCTTTGACTTTACAAGATATGCAAACTTATGAGCAATAACCCTCGTCTTACCACTTCCTGCACCAGCTAATATAAGCAATGGGCCTTCTGTATAGGTGAGGGCTTCCATCTGCTGGGGGTTTAAATCCTCCATTAACCTTCCCTTTGACATCATTACTTCTCCAGGGACTTTTTATTATAACACATTCATTCCACAGTAACACTCTTGGCAAGATTTCTCGGCTGGTCAACATCGCACCCCTTTAATACCCCGACATGATAAGCAAGCAACTGTACAGGGACAGCCATTAATACAGATGTGAGATATGGATTCGCATCAGGCACAAAAATACATTTATTCGAAATCCCACACACCTCACTGTCAGCATTGTTTGTGATTGATATGACCTTTCCTCCTCTGCTCTTTACCTCCTGAATGTTAGAGATTATCTTTTCATGCAGGTTATCCTTAGGCGCAAGGACAATAACCGGGAGTTCCTCATCTATCAGCGCTATAGGACCGTGTTTCATCTCACCAGCAGGGTATCCCTCTGCATGTATGTATGATATCTCCTTCAACTTTAATGCGCCCTCAAGCGCAATGGGATAATTTATACCCCTTCCAAGATAAAGAAATCCTCTTGCCTTGAAAAAATCCTTTGCTATCATACTTATGCTTTCATCCATGGCTAATGCCTTCTCCACCTTCCCAGGAAGCATCAGAAGTTCTCTCAAAAACTCCCTCGAGAGGTCTTCTGAAATTACACCCCTCATCTTTCCCAGACCTACTGCGAAAAGGTAAAGACCCACAATCTGGGTTGTAAACGCCTTTGTTGAAGCAACCCCTATCTCCGGGCCTGAATGTGTATAAAATACACCATCAGCCTCTCTCGAAGATGCACTACCGACAACATTACATATACTGAGGACTCTTGCACCAAGCCTTTTTGCCTCTCTCTGGGCAGCGAGTGTATCTGCAGTCTCTCCGGACTGGGTTATGGCTATCATCAGGTCTCCAGACTTTATGAGAGGCCTTCTATAGCGGAACTCTGATGCAATATCAATCTCAACAGGAATCCTTGCGAGTTCCTCTATCATATATTTACCGATAAGGGCTGCATGATATGAAGTGCCACAGGCCACAATAAAAATCTTTTCAACCTTCTTTAACTCATCAATGCTCAGTCCGAATTCATCAAGGTTCACATCTCCGCTTTCAGGGTAAAACCTGCCCCTCAGTGTATCCCCTATCGCCCTTGGCTGTTCGTATATCTCTTTAAGCATAAAATGTCTGTAACCTCCCTTCTCTGCCATCGAAGGGCTCCATGATACAGACTTTACATCCTTCTGGACAGGGATACCATCAGGTCCTGCAATCATGACACCATCATCTGTCAGGACAACTATCTCCCCATCATCAAGGAATATTACATTTCTCGAATAGTTCAGGAATGCTGGCACATCCGATGCGAGGAAGAATTCGCCATCACCTAAACCAACAACGAGAGGGCTGTCTTTCCTTATGCCCACAATCTTACGCGGTTCGTCTTCCTTGATGACAGCGATGGCATAAGTCCCCTTAACCTCTTTCAGTGCCTCTCTTACAGCATCCTCCAGAGGAGCTTTGAGCTTTAAGTATTTGTTTATTAGGTGACATAACACCTCTGTATCTGTCTCTGATGTGAACTCGTACCCTTCATTAATAAGTTTCCTCTTCAGGTGAAGGTAATTCTCTATTATTCCATTATGCACTAAAACAACACCGTTAGACCTGTGAGGATGGGCATTTTCCTCTGAAGGTCTTCCATGGGTAGCCCATCTCGTGTGCCCTATTGCAGTATGGCTAAATAGGTCTTCAGATTCAAGCAGAGAGGTAAGCTCTTTTATCTTGCCTGTACACCTTCTAACTTCAATGCCTTTATTTGAGAAAAAGGCAATCCCGGCAGAATCATATCCCCTGTATTCAAGACGCTTCAGCCCTTCGAGTATCACTGAAACAGCATTCTTCTTACCTATATATCCGATTATCCCACACATATTACGACAGTGACGAGTGATAAGTGACAAGTGACGAGTTTAATAAAAATTTCATGTTATTTTTTCCCCTTTCCTTTCACTTTTAACTTCTCACTTCTCACTTTTAACTTTTTAAGTGCCCAGTCTTTGATATGCTTCTGCTCTGCTCT
>JBFLWW010000009.1:48458-62815 GCA_040757475.1 Nitrospirota bacterium
AGTGACAAGTGACGAGTTTAATAAAAATTTCATGTTATTTTTTCCCCTTTCCTTTCACTTTTAACTTCTCACTTCTCACTTTTAACTTTTTAAGTGCCCAGTCTTTGATATGCTTCTGCTCTGCTCTGCTTAAGGCAAGGGCCATGGAAGGGACATGCTTTGTTATAGTAGACCCTGCACCAATGTATGCACCCCTGCCTATCTTTACAGGTGCAATAAGCTGGGAATCACTTCCTACAAAGACATTGTCTTCGATAACAGTAATATGTTTTTTATAACCATCATAGTTACAGGTTATCGTACCTGCACCTATGTTGACATTCTTCCCTATCTTTGCATCTCCGAGATAAGTGAGATGGGATGCCTTTGTGCCTGAGCCGATTGACGATTTTTTAACCTCTACAAAATTGCCTATCTTTGCCCCTGTACCAATTTCAGAACCAGGCCTTATGCGGGCGAACGGTCCAACCGAAGCCCTATACTTTACAATAGACCCCTCGATTAGTGTTGAGTCTTTGATGATGGCCCCATCTCCTATAATACTATCCACAATACGAACATTCGGATAGATTGTGCACCCTCTTCCTACCTTTGTGCCACCTTCAAGATGAACATTCGGATAAATTATTGTACCTTTACCTATCTCAACATCCGAAGATATAAATACTGAACCGCTATCAATAAAGCTTACACCCCTGTCCATCCATCTCTTTGTTATCCTGTCTTTCATCAACTGTTTGGCCCTTTCAAGTTCTTCTACTGTATTTACCCCCATAAATTCATCCTCAGAGCCAATACAATAAGCACCTGTTTTTATACCCTTCTCTCTTGCAATACTGATTATATCCGTCAGGTAATATTCGCCTTTTGATTCATTGAGCTTTATCTCCTTTAAAAGGCATAGTGCATCAGGCTCAATAGCATATACGCCGCTGTTTACTTCACTTATATTTTTCTGGAGGTCTGTGGCATCTCTATCTTCAACAATAGATATTATACTACCTCCCCCGTCCCTTACGACCCTGCCATATGAGCCTGGCTCTCTTGCAATAAATGATAGTATTGAAATGACATCCTTTTTCTTATTATGGAGGGTTAAGAACTTCTTTAGTGTTTTAGATGTGATAAGAGGGGTGTCTCCATTAAGGACAACTACTGTGCCCTTAAATCCTTTGAGAACTGGAGTGGCACTTAACAATGCATTACCAGTACCATTAGCCTCTCTCTGCTGTACAAGCATGATGCCTGATGCACGATGTATGATGCCAGATGTATAATTTTCTTTATCTTGTATCTTGTATACCGACTCTTTTATTTCATTGGCATGTTCTCCTACCACGACAATTATTTTTTTAGGCTTTAGCTGAAAGAGGCAGGTCAGGACATGGCCTATCATTGTATTGCCACACAACCTGTGTAGCACCTTTGGGATGGGTGAGTTCATCCTCTTTCCAAGTCCTGCTGCAAGGATAACACCTGCTATCTTCATTCCTTTGCCTCAGATATCCTTGGAGGCGCTGCGATACCACCTGAAAGGATGATCTTAATCCCCTCATCTATCGGTATGTTGGTATAAAACACATCACTTTCTCTGAAAAGGACTATCTCGCCGAGGTAAAGATTGTTCGTAGGGATGTAAACAGCCCTCAGACAGGATTCACGGCCACTACTCTCTGCCTTGATAGTACATTCCTTTGTAAGAAATCCAAATGAAAAAACCCCTGGCCTCGGGTATTCAACAATAACGAATTTCTTAAATGATGAACCCCTGCTCTCAGGAGAAAAGGCATCAACAAGCTGTTTAATAGCTGTGTATATGCCTTTGAATACAGGTATCTTAAGCACGATTTTCTCAAAATATCCAATAATCTTTCTACCGAAGACATTTGTCGAGATAACACCTACAATAAAGATAAGCACTACTGCTGAAATAAAACCCAAGCCCGGGATATGATAGCCGAGAATATTATAGTACAAAGGCCCAAGCAGACCATCAACGAATTTAAAAAACCATCCTATAACAAGGAAGGTGATAATAGCAGGGATTGATATCAGTAGACCTGCAAAAAATCTTCTCTTGAAGGTAGCACGAATAGAAATAGTCATATTATTTTTATAATAAATCCACCATAATTAATATTGCAAGACACCTCTCATCCTTTTGCAATCACCTCATCTGGAATATCAAAATTTGCATAAACATTCTGGACATCATCATGGTCTTCGAGTGCATCTATTAATCTCATCATCTGCTCTGCAGTCCTTTCATCGAGGCTGACATAACTCTTAGGTAACATTGTTATCTCTGCGAAGGATACAGGAATCCCTGCTGCCTCAATAGAGGTCTTCACTTTATTCATATCCTCAGGGGCTGTAATAATCTCATAGTTGTCTTCTTCAGGGTCATTCCTCATGTCCTCAGCACCTGTCTCAAGAGCCACTGTCATCAAGGTATCTTCATCAATCTTTGTCTTTTCAACAAGGATGTAGCCCTTCTTTTCAAACATCCAGGCTACACAACCGGCCTCCCCTAAGCTACCGCCATTCCTGGTCATGATATGTCTTATCTCAGAACCTGTCCTGTTTCTGTTGTCTGTAAGCACCTCTAAAAGTATAGCAACACCACCAGGACCATACCCTTCATATACAGATTCCTCATAGGACACCCCTGGAAGCTCGCCTGTACCTTTCATAATAGCCCTCTTTATATTATCATGTGGCATATTTACCTCTTTCGCTTTCTCTATTGCGGTTCTCAACCTCGGATTTCCTGCAAGGTCTCCACCACCGAGCCTTGCAGCAACTGAAATCTCTTTAACAATCTTAGAGAAAACCTTTCCCTTCTTTGCATCAACATGGGCTTTTTTGTGTTTTATCTGTGCCCATTTGGAATGTCCTGACACAATTATTCCTCCACTCTATATATTTTACAATAATTCTACAGGGTTTTATGTGTCAACCCCGCACTTTTATAAAAGTGCGGGGTCGAGCATCCCTCTGACCTTTCTCAAGTTCTCAATGTCATCTGATTCTGTCTTTTTAGGAGTCTCAAGGATCAGGGGGATACCATTGAATGATGGATGGTTGATGAATCTCTTTAATCCTGCTGTGCCTATCTTACCGAATCCGATATGCTCATGCCTGTCAATTCCTGACCCGATGCCACCTTTTGAGTCATTGAGGTGAATAAGTTTAAGTTTGTCAAAACCGATATATTTTCTTATTTCATCCGAAATTTTCTGTATGCCTTTATCACTGTGAATGTTATAGCCTGCTGCGAATGCATGGCATGTATCAATACATACGCCTGATATTAATGAGCCTTTAACACCAGTCATAATCTCTGATAAATCTATTATTGTCGAAGATATGTCTCCTCTTTCGCCAGCGGTATTTTCTATGAGAAGCCCTGCTCGCCATTGACCCCTTTTCGTAACATTATTTAATGCCTCAATCACTCTACCCCTCGAAATACTTTTGTCATCTTCTGATGCACTTCCTATATGAAGTATCACATAATCCGCACCTATAGCATCCGCCCTATCCATCTCTCTGACAAGCATATCAATAGACCTTCTTATTAAATCGCCATCCCTTGATGCTATGTTTATCAGGTATGAGGTATGGATATAAACAGGCGAGATATTGAACCTCAGCCTGAGTGATTTAAATATTGAGATATCTTCTTCTATAATCGTTTTAACAGCCCATCCCCTCGGATTGTGAGAAAATATCTGTAGAGTGTTACATCCAAGTGCATTGGCCCTTTCTAAACTCTTATGCAATCCTCCAGCAATGGATGTATGAACACCGAGTCTGCGCATAAAATTTACGCCGTTAGAAAGCCCTACTGCTTGAGGAGGTAATAAAAATAAATTCTTTATTAAAACGAGCACGGGGTTTAATGCCCCGCAAGAGCATTATTGTTAGAAGAGCAAAGGACTTCTAACAGGGTTAACATAGGATAAACAATATTTCAGATAAATACAATTACTTAAAAAAGATAAATGTCTTGACAATTATATAAATATTTTTTTATATTTAAACTTGAAAATATAGTTATTTTCTTTTAAAATAATAATCATTTTTCTATTTTATATAAAAATGATTTTATCAATAATAAACGAAGAGGTGTAATTGTGCACAAGATACTAAATATCTTTAAGGCACTCTCTGACGAGACGAGGCTCAGGGTCCTGAAGCTCCTCGAACATGGGGAACTCTGTGTATGTGATATTGTTGCTGCCCTTGACATGATACAGCCAAAGGTGTCATTTCATCTCAGTGTGCTCAAAGATGCTGGCCTGATTAAAGACAGGAAACAGGGGAAATGGGTACATTACAGGATAGACGATTCGGATATGTTCAGGAGGTTTTTACTTTTATCGGTAATGGAAAGGATTTCTGAAAAGGCAGTGTCCGGGGATATTATGAGACTTAAGGATTTTCTTAAGGTTAAAAATCAAAAGATGAGCTTAATATGTCAGCCAACGAAAACCGCTTGCTGTGGGAGGTAAGCAACCATGATTAAGGTTATGTTTTTATGTACCGGAAATTCCTGCCGTTCACAGATGGCAGAGGGATTTGCAAGAGAATTGGGAAAGGGACTAATTGAACCTTACAGTGCCGGTCTCTCTCCTCAAGGTGTAAACGAAAAAGCTGTAAAGGTAATGAAAGAATTCGGGATAGATATCTCAAGTCAGAAATCAAAATCGATAGACATAGAACTGCTCAAAAAGATGGATATTGTTATTACACTCTGTGACAACGCAGCAGAATCATGCCCATGGACGCCTCCGGAAATCAAGCGTCTCCACCGGCCATTAACAGATCCTGCTGCTTTTTACGGAAGTGAGACCGAGAAATTGCAGGTGTTCAGGACTGTCAGAGACCAGATCAAAGAGTTGGTCGAAAATCTAATAAATGAGGTGCAGCATGGCTGAAGTAGTGAAAAGGCTCTCTTTTCTGGACAGGTTTCTCACCCTGTGGATATTCCTAGCTATGGCAGTGGGGGTTGTTTCAGGGTATCTTTATCCGAAGATTACTGATTTCTGGAATATCTTCCAGGTCAGGACAACCAATATTCCCATAGCTGTCGGATTGATTCTGATGATGTATCCACCTCTGGCAAAGGTTCGATATGAAGAACTGTCAAAGGTTTTCAGCAACTATAAAATACTTGTGGTAAGTCTTGTTCAGAACTAGATAATCGGACCAGTTGTTATGTTCGTCCTTGCAATCATCTTTCTTCATAATTATCCCGACTATATGGTCGGTATAATCCTTGTCGGACTTGCCCGCTGTATAGCAACGGAGCAGTTGTGGATGTTACTATAGGCGAAATCGCCAAAAGCGTATTTATATATCTTGGAATACCTTTTCTCGCTGGGGTCATTACCCGTTTTACACTTGTTAAAGCAAGAGGAAAACAGTGGTATCACGAAAAATTTATTCCAAAGATTAGTCCGATTACGCTTGTTGCACTCCTCTTTACTATTCTTGTAATGTTCTCTCTGAAAGGGGAATACATTATCAAACTTCCGCTTGACGTTTTAAGGGTTGGTGTCCCTTTGTTCATTTATTTTGTTTCTATGTTCCTAATTACCTTTTTTATTGCAAAGAAAATAGGCGCTGATTACCCTAAATCCGCCACTTTAAGTTTCACTGCAGCTTCCAATGATTTTGAGCTGGCTATCGCTGTTGCGGTGGTAGTCTTTGGTATCAATTCCGGTGCAGCCTTTGCGACGGTAATAGGCCCTTTGGTAGAAGTTCCGGTTTTAATCGGACTGGTGAACGTAGCGCTCTATTTTCAGAGGAAATACTATTGAGCCGAGTTCTGCAAGATTCAACGTACTGAACCATTATGAGGCAAAGCATTTGAAAGAGCGATACAAATTACTGATTGTACTGGCAATATTCCTTGTCTGCTATTTTCTTCCGATCGAGAATGAACAGTTTACCAATGCTATCAATGAAGCCCTGGCATTGACCAAGTGGTATGCGCGGGAGCATGTCCTCATCTGTCTTGTACTGGCTTTTTTATTGCTGGTGCGATTGTCGTATTTGTAAGCGAGGCCTCGGTGATGAAATATTTCGGAGCAAAGGCGAATAAGTTTCTCTCCTATACGGTGGCCTCTGTTTCAGGGTCGATACTGGCGGTTTGCTCATGTACGATCCTTCCTTTGTTCATGGGCATATATCAGAGAGGAGCTGGTCTAGGCACTGCAATTGCATTCCTCTATTCCGGTCCGGCAATCAATGTACTGGCGATTATCCTCACAGCGAGAATACTTGGCTGGGAACTGGGATTAGCAAGGGCAATCGGTGCGATTCTTTTTAGTGTTGTCACAGGACTTCTTATGCATCTTATCTTCCTGAAAGAAGAAAGAGAACGCCATGTAGAAGAAGATTTTGATCTCGGTGAAGTCGAAGAATCGCGTCCATTAAGCAAAACGATCCCTTATTTCTTCTCAATGGTTGCAATACTCGTATTTGCCAACTGGGGAAAGCCACCTGAAAACAGAGGCATATGGTGGTTGATTTACAATTATAAATGGTGGATTACGGTTTTCTTCATAATAAGTTTAGTTTTTATACTTGTTAAATGGTTTAAAAAAGCGGAACTTAAAGAATGGACACAATCAACATGGGAGCTTGCAGTTCAGATACTACCCCTTTTATTAGGAGGTGTTCTTGTATCCGGTTTTTTATTAGGTAGAGTAGGGCATGAGGGTATAATATCCTCCCGATTCGTAACAGCTCTTGTCGGAGGGAACTCCTTATTTGCGAATTTCTTTTCTTCTGTTGTTGGGGCATTTATGTACTTCGCTACTCTAACAGAAGTACCGATTTTACAGGGGCTGATAGGTTCTGGAATGAGTAAAGGACCGGCACTGGCATTACTCCTCACTGGTCCAGCCCTAAGTCTTCCGAATATGCTGGTTATCAGACGGGCAATCGGCACACAAAAGACTATTGTCTTTGTCAGTCTCGTTGTGATTATGGCAACAATTTCAGGGATGATTTTTGGAAAGATTACAAGATAAAAATAAACCTGTAATAAGGAGGTGAAATTATGAAGATACAAGTTGCAGGACGAGGGTGCCCGAGATGTCAGGCAACAGAAAAGAATGTTTTTGAAGCATGCGTACAGTTGAACCTTGCTGCCGATATATCTCATGTATACGATATAAAAGAAATTACAAAGCTTGGTGTCATTATGACACCAGCGGTGATTGTCGATGGCAAGATAGTAGTATCCGGGAAATTGCCTACGGTAGAGGAACTAAAGAAGCTTTTGTGTGGAGTTAAATAGGTTTTAATGAATTCGGATTCAAAATATCTGCTATAATTTGAACTGTGTTCTACGAAGAGGTTTTCATAAAACTTGCTGATAGAAAAGTAAAATATGCAGTCGCTGGGGGGGTTGCACTGGTTCTACACGGGGTCGTGAGGCTGACAGCAGACCTTGATTTAATCGTAGAGCTTAGCATGGAGAATCTCAGGAAATTTATTACAGCCATTAATGAGCTGGGATACAAGCCTAAACCCCCAGTTAATGCAGAGGATTTTATAGACCCCCTAAATAGAAAGGCATGGAAAGAAGAAAAAGGCATGGAAGTTTTCAGTTTTTACCACCCAAAAAGGCCAATGAATTTGATTGATGTATTTGTGAACGAACCTATTAGATTTAATGAGATAGAAAGCGAGATCGTCATATTTAAGGCCAGGGACATAGAGATTCCTGTCATTTCTAAAAAACATCTAAAGGCTCTTAAAAGGAAAGCGAACAGACCACAGGATATTGCTGATATTGAGGCTCTTGAAGAGATAGAGAGAATAGAACATAAAGATGAATGAAACACCAAAAAAGGAAATAATGTTCAGTTTCCGTCTCTCAAAAGAGAAACTCAGAGAATGTCTCGGTCTTTCGGCTGAGGCAAAGCTTGAATGGCTTGAAGAAGCTAACAAATTTGTCAATGAATTCGTTCCACCTGAAAAGCGCAAAAAATGGGAAAAGTTCATAAAGCAGCAATAAAAAATGAGACTATTCGCTTCCTGGTCTCAGTCGGTATGCAACACCACAGAAAAGCTGTTGAAGATAACCCATACCTGATCATTCTGCTTAAATCCCATTTGACGGGCGCTATCCGTGGTCACTATTGAGCACAGTTCAGTCCCATCCGAAATACACACAACATACTCTGTGGTAATCTCGCCTCTATTGATGCGGGCTATAGTTCCGGCAAATCGGTTTTCCGCTGTAGATTCAGGTTCTCTGTTGCTTCTCTGTAAAATCACCCATGGAGCCTTCACCTCCGCCGTTATCAAAGATCCTACTTTAAGACCGAGCCTTGACAGACTTTCGTTAGTGATCACTGTTGTCACAATATCGCCCCCAACAGTAATCATCTCCACCTTTGTTTGTATATCTCCCTTCTGGATTGACCGGATCTTACCGAAAAAACTGTTTCGTGCGCTTGTTTTTCGAGAAGATTCTCTTTCGATAAAATATTTTGCTACTTGCTGAATATCGTCATCTGAAAACGCGACATAGGAAGCTGTTACACTGGGTGTTGAATGACCCAGCATCCTTTGGACAACAGGCAATGGCATATTGCTCTGCAGGAGTTCCACAGCACGGGACTTCCTTATGACATCAGGCGCACCTAAGGCAGGAGGCAAGCCGCAATCCCGTGCCCTCTCGTAAAATTTACGGCGAACATGGCCTGGGTCTACCTTGAACAAATTGCCCAAATATTTTTTGAAAGAAGGGTCATTCAAAGTGACCTTGATCTCTTCAGAAATTGATCCCGGTATCTGAACCTTCCGAGGTGCTCGACTGTTAGAGGTTCTCATTCCTCCTAAAACCACCGTTTGTCGATTGAAGTCTATATCCCGAAAGGGATTCAGGGCCAAAACTTCGTTCAGTCTCGCTCCAGTATAGCGTATCAAAAGGAATAGCAGCAAGATGCGCTTGCGGGACAGACGAACGTCTGATCTCGGCGAATTCTCCACCCAGCTACGAAATGACTGCTCCATTAGATTGAGCTGAACTGCATCGAGACAATGTGCTTTATCTGGCATAGAGACAATGCGTGCATGGCTTGACCGTTCAGTTATCGATGACCGTTTTATATGCTGTCTATACCGAGAAATCATATTGTCTTTATCATAGCATTGCTGAACATATTTTTTTCTCAGAGGCGCCAATGGCCGCCATACTTTTATCATATCACATTTTTGTACAAAGCACTTGACAACCTCTATGATATATGCTAAAGTGTTAACTGACACGATAAATAAAATTTTCGTGTTAATAAATTTTAAGGGGTTTCTTCAATGAAGCCTAAGAACCTTTACAACCGGACTGAATGGGCAGGTGCATTTGGTGATATAGGGACTTTAATACCCTTTGTTGTTGCCTATATTACCATCGTAGGTGTTGACCCCTTAGGGCTTCTATTAATGTTTGGTATTTCAAAAATAGTAGCTGGATTTTATTACAGGACACCTGTTCCTATTCAACCAATGAAAGCCATAGGTGCAGCAGCCATTGCAGGTGGTATGAACCCTTCAATGCTCTTTGCATCGGGACTTACTACAGGAATATTCTGGTTCATTCTCGGCATAACCAATACTATAAGGTATATAACAGGACTTGCCAGCAAGCCTGTTGTACGTGGGATTATGCTTGGTTTGGGTCTTTCCTTTATTATAGAGGGAATTAAAAGGATGAGGACTACTCCTATTCTAGCAGGCATCGCTCTTGTTATTACCTATCTACTTCTAACCAACCCTAAGATACCGGCTACGTTTGTTCTTTTAATCCTCGGTCCTGTCTCAGCGATTATCATGAATCCCAGCCTTTTACCTGAAATATCAAAAATCCATATAGGATTTAAATTGCCTGCTTTTCAGCTTGATTGGTTATCCTGGGATACTATCGTAAAAGGCACACTCATTTTTACAATCCCGCAGATACCACTGACCCTCGGCAATGCAGTAATTGCCATAGTTGCTGAAAACAATGAACTCTTTCCTCACAGACCCATAACTGAAAGGAAGGTATCTCTATCCCAGGGTATTATGAATCTTGCCTCACCCTTTTTTGGGGGTGTTCCCATGTGTCATGGGGCTGGAGGAATGGCAGGGCATGTACTCTTTGGCGCGCGTACTGGTGGCGCATTGATTATACTGGGAACGATTGTTATTATTATCGCCCTCTTTTTCAGTGAGTCGGTGTCAATTATCTTTAAAATATTTCCCGATGCTATCTTAGGTGTGATACTTTTCTTTGCAGGTGTTGAACTTGCAGTTGTTGCAAGGGATATTGGTGTAAAGAAGGCTGATTTCCATGTAATGCTGATTGTGGCAGCTTTTGCTATGTGGAACATGGGTGTAGCTTTTCTTATTGGTGTTATTCTTGATAGGGTATTAAAGAAGGGCTGGATAAAGATTTAATTCCTTTCATCTTTTCTTTCGATTTCTCAAAACAACTATTTTATTTGACAGGCATTTGTTTATGTGATAATTTTGATTGCAGAAATCCATAAAAGGAGGTGTCATTTATGCCTTGCAAACCAAAGGGCGCGCCTTGCGGGCCGACTAAAAAGACTACCGCAAAGCCGGCTACAAAAAAGAAGACAAAGAAGTAAAAGGGAATGCTTAAAAGAGGCTGGATAAGCTTTGCCCTTGGACTCCTTATAACCCTCGGGATGGCAGGGGCGATGTATTTTAAGATAGCCCCTTTAGAGATGCTCGAGGAAAAGCTCTTTGACCTGCGGTTCAAAATCAGGGGCAAGGTAGTACCACCTGCTGATGTAGTCATCGCTGCTATAGATGAAAAGAGCCTGGAGAAGCTTGGCAGGTGGCCATGGTCGAGAGACAAAATGGCTAAACTGACCGAGATCCTTGATAGAGGAGGAGCTAAGGTCATTGTCTTCGACATCCTCTTTGCTGAGGCAGAGGAAAACGATGCAGTATTTGCAGAAGCAATTAAAAAAGCCAGTAATGTATTACTTCCCATAGCCTTTGACTTCGACAAAGAAACCGCACTCGTTGAGGAAGATTTTATTTATGCATCTTCCATTTCTGCTATTAAAAATGTCTCTGCCTTAAAAGTATTTCCTCCCATTAAAGCTATTGGTCTCCGTGCATGCAGAAAAGAACTGTCTGAGGCAGCCATAGCCCTGGGACACATCAATATGATCCCTGATAAAGACGGAACTTTGAGGTGGGAGACTATGGTTATAGAATACGATTTAGACCTCTATCCTTCTATTGACCTACAGATTGTCAGGGTTTATCAGGGATTGGGCCCTGAGAAGGTTATCCTTAATGTCACAAAATCCATCAATTTAGGAGGCAGGATATTTCCAACAGACCTCTGGGGCAGAATCCCTATACATTACTATGGCCGTGAGCAGACCTTCCCCTATGTATCCATTTCGGATATCCTTGAGGGAAATGTGGCGTCTGATGCCTTCAAAGGGAAATAGTCCTCGTGGGGGCTACTGCCTTAGGGATATATGATTTGAGGGTCACTCCTTTTTCTGCAAACATGCCAGGTATAGAAAAGCACGCCAATGTCATAGCCTCTCTACTTGAAGGACGCTCAATAACTAAAGTACCTCTAATAACCAATCTTTTTATTCTCCTGTGCACCGGGCTAATATTATCCATCCTCCTGCCAAAGCTAAGGGCCATCAGTGGCGCTTCACTTTCCTTTTCCTTCTTATTTGCTGTTTTCCTGACAGGATATTATCTCTTTGTAAAAAAGGGCCTGTGGATAGATTTATCATATACTATGGTAAATATCATTCTGGTTAACACTGCAATAACTGTTTACCGCTATGCAGCAGAAGAGAGACATGCCAGGCGTATTCGTGCAATGTTCTCAAGCTATGTTACAGAAAAGGTTGTTAATGAACTGATAAAAAATCCGAGTATGGCAAAGCTCGGTGGTGACAGGAGGGAGATGACTGTCCTCTTTTCTGATATAAGAGGCTTTACAACATTCTCAGAAAAACATGCACCTGAAGAGGTCGTGGCTATACTCAATGAGTACTTAGGGGCAATGACAGAGGTCATCTTCAGATGGGAAGGGACATTGGATAAATTTATTGGAGATGCGATTGTTGCATTCTGGGGTGCGCCAATGAAACAGGAAAACCATGCAGAGCTGGCTGTAAAATGTGCACTTAATATGGTAAAAAGGCTTGAGGAGCTTCAGCAAAAATGGTTATCAGAAGGCAAACCATCCCTCGATGCAGGGATAGGTATAAACACAGGTGAAGTTCTTGTGGGAAACATCGGTGCAGAGGGGAAGAAGATGGATTACACAGTTATCGAAGACCATGTAAATTTAGGTGCGAGGGTGGAATCACTCACAAGAAAATATAATACTCATATACTAATAACAGAATTTACACTGAACAAGATAAGGGATTTAATTACAACAGGTAAGCTATGGCGAACCAGGATACATGGACTCGAAAAGGTGATAGTAAAAGGCAAGGAAAAACCTGTGGAGATTTATGAGATTGAATCCCTCGAGATGGGGGCAGAGTCCAGAATTATAGAAGTTGAAGAAGAACGGGTCGTCCATCTAAAGGAGAAGTGATGATTGTCGGGTTATTGTAATCCTGACCTGTCGTCAGGACAGGTTTGGTCATTGGTTATTATCTCGTTGTGGCCTTATCATAAATCTTTATCACCTCGCTGGTAATATCAATTTTATCAGTGGCATAAACTACCCCCTGCCCTTTTTCAAGTATGATTGTGTATTTACCATCCGATGCTATCTTCCGTATAATCTCTGATATCTCATTCAACACTATTACAGTAAGCTCAGCATCCTTTTCTCTTGATTCCTCTTCAAAATCCTCTCTCAGCCGTTTTAGTTCCTTAACCTCCTTTGCTAACTTCCGTGACTTCTCTCGCCTCGTCTGGGGTGCCATTTTTTCTTTCTTGAGTTCATCATCGAGGGCCCTTATTGCCTCTTCCTTGGCAGCTAATATCTTCCTCTTATCCTCGATCTCCTTACTAAGATTAGCCCTGTGTTCCTGCACAACCTTTGACTCTCTTATAATCCTCTGGACATCAATAATCCCGACCTTAACATCCGCAGCCAAAGCCAATGAACCCAAAAAACAGAAAAGCACAACGACTAATATAAAAACCTTTTTCATGTCCTATCCCTCATCCTGTTCAGAGTTTGACAACCTTTCAGCCCTTCTGGTCGGAGCAAGAACCATGGGTAATGTCTTTAGTTCACGGCGCAATGGGTCAAGAACTAACCCCAAGGCTTCCAGTGTAAATGCCCCTAAGAGAACGCTATCACCTTCTTCTCCAAAGATAACATCTGCCACACCTATTCGGTCTCCATACTTGAAAAGGGCACCTCCTTTTTTCCGCACAATCTTTGTCCCATTTGCCAGTCTGAACTCCTCCTTTGTCAATGGTTTGATACCAAGTTTTTCCAGTATTGGAACAGGAACAACAGAGTAAATAGCCCCTGAGTCAATTAAAAATTCTACCCTTTCTGTAACATCAGGATTAGCAGGATTTCCTACCTCAATCTCTAAAACTGTCAGCCCCATTTCTGTGCCTCCATATCTCTCTTCTGCCTTCGTCTCTCATAAACACATTATAACACAAGGCGGGGCTTTCAGCCCCGCCTCTTATCAACTCAACACTATAACGCTCAACACTTAACACATAACACTACTTCACCACCCCTGCCCCTGTGCCTGAGAATGTGCCTGTGCCTATTGTCCCTGCAGCAGCACCATTAAACTGGATAGTTGTACCGTTCATCGTACCTGTACCGCTATATGTCCCAGCGCCATTTGTAACAGTTGAAAGCCACTTGTTATTAATGGTATCCCACTGCTGGACATTGAAATTGGCACTAAGTCCGTTGCCACTTAAAGGAACAACTGCACTAACGGGGTTTCCTGCATAACCACCACTCACTTGGTTAGTAGCCCATATCTTTGGTGCTCCACCAGTGGATGGTGCAAAGAAGATTACATTATTCATTCCATATGTTGTCCCGGTCATATCTATACTATTACCAGCGCCATCACTCCATGACCCTTTCAGGTCTGCCCTGCCCACTTCAACACATGGGATGTTAAGTGCCTGAAGGGCTGCAATATTGGGATTATTGCCAACCTTACCTGCCATCTCAAGGAATTTATTCGTCTCAAGCCATACTCCCATTGATAGTGCCTGCCATGTGTATGCAGTCGGGTCAAATGTGCCTAATGTTTCACCAACCAATATCCCTGTCTTATATACATCACCCCAATAACCTCGTGTTGAGCCTATAAGTCTATTATTTGACCACT
>JBFLWW010000010.1:0-2611 GCA_040757475.1 Nitrospirota bacterium
TATAAAGGAATCTGAAGGTTGTAATATTTAGCCTTTCTGATAATATATCCCAAATCAATCCTTTCATTGTAATACCCTATGGTTCTCACTATATCAGTAAGCCATGTCTTTTCCAGAATGCCATGGTCAACAATGGAATGAACACTTATATGAATGAGCATATCAGAGGCTCCATGATAAGGCTCTCTATCCCGTCAATGGTATGGGGCAATGCCCTTTTCCACACCTCTTCTAAATCCCTATCTTCCATATACCAGAGACCCGGGTGGAGGTCAAAGACTATTGAAAGACCCCATCTCTTCTCTTTAATATAATGTGGGCTTACTATTGATTGAGGATGATAACCCAGAGCTAATAATTCCCTTTCTATGGAGAGACAGTCTTCCTTTCTCACAAGCAAATCAATATCTGCCATTGGTCTCAAGCCAATGTGAGGATATACAGTCTCTGCTAATGCCATACCCTTAAGGACAATGACAGAGATATTTATCTCCTTAAGTCTTAAGAGGAGTTTTTTAGCTCATCATAGAAGATGATATTACATCCAAGGGTGGCATAATAAAACTCTTCAGATAACACCATAATTCTACTATATCACTTCCCCTTTAAGATTCTGTTCCCTACAATCTCAAGTATTGCTACTAACATGATTATTAGGAATGCCTGTAAAAGAAGAAGCAATAAGTATGGGTCAGGGATATCTTTAAGTGTAAGTGCACCTATCCCCAAGGATATAGAGAAGAGATAGATAAAAAAAGACTGTTTTTACCCTGTCAGAAAGCAGGGCATACAATCTGTGATGGAGATGGTCCATTCCTGTAAACTCGAGAAGTGCCTTGAACCCCTTTACCCTTCCTTGTAAAAGCCGTGACACATTAATATACGCCATGTCATAAATCAGGACTGCAAATATCAGGAGTGGGGTTGTAAGAGAATCAATGAGTTTTCTCTCTGACCATTCCCCATTACTGCAAAGGAGGCAAGGACAAATCCAAGGAGATTGCTCCCTGAATCACCAAGAAAGATCTCTGCACTCCCCTTAACTCTGAAGTTGTAAGGTAAAAAACTTAAGGTGCTTCCAATTAAGGCCAAAGATACTATGTACATAGATATATTTTGATTCTGGAGGAAGACAATGCCGAGAAAGAACGAGTATATTATAGATAATCCTGATGCAAGTCCATCCATACCATCAAAGAAGTTCATTGCATTAGTTATCCCGACTACCCAAAGGATTGTAATCAAGGAATTCAATAGAAAACCGATACCCTCATTCTTAAAGATAATTACAGAGACCCCGAAGGCTATTAAGAGCATGGATGCTAAGATATGTGCCATAAGCCTTTTAAATACAGAGACCCCCTTAATATCATCAATAAGACCAACTAAAAATATTATGGATGAGCCGGCTAATAACCCGGACATCACCTTTTCAGGGGGAAATAGTATGAAAAACACAAGGAAGGCGATATAGATGCCAATGCCGCTCCCAACAGGGGTTGGGAATTCATGTATCTTCCTCTCATTCGGCGTATCCACAATGTTGAATCTCTTACCCAGCTTTATGACAACTGGCGTTAATGTGTATGAGATTGCAAAGGGGAGGAGTAAGGTCTGTATAATCGTGGTTATGGTGCTCTTCAAGACAGGCACCTTCGGGCGATGCTTGCTATCTTCAGAACCTCCCTATCGCTAAGGGATGGGTAGATTGGGATTGATATAGCCCTTGACATTGCCTCTTCGGTGTTATTAAAGCCATCTAATCCAAGGTATCTATGAATCGGCATAAATACAGGTTTCTTCGCCTCGATACCATTCTTTTCAAATTCAGCAATAATACCTCCTGCCTTTTTCTTAGACATTATAACAAAACCAGGTTATATGATGGCTAAGCAATACCTTTTCTACATTTTTTATTTCTTCATCTCCTATGGTTGGTCTTGAATGTGGGATCATATGTTGATAAAGAGTCGGAGAGGATAAAATCCTTCAGCATAGGTCACCCTTCCGAGTGTACGACGGTATCTTGCAGTGGCCAATGCAATATCAATTATGTCAGAGCCTGGGATGTTGGTCTTTGGTATCTGGGACCTATGGGCCTCAAGGCACTTTATCTTTTTATCAAGTGCCTTGCTTACATCCACAAAGATCAGTGGTTTAAAATCTATAGATGTGGGTGGTCTCATAAAAAAGGACATTTGTGGTATACCGTGTAGCTGATATTGTAGCCTTGGCAAGAAGGGACATGGTCCTGATGTGTGTCATCAGGATAATTGACAAAGATAAAAGATGGCTTTACTTTTTTGATGAGATCCTCGATGAGGTCAATAAGTTTTTTATCGAATAAAACAAAGGTATCCTTATAACCACCCCATATAAGTTCTTTTGCACCTATTATTTTTGTGGAGGCCTCCTGCTCTAATCTTCTTACATCGGGGTCTCCACCAAGAGAGCCATCCGACACAACAAGGAGATAAATCCTGGTGCCTTTAGCAATATACTTGATAAGTGTGCCTGCACATCCAAACTCTATATCGTCCGGGTGTGCTCCTATGGCTAAAATTTTCACGGGTTATGTCCCCCGATTATTTTAAGGGATTTCTCCCCACAA
>JBFLWW010000010.1:2711-23272 GCA_040757475.1 Nitrospirota bacterium
AGGGACAGTAAGCCATAGTGTCCCTTGGCTGGTTCTTATTCTGTTTCTGTTTTGAAACTCATTCTTTTTGAACTGGACAGTGTCGAGGAAGACAAAATAATCTGAACGCTGTATCTTATCAAAATACCCAAGCCATGGCATAAAGTAGGGTTGATGAATAGAAACAATCTTCATATCCCCTACCCTTTTCTCTCGAATGCCTTTTTAGCAATAAGCACAAAGACAACTGATGTAATAAGGATTACTACTATATCTGTGACAGGCGAAAAGTCAGGGCTCATCGGGCCTGTTTCAAGCGGAAAGAGCATATGCTTCATAGCATCAATGCCATAAGTGAAAGGATTTATCTTTGCACATATCCTCAGGATTTCTGGCAGAAGCTTTACCGGATACATCGCACCTGAAAGAAAGAACATTGGCATGACTATGAAATTCATTATTACACTGAAGCTTTCATAACTCTCATAGAATGTCGCAAGGACAATCCCGAAGGCGGATATAGAAAATGATATAGAAGCGCATATAAGAATGACCCCTATGAATTGTAATAAGCTAAGCTTAAAACCTATAAATGGGAAAAGGGCAAGGATGATTACTGCCTGTATAGTGGATACAACTGTGCCGCTCAGTGCCTTACCAATAACTATAGATAGTCGCGATACAGGGGCAACAAGTATCTCCTTTAAAAAGCCGAATTCCTTATCCCAGATTATGGATATTGATGAAAAGATGGAACTGAACAATATAGTCATTCCGAGTATCCCGGGAAAAATGAACTGGATATATGGCACACCTGTATCAGGCGATATGAGTCGGGATAACCCTGCACCAACGATGAATAGCCACAGAAGCGGCCTTGCGATTGCTGAAAAGAGTCGGCTCCTCTCCCTTATGAACTTCTTGAATTCCCTCGCTACTATCACATAGATTGCATTAAATTCCATATCTTTAAAGTCTAATAACCAATAATCAAACCCCAATCACCAAATAAGCTCCAATAACCAAGCACTAAAAAGCAAACTGTTTGGAATTTGAAATTTGGTCATTGGTTATTTCCTTTCAGTGCCTTCTCCTGTATGCCCTGACCTCCTCTTTTATTGTGTCCATCCCGGATGTCTCTTCTTCCCTTATTGCCTTACCTGTAAGCTTTAAAAAGACATCGTTCAGAGTCGGCCTCTGAAGCCTTACAGAAAGGACCTTTTCTCCTATCATCCTTATCATTTCGGGTATACAGGTATCACCCATACCACATGTAAGATAAAGTTCGTCTCCTTTTTCTGACACATCAAGTCCGAATAATCTTTTTATCTCTTCCTTTGCATTCACATTGTCGGTAGTCCTTATATAAACGATGTCTCCACCCACAGTATTTTTTAAATCATCGGGGCTACCCATGGCAATTATCTTTCCATTATCTATAATCGCAATCCTGTCGCATACCTCTGCCTCTTCCATATAATGGGTGGTCATAAATATGGTCACATTATGTCTCTCAGGAAGTTCTGTTATGAATTCCCAGAGGTTAGCCCTGCTCTGAGGGTCAAGACCAAGCGTTGGTTCATCAAGAAAAAGAACCCTCGGCCTGTGTATCAGTCCCCTTGCAACCTCAAGTCTGCGTTTCATGCCCCCTGAGAATTTCTTGACAAGGTCACCCCTTCTGTTATATAGGTCCACAAACCTCAGGACATCATATACTCGTTTCCGAATCTCGTCTTTTGGAACATTATAGAGATAAGCATGAAAGATAAGATTCTCATAGGCGGTCAGGTCTTTGTCCAGGGTTGTGTCCTGAAAGACTATGCCAATGGCCTTTCTGACTTCTGCAGGCTCTTTCATACAATCATGTCCTGCAATGAATGCCCTGCCAGAAGTGGCAGAAAGGAGTGTGCAGAGGATATTTATTGTGGTCGTCTTCCCGGCGCCATTTGGTCCGAGAAAGCCAAAGATTGAGCCTTCTTCTACCTCAAAGGAGATATTATTAACAGCGGTGAGATTATCAAATTTCTTTATTAGATTTTCGACCCTGATTATTGACACATAAAAAGTTTAACATGTACCCTGTGTTTTCTTCACCTTTTTCTTTCCCTTCCACAGTTACAATTAAGTCCGTGAGTACATCCCTCAAATGGGTTTATAGCCAGCTCCACCGGTATGAACTCCCCGCATTTACACTGCCATCCTTCAGCCTTGAAGGCTGACTTATCAAGTTCTCTACCACACACAGGACAAAAGGGGCAAGATACCTTCTATAAAAAGTGGTTTTTTATTTTATTCATCAAATTCATCAAAGATATTATAGCACAATGACCTACCTGTACCACTCAATCTTATTCTCTGGAACATACCAGTGTATAAAGTCATACCATATACCGAGTGGTGCCTTTTCAACACCTTTAAATCTTTTATGAAGCACAGGAAGGGCATCTGGAACATACAGGAATGTATATGGCTGCTCATCAGAAAGGACTTCGTGAATCCTGTGGTAAATTTTTTTCTTTTTTCTATATCAAATGTCCTCCTGCCTGACAGTAGCAGCCTGTCAATCTCCTCATTCTTGTATGAGATAAAATTAAATTCTCCTTCTCTGGTCTTTGATGAATGCCAGATGTCGTAGGCATCAGGGTCTCTTGATAAAGCCCATCCCATAATGACTGCCTCGAAACGTTTCTTATCAATGAATTCATGAAGCATTGTCTGCCATTCAAGCACCTTTATATTCATATCAACCCCAACCCTTTTAAGGTTCTCCTTTATTATCTGCGCTGTCTTGAGCCTTGCCTCATTACCCTGGTTCACAAGGACTGTAAAACTGAAGGGCTTACCATCCTTTTCAAGGAAACCACCCTTACCCATATTCCATCCTGCCTGGGCAAAAAGCATCCGTGCCTTCTCAGGATCATATTCAAGGTCTTTTATCTCTGAATTATATGCCCATGATTCTGGAGGAAATGGTCCTGTGCAAGGTATCCCGTAACCGAGCAGTACACCATCTATCTATAATATCCTTTTTGTTTATTGAGTGAGTGAGAGCCTGTCTGGCTCTCTTATCCGAAAATTTTGGGTCAAGGAGGTTATAGCCTAAATATGTATATCCAAAAGAAGGATACCTGAATTTTTGAAAGTATTTATTAAAAAATTCGGTATTAGCCTGTAGTTTATACTGCGGGGGTGTAAGACCCATAAAATCTATGCCTCCAAATTTAAGCTCGAGAAACATTGTTGCAGTATCAGGAATGACCCTCGCAACATATTTATCAATCTTTGGCTTTCCTTCAAAATAATCATTAAATGTTTCGAGGACTATCTTCTGACCTGTAACCCATTCCTTAAATCTATATGGGCCTGTCTCTATTGGATTTCTATTGTATTTTTCAGCAGTTATATCTTTTCCTTCAAGTATATGTTTAGGTATTATGCGCATCCCCACGACTCGAGTGCAGGAGCATATAGTTCTTTGTATGTAACCTTTATAGTGTATTTATCCAGAACCTCGACTTTTTCAACAGGTCCATAGTTGCTACTGTATGGTGTTGGAACTTTTGGGTCTATAACGGTCTTATATGTAAACATGACATCGTCAGCAGTAAATTCTACACCATCGTGCCATTTGACACCCTTTCTTAGATTAAAGGTTATCTTAAGACCATCAGGAGAGATATCCCATGACTCGGCAAGGTCACCTGTTATTTTTATATTTTTATCATATTTTGTGAGGCCGTTATATATTAGGCTACTTATATCACCTGATGCGCTGTCTGAAGCAAGTAAAGGAAGTAGTCTTTTCGCATCAGCAAGAAAACCTATGGTGATTGTATCTGGGTTCTTAACCTCTGGCTCACGTGTGCAAGAAATCAGAACCATTATCAGGGTAAAAATTAATAGGTAGGAACATACATAATTATTTAGCAAGCATTTCCAAATCTTTCTCATCTATTTGAAATTCCCTTGCAAGTAGCTTTGGCGTAGCGCCTGTCTGTTTCATTACCTCTTTAACATATTCCTCGTAACTAATGCTTTTTCCCCAACACCTATTGAAATACTCTTTGAGCATAGTTGCGAGCCCCTCAGATGGTATTCTATAACCTTTTCTGGTCGCTTCCTGTTCACCTGTAATCTCGGGAATACCAATCACAACCAATCTATCATCTACAACCATATAGCGGATATCATGTACAATAGAGCAGTCGCTGTAGCGGATCTCAGCGCCGGCCTTCGTATACAAGTAGCCTGTATGCAGTCTATCAGGAAATTTTGGCAGGAGGTATTTAACCCGTACCTCATTCCTTGTTAATCTGTCAATATTATTTATAACATCTCTGGTCCTTTTCTTATCGTCACCTAATGGAACTCTGCCTGTGATAGACCCTATAACTTCAACCTTTGCATCCATCATGGAATCAGTGACTACAAGAAAGTACTCCTGTCGTGTGAGGATCTTTATAGCCTTTCCTACTTCCAGTAGAAGGGCTTTCCTCCCCCTGCCTTCTTTCAAACTATAAAGAAGGAGGATAATAGTAGCAAGAAGCAATATTGATTCAACGACGAGAAGAACTGTTTCAATAGGCATATTATTACCCGTCTAAATTTCGGTAAAAGCCATATTTACTTTGCTGGTACAGGTGTTTGCGGTGCTTGCTGCTGCGTAGGTGACTGGCCTGGTTGCACACCTCCCCCGCCTTGAATAGGACCAGGAGTCTGAGGGACAGCCTTCTTCTGCTCTTGAGTTACGGGTGTCTTCTTAACAACGGAGCCTCCTTTCGCAGTAACAACCGCTAATGTAAGGGATGTAATCATAAAAACAATTGCAGCAACTGTTGTCATCTTGTTTAGAAATGTTGCAGCACCTCGACTCCCGAAAAGTGTCTGGCTTGAACCACCAAAGGCTGCACCAAGTTCTGCCCCTTTACCAGTCTGAAGAAGGACTATAGCAATAAGAAAAACACAAACAAAAATATGTATTATCAATAAAAGCGTTATCATTGTTCCTCCTGCCTTCGGCAGTCATTAGTCAAAAGTCATTAGTCATTGTTTTAATGACCAGTGACTATTGACTGGTGACTTGTTTATTTGATTTTGATTGACTCCTGACTTTATTAACTTTTAACCCTTCTTAAACTTAACTATCCTGACAAAACTCTCAACCTTCAGGCTTGCACCACCAACAAGTGCACCATCCACATCCTCGCAAGCCATCAGGGAATCTATATTCTCTGGTGTTACACTTCCTCCATATATTATACGGATTTCATCAGCTTTATTACCATATAAAATTCTGAGTCTCTCTCTGATGTAGGCATGGACCTCCTGGGCCTGTTCAGGTGTTGCTGTCCTTCCTGTGCCTATAGCCCATATAGGCTCATAGGCTATAACATTGAGCTTGTCGGATATGTCTTTGATATCAATTCCATTAAGCCCTTTATCTATCTCCCTCTGCAATACATCAAATGTCTTTCCTGCTTCCCTTTCTTCGAGAGACTCACCAATACAGAAGATAAATCCAAGACCTGCACTTTTTGCAGTCTTAATCTTTTTATTTACAATATCATCCGTCTCATTAAAATACTGCCTTCTCTCAGAATGGCCGATAATCACATATTTACAGCCGATGTCAATAAGCATTAAAGGTGAAACCTCACCTGTATATGCACCCTTCTCTTCGTAGAAGACATCCTGTGCAGCAAGTATTATATTGGTATCCTTGAGTTTATCCGCTGTTATTGTTAGAGAGGTAAAAGGCGGGGCGATAGCAATATCAACATCTGTTACATCCTTTACAGCAGGAATAAAACTCGATACAAATTCCCGTGTCTCGGATATAGTCTTATTCATCTTCCAGTTTGCTGCTATAAATGGCTTTCGCATTGTGGTAATTTAGTTTATACATGAATCCTATGTCAAGGTTTCACCCTCCGTAATCTAAGGGCGTTACCTACCACTGATACTGAGCTGAAGCTCATCGCAGCAGCAGCAATAACCGGGCTTAAAAGAATGCCAAAAGATGGATAAAGGATACCTGCTGCGATAGGGACTCCGAGTGAATTGTAAGCAAATGCCCAGAAGAGGTTCTGTTTGATATTTCGCATAGTAGCCCTGCTAAGACGCCTCGCTCTTACTATACCTCGAAGATCACCTTTTACTAATGTAACACCAGCACTCTCCATTGCCACATCGGTTCCTGTCCCCATTGCAATCCCCACATGAGCCTGTGCCAAAGCAGGGGCATCATTAATACCGTCTCCTGCCATTGCCACGATCCGTCCTTCATCCTGCAGGCGTCTGATAGCCTCTGACTTCTGATCTGGAAGTACCTCTGCAATCACTTCATCGATGGCGAGCCTTTTTGACACAACCTCGGCTGTTATGCGGTTATCTCCTGTAAGCATGACAATACCTATACCTTCTTTATGGAAATCTTCGATAGCAGGTAGTGTTGTTTCCTTTATCGGATCGGCCACACCGATGAGTCCGGCCGTCTTTCCATCAACCACAAGAAACATTACCGTCTGACCCTCACCACGCATCCTTTCAGCCTTTAAAGACAATCCCCCTGGATCAATGTTTAGATCATCAAGGAGTTTTCGATTGCCGAGGGCTACTTCATGTCCGTCAACTTTACCAATCACACCTTTACCGGTCTTCGACTCGAAGGACTCAACATCCGTAAGGCTTACTCCCTTCTCCTCTGCACCCCTTACAATCGCTTCTGCAAGGGGATGTTCGCTTCCCCGCTCGAGGCTCGCAGTAAAATAAAGTATCGACTCTTCATCAAATTCACCAGTTGGGAAGACTTCAACGAGCTTAGGTCTGCCCACAGTAAGGTCCCTGTTTTATCCACTACGAGTGTATCTACCTTTTTCATTATCTCAATTGCCTCTGCATTCTTGAAGAGTACACCTACTGTCGCACCTTTGCCCATAGCGACCATTATAGACATTGGGGTTGCAAGACCAAGTGCGCAAGGGCATGCTATGATTAATACAGCAACTGCATTGATAAGCGCATGGGCCATTCGAGGTTCAGGACCAAATAATGCCCACACACTAAAGGTTATAATAGCAATTGCGACTACAATCTGGACAAAATAGCCAGCAACTATATCCGCGAGTTTCTGTATTGGAGCCCGACTGCGTTGTGCCTCGGCAACCATCCTGACGATCTGCGCCAGAAGGGTCTCTGAACCCACCTTCTCAGCCCTCATTATCAATGTGCCTGTCCCATTTACAGTAGCACCGATAACACGGTCGCCTCGATATTTCTCTACAGGGATCGGCTCACCTGTAACCATCGACTCATCAACCGAGCTTGACCCTTCAATTACTACACCATCTACCGGTATCTTCTCACCCGGACGCACTCGAAGAATATCGCCAGGAACTACCTGTTCAAGGGGAATATCATCTTCCACGCCGTTCTTAATACGCCTTGCTGTTTTTGGTGACAGACCAAGGAGGACCTTAATAGCTGCACCTGTCTTGCTCCTGGCCTTCAACTCAAGCACCTGACCTAAAAGTACAAGGGACACAATAACAGCAGCAGCCTCAAAATAAACTCCTACCTCACCCTCACTACGGAAAGATTCAGGGAAAATATCTGGTATAAGCAATGCTACTAAACTATAACCATACGCAACACCCACTCCAAGCCCGATCAATGTAAACATATTTGGGCTTCTGTTTATAATAGACTGCCAACCACGCACAAAAAAGGGCTGTCCACCCCAGAGAACAACTGGTGTAGAAAGGATAAGTTCAATCCACTTTAAAATTATTGGTGAGACCAACTGTTCAAGTAAAAGTATGGGTATAAGGTCTCTCATCGCAATAAGGACTAAGGGAATAGTAAGAGCAACACTGACTCGGAAGCGCCTCGTCATATCCACAAGTTCAGGGTTTTCTTCTTCCTCTACCGAAATAGTTCGTGACTCAAGTGCCATTCCACAGATCGGACAGCTCCCCGGAGTATCACGGACGACTTCAGAATGCATGGGACATATCCACTCAGCCTTGCCTATCTCTTTTTCTTCAATTTCTTCAATCTCTTCTTTAAGTTATACTACCGGGTCTCCCTGAACCAGAAACGGTTCAGGGTCTTTGTCAAACTTCTCCTTACACGGTTCTGAGCAGAAATAATAGGTAGTCCCTTTATATTCAGATGTTGCAACAGCATCTGTATCTTCTATTATCATTTTGCAGACAGGGTCAATGACTTTCATCATTTTCTGCCGACACCGAATATCGCAATATTTCCGATACGCCTCATCTTTATTATATCAATACCTGCATCCCTCAACTCCTCTTTAAATTCCTCAAAATCAAATTTGCCGCCTTCAGGATGTCCTGTAAGTGTCCTGACGAGAAATCTATTCAAGAATGGCCTGAAGGGCTCTTCAAAAAAGAATTCCCCTCCGCTCTTTAAGACCCTTGCTATCTCACTTATTGCTATTTTCCAGTTTTCTGTGTGATGGATAACGCTGAAGGAAAAGACTGCATCAAATTTCCCATCGGGCTCATTCAATGCTATGGCATCAGCCACCTTGAACTCTATCTTATCTTTAAACTCGTCCTTCAGATTTCTCTTTGCCCTCTCGATTTGTTCAGGGTCTATATCGGTGGCAATAACCTTTTTGGCTTCGAATTGTTTGGCTATCACCTGAGCCCCAATCCCACTTCCACACCCTATCTCAAGGCATAATGGGTATTCAGAAAGGCTTCCCATACTTCTTAACATCGGACCTTCCACATTCCTCTGCAGAAAAGCCCTGATGGGATTATTTGTTATGAGCCTCTCGACAAGATTAAGCTTCACTGAGTGTATCTTCTATATTTTTTGGTCTTTCATCTACCATGCTTCAAAATTGAAATGCTTATAAGACCTAATTAGTTCAAAATCTGTCCTGTCTGAGGTAATAACAGTTGCTCCATAATTCCTTGCTGTAAGTGCTATCAGGACATCAAAATGCAAGTCTCTAAGTTTCTCAGGAGAAAAGCCCTTGTCCCTATAAATCTTCGACAATATCTCACCAGATTCCATCCAGTTTTTCTCTGTTGGAGTAAATATTGGATAATCCTTTGATAGTGTCTCAACAAAATCTATTTCTGATTGCTTTGTAGCACCTCGCAATAACTCTGATAGAACAACAGCAGAATTTCTTATAATGCCATGAAGATTCTGGAAATGATCTTCGAATTTATTTGTCCTTAAGTGGTCTATAAAGACTGAGGTATCAAAGACAATAATTTTACCTACCATGGGCCTCGAATTTTAACTTTCCACCATATCTTGACATCAGCTCCTTGAATTTCTTAAGTGCCACAATTTCTCTTAGTGCCACATGCACTGCTTCGCTTCTGTTTTTTGCACCCAATACCTTTACTGCCTCATCAGCAAGTTTTGTATCGAGCCTTATAGATGTCATCTTAACTGTAGTCTTCATTTGTAAGACCTCCCTGTTTTGTATATACATAGGTTATGATTTTTATATACAATTGTCAACCATCTTTGCACAGAGACCCTGATGGGATTGTTTGTAATGCACCTCTCGACAAGATTAAGTTTCAAGGGGTCAGTTTTACTTCTTTTCTTCTGTTACAAACTTTTCAGGGTCTTTATCAAACTTCTCCTTGCAGCCCTTTGCACAGAAATAATATGTTTTGCCTTTATACACACTTGTGGCTGCTGCCTTCTTCTCATCTACATCCATATTGCATACTGGGTCTTTTGCCAATATCCTCACCTCCTCTCTTTACTGCCTGAGTCTATATAATGCCTCTTTAGCAGCGAGGGTCTGTGCCTCTTTTTTACTTTTTCCTGACCCTCTACCAAACCTTTCATCACCTATAAATACTTCTACTGTAAAAATCTTTCTGTGCTCTGCGCCTTCTTGTTTTATTATCCTATATTCAGGAAGGGTATTGAAAAGGAGTTGAGTCTTTTCCTGGAGCTCTGTCTTAAAATCATAGAATTCACCAGAACTCAGGATGGTATCTATTTTCTCTCTGAACAACCTCAGGATAAGTTCCTTGGTTTTTTCATAGCCACCATCTATGTAAACCGCTCCTAGAACAGCCTCAATCGCGTCTGATAGCAGAGATTTTTTATTTCTTCCCCCAGTAGCTTCCTCGCCCTTCCCGAGTTTGAGATATTTTCCGAGAGATATAGAGCCTGCAATCTCAGAAAGCACAGATTCTTTGACAAGATAGGATTTCATTTTTGCCATTGTAGCCTCGGTAAATTGATTTTCTGAAGAAAATAGATATTCGACTATTACAAATCCGAGTACAGAATCGCCGAGGAACTCAAGCCTTTCATTATGTGTATCTGCTTTATCTGGATTTTCATGATAGAAAGACCTGTGGGTCAGGGCCTCGATAAGAAGGTCCTTATTCCTGAAGGTATAGCCGAGACGATCTTCTAACTCAGCAATATTTTTCAATTTCAAATTTTGAATTTTTTAAAAAGGAGGCAAGCATTGGTTCCACCGAAGCCGAATGAGTTGGATAAGGCATAATTAACTGCCATCTTTCTTGATTCATAGGGGACATAATCAAGGTCGCATTCAGGGTCTGGATTGTCGAGGTTTATTGTTGGGGGAACAATGTCGTTATAAATACTGAGAACACTGATAATTGCCTCAACACCTCCTGCTGCGCCGAGTAAATGACCTGTCATAGATTTTGTTGAACTAATTGCGACATTATAAGCATGTTCTCCAAACACTGTCTTTATGGCATTGCTTTCAAGCTCATCTCCATATTTTGTAGAAGTGCCGTGGGCATTTATGTAATCAACTTCTGAAGGATTAATTCCTCCATCCCTCAATGCCATTGCCATACACCTTGCAGCGCCCTCGCCACCTGGAGAAGGAGAGGTAATATGATATGCATCTGCAGTCATACCATATCCGACTATCTCTGCATATATTTTTGCACCTCTATTCAGGGCATTTTCAAGGCTCTCAAGTATTATAATCCCTGCACCTTCGCCCATAACAAAGCCATCTCTGTCCATGTCAAATGGTCTGCTTGCCTTTTCAGGCTCACCATTTCTTGTAGAAAGGGCCTTCATTGCATTAAACCCACCTATGCCTAAAGGTGTTATCACTGCTTCTGCCCCCCCGGCAATCATGGCATCTGCATCGCCCCTCTGAATAATCTTATACGCATCCCCGATTGAATGACTTCCAGTTGCACATGCGGTAGCCACTGCAGAGTTTGGCCCTTTAGCTCCAGTCTTAATTGATATCTGCCCAGAAGCAAGGTTTATTATCAACATCGGGATAAAGAAAGGAGATATCCTTCTTGGCCCCCTTTCAAGCAAAACAGAATGATAATGTTCAATTGCATTCAGACCTCCTATGCCGGACCCAACAATCACACCTATCCTTTCTGCATTACTCTCTGTTATCTTCAGACCAGAATCCCCTATTGCCATTGTTGCAGTCGCAATAGCAAAATGGATAAAACGATCCATCTTCTTTACTTCTTTAGGTTCAATGTAATCTTCAGGGTTAAAACCTTCTACCTCACCTGCTATCTGTGTTGGAAAGGATGAGGAGTCAAAATGGGTAATCCTCCTGATACCTGATCTGCCTTTAATAAGGCTGTTCCAACTATCTTCAACACCAATACCAAGTGGTGTTATCAGCCCTACCCCTGTCACAACAACCCTTTTTTTATCCATCAGGCCTCTGACTTTTTATTGATAATATATTCAACAGCATCTTTGACCTTTATAATCTTCTCTGCATCCTCGTCAGGGATCTCGATTCCGAATGCCTCTTCAAAGGCCATAACAAGTTCAACTGTATCCAGCGAATCCGCACCAAGGTCCTCAACAAAAGATGCCTCGAATGTAATCTCAGAAGAATTTACCCCCAGTTGTTTTGATATAATCCCTCTTACTTTCTCTTCTACTTCTACTATTTCTACCATTAAAGCACCTCCACTTTATTAGTTACGAGTTTATAGTAACGAGTTACAAGAAGTTTTGAAGTCTAAAGTCTTTAGTTTTTGACTTGTCACTCGTCACTGAATTTACATATACATTCCGCCATTAACATGTATCACCTGCCCGGTTATATAGCCTGAATCAGGAGAGGAAAGAAAGAGTACTGCATTCGCAACATCTTCTACAGCACCGAACCTTCCTGTTGGAATCATATTCATCATCTCCTGCTTAATATTCTCAGAGAGTGCATCTGTCATTGCTGTTTTTATGAAACCAGGGGCAACAGCATTGACTGTTATCCCTCTACTTGCATATTCCTTTGCTATTGTCTTTGTAAGTCCTACTATCCCTGCTTTGGAAGCACTGTAATTTGCCTGTCCGGGGTTGCCTATAAATGCAGCTACGGATGTGATATTTACTATCCTGCCATAGCGTTGTTTAGACATTGTCTTTACAGCCTCTCTGGAACAAAGGAAAACCCCTTTGAGGTTAATATCTATTACAGCGTCCCAGTCTTCCTCCTTCATCCTGAGTATAAGACCATCTCTTGTTATGCCAGCATTGTTTATCAATATATCTATCCTGCCGAATTCATTTAAGACTTCTTCAAATGCCTTTTTTACCTCACCGGAATTTGATACATCAAGTTTTAATGCGATAGTTTTAACTCCATATTGTGCAAGCTCTGCCGCAGTCTCCTTCGCTGCATCAATGTTCACATCTGCAATAGCTAAATTGACACCCTTCCTTGCAAACCCCTCGGCAATTGCCTTACCGATGCCACGTGCCCCACCTGTAATTATCGAAACCTGTCCATTAAAATCCATGTTAAACTCCATTCCAAAAATACAAGAAACCTAATGAACTAAAAATCGGCTTTAATTGTAACAGAGAGTTTTTTTCTTTTCCAGTATTTTTTACCTTATTGTCCAGCCTTTCCCTGTCTCTATTTTTCGGTATTGTAATATTAAATCGTTTTATGTTTAAATATTATGTCTATCTCATGAAAGGTAAAGTATATCTAATTGATGTGACAAACAGGGATGGTGTTCAGACATCACGGATACTCCTCCCAAAGCTCTCAAAGACGATGTTAAACATCTATCTTGATGAGATGGGTGTTTACCAGAGCGAGGTTGGCTTCCCCACGCTTAAGCATGAAGTCAATTACATAAACGCAAATCTTGAACTTGCAAAACTCGGTGTGATAAAAAGAATCCATCTCGAAGGCTGGTGCAGAGCAATCCCTGAAGATGTGAGGCTTGCATTCAAAAACTGTCCTGAACTCAAACATATAAACATCTCTATGTCTACATCAGAGATAATGATACAGGGAAAATTTCAAGGAAGAAAGACCTTTAAAGATATTGTAAAATCCCTTGTCGAGGCTGTAAAAACGGCAAAAGAACTCGGTGCCAAAACAATCGGCATTAATGCAGAAGACGCATCGCGGACAGAGCTTGATAGACTGATAGAGTTCATCATTGCCGGTAAAGAGGCAGGAGCAGATCGTTTCAGATACTGTGATACCCTCGGTGCCGATGACCCGATAACCATTTATGAAAGGATAAAGGCTATTGCCCTTGCGGTAAAGTTTCCTATAGAAATGCACTGTCACAATGATCTCGGTATGGCTGAAGCTGTCTCTCTTGCTGGTGCACAGGGGGCAATTGAGAGCGGAGTTGATTCTTACATAAATACAACTGTCAATGGTTACGGAGAACGTTGTGGCAACTGCGACCTTGTATCTACAATCTTAGCACTTAAATTTTCTCATGGCTTTAGCGAGAAGACCCCACTTGACGAACATATAGACCTCAAAAAGGCATGGAAGATTGCAAGATATGCATCCTATGCGTTTAATATCCCTATACCGATAAACCAGCCCGGGGTAGGTGCAAATGCATTTGCCCATGAATCAGGGATACATGCAGATGGTACATTAAAGAACAGACGCAATTACGAACTTTATGACCCTGAAGATGTAGGAAGGGGAGAACCTGAACTTCTCGAAACAGGAAGGATAATAACAACAGGTGAGTATGGAGGGATCAAGGGGTTCAGACACGTTTATGACAAACTCGGTATCCACTTCCATGATGACAACGAGGCGAGAAAGATTCTCGAACTTGTACAGTATGCGAATCTGCACACACAAAAGCCCCTTACTGATGATGAGTTACGGCTTATTGCAACCTATCCAGAAGTGGTGCGAAACATACTTACAGTAAATCTATAAGTAAATCTATTTAAATGGAACCAGGTAGCTCACTGATAATTATTGCCATCTGCCTTATTATCATTGCGATTCTTTCAGGTGCTGAGGCATCCTTTATTGCTGTAAATAAGGTCCGGATGAGAAATCTCATCGAAAAGGGTAACAGCAAGGCGAAGACAGTACAGAAAATTCTTGACAAACCTGATCGCCTGTTCAGCGCTGTGATTCTCTCTGGCAATTTATTCACAGTCCTATCCGCGTCAATTGGCACCGCCCTTGCCCTGAGATTCTTCGGGGAAGACGGTATAATAATCGCAACTGTAATTATGACATTCCTTACTGTAGTGTTCGGTGAACTGGCACCAAAGACATTTGCTGTTACCCATTCAGAAAAAGTTTCTTTAGCCCTATCAAAACCGACCGATTTCTATATTAAATTAATATACCCTGCAGTCTGGATTTTTACTGTCTCCTCGAATTTTATTATTAAACTATTTGGTGGAAGGGGAAAACCTCAGTCTCCTTTTGTTACAGAAGAAGAGATAAAAACCATGATAAAGATAGGGGAGGAAGAGGGCGCTCTCGAGGAAGAAGAAAAGGAGATGCTGCATAAGGTCTTTGAGTTTGGTGATAAGATGGTTTCAGAGGCGATGGTCCCGAGGACTGAGATAGTCGCAATTACAGAAGACTCCACAATAACAGACGCCCTGAGGCTTGTGTCTGAAAAGGGGTTCTCTCGTTATCCTGTGATTAGAGAGAGCGTTGACAATATTATCGGTATCTTCTATGTAAAAGACATATTGATGAAAATGGCTGAAGGAGAAATACAGCATGACATGCCTATAACCAAACTCATGCGGGATGCATTTTATATACCAGAGAATAAAATGGTAACAGAACTCTTAGATGAGATGCAGAAAAATAAATTCCATATCGCAATAATTATGGATGAATATGGAGGCACTGCTGGACTTATAACACTTGAGGACATACTGGAAGAGATAGTTGGCGGTTTACAGGATGAATTTGAGGCCATGGAGGCCGAGAAGGAGATAGAGATTGTTGATGAAAGGACATTCGTTGTTTCAGGCCAGACCGGTCTCGATGAAGTAAATGAACTTGTAGGTATAGAACTTGTCAGTGAGGATTTTCACACAATCGGTGGTTTCGTCTTCGGGTTATTCGGCAGGCTGCCAAAACTCGGAGAACAACTCAGATATCACAATCTCAGATTTTTGATTCTTGAGATGGAAGATAAGAAGATTTCAAAGATAAAGATTACAAAACTTTAGGAAAGGCATGAGGAAAAAGGTATCAATAATAGGTGCAGGAAATGTTGGTGCCACAACCGCACAGTTTATTGTGCAATCAGGGATTGCAGATGTTGTGCTATTTGATATAGCAGAGGGAATACCTCAGGGGAAGGCCCTCGACCTCGCAGAGGCATGCCCGCTCTGGGGCTCATCATCAGTAATTAAAGGAACAAATAAGTATTCTGATACAGCAGGCTCTGACATTGTCGTCATTGCAGCAGGATTTCCCAGAAAACACGGGATGTCAAGAGATGACCTTCTTCATGCTAATGCCAATGTAATCAGGAAGACATGCATTGAGATATCAAGGACTTCTCCAGATGCTATTATCATCGTTGTAACCAATCCGATGGATGTTATGGCACAACTTGCATGGAAGACCACAGAATTTTCCTGCAGGCGTGTCATGGGTATGGGCGGCATACTTGATGCTACAAGATTAATAGCATTCCTTTCATGGGAGTTTAATGTATCACCGGAAGATGTGGAAGTGCTTGTGCTTGGAGGACATGGTGATGAAATGGTACCACTTTCAAGATTTACGACTGTGAAAGGAATACCAGTAACAGAACTCCTGCCCAAAAAGAGAATTGAATCATTGATGGAGAGGACAAGAAAGGGTGGTGCAGAAATAGTTGCTCTGCTTAAATCAGGGAGTGCATATTATGCCCCAGCAGCGTCTACATTTCAGATGATAAAGTCCATTCTTCTTGATGAAAAGCGTGTGCTCCCTTGTGCTGCATATCTTAATGGAGAATACGGTGTTAAAGATATTTATATAGGTGTGCCTGTTATACTAGGGAAAGAGGGTATTGAAAAGATTATAGAGGTAAAACTTACAAAGGAAGAAAAGGCACAATTCAGGAGATCGTATGCATCTGTTAGAAGACTGATAGAAAAACTATCAATATAGATGGAGGAGAAGTGGAGAGAACACTATCAATAGTTAAACCTGACGGTGTCAAGAAAAATCTAATCGGTGAAGTCATAAAGAGATTTGAACAAAGAGCACTAAGGATTACAGCACTCAAGATGCTCAAGATGTCCAGAGATGAGGCAAAAGGATTTTATATCGTGCATAAGGAGAGACCTTTCTATGAAAGTCTTACCAGTTTTATGTCAGAGGGGCCGATTGTGGTAATGGTGGTTGAAGGGGAAAATGCAATCAATAAAGTCAGAGAGATTATGGGGGCAACAGACCCAAGAGATGCTGCACCCGGTACAATCAGGGCTGATTTTGCATTGGATATCGAGCACAATATTGTACATGGTTCAGACTCGCCTGAGTCAGCATCTTACGAAATACCATACTTTTTCTCTGCAATTGAGATTAACTAACAATATTGACTTTCGTGTCATAAAAAAGTATTATTTGTTTAGAGGCAGTGGAAACTCTTGAGGAGACAAAATGTTTGAGAAGTTTACAGAACGGGGAAGAAAAGTAATTATCTACGCCAAGGAAGAAGCTGAAAAACGGCAGAATGATTATCTTGGCACTGAGCATCTTTTACTCGCAATTTTAAGAGAAGAAGACGGCCTGCCTGTAGCAATACTAAGGAAGATGGGACTCACCGTAGAAGAAATCCGTATGGAGATAGAGAGGAATCTGCCTTCAGGGTCAAATATCCTGACCTTTGGTGATATACCTTTTACACCGAGGGCAAAAAAGGTTCTTGAGTTCTCTGTTGAAGAGGCAAGGCTGCTCGGTCATAATTATATAGGCAGTGAACACATGCTACTCGGACTTATAAGGGAAGATGAGGGCATTGCTGGCAAGATATTGCGTAACTTTGGCGCAAACCTCTTAGGCGCAAGACAGCTCACTATAAACCTCTCCCTCAGGACGCATACCTATATAAGAGAAAGAAGAAGCATGACCCCTGCCCTCGATGAGTTCGGAAGAGATCTGACACAGATGGCAAGGGAAGGAAAACTCGACCCTGTGATAGGTAGAGAAGATGAGATAGAGAGGGTCCTTCAGATACTCGGCAGGAGGATTAAAAACAATCCGGCAATTATAGGTGAGCCGGGTGTTGGAAAGACTGCAATAGTTGAAGGGCTTGCACAAAAGATTGTCTCTGGTAATGTCCCTGAGGGCCTATTAGGTAAACGCATTGTCTCTCTTGACCTTGGAGCACTGATTGCAGGGACAAAATACAGGGGACAGTTTGAAGAAAGGCTTAAGATAGTAATGAAGGAAATTGTCCAATCAGATAATGTCATAATCTTTATTGACGAACTGCATACCCTTATAGGTGCAGGTGCTGCAGAAGGCTCTGTAGATGCATCGAGCATGCTTAAACCTGCACTCTCTCGAGGGGAAATACAGTGCATTGGTGCAACTACACCTGACGAATACAGAAAATATATAGAGAAAAATGGAGCCCTTGAAAGGAGATTTCAGCCAATCAATGTCCAGCCGCCGAGTGTGAATGCAACAATAGATATCCTGAAAGGACTTAAATCGAGGTACGATGCCCATCACAAGGTCAAAATAAGTGATGGTGCAATAGAAGCTGCGGTAAAGTTATCTGACAGGTATATCTCTGACAGATACCTGCCTGACAAGGCAATAGACGTAATAGATGAGACAGGTTCAAGAATTAAACTTAAAAAATATACCCCTCCTCCTGAGCTGAAAGAACTCGAAAGTGATATAAACAGACTCTCCAGAGAAAAGAACCTCTATGTAAAGCTTCACGACCTTGAAAAAGCCTCTTCTGCTCGAGGAGAGGAAGAGAGGTTCAGACGGGTATACGAGCAGGCACAGAAACAATGGAGAGATAATCTAAATAAGGAAGTCCCTGTTGTGAGGGAAGAGGATGTTGCATACACAGTCTCCAAGATGACCGGCATACCCTTGTTTAAACTCGAAGAAAAGGAATCAGAAAAACTGATAAAGATGGAGGAAGAACTCCACAGGCGGATTATAAGCCAGGATGAGGCAATAAAGGCAGTTTCGAAGGCGATAAGAAGGTCAAGGGCAGGGCTCAAATCCGGCAAAAAACCTATTGGTTCATTCTTCTTCCTCGGCCCTACAGGCGTTGGTAAAACAGAGCTTGCAAAAGTTCTTGCAGAATTTATGTTTAATGACGAAAATGCATTAGTCAAGGTAGATATGTCCGAATATATGGAGAGGTTTAATGTTTCCAGACTTACAGGTGCTCCACCTGGTTATGTTGGCTACGAAGAAGGAGGACAACTAACAGAAAAGATAAGGAAGAGGCCATACGCTGTAGTACTATTCGATGAGATAGAGAAGGCCCACCCTGATGTCTTTAATATACTCCTTCAGGTTCTGGATGAGGGGGTACTTACAGACAGCTTTGGGAGAAAGGTTGACTTTAAAAACACTGTACTCATAATGACCTCGAATCTCGGTGCAAGGGTAATTGAGAAGGCCACACCTCTCGGTTTCCAACGGGGAAGATCAGAAGATATATACGAAAAAATAAAGGAAAATGTCCTCAATGAACTTAAAAAGACATTTAATCCAGAGTTCCTGAACCGTGTTGATGAAGTAGTCGTATTCCACCCTCTCGAGAAAGAACATCTACTTTCCATCATTGACCTGCTTGTGGAGGAGACGAACAAACTACTTTTAGAACATGGACTCACTATCGAGGTATCTCAGGAAGTCAAGGAGTGGATTATAAAGCATTACTATCAACCAGCCCATGGTGCGAGGCCAATGAGAAGGGCTGTGCAGAAGGCTATCGAAGACCCCCTCTCCGAAGAAATCCTGAAGGGAAGGTTTAAAGGCATAAATAGAATAAAAGTAATACTCGAAGGTGATACACCTGCCTTTGTCGAGGCTGAAGAGGCTGTCTCTTTCCTATCTGGTGTTAACTAAAAATACTCTACCACCTGAAAGTGCCTTACTCTTTGTAGGCACTCTTTATTCTAAGCCCCACATATTCGATAAGTCAAAAAATGTACTTGAAAGTCATTTTGGGAAGATCTTGCTGATAAGTCACCCCTTATCATGGGACTATTCTGATTATTATAAAAACGAGCTTGGTTGGCCAATATACAGGCGTTTCATCTTCTTTGAAAATATTATAGACCCGGCAATAATAGTTGATACAAAACTTAAGACAAATGAGATTGAGTTAAATTTCTCCTATAATGACAGACGATTGATTAATCTCGACCCGGGCTATCTTACTCTCTCAAAAATAGTACTTGCGACGACAAAAAACTATGCACACCGCATCTATATGGGTAAAGGCATCTATGGTGAGGTAACACTTATATACAGAGGCGGTATATACAATCCCCTTCTCTATACCTACAGGGATTATCAGGATAAAACATATATTGACATATTCATGAATGCAAGGGTAATCTTGAAAAAGATGTTGGGTTAGCTTGTTTTGGCATTTTGAAATGCCCACTAAAACGTGCGTCTGGTGGTAGGGGTATAATCAGCGTTGGTCACAGATGACCCATGATAATGGCATAAGTTAAGTCTGACCCCACATTTTTAATTCTTTATGGACCACGAATGGTTCTCGCCCCTGATTAGAAGTAATATCCGTGATAATGACAATTTTCACAATTCTGTCCCCCATAGAAGCCGTGCGGCTTACTTGAATGGCAAGTACCTATACAAAAGTTAGTCCAGTTATCATAACTGCTTGAAGGAACACTTACATTTGTTTTTGTATTTACCTCTGTTCTTAGCAAATATATATTAGTGGTCGAACCATGGGGCTCATGGCAGTCAAGGCAAGACACCGTATATTCTGAAGTATTTAAATAGGGAGCCATGAGGTTCGAAGGAGTTCCATCATTTTGTCCGTGTTTATCCCCTGTGTTACTCCAGTTAATCTGGCGTAGGTTTGTTGGGGTGGTACGTGGGAAACGGGGATTGGTAGTCTGAATAGTATTATTAGTGTTATGGCAATCGGTACAGAATTTGACATAATCGGGTTGATTTGTTCCATCAGAGGTCGTGTCATTTGCCGGTTCATAACTGGTGTTATTACTCCAATAGGGTGACTTGTAATTATAGGCATTCATCCTTTCAGTAGTATCATCCCCCCAGAGATTGTTGTGATCACTGGGCCGTGATATGGCAG
>JBFLWW010000010.1:23372-59114 GCA_040757475.1 Nitrospirota bacterium
TATGGCAGGCATCACAGGGATTGAGATTGCTATTTAATGACCATGATGCACCGGTTGCTGTGTAGCGAGTAACTCCCAGTGCAAAAGACTTGATATTATCAAGCCAGTGGGATGAGCCTGATGCAGTATGACTGAAGGCAGAAAGGATATTACTATCATAAGTGCCAGCGGTTGTATTACCACCAAAATTATAGCTATAACTTCTATTGATAGAAATTCCACTAGTTTGGTACGATCCTACACTTGTGTGGCAGTCGAAGCAAAAATTAACGGTCTGACTGGTGTAATTTTCGTCAAAGAGCAGAAATATGTCAGGGCCTGCCGGTGTATCCGGAGCTGGCTCATCTCCACCGATGCTTGCATGCTGTTCATGGCAGTGGGCACAGTTGCCTCGGGCATAATCTATAGGGAATCCTGTAGCAGTGCGTTTAACACCATAAGTGCTATTTGCATGTGCTGAATCAAGATAAGGGCCACTGTTTGCCCGGTCAGGCAAAATAAGGCATAGGGCGAAGAGCATAGAGCATAGAGCGAAAAGCAAAATGTAAAGAGTGATTCTGCCTTTATTATTCCAATACCTTACAAACAAAAGGGGCGTGTGAGAACACGCCCTTGCATTTAACTTTAAAACTTTACCTTTTAAGTCAGAAAGTCTGTCTGTCTGTCTGTCTGTCTGTCTGTCTGTCTGTGCAAGTTTAATACCATAACTATCCTCTTATCCGATCTTCTCAATAAATACCTTTGCAGCCTTTAAAGCATCTTTAACCATATTTACATTGTAGATAAGCCCCCTATAATATCCTGCTATATGTAATGCATCATATAGCATTTCAAATTCTCTCATTAATTTCTCATTATGGACTGCGATATGCTTTCGTAAAACCTCCCTGTATGAATCTACTGATTTAGGAAGTTCCTTCTTGGTTAAGTGCTTTTTAGTTAGGAGATACTCATTAATAGCCTCCAATACAGCAAGATAGGCTGTCCCTAGTGCTTCCCTTACTGGTTTAATATCCGTATAGGTATTATCCTCAATAGGAACTGTTTTTAATATTTCCCTTGCATTATTTAAATATCTCAATGATTCTCTCATTTAATCTCCTCACATTAAATTCAATCACATTCAAAACCTGTTGTCAACCAAAATAATCATAACGCTAACAACACAAGGTTATCTCTATGTATCAACTCGTCAGAATATTTGTATCCAAGAACCCTTTCAATCTCCGAGGTCTTTCTGCCCTTTATTTTCTCAATCTCTGAAGATGAATAGTTGGTGAGCCCTTTAGCAATACGATTCCCCTTTGAATCAAGGCAGTAGACCGCATCACCTGTATCAAAATCACCTTCAACAGAGATAATGCCTGAAGGAAGAAGGCTCTTACCTCCATGTATCAGGGCCTTTACTGCACCCTCATCTATGATAAGACTCCCCTTTGAGCGACTGCCGTATGCAATCCATCCCTTCCTTGAAGATAACTTTTGCTCTTTTGGCTTAAACACAGTACCGTAGTGCTTACCTTTCAGGAGAGCTGTCAGGAGTCCATCTTTTCTCCCACTGATAATATTGACTGTAATGCCGTGGCTTACCGCCCTTTTTGCAGCTAAGAGTTTTGAGTACATTCCACCTGTACCTATTGTACTTCCTGCACCGCCTGCCTTTGCCTCAAGTTCAGGTGTTATTTCCTCCACATATTCGATAATCTCTGCCTTTGGACTATACCTTGGGTCTTCTGTATAAAGCCCATCAACATCCGAAAGGATTATGAGCCTCTCAGCCTCTATTAAACCTGCAACGAGAGAGGCAAGATAATCATTGTCACCAAACCTTATCTCATCTGTGGCAACTGTATCATTTTCATTAATGATTGGTATGATGCCGTATGATAGAAGTGTGGTTAATGTATTTTTTGAGTTTATATATCTCTTCCTGTCAGAGAAATCATCTCTTGTAAGAAGCACCTGTGCAACCCTTTTATTGAACTCACTGAAACTCCTCTCATAAGCCCACATGAGGCTGGACTGGCCGACTGCTGCTGCTGCCTGTTTCAGTCTTATATCTCTTGGTTTTTCCTTAAGACCGAGTTTTTTCATGCCTGCCGCAATAGCGCCTGATGACACAACAACAACCTCGAATCCCATGTTCGAGAGTTCTGCAATATCACTGACCATCGAATAAATGCGTTTAGTGTCAAGCCCCTCTTTTACATCCGCCAGTATATTACTGCCGATCTTTACTACCAACCTCTTCATACCTTTCTCTCCTCAATCTTGGCTGCAAGATAAGACAGGAGTCTTCTAATTCCCTTTCCTGTCACTGCAGAGACAGGAAGGAACTCGATGCCTTTAGTTTTGCAATATTGTTTAAGCCTGTCAAGCCTCTTTTTGTCAAATATATCTATCTTCGTGCCAGCAACAGCCTGAGGCTTATACAGGAGTACATGGCTGTATAATTCGAGCTCTTTATTTATCTTCTCAAAATTCTCCACAGGATCCCCCCTGGCAGAATCAGATACATCAACAAGATGAAGGAGTAATGATGTGCGCTCAACATGTCTTAGAAACTGAAAACCGAGACCTGTCCCTTTATGGGCACCTTCTATTAGGCCAGGGATATCCGCAACAACAAAGCTTTTGAAGTTGCTCAGCTTTACTACACCCAGGTTTGGTACGAGTGTAGTAAAAGGATAGTCAGCTATCTTGGGTTTAGCAGAAGATATGACTGATATAAGTGTTGATTTCCCCGCATTTGGAAGTCCAATTAATCCGACATCTGCAAGAAGTTTTAATTCGAGTATCAACCATTTCTCCTCACCTTTTTCGCCAGGCTGTGCAAATCTCGGAACCTGTCTGGTAGAGGTAGCGAAATGAGCGTTTCCTAAACCTCCTCTCCCTCCTCTCACTATAACATGATGCCTCTCTTCTGTGCTCAGGTCTGCAATTACCTCACCGGTATCTGCATCCTTAATCACAGTGCCTATTGGCACAGGGATAATTAAATCAGCGCCGTCCTTTCCATGCATCTTCTTGCCCATGCCGTGTTGACCTTTTTCAGCACGGTACTCCTGTCTATACCGGAGGTCAAGCAGGGTATTCAATTCATTGCTTGCCCTGATAATGACATGTCCTCCTCTCCCACCATCTCCGCCATCAGGGCCACCCTTAGGGACATACTTCTCTCTTCGGAAACTTACACAGCCCCTTCCGCCATCCCCGGCCTTCACATGAATCTTTACATAATCAACAAATTGCATTGTAAAGACATAATAACAAAGAAGGCGGGCTTTTAGCCCGCCTTCTATTGACTATGTTAGTAATGTTTTGTCTCTTATTGTACTGCTGGATAAACGCTTACCTGTAATCGAGTCCTGTCTTTCCTCTCGAAGGCAACCACTCCATCTATTTTTGCAAACAGCGTATCATCTGAACCCCTTCCTACATTAAACCCTGGATGGAATCTGGTCCCCCTCTGTCTGACAATGACATTTCCTGCACGGACAAGCTGTCCGCCAAACCTTTTGACTCCGAGGCGCTTTGATTCACTATCCCGGCCATTCCTTGAACTTCCTACACCTTTTTTATGTGCCATCTTATCCTCCGAAGACTATCTCTTTAATCTTCAACAATGTATAATGTTGCCTGTGTCCTATGAGTTTTTCATAGACCTTCCTCGGTCTCTTTTTGTACACAAGGACCTTGCGGCTTTTGCCAGAGTCATCTATCTCTGCCTTTACAGAGGCACCTTCAACATAAGGCATGCCCACTGTAACTTTATCATCTCTGGAAATTAGAAGCACCTTCTCGATATTGACCTCTGTACCTTTTTCTCCAGAAAGCCTTTCTACCTTTATAGTATCATTAGGGGAAACCCTGTATTGTCTTCCACTGTTTTCTATAATCGCATACATTATAATATTCTGTCTCCAGATAGATATTTTAACACAATTTGTCTAATTAAAGTCAACGTATCGCAATCCCTGCATAACCAACCACATGGTCATAATCACCGCTTACCTCTGCTGATGTAGAGTACTTTACAAGTCTTGCAGACTGAGCACCGAGTGCCTTTGCTGCAAACAGCATTGTTGTGGCAGGAAGGTAGCCACACATGGATATCCTCTCTTTTCTCACTATTTCATATAGACCCTCAGGATCAAGTTGAAGTATCCTGTCAATGGCCTTCTTATCTTTCTGTCTTGCAACATCATCAGACACATAATGGCTCATGTCAGAGCTTGCCACCACAACAACAGGATAGCCTGCATCTTTTACTGCCTTTGCAATACCCTCTCCAAGCATCCTGCATTCATCAACTGATGCTGAGAGCATGACGATAGGCACAATCTTTGGTTCTTTTGAGAAATATGCAATAAAAGGAAGCTGCACCTCAAGTGAGTGCTCAAACATATGTGCTTGTGCATCTCTAGTTACAATGGGTACATTCATAGCAATCCTCCCAGAAATCCTCTCATCAATCTGAAAAATCCCTGTTGGTATTTCCCATTCACCTGATTCCATTAAAGATATCTGTGCACCAAGGCCTGTATGGTTTGGCCCTATCATCACAAATGTCTCTGGGAAATCTATCGAAGAATAAACAGCCCCTGCAACAGAACCTGAATATATGAGGCCTGCATGCGGAGAGACTATGCCTCTTACACTTTCTTTCTTTGTATTTCTGTTTATATATTGCTCAACTTGATGAGTCAATTTAGAGGCACTGCCATAATAAAATTTTCCTGCTACAGCAGGCGCCCTCTTCAAAAGTCCTCCTCTATATCCTGATATTCTCTGTCCGCCCTGTTTAAAAACCTGGTGCAGTTTGGAATAAATGTGAGATTAACTGTGCCGGTAGGTCCATTTCTTTGTTTTGCTATAATGACCTCTGCCTGTCCTTTATTTGCTGGATTATCCCTATTATAAATCTCATCCCTGTAAAGGAAGAGTATAACATCAGCATCCTGCTCAATTGCACCTGATTCTCTAAGGTCAGCTAAAGCAGGTTTTGGAGGACGACGCTGCTCTACACTCCTGTTAAGCTGGCTAACCGAGATAACCGGCACATTTAATTCTTTTGCCAGGGCCTTAAGAGAACGGGATATTTCTGATATCTCCTGTTCACGTCTTTCGAAACTCCCCCTTCCTCTCATCAGTTGGAGATAGTCTACTATCACAAGGCTGAGTCCATGCTCCATTTTTAATCGCCTTGCCTTTGCCCTCATCTCAAGTGCAGTTATACTTGAGGAATCATCAATAAAGATCGGTGCCCCTGCGAGTTTACCTGCAGCATTTGTCAGTTTATGCCAGTCTTCTTTTTTTATAAATCCCTTTCTGACACTGTTTGAGTTCACCATTGCCTCTGAACACAGCATCCTGAACGCAAGTTGCTCCTTGGCCATCTCAAGGCTGAATATGGCAACAGGCCCTCCTAATTCAAGGCTAACATGCTGGGCAATATTAAGGCTAAATGCTGTCTTCCCCATCGAAGGTCTTCCACCAATAACCACCAGATCGCCCTTCTGGAAACCTGTCGTTAGTTCATCAAGGTCACTGAAGCCTGAAGGGATACCTGTTATCGCCTCTTTCTTATCATAGAGGTGTTCAATCATCTCAAAACTGTCTTTAATAACCTCTTTTAAGGTTACAAATGAGGCCTTAATCCTCCTGTCTGATATGTTGAAGATTGATTCTTCCGCATAGTCTACAAGCTCCTCTGCATCGAGGTTATCTTCATATACCTTGCTTACAATCTCTGTCGCAGACCTTATAAGACCTCTCAAAAGGGACTTTTCCTTGACTATTTTTGAATGGTATCTTATATTTGCAGCGGTTGGAACTATATTCACGAGGGACGAGATATAGGAAACACCGCCGACAGATTCTATTACATCCTTCCTTTTAAGATAATCTGTCAGAGTTATGAGGTCGATGGGTTCACTCTTATCAAAAAGGTCTATCATTGTATTAAATATCTTCCTGTGTGATTCCTTGTAAAAATCTTCAGGGGTTAATATCTCAAGAGCCCGGAGCAACGCCTCATTATCAATAAGTATTGCCCCCAGGACAGATTGTTCTGCTTCAAGATTCTGAGGTGGCAGTTTGTCCAGTGCTAAATCAATGTCTTTCATTCCGGAATAACCTCTATATTAAGCTGTGCTGAAACCTGGGGATGAACCTTTATATTCACAGTGTAAAAACCGAGTCTTTTTATTGGCTCTTCGAGAGAGATCTTCTTTTTATCTATCTCGATGCCTTCTTTTTGAAGAGCCTCGGCAATATCCATGGTTGTAATAGAACCGAAGAGTTTTCCCTCTTCTCCTGCCCTTGCCTTAATAGTAAGCGTCATAGCCGAAATCCTGCCTGCCATATCCTGGGCTGAATCCTTCATCTTTCTCGCCTTTTCCTGGATAATCCTTTTCTCGTGCTCTAAGGACTTTATGTTCTTTGTATCTGCCTCAACAGCAAGGCCTCTCGGTATCAAAAAATTTCTTGCATATCCCTTAGCCACATTTACAATCTGACCCATCTCACCGAGGTTCCTGACATTGTCTTTAAGTATTACCTGCATTTAGTTCTCCTTTTATCCTCGTGATAGCCTTTCTTTTTCCTTCTCGTAGGCCTCTTTACCCGCCTCTATGGCAGAGGTTATTGCCGACTTCTTTTCTTCGTATAAGTCCTTCCCTTTCTCTACAGTGGATGTAATCTGTTCCTTTGCCTTCTCAACATAATCTGTTGCCTTTCTTTTTACATCATCTGTAATGTCTCTTATCTTCTGCCTTGTCTCACGGCCTGACTGTGGTGCTAAAAGCAGTGCGAGTCCTGCACCTATTAAACCACCAAGCAGAAAAGATAGAAACATCTCACCTGAACTGTATCCGCCTTCCTCTTTCATTGCCTGCCTCCTTTTTTTGAAAAAAGATTATTCAATAGAACCTCAAGGGCTGTCTTTATCCCGACCCTTAATCCTGAGGCCTTTATTACCGTGGACGATGTCACATCTTCTATCAAATTACTCATATGCCTTATATTATGCCCGACATCTCTCACTGAACCTGAGAATGTCTTAATATCGCCTGTTACATCATTGACATCGTCAGACACATTTCTGATGCTCTTTAGTGTCTGTTGTAATTCTTCCAGCGTGGGTTTTATAGACTCCTCTGTTGTCTTTAAGAACTTCCTCAAGGAACGGGCTGTCTTCCTTAACTCCATGAGAACTGGAATGAGAAGACCAACCGTTACCAGAAACGCAAGTACTATTAATCCTATCCATATCTGGTTCATCGTCCCTCCTCAGCTATTATATCAAAATAAGTAAGAAGTGAGAAGCAAAAATTATGTTATCCTATTATTTATGAATGACGAGTCTTATATAAAGCGCGCCCTCAAGCTTGCAGTAAAGGCACGCGGTATGACAAGCCCGAATCCTATGGTAGGGGCTGTGATTGTTAAGAATGGAAAAATAATATCTGAGGATTTTCATAGAAAAGCTGGAGCCCCTCATGCTGAAGCACTCGCTATAGAAAAGGCAGGGGAAAATGTGAGGGGTTCTACGCTTTATGTAAGCCTTGAACCATGTTGTCATACAGAGAAAAGAACACCTCCCTGTACTAAGGCTATTATAAATACTGGTATAAAAAAAGTAATTATCGGGATGATAGACCCAAATCCAAATGTCTCAGGGAGGGGAATCTTAGAACTTCAGAATGCAGGTATAAAAGTCAGATCAGGCATTCTTGAGGATGAGGCAAAGAGGCTTAATGAGACCTATATAAAATACATAACTACAGGAAAACCATTTGTAATACTTAAAGTTGCTATGACCCTCGATGGTAAAATAGCCACACCAGAAGGCGAATCAAAATGGATTACAGGAGAAAAGGCAAGAGAAATAGTCCATCGTCTGAGGAGCAGTGTTGATGGAGTAATGACTGCCATTGGTACAGTAAGGGCTGATGACCCGCAGTTAACAGCGAGGGGCCGAGGGGTCAAGGGGTCAAGGGGTCAAGAAATAAGAAGTCCCAAGAGGATTGTTATTGACCCCAACCTCGAGATACCGATAAATGCAAAGATTCTTCAGGTACCGCCTGAGACAATCATCGTCACAAAAATTAAAAATTTAAAGGCAAATAATCTTGAAAAATCAGGCATAAAGATAATTTATTTTAAAGAAAAACTTGACCTTAATTGGCTCATGAAAAGGCTTGGGAAAATGGAGATTACATCAGTGCTAATAGAGGGCGGTTCATCATTAAATGCCCATGCACTCGAAGATGGAATTGTTGATAAGTTAATATTCTTTGTAGCACCTAAAATTATTGGAGGGGAAGAATCATTCCCTGCTGTAGGTGGAAGGTCTTTCAGGAGGCTTGAAGAGGCATATCGTTTAAAAGATATAAAAATAAAACGGGTCGGAGAAGATATATTGATTGAAGGATATATAGATAGATAATGAGGGTATGTCAATTATAGCCCAATCCATGTCTCCTCTTCCACCACTTCTCAGCCTCAACTGCAAAGAATACTACAGATGATACGGCAAGTGTAAGAGCTAATTCATTTAGAGTCAAAGGCTCTGTCTTAAATATTGGATTTAAAAACGGCACATATATAGTCACCATCTGAAAAATAAAACTAAGTATCACCGCACCTAAAAGAGGTTTGTTGGACAATAATCCTACTTTAAACAATGATTCTTTTTCTGACCTTATGGCAAGGACATGGCCAAGCTGTGTAAGACAGAGTACAGTAAAAACCATGGTCTGCCAGTGGCTGTGTCCTGTCTTAATAGACCATGCCTGAACAGAAAGGACAAGTGCTGCCATCAATAGCCCAACCCATATTACATGAAGACCAAGACCATGTGCAAAAATGCTCTCTTTAGGATGTCTTGGTGGTCTCTTCATTACATCACCCTCTTCTGGTTCAACAGATAGCGCAAGGGCAGGAAGTCCATCTGTCATGAGATTTATCCAGAGTATATGGATTGGCAGGAGTGGGATTGGCAGACCAATAAATGGCGCAAGAAAGAGTGTCCATATCTCACCTGAGTTTGTTGAAAGAAGGTATTTTACAAACTTTTTTATATTGTCATATATCTTCCTTCCCTCTTTTACTGCCTTTACAATAGTTGCAAAGTTGTCATCAAGAAGTATCATATGCGATGCCTCTTTTGCCACATCAGTGCCTGTAATACCCATGGCAACACCTATATCTGCCCTCTTTAATGCAGGCGCATCATTAACACCGTCACCTGTCATTGCAACAAACTGCTCCTTATCCTGAAGGGCCTTTATTATCTTTAATTTCTGTTCAGGGGCAACCCTTGCATATACCCTGATCTTTTCTGCCCCCTCTTCAAATTCTTCCATAGATAGTTCAGCAAGCTTTTTACCTGTGATAATTGACTTCGAATCATCCTCAAGGATTCCGAGTCGTCTCGCTATTACCCTGGCAGTTATGGGATGGTCGCCTGTAATCATGACAGGTTTTATCCCTGCGGTTTTACATAATGATACCGCATCTTTTGCCTCTTCTCTTGGGGGATCCATCATACCTACAAGACCTAAAATAGTGAGTCCTGTTTCTACATTTTCAGAAGACATATCATCGGGTAGTTTTTCCCATGACCTCATAGCAATACCTATTACCCTCAATCCATCAGCAGCCATCCTTTCATTTACCTTGTGAATCTCCTTTATATTTATGGCCCTTAAACCCTCAGATGTCAAAATATTATCTGATTTATCAATCAGGACATCTATTGCACCCTTTGTGAAAGAGATGAACCTCGAGGATTCGGGGGTTCGAGGATTCAAGGGTTCAAGTGATTTATTTATTTTTTCGCTTGACCCCTCGACCACTTGACCCCTCGACCACTCGTGAAATGTTGTCATGCACTTTCTTTCAGAATCAAAGGGAATTTCAGCAATTCGTGGGAAGTCTTTTGTAAGCATATCCTTTTTAAAGCCTGCCTCCTGTGCTGCCATGTAGAGAGTTATCTCTGTTGGGTCGCCTATGATTTTGCCATCCTTATCCATAGTGGCATCATTGCTAAGGGCCAAGGCCTTTAACAGAGTGGCAAGTGACGAGTGACGAGTAACAAGTTCATCAATATCTTTTTTACTCGTAACTCGTAACTTGTTACTCGTTACTAATTTCCCATCCACATAAATCTCCTCGACCGTCATCTTATTCAGCGTGAGTGTACCTGTTTTATCAGAGCATATGTATGTAACAGAGCCGAGTGTCTCAACAGCAGGGAGTTTTCTTATCAAGGCATTCTGCCTGACCATATTTTTTGCACCAATAGCGAGTGAGATTGTAATAACTGCAGGAAGTGCCTCCGGGATTGCTGCAACAGCAAGGCTAATTGCTGTCAGGAGCATAAGCACAGGAGATTCTCCTCTGATGAGACCTGCAATAAAGACTATGGCACATATAGCAAGGACAGCAATAGCAAGCCTCTGTCCAAACTTTGTGAGCCTTTTCTGAAGGGGTGTCTTTACCTCTTCTTCTTCCTGAAGCATTGTGGCAATCCTGCCGAGCTCTGTATTCATGCCAGTAGCTACAACAATTCCAGTACCTCTACCGTATGATACCGTAGTACCTTTATACACCATATTTTTCCTGTCTCCGAGAGGTAGCATCTCCTCGTGTAATAGTTTTGTATATTTTTCAACAGGGATGGATTCACCTGTAAGGGCCGCCTCTTCTATCTTCAACTGAGCCACTTCAATAAGCCTCATGTCTGCTGGGACAATCTTTCCTGCCTCAAGAAGCACTATATCACCTGGCACTATCTGAGATGCAGAGATGGTCTCAATCCGACCATCCCTTTTAACCGTTGCAAAAGGTGCAGCCATCACCTTCAACGCCTCCATCGCCTTTTCTGCGCGGTATTCCTGAACAAATCCGATAATGGCATTAAGGACAACAATTACAATTATGGCTATGGTGTCTGAAGGTTCACCGATAATCCCGGATATAATTGCAGCAGCAATAAGAACAAGAATCATGAAGTCCCTGAACTGGTCAAGGAACATCATGAATGGAGTCTTCTTTTTCTTTTCCTTTAATTCATTCAGGCCGTACTCTTTAAGACGTTTCTGTGCCTCTCCTGAGGAAAGCCCCTGAAGATTTGTGCCCAGTTCAGCAAGAATATCGTCAGATTTTTTCTGATGCCAGATCATCCTTACTCTCTATCAGCCTCTTTGATTTTACTCAAAATAAAAAGACCTTTACCGCGATAAATTACGATCACGGTAAAAGTCTTGCTTGTTAGTTTTACCTAACCAGTAGTACCGGCCTACCTGACGGCAGACGTGTTGACGATAGCCACTGATTCAGCTACTCCCCTTTACTTGTTTTTAAGATAGCTGAAACAGGAATATATGTCAAGACTTAAATCAGCATATACAACACCCAAATATTAATCGCATACACCAACAATATCCCAATAGAATCCCATGCTAAAAATAAAAGAATCAAGGCTGTGCAGACAATAAATTCAAGCCATAGAAGCATTATATCTGTCCTTATGAGGATTGATGTTTCTTTGGAAACTCAACACTTCTCAATGCTGTATAACTATCACTCCTTATCTTATCCACCATATCAAGTATCACATTGTTAGGGAAGTGATACTGGTGAAGCACCCTTGAGAATATCTCTATTGAGGTCTCAAACTCCTCTGGTATTACCTCATTTGCACCGAGTGCCCTGAGGTCATCCACCTCAGCAACATATCTTGTCCTTACGATAATGTAAATATTAGGGTTTTCATGCCTTGCGATAGAGACTATCCTCCTTGTAGAAACAGGGTCAGATATCGCTATAACAAGAAGCCTTGCCTTTTCAATGCTCAGTTTATGGAGTATCTCTTTACCTGTCCCATCACCATAATATATCGGCTCTCCTTTTTTCTTCATCTCTCTTACCGTATCACTATTCATCTCAAGCACAACATAGGGTATCTCTGCTTCTTTCAATACCTTTGCAAGATTTCTTCCATTAAGACCAAAACCAATAATTATTACATGACCATGTCTTTTTCTTGGAAATCCCTCTCTTTCTAATTTTTTGAGTCTGTCTACCCTTTTTAACAGATGCCTTGAGGCTATCCAGCCAGATACAGAAGGTGCAGCCTTCAGTACAAAAGGTGTCATTGTCATTGTCACAGCAGAAGATGAAAGAAAGACCTGATAGAAATCCTCTGTTATAATCCCTGTTGCCTTACCTGCAATTGCAAGCACAAATGAAAACTCACCAATCTGGGCAAGACCGAGACCGGTATGAATGGCAGTTCTAAGAGGGCTTCTTATTATCAGGGCAGAGAACATCCCTGTAATAATCTTGAGTCCGAATATCAATGTAACAGCCATTGCTATCCTCAGACAATTATCAGACATATAACCGATATTCATCAGCATCCCGACAGAGACAAAAAACAGGCCTATGAAGCTGTCCTTGAATGGCAATATATCTGATGTTGCCTGATGTGCATACTCTGACTCTGAGATTATAAGACCGGCTAAAAAGGCTCCGGGGGCAAGAGAAAGGCCAAACCTTGAGGTCAGAAGTGCAATGCCGAGACAGAGTAGTATGATTGTAATTATAAAAAGCTCACGACTCCTTGTATGCACAACTTGATGAAGAAGCCCTGGGACTATCCATCTTGCACTCAGAAGCACGATGGCTATAATCAGAATTGCCTTCCCCATTTTTATTGCTATATCCATTATGTTTATGCTCTCTCCAGACAGAACAGGTATAAGGAGCATAAGAGGCACAACACAGAGGTCCTGGAAAATCAATATACCTACCATCATGCGTCCATGTGGAGAGTCTACCTCACCACTTTCTGTAAGCGTCTTAAGGACAATCGCTGTGCTACTTAATGCGATAAGAAAGCCGAAGAAAACAGATTTGTTGATGTTTTCTGTTGTAAGATAGGCAGTAATGGCTGATAAGAGTATGGTAAGCAATACCTGTATTCCGCCCCCACCTATAACAGCCTTCTTCATCCTGATAAGCTTTGCCATCGAGAACTCGATGCCAATCGTAAAAAGGAGGAGTATGACGCCAATTTCTGCCAGGAGTTCTACTGCATGTACATCCTTGACCATTCCAAGACCATGCGGGCCAATAATAATACCTGCAATGAGAAAACCCACAAGGGAAGGTATCTTCAGCCTGTGGAGCAGAAATACTACTAAGGCAGAGACGCCAAAGATGACGACGAGTGATTTTAGAAAATCGAAATTCATTTTTACAGGTTCTGAAGCATTATTCTTAGCCTGTAAGGATTCTAAGTATCTCTCTGTATCTTGCGGCTGTCTTTTCTACAATTTCATCAGGTAGTACAGGACCAGGATATGTTTGATCCCAGTCGAGGGTAAGCAGATAGTCTCTTACAACCTGTTTGTCAAAGCTGTCCTGACTCCTTCCTGGGACATAGTTTTTCATAGACCAGAAACGTGACGAGTCGGGTGTGAGAAGTTCATCTATGAGTATAAGCTCACCATTATATAAACCGAATTCGAACTTTGTGTCGGCTATTATAATACCTTTTTTTTCAGCCATGTCTCTTGCCTTTGAATAAACCTTAAGACTGACATCTCTCAGCCTCTCTGCCATCTCCTGTCCGACAATCCCTATTACTTCACCAAACGAAATATTAATATCATGTCCATGCTCTGCCTTTGTGCTTGGGGTGAATATTGGTTCATCGAGTCGGGATGACTCAACAAGGCCTTCAGAAAGTCTGATGTCACAGACAGCTCCACTATTTTTATATTCCTTCCATCCTGAGCCAGAAAGATATCCCCTAACAACACACTCAACTGGCACTGGCCTCGCCTTCTTCACAAGCATACTCCGGCCATCAAGAATATCTTTGTATTTATGAAGCTTTTCAGGGAAGTTATTTACATCTGTGGCCACAAGATGATTCTTGATTATTCCCTCCATCTGTTTAAACCAATAAATAGATATCTGTGTAAGAACCTTCCCCTTGTCAGGAATACCATTAGGCAGTACAACATCAAATGCAGAAATTCTGTCAGTAACCACGAGTAGCAGGTATTCTCCGAGGACATAGATGTCTCTTACCTTCCCACGTTTAACAAGGGTGATATCAGGAAGCTCTGTTTTTAAGATTACCTTATTCATTATTAAATGTACAAAAATTCTATCCTTTATATAAATGCGCCGTCAAGAAAATTTGAGTTGTGTTTGTATCGTCTGGATTGAAATGTTTTATAATATGATATGGCATTGCTTGAAATAAAAAAATACCCGGAAAAGATTCTAAAAGAAAAGACTGCTCCTGTTGAAAGCATAGATGGTAACATCCAGCGACTTATTGATGACATGATAGAAACCATGTATGCTGTATCTGGAGTCGGTCTTGCAGCCAACCAGGTGGGTGTTCCAAAACGACTCTGCATAATAGATGTGAGCGCAAAAGAAGAAAAGACACCACTTATAGTCCTTATAAACCCTGTGATTATTGAAAAAGGAGGCGTTGTTGAGGCTGAAGAGGGATGTCTGAGCATCCCGGGGTATACAACAACTATAAAGAGGGCTGAAAGGGTCTATGTTCGAGGGCTAAATAGAGAAGGTAAACACATAGAGATAGACGGTACAGGCCTGCTATCCAGGGCCCTGCAACATGAAATAGACCACCTCAATGGACTTCTTATTATTGACAGGATAAGCCCCATTAAAAGAGAGTTTTTCAAGAAGCGATACAGAAAATCCCTAAAAACAGTGACGAGTGACAAGTGACGAGTGACAAGTTAAAAACTAAAGACTATAGACTTTTAAACCTCTCGTTGCTCGTTACTCGTTACTCGTTACTTATATGCGTATAGTATTCTTCGGTACACCTCAATTTGCTGTTCCATCATTAAATAAACTCTTTCAGTCAGGTGAAAAAGTCATTGCAGTGGTAACTCAGCCTGACAAAAAGAAAGGGAGAGGTCGTATTCTTTCTCATCCACCAGTTAAAGAATTTGCTCTCAATAGAGGAATTAGAGTTTTACAGCCCACAAGCATAAAAGACCCTGAATTTATCAATGAGCTTTCAACTATGAAACCTGAAATCATTGTTGTTGTTGCATATGGAAAGATATTGCCTGCACAGATTCTTAAGCTTCCCCTACTCGGCTGTATCAATGTACATGCTTCACTGCTTCCAAAATACAGGGGTGCATCTCCAATCCAGTGGGCGATAATTAATGCTGAAAAGAAGACAGGTATAACCACAATGCTTATGGATGAAGGACTTGACACAGGGGATATCCTGTTACAGGAAGAGACAGAAATAGCTGCTGATGATAATGCAGAGACCCTCAGCAAAAGGCTTTCAGAAATAGGGGCATTTTTATTGATTAAAACCATAAAAGGCATAAAAGATGGTTCTATTAGACCCATCCCTCAGGTGGGAACTCCAAGTTATGCCCCTCCCCTCAAAAAAGAGGACGGAAGGGTCAACTGGTCAAAGACTGCATTAGAGATATTTAACTTTGTCCGGGGTATGTACCCATGGCCAGGGGCCTATTGTTATTTAAATAGAGAAAGAATTAAAATTATCAGTGTAAAGGCGATTGAGGGCTCTGGCATACCTAACAGGATAGAGAAGGCAGGGGAGGGAGAGCTTATTGTCGGCACAGGGGAAGGGCTCATTTCAATTATAGAGTTACAGCCAGAGGGCAAAAAACCAATGTCTACTACTGCATTCCTTCAGGGGAGGCACTTAAAAGATGGAACCTTTTTTGATGAACCGTAGATGGATTAGAGGTCTCACCCTTAAACTTTTATATCCTTTACTCATGCTCATTGGTTCATTTTCGAAAAATAAAAAAGAAGAATTTCAGCGATTTATTATCGCCCTAAACAACAGACTTGTCAGAGCAGAAAGGCCAAAGTCAAAGCGTATACTCCTTTTACTGCCCCACTGTCTTCAGATAAACGAATGTAATATCAGGCTTACACATAATATATACAACTGTGAGAGATGTGGCAAATGCGAGATCAGAGATCTTATTCAGATCGCCGATGACAATCATCTAAACCTTTTTGTTGCAACAGGTGGTTCACTTGCGAGGAGGATTGTAAATGAGGTGAAACCAGAGGCGATAGTTGCTGTTGCATGTGAGAATGACCTAAGTAGTGGGATTGCTGATACCTACCCTCTTCCCATACTGGGCATTCCAAACGAAAGACCCTTCGGCCCTTGCGTTAACACACAGGTTGATCTTGAGAAGGTCAAAGAGGCGATAGAATTTCTCAGTAAGGGCCCTTGCTATTAAGACCCTTTATGAGAAATAGTAGAAAATGAAATAATGAGCAATCTAATAAAAATACCTATTTATCTCCTAACATTTGTACTGCTTGGGCTCATCTTCGGTTATCTCACTTTTAAGGTTCTGAGCTTTAGCCGAACAGTCGATGTTCCTGCCTTATATGGGAAGAGCCTTGTGGAAGCAAATGAGCTGCTTACAAAGAATGGGCTTTATCTTAAGATTGAAGGTGAAGATTATGATTCTACTGTCCTGCCAGGATACATACTCAGACAGGATGTTCCGGCAGGGAATAAGGTTAAAGAACGAAGGGGTATAAAGGTCATTCTCAGCAAAGGGCCGAGGGTACAGTCAATCCTGATGCTTGTCAGTGAAACACTCTTAAACGCTGAATCAATACTACTTCAGAAGGGGTTGAAGATAGCAAAGGTAATAAGGGTACACTCAGATACAGTTGAAAAGGACAGAATTGTAGCTCAAAAACCCCAACCTGATGAAAGGGTGAGTGACTATATCACAGTACTTGTTAGTCTCGGCCCTCATGAGGTAATCTATTACTGCCCTGACTTTGAGGAAAAGTCTATCGAAGAAGCAAAAGAACTTGCAGATAGGTTAAAACTGAAAATAGAGACCAAAGGTCTCGGAAAAAAGATAAAGATACAAAAACCAAAACCCGGAACACAGGTGAAGGCAGGTGATACAATCTACCTGCAGACAGAATAATTATAGCTAACGCACTAAATGCTTTTATATTGTCATTGCGAGCCCGAAGGGCGTGGCAATCTCACTCTCTTGAGATTGCTTCGTCGCTGATGCTCCTCGCAATGACACTTCATTTAATGCGTTTGTATTAGTAGGAGGTAATATGGTCAAGATAGCACCTTCAATACTTTCTGCCAATTTTCTAAAACTTGGTGAGGAGATAAAAGCTGCTGAGGAAGCAGGTGCAGACATGCTCCACATTGATATTATGGACGGCCATTTTGTTCCTAATATAACTATAGGCCCATTCATAGTAGAATTGATTCGGAAGACTACTTCTATACCACTCGATGTCCATCTCATGATAGAGGAGCCAGATAAGTATCTAAGGGATTTTATAAGAGCAGGTGCAGATTATCTGACAGTCCATTATGAGGCTTCAGTACACCTGCACAGGACAGTGCAGTGGATAAGGGAGAGCGGTGTAAAAGCTGGTGTTTCGCTTAACCCTGCAACTCCTGTATGGAGCCTTGAGCATATACTGCCTGATGCGGACATTGCCCTTCTGATGTCTGTAAATCCAGGATTTGGAGGTCAGGATTTTATACCTCAGATTATTGACAAAATAAAGATATTAAAAAAGCTCATTAGAGAGAGGGGGCTTTCAACCCTTATAGAGGTTGACGGTGGTGTAAAACTTGACAATGCAAAAGATATTGCATCTGCAGGTGCTGATATCCTCGTTATGGGTTCTGCCTTCTTTAATTCTGAGGATTATGGAACAATCACGAAAAAATTAAGAGAATGCCTTGGAAATTAATAGTATTGTTGAGCGTGCAGAGGAGCTAAAGGAAAAAGGTGATATCTGCAGGATGCAAGGTGATTTTGATGCTGCTGTAAAAAACTATTCAGGTGCGATTAAACTTGCTAAAAAAATCAGGGATACAATCAGGGCTACTGATGCAAAAGTAGGACTCGGTCTCTCATTGAGGGCACAAGGTAAATGGAAACGAGCTATAAGACTCATCCGTGAAGCAAAAATGGTATACCCCAAAAAAGGTGATAGTGAAGGCATTGCATTTACGCTATGGGCAGAGGCAGGAGCCTTAAGGATAAAGGGAGACATCGCAGGTGCAATCAAGGTCTTCAAAGAATCCTATAAGATATTCAGATCCATTAAACATGACTCAGGTGTTGGTTACTCTCTATGCGGCCTCGGAGGCACATCCCGTGTCGCAGGGGGATTCAAAGATTCTCTTAAGTATTATACCGCTGCAAACAAATTGTTCTCCACCGTTAAGGATGCATTCGGCATAGCCTACTCCTATTGTGGTATTGGAAATGCATACAGGATGATAGGGGATTATAAAAATGCCATTACTAATTTCGCAAAGGCAGTGAGACTATATAAGAAGATAGGGGATAAGGTAAGTTATTCATATACTATATGGAGTCTCGGGACAACCTACAAGATGATTGGCGATTACAAAAGGGCGCGTGATTATTTTATCAGGGCTATGCTGCTCTTTAAGAAGACAGAAGACCTGAGGGGTATAATTTACTGCAGGCTTGGTCTCGGAGAGCTCAATTTCCTTGAAGGCAGGAAGACTCATGCAAAGAGACAGTTAAAAGCAGCCCTGTACGACTCGACCAAAAATAGTTTTGCTGTGGAGAAGTGCCATGCAAAAACAATCTTATCCTATATGGATGGAAAGATAGATAATGGATGTTATAATAAGCTTGGATTGAAACTTAGGTTTCAAGGATTACCTTTTAATATACCATGAGCGTCTTGAATCTCCCCAATACACTTACCATAACAAGGATAGTTATCATACCGATGTTTATAACAGCAATAATATATAAGCGTTACAACTACGCCCTCTATCTCTTCATAGTCGCTGCACTTACAGATATATTTGATGGTCTCTTTGCACGTCTTAAAGACCAGAAGACTGCACTGGGCACATTTCTCGACCCTCTTGCTGATAAATTCCTGCTTGTTACGACATTTATCATTTTATCTACTTACGGCTTGATACCCAAATGGCTTACAGTCACAGTTATAAGCAGGGACATTGTTGTTGTCATCGGCTGGTTTCTACTTTATCTTATTGCCGATATATCAAAGGTTGAACCGACAGTGTTTGGTAAGGCTACAATATGGATACAGAGCATACTCATTGCTTATGTGCTTATAGATATCAATCTGCTTTTCCTGCCGGATATGCCTCGACTGCTCCTGTGGATAACTGCAGGGATCACAATACTCTCAGGACTTCACTATATTTACAGGGGATTTAAACTAACACATGCAGGCTAAAAACGGCATAGAGATAGAGAATATCCATCCGGGCAGTCTGGCTGAAAAATATGGATTTGTGAGCGGTGACATACTGCTTTCCGTAAACAAACACAACCTGCGTGACACCATTGACTTTATGTTCTACAGTACTGATGATGACCTCACGATGGAAGTGGAAAGGGAAGGAAAAAAGATTAAGGTCCGTATAGTCCGGGAAGATGACAAGGAATTAGGAATAGATTTCAAGCCCTTTAAGGCCATGACATGTAAAAATAACTGTATATTCTGTTTCATCAAACAGCTTCCAAGGGGGCTGAGGAAAACACTCTACATAAAAGATGAGGACTACAGGCTGTCCTTCCTTTATGGAAATTATATCACACTTTCAAACCTAAGCACAGAAGATAAAAGACGTATTATCGAGCAGAGGTTAAGCCCACTATATATTTCTGTACATTCAACAAATAAGGCTATCCGGAACAAACTCCTTGGGAACACAAAGGCTCCTGACATCCTTAAAGAACTTAAATTCTTTACTGATAACAAGATAAGGCTTCATACACAGATTGTCATCTGCCCAGGCTACAATGACGGGAAAGAACTCTATAAGACAATCAGTGACCTCTACAGGTTTTATCCGTATGTCTTATCCATTGCAGTCGTCCCTGTTGGGCTGACTATGTACAGAAGACATAACCTTCGACCAGTCGAAAAAGAGGACGCTGAACATGCAATAAATATAATAGAATCTTTTCAGAAGAGGTTTATAAAGAGACATGGTGATTCTGTCGTATACGGGGCAGACGAACTATATATAAAGGCAGAACATCCATTCCCTCCGCTTAAGGACTATGGAGATCTGCCTCAGATAGAAAATGGTGTTGGGATGGTACAACTTTTTATGAACCAGATAAAAAAAATCAAGCTACCTAAGACACTCCAGTGTAAAAAGAGATTTCTTACCTTCACTGGTCTATCGTTCTATCCATTTCTTAAAAAGTTTATAGAAAAACTGTCCGAGAAAGAAAACCTTAACATTGATTTGGTACCTGTTGAAAACAAATTTTTTGGTGTATCCATTACTGTTACCGGATTACTAACAGGGAGGGATGTAATAAAAACACTATCAGACAGAATAGATGACCACGAAATGATACTTGTGCCAGATACAGTCCTGAAGAATGGAGAAAACAGATTTCTCGATGATATCACATTAAAGGATATAGAAGAGGCACTCGATGTCCCTGCAAGAAAGATCAAATCAACACCAGAGGGACTGATAAAAGGTGTTACAGGAGAAGGAGAATGAAGATCAGCGGGTGGACAAAGATTACAGGACTCTTTGGGTATCCGGTTGAACATACACTTTCTCCTGTAATGCACAATGCTGCATTTGAGGCACTCGGTCTTGATTATTGCTATATTGCATTCTCCGTGCATCCTGATTATTTAGAAGATGCGGTTAAGGCAATAAGGGCCCTGAATCTGCGTGGTGTAAATGTCACCATCCCACATAAGGAAAAAGTAATCCCGCTACTTGATGAGATTGATGAAGAGGCATCTTTCATCGGTGCAGTAAATACAATAGTGAATCTGAGTGGCAGGCTTATAGGCTATAACACTGATGGAAGAGGATTTATGCAATCCCTTTCTGAGGGTGGTATCTCAACTGAGGGCAAAGATGTCTTAATAATTGGTGCTGGTGGTGTGTCAAGGGCAATAAGCTACTATCTAAGTCAAAAGGCAAAGAGATTATTTTTATACGATATTGATGAGAAAAAGGCTAACAAACTTGTGAATGACCTGAATAGTATCAGAGGGAATGTATTAAGCTGTCAGCTATCAGCTATCAGCTATCAGCTCGGCGACATTGACATAATAATCAACGCTACACCTTTAGGACTAAAAGAAGAAGACCCATTACCTTTTGATACAGCTCTTCTTAACCCGGATCAGGCTGTTTGCGATCTCATCTATAAAAAGACACGGTTCCTTGAAGAAGCCTCAAAAAAAGGATGTGCTACCCTGAATGGTCTGGGCATGCTTCTCTATCAGGGTGCCCTTGCATTTGAGCTCTGGACAGGCAAGAAACCACCACTCAAAATTATGCATGATACCTTATATACAAGCCTGAAATAAAGGCTAACATACCATTTGCCTTTACATAGTTCTCTCTATGTGATAGAATTTTTTATGAAAAAGATTCTGATGGCCATACTTTCTTTCACCCTGTTTTTTATGCTGTTTCTGATGCTGAGAAATGATAGGGAACTCAGGAGAGATTTACATCTTAAAGATGACTCATTTATTGAAGGTCTCAGGATTGTACAGAAAAAGGATGGCAATATTATCTGGACATTAGTTGCTGAAAAAGCAGATATTATAGAAAGCAAAAATAAGGCAAACCTCAGTAATATCACCATGACAGTAGGAAAAAACGGACTGGTACTTTATACTGACAATGGTATATATAATCTTTCAAACCGAAACTTTACTACAGAAGGCAAGATAAGGGCTGAATCAAAAGACTACACAATAATGACTGAATCCATTGATTGGGAGGCATCTTCCGGGAAGGTTAAGACAAAGAATGGGATAATTGTTGAGGGGAAAAATTTTAAGGTTGAAGGCACAGGTATGGAGACAAATCCAGGACAAAAGGTGAGGATATTGAAAGATGTCAAGGCAACTTTTTATAAGTAGTCTTTTTCTCTTTGTCATACTATCAACAGATGTCTTTTCTGCAGAAAAAGTTCAGCAGACAAAAGGCCCGATAATCGTAACTTCAGAGACGCTAATAGCAGATAACAAGGCACATACCGCCCTTTTTGAAAAAAATGTTGTTGCAAGGACAACCGAGATGACCATTTATGCTGACAAGATGCTTGCCTATTATAAAGCAGATACAGGAGACATCACAAAAATCGAGGCAACAGGAAATGTAAAATTAATTAAAGGTGCCCGTGTCATAACATCCAGCGAAGCGGTATACTTTGCTAACGAAGACAGGATTACATTTACAGGCGAACCACGGGTTGTAGATGGTAAAAATGTAGTCACAGGCACAAAGATGACCTACTTTCTAAATGATGACCGTTTTTTTGTCGAAAATAGCAAGGTCTTTCTGACAGGTAAAAAGGAACAATAAATGCATCTTTTACAGGTAAAAGGGCTTTCAAAAACCTATGGCAAAAAGCATGTTGTAAGAGATCTAAGTCTTTATGTTACCACGGGTGAAATCGTAGGCCTACTTGGGCCGAATGGTGCAGGCAAGACAACAACCTTTTACATGATTGTAGGTATCATAAGACCCGAACAGGGAAGCATCCTCCTGGATAGTGAAGATATAACCCAGTTGCCGATGTACCGGAGGGCAATGATGGGAATAAACTATCTGCCCCAAGAACCGTCCATATTCAGAAAACTCACGGTTGAAGATAATCTCAGGGCAGTGCTTGAGATAAAGGGGCTCGGCAAGGAAGAGATAGCGGTCAATATAGAACGCTTGTTGCAGGAGTTTAACCTCAGGGAATTCTCAAAAAGGAATAGCTATGGGCTCTCTGGAGGTGAGAGGAGGAGGACTGAGATAGCAAGGGCTATTGCCATAAATCCAACATTCATACTATTTGATGAGCCTTTTGCCGGCATAGATCCCCTTGGAATAATAGAGCTTAAAATGATGCTCAACTACCTTAAAGACAAGGGCATCGGGATATTGATAACAGACCATAATGTGAGAGATACACTCTCAATAACAGACAGGACATATATTATCAGCAACGGAAAGATATTCGAAGAGGGGACACCTGATAAACTCGCCGCCAGCCAGCGGGTAAAGGATGCATACCTCGGAAAGGAGTTCACACTTTAATGCCTTTTGAAGGCCGGCTTGAACTTAAGCTAACACAAAAGCTAATACTCACACCTCAGCTTCAGCAGGCGATAAAATTGCTGCAAATGCCGCAACTTGAACTCTCCCAGGCGCTCAACCAGGAACTTATAGAAAACCCATTCCTCGAAGAATCCCTTGATGAAATAGCTCCAGGGGATCTCACACATGAAGAAAGAGATGCTATAGAAGTCGAAGACGAACTGGAAGACACAGAGGCCCCGCTCGAAAGGCTTATGCATTTTACAGTGGATGACTATTTTGAGGAAAGGGGATACGACGGTAGAGACCTCGGGTATTTCACACCTGGAACTGTAACTCCTCCCTCATTTGACCAGTTTCTCACCAAGGAACCGGATCTATATGACCACCTTTTATGGCAGCTCAGGCTCTCAAATGAGCCGGCGAATATAAGGCAGGTAGGAGAAACAATAATAGGCAATATAGACGAAAATGGCTATCTCAGATCATCTTTAGAAGATATAATGATAGAAGCAAAGACTGACATGGAAACAGCAGAGAAGGCACTCAGACTGATACAGAGTTTCGATCCTCCTGGAGTCGGTGCACGGGATATCAGAGAATGTCTTCTTTTGCAGCTCGAGGTACTGAACCTGCAGGGCAGTATTGTAGAAAAAATAGTTATTAATAACATGAATGACCTTGAAAAGAAAAAATATCCCCGGATTGCGCAGCAGTATAACTTACCCATACAAGATATCATGGCTGCTGTAAAGATCATCGAGGGACTTGAACCAAAACCTGGCAGAAATTTCTCTGGTGCTAATATAAACTATGTTATCCCTGATGTATATGTAATCAGGACAGAAGATGGATATCAAATCATCCTGAATGACGATGGCCTCCCGAAGCTTAGAGTCAGCAGCTATTACAGAAACCTCATTCAGCAGAAAAATACCTTTCCAAAAGAGGACAGGCAGTTTCTTGATGAAAAGCTCAGATCTGCTGTCTGGCTACTTAAGAGTCTCGAACAGCGGAACAGGACCATATATAAAGTCACAGAAAGTATATTAAATTTTCAGAGGGATTTTTTCGATAAGGGAATACCGTACCTTAAACCCATGAACCTCAGAGATGTAGCATCAGAACTGGGTATGCATGAAAGCACAATAAGTAGAGTCACATCTAACAAATACCTCTCCTGTTCACATGGGGTGTTCAGCTTCAGGTTTTTCTTCAGTAGTGCTATACAGGGTGATACAGGAGAGATTTCATCCACCTCTATAAAAAACCTTATAAAAAAAATCATATCCGAAGAGAATCCCCCAGAACCCCTCAGCGACCAGCGTATCGTAGAACTATTAAAGAACAGTGGTATCGTAATTGCCAGAAGGACCGTAGCAAAATACAGGGGGGAGCTCAGGATTCCATCACAGGGTCAGCGAAGGAAATTCAACTAACTGAAAAGGAGGAAGTTATGAACATCATTATGACAGGAAGACATCTTGAAATTACACCAGCTTTGAAAAACTATGCTGAGGAGAAGATTAAAAAATTCGACCGGTATCTATCAAACATATCCGAAGCTGTTGTCACACTCAGCATAGAAAAATACAGACATAAGGTAGAGGTCCTGCTCAAGGCTAATGGAGTTCTTATCCAAGCAGAGGGGATTACAGGCGAAATATATTCTTCAATTGATGAGGTAGTCGAGAAACTCGAGAGGCAGGTCAAAAAATACAAGGAGAAGCTTGTATCCTACAGAAAAGGCGAGGGCAAAGTAACCAGGGTCCAGTCAAAGGGCATAGCTACCGCAGAGAGTGGCAGGATTATAAAAAATAAGCGGTTTGAGCTAAAACCAATGAGCCCTGACGAAGCTGCTATGCAGATGGAACTTCTTGACAAGGACTTCTTTGTTTTTACAAATGACAATAGCAGGGACATAAATGTTATATACCGCAGGAAAGATGGTAATTTCGGCCTTATAGAACCCCTAAAGTAATAAGTGAGAAGACCAATCATAGTCATAATAACCGGCCTCTCTGGCTCAGGAAAGACCGTTGCATTGAGGGCCCTTGAAGACTTGAGCTTTTTCTGTGTGGATAATCTTCCTGTTACACTCATTAATTCATTTGCTTTAATTGCTTCCAAGAACAAAGATATTAAAAAAATAGGGATAGGTATTGACATACGAGAAAAAGGGTTTTTATCAGAAATCAGTGATGCACTAAAAAACCTCAAAAATAGATACAGGACAGAAATCCTTTTCCTGGAGGCAGAAAATGATGTACTTCTGAGACGATTTAAAGAGACCCGAAGACCTCACCCGCTCGAAGGAAATATAGAAGAGTCCATCCAGATTGAAAAAGAGAAACTTTCTCTCCTGAGGAAAATCTCTGACAGGATTATTGACACATCTTCATATACACCGCATCAGTTAAGACAGTTTGTAACATCCTTATACGGGATACCATGGGGCACAAAAGAAAAAGATATGACAGTCACTCTTATCTCTTTCGGCTTTAAATTTGGTACGCCCCAGAATATTGATCTACTTTTTGATGTGAGATTTCTGCCCAATCCAAACTTTGTCCCTGAATTAAAGGCATTGAAAGGAACAGATAAAAGGGTTTCTGAATATGTGCTTAAAAGGCCGGAAACAAAAACATTTATGAATAAGATAAAAGAGTTTATAGACTTTCTTATTCCGCTATACATCAAAGAGGGTAAGTCTTATCTAACAATCGGCATCGGTTGCACAGGCGGGAATCATCGTTCACCTGCTATTGCAGAAAAACTACAGGGCCATCTTAAAAAACATCCCATAAACCTGAATATTGTCCATCGGGATATGGCATGATAGAGATATAACAGAACTTCTCAGGATTTTTTACTCGTTTTGGCAAAAAAGGATGTAAGTTTCTTCGCTACATTATCGCTCTGACAGTTAGGACAGCTGACCTTTGGCTTCATATCGAATTCCTTGATAGAAAGGAAAACTGTAAATTCTTTTTTACAATCATTACAGATATATTCATATGCCGGCATAATAACCTCCTCTTCTCAGCAGAGAGCATGGAGCTTAGAGCAATAGAGCTATTAGCTTAGAGCTAAGAGCATAGAGTTTCATACTCTTTGCTATTCGCTCTTTGCTATTTGCACTTTGCTCTTTGCCTTTTGCTCTATGCTTAATTTAGTATTCCCTTCAAATCCTTCTCATGTACCGGTCCATAGACTGCAAGTGAAAACATATCTTTCCTAGTCAGCCTTTCAGCAAGGTCTCTAATGCGACCGAGCGTGATTGAATTCACCTCTTTTATAATCTCCTCTGGAGAATAGTACCTACCATAATATATCTCCTGACGTGCGATATTGTTCATACGGCTGCTTGATGACTCAAGTCCAAGGATTATATTACCTTTAAGCTGATTTTTTGCGCGCTGCAGCTCTATTTCTGTAAGTGTGTCTTTCAGGCCATACATTTCTTTAAGGATCAATTCTACTACCTCTCTTACCCTTTTTCTGCTGACCCCTGCATAAACACCCCATACTCCTGTATCAAAATATGATGCGATAAATGAATATATAGAATATGCGAGTCCCCTCTTTTCCCTTATCTCCTGGAAGAGTCGCGAGCTCACCCCTGCGCCAAGTATTGTGCTAAGGAGGAAGAGACTGTAACGCTCTTCACTCGCCTGAGGAAGGCCTTTGACTCCCAGACATATATGTGCCTCTGAAAGCTCTTTACTAAATACCTCGACCTTACTATTAAAATCAGGCATTACACCCTTCTCAGGCTCAGAGCCCCTTCTTAAGCTACCAAGATTTTTATTAAGCATATATAGGAGATGGTCAGATTCAAAATTCCCTGCACAGGATATAATTGTATCCCTTGTGCCATAATATTTTTTTATATGTGATACAAGATCATCTCTTGTGAATGATTTTATTGTCTCTCTGCGGCCGAGCACAGGTTGTCCGAGACCATCCTGGCCCCAGATAGTCTGATTAAAAAGGTCATGAATATAATCATCAGGTGTATCTTCGACCATCTTTATCTCTTCTTTTATTATCCTTTTCTCTTTCTCGATATCTTCTTCAGGAAATGTTGAATGTAGAAAAACATCCGCAAGCAATTCAATACCTTTCTCGGCGTATTCATCAAGCACCTTTACATAAAATGTTGTGCTTTCTCGTGATGTGAAGGCATTGAGGTCTCCTCCCATAGAATCAATCTCAACTGCAATGTCCCTTGTGCTACGTTTCTTTGTCCCTTTAAAAAACATGTGTTCAAGAAAATGGGATACCCCATTTCTATCAGGCAGCTCGTTCCTCGAACCTACCTTCACCCATATCCCGAGAGCAACAGAACGCATGTTCTTCACTGATTCCATAACTACTGGTATCCCATTAGATAAATATTCTTTTACGAACATGACTGTGTTTTCTTGGTTTGCCTGGCAAACTGTGTAAACCTTTATCTCGTCTCTCTTCCCCTGAGAGCTTCTTTTCTGGATAGACGTATTCTGCCCATCTTATCTATCTCTATAACCTTTACAAGAACCTCATCTCCTTCTTTTATCTCATCTGTTACCTTTGCTATCCTTCTATCTGATACCTGCGATATATGTAGCAAACCCTCAGTGCCAGGAAGTATTTCGACAAATGCACCAAAATCAACAGTCCTCTTCACCTTGCCGAGGTATATCCTGCCGAGTTCAACCTCAGCGGTAATACTGCTTATTATATCCATAGCCCTCCGTGCTGATTCTCCATCTGGAGAGGCTATATTGATAAGGCCAGTGTCATCTACATCTATCTTTACACCTGTCTGTTCTATTATTCCGCGGATGACCTTTCCACCTGTTCCTATCACATCACGAATCTTTTCCTGCTTAATCTGCATCGTATAAATCCTCGGAGCGTGAGGTGCAAGATTGTCCCGTGGTCCTGCCAGTACATTGCTCATCTTTTCGAGTATATAGAGTCTGCCCTGTCGTGCCTGCTCCAGCGCACCCTCCATTATCTCATGTGATATGCCACCTATCTTTGTATCCATCTGGAATGCTGTAATACCCTTCTCTGTTCCTGTCACCTTGAAATCCATATCCCCGAGGTGGTCTTCAAGGCCGAGGATATCAGTAAGAATAACAACCCTATCATCTTCTTTTATAAGTCCCATTGCTATACCAGCAACAGCAGCCTTGATTGGTACACCGGCATCCATCAATGCAAGCGAACCACCGCATACTGTTGCCATGGATGATGACCCATTTGATTCTAATATGTCTGAAACTATCCTTATTGTATAAGGAAATTCTGTTTTTGTTGGTATTACAGCCTTTAACGCTCTCTCTGCGAGCATGCCATGACCAATCTCACGCCTCCCTGGTGACCTCAGTGGTTTTACCTCACCAACGCTAAAAGGCGGGAAGTTGTAATGCAGCATAAATGTCTTTGAAGACTCACCTTCAAGCGAATCTATCCTCTGCTCATCCTCTGCAGTACCGAGGGTCACAACAGCAAGGCACTGGGTCTCTCCCCTTACAAACAGCGCAGACCCATGGGTCCTGGGAAGTATACCGACTTCAGAACTGATTTTTCTTATCTCATCAGGATGCCTTCCGTCTACCCTGATATTTCTATTGAGGATCGTGTCCCTCACAAGGTTCTTCTCAATATCGTTGAACATAGCAGCTATATCCATCGTGATGTCCTTTTCGCCTGTGTTCAGCCTCTCAATCACCTCTTTGAGTATTTCGTCAAGTGCTTTCTGTCTCCTCAGTCTGTCAGGAATAGTAATAGCACCTTTTATCTTTTCTACAGAAATCTCTGTAACAGCCTTTTTGAGTCCTTCATCCACAATAGGCGGTGTTACAAGTCTTTTCTCTTTGCCAGCTATAGTCTGTAATTCATTCTGAACAGCACATATACGCTTGATCTCCTGATGTGCTATATATATAGCCTCGAGAAGGTCAGCCTCTGCTATCTCCTGGCCCTCACCCTCAACCATCACAACAGTATCTTCAGTGCCTGCCACGACAAGGTCGAGGTCGCACTCCTCTATCTCTCTCAAGTCAGGATTTATTACAAAAGAGTCTGCAATCCTTCCGATCCTTACAGCACCAACCGGACCATTAAATGGGATATCAGAGATTGTAAGGGCTGCAGACATGCTTATTATTCCAAGTATATCCGCGATATTCTCATCGCCATACGAGAGGACACTAATAATACCCTGCGTCTCATAGTAAAAGCCCTTCGGAAAAAGTGGTCTTATGGGTCTGTCAATCAGGCGTGAGGTGAGTATCTCTTTCTCTGTGGGCCGGCCCTCACGTTTAAAAAAGCCACCCGGGATTTTACCAGCCGAGTATGCCTTCTCCTGATAGTCTACTGTTAATGGAAAAAAATCCAGACCTTCCCTTGAAGTTTTATCTGCTACGGCTGTGGCGAGAACTACTGTATCGCCATACTGGGCAACTACTGCTCCATCAGCCTGTTTTGCAATCCTGCCTGTCTCGAGAATAAGCCTCTTGCCTCGAACCTCAATCTCAACACTCTTCATTATCTCTTTTATTTCCTGAGTCCTAATCGTTCAATCAGCCTGTCGTAGCGCTCCCTGTTTGCAATCTTGAGATAATCGAGCAATTTTCTTCTCTGGCTGACAAGCTTTAAAAGACCCCTCCTCGAGTGATGGTCATTTTTATGAATCTTGAAGTGCTCAGTAAGGTAACCTATCCTTTCACTCAATATAGCTATTTGGACCTCAGGAGAACCTGTATCTCTATCATGAAGTCTGTAATTGTTTATAATTACCTGTTTCTGGACATTATCAAGTGCCATCCAATTCTACCACCTTTCTAAAATGTTATTAAACTAAGAATAGCACATAAATACTTATTCTGTAAACCCCGCACCCCACTTTCGCGGGGTGCGAGGACTACACGGGTGGGGCTTTCTGGGGGGTGCGGGGTAAATATAATTGAGTCTCTGCAAAAGGGTTCGGGGATTCAAGGATCGAGGGTTAAGGCAGAAGGATTATCCAATATCAGAGATCATCTCTTTACTGAGACATACATTGTTTCCCCCTGATTCTTCTAACCGCGCACAGGCCCTGCCAAGGGTCTGGATTAAGTGGCTCCTCTTTATGTCGAGTTTTCTATCTGCTGTAGCTGCGATCAGTTTCATCAATCCTATATTAACCTCTTTCCCATTACGTATAAAAGAAAAGATACTCTTCTTCGATAGGTCTTCCTTGCTGTAAAAACCTGAGGTTTTCTTCTTAAAAAGATAGGCCGTTTCCTTCAAAATTTGGTCAATATCCTTTGCATCACATATGACTATAAAGCCATGTGTGCTTATTGTCCCTACAAAACTCTTTTTGTATTTCTCTGTAGTCGTCCTCAGGATTGCGGCTGCCCATTGTATTATCTCAGCATGCTTATCTGAACCGTATTTAATCAGATAAGGATGTATATTAGCGATCCGCACATAAGACACTGCATATTTACCGAGTTTCGGAAATACATTCTCAAGTTTCTTTATAATCGCCGCCTTATCAGGGAGCCCTGTCAGGAAATTTGGCCAGAGATAAGGATTTTCCTGTTTTTTGTGAAGCCTTTTTAATATATTTTCGTGCCTCTCTTAGCCCCATAGTTCCCTCCCCTGAAAAACATGTTATGCATTACTCCATGACCTAACACGAACAACATTAAATAAATACAAAAATCTATTTTTTGTCAACTTTAAATTACAATTATCAGGTAATTTATTTACCCTATACTGTTGCCTTGCTTAGGTCTTTTTTTATCTTCTCCTTTAGTGCAGCGTGGGCTGCAGCAAGCCTTGCTATCGGCACCCTGTAGGGAGAACAGCTGACATAATTCATGCCTACTCTATGACAGAATTCTACAGATTTCGGGTCTCCTCCATGCTCACCACAGATGCCTATCTTAAGGTCTTTCCTCGCAGACCTTCCTTTCTCTATACCCATCTTGACAACCTGTCCAACACCATTCTGGTCGAGGGTGATAAATGGGTCGTCTTCGAGTATCCCATTCTCAATGTAGTAGGGCAAAAAATTGCCCGTGTCATCACGACTCAAGCCATAGACTGTCTGGGTAAGGTCATTCGTGCCGAAAGAGAAAAACTCAGCCTCTTTTGCTATCTCATCAGCAGTCACAGCAGCCCTCGGAAGCTCTATCATTGTGCCCACACTGTACTTGACATTTGCCCTGTATTTTGCCTTGACCTCTTCTGCTACCTTAACTGTAAGCTCTTTCAATGTTTTAAATTCATTCACATGCCCAACCAAGGGTATCATTATCTCTGGTATTACCTTAACCCCCTCTCTTGATAGCTCACAGGCTGCCTCCATAATAGCCTGGACCTGCATCTCATAAATCTCAGGGTAAGTTACACCGAGACGGCATCCCCTATGTCCGAGCATAGGATTAAATTCATGGAGTGATTTATTCTTAGCCCTGAGCTTCTCAAAAGGAACTCTCATCTCATCTGCAAGCTCTCTCAGTTCATCATCTGTGTGCGGGAGGAATTCGTGAAGTGGTGGGTCAAGGAGTCTTATGGTAACAGGGAATCCATCCATTGCCTTAAATATCCCTATAAAGTCTCCTTTCTGCATCGGCAGAAGTTTTTCAAGCGCCCTCTTTCTCCCCTCTGTATCATCAACAAGTATCATCTCACGGACTGCCTTACTCCTCTCGCCTTCGAAGAACATATGTTCAGTACGACATAGACCTATACCTTCTGCACCAAACTCCCTCGCAACCTTTGCATCCTTCGGGGTATCAGCATTTGTCCTTACACCAATTTTTCTGAACTCATCCACCCATTTCATAAATATCCCAAAATCGCCTATAAGTTCTGGGGTCACAAGGGGTGCTGCTCCGAGTATAACCTCACCTGTTGTCCCGTTAAGTGTAATATAATCACCCTCTTTTATTGTCAGGTCGTTGACTGTAAAATACTTCTGCACCTCATTTATATTTATTGCACCGCAACCAGCAACACAACATTTCCCCATCCCTCTTGCAACAACTGCAGCATGTGATGTCATACCACCCCTCGCAGTGAGTATTCCCTGGGCTGCATGCATGCCACCAACATCCTCAGGTGATGCCTCTGTTCTTACAAGGATGACCTTTTCTCCTCTTTCAGCAGCCCTTTCTACATCATTAGCTGTAAATACGACCTTGCCGACTGCAGCACCTGGCGATGCAGGGAGCCCTTTTGCAATTACCTTAATTTGAGCCTTTGGGTCTATCATGGGATGAAGCAACTGGTCAAGCTGCAGGGGGTCAATCCTTAATACTGCTGTCTTTTTATCTATCAATTTCTCCTTGACCATATCAATAGCTATCTTAAGGGCTGATGCTGCTGTCCTTTTCCCAACCCTCGTCTGAAGCATATAGAGCTTGCCTTCCTGAACAGTGAACTCTATGTCGAGCATATCCCTATAATGTTTTTCTAACTTTTTGTATATCCTGTCGAGTTCACTGTATGCCTTTGGAAGCCTCTTTTTTAGCTCTTCTATATGTAGCGGAGTCCTTATCCCTGCTACCACATCTTCACCCTGTGCATTTATAAGACATTCTGCGAAGAAGCGCTTCTCACCTGTAGATGGGTCCCTCGTGAAGCCAACACCTGTACCAGAATTCTCCCCTGTATTTCCGAATACCATTGCCTGAACATTACATGCAGTGCCGAGGTTATCAGGAATACCATGAAGCCTTCTGTATTTTACTGCCCTTTCTCCAAACCATGAACTAAAAACAGCATTTATAGCCTTTTTAAGCTGTTCAAATGGGTCAGATGGAAAATCCTCTCCTGTACCGTTTTTATAAATAATCTTGAATTCCTCCACAAGGCTCTTCAGGTCATCAGCAGTAAGGTCTGTATCAAGGCGAACTCCTTTCTTTTCCTTCATCTCTTCAAGGGCTTTTTCGAACCTCTGCCTGTCAATACCCATAACAATACTACCGAACATTGTGATAAACCTTCTATATGCATCATAAACAAATCTTTCATTACCTGTCTTCTTTAATAGTGCATTTATTGTTGTTTCATTGAGACCGAGGTTAAGGACGGTATCCATCATTCCTGGCATTGAAAACTTTGCACCTGAACGGACTGATACAAGAAGGGGATTAACAGGATCTCCAAACTTCATCCCCATTGCCTTTTCTACTTTTTTTAGATTATTGAGCACCTCTTCCCACATGCCAGGTGGATATTTCTTGCCCGCCTTGAAATATTCATTACAGGCTTCAGTGGTGATTGTGAAACCAGCAGGGACAGGAATTTTCAGGTTAGTCATCTCGGCAAGGCCTGCGCCCTTTCCACCGAGGAGATCCTTCATATCCCCTCTTCCATCAGCCTTTCCATTACCGAAAAAGTAAACATATTTCTTTACTGCCCTCTTTGCCATTTAAGATGCCCTCCGGATAAGGATTTTTGGACTAATAGAATACCTCAACAACAACAAGAAATTCAAACTTTTTCTCACTATGCAACTATATCCACTTTATACGAGGTCCCTTCTTTGGAGGTGGTTCCGGGAATTTCTGAGTATAACCAATAATTATCGGGCCGTATATCTTTTCATCCACAGATAATTCCAGTTCCTTCTTTATTTCTTCGTTGTCTGTTACCAGAGACCCAAAATGTACCCAACAACTACCAAGTCCTAAAGAATATGCGGCTAACATCATATTCTGGCACGCCAGGGGACAGGATAAATCTGCAAATTGACCCGACCCTATAATAAAGATAATCACAGGGGCTGAATAATAAATCGGGTCTTCTAATTCTTCATATCGTTTCATAATAGTCTGGTATCTCTCAGGGTTGAGAGATTTAAACAGTTCAAGTATCTTTTTAGAGTTTGGAATGGCAGTTTCCATTAATTTCCTATGAAATTCTCTGTCCTCTACGACTACAAAACGCCAGGGTTGGCTGTTCATAGCAGAGGGTGCCTGATTCCCTGCCTCGATAATCTTATTGATTATGTCCTCAGGCACAGGTTTGGGCTCATAGCTTCTTACCGCCCTTCTTTCTGCAATAGCTTTTAATACTGGATTCATATCGCCCCTCCCTTAAGATGTTTTTTATTTTTACAAGTTTATGCCCAGTTTTTCTGACCAACTCTGCATATATTCCATGTCGAGGTATCCTTTTTGCATCTCAAGAATCTTTTCTGCGTCAAGTCTGTCCTGTTCTCTACCGCTCAGGAGTTTCAAGATTATCAAATCTTCAGGAGTTGAGATATTAACTGAAAAATCAGCCACCTGAACAACCTCCCTTCTTTTCAGCGATTCTTTTTTGAAATCATCGTCAGAGAACAAAAAATCAACGGAAATGTCCATATTGCTCTTCAGTGTAGCCCTCAAAAAAGATATCTTCCAGAAAATCATGGGTTTATCGTGTATAAAGATGAATCTCTCGCTTTCCTTTAATCTTTGTTTGAGGAAATCAAAATCATCGGTCTCGAGTGAAACCAAAAAATCAATATCAACCGTTGCCCTGGGTTCACCCCATATCCCAGTTGCTAATCCACCAACAAGCATATATTCTATTTCAATATCAGCGAGGAATAAGCAAAGTTCTTTAAGAGATTGAACGAGTGGATTATCGTTCATCCTACTTTATCTTTAGCATCGAAAGTTCTTTCCGCATCAATTCCTTGAGTTCGTCTTCTTCAAGTTCAGGATGTCTCTTTCTCATTGCAGCACGCTTCAGCTCGAGTGACAGCATCGTCACATCCGCCCATGCCCTTATGCGTTTTTCGATTTCAGCATCTGAGAAAGGTCTCATAAGGTCCTTCTGCTTAGCCATAACAAATTATATCACAAAAACTTATCGCTTCCGTCCGCTGAAAGCCCGTCGTTGCAAAATGATAATGTCATATCTATCTGCAAAATGAAAATGTCATATCTGGGGGTATAGTAAGATATGGACTACCTTAAGAAAACCTCTCTATGGCGATTTAGCAAATCCGATTTTCTAAGCTTACTCCCAAAATCCACCTTTTCAGTCAACATAGACCTTTTAAGGGAAAATCAGAGATTTCTTTTAGGAGGGCTAAATGGGGCAGAAAAGATTTCTTATGAGCCAGAGGGAGCTTCAAGGGTACCTATTACAACAAAACCTAAGGGGCTTATGAAGAAGATACGACATCTCTATCAGAAAGTATATAAGGGCTTTAACATAACTTACTTTACAGAGAAGCTTAATGAGATTGAAGGGATAGACATATCCAGAGAGACAGTAAGGAAACATTCAAGAGGGCACAACTTAATAGATGAGATGAGGCATGCACCTAAACACCGAAGTAGAAGGGAGAGGATGCCTATGGTGGGTATGACGCTTCAGCACGACACCTCTGAGCATGATTGGCTTGAGGGCAGAGGCCCAGAGATCAAACTTATAGCCTCCATAGATGATGCAAATAATGAAGTTCCCTAAAGACTTCTTGAGAAAGGAGGTAGAGCCTCAGACTGAATTCTATGGTGTGACATAATCATTTTGCAAAAAGGTGACATTTTCATTTTGCGTTGACA
>JBFLWW010000011.1:0-58113 GCA_040757475.1 Nitrospirota bacterium
AAATTCAACATCTTCGTTATCGCACTCGTCAGTGTCGTCTTGCCATGGTCTACATGCCCTATCGTCCCTACATTTACATGAGGCTTTACCCTCTCAAATTTTGCCTTCGCCATATAACCTCCTCTTTTAAAGTCAATGAGTCAATAAGTCATTGAGTTTTTAATTACTTATTGACTCATTAACTTAATTACTCAATGACCGTCGTTTCATGGAGCCCATGACCGGAATTGAACCGGTGACCGCATCCTTACCAAGGATGTGCTCTACCAACTGAGCTACATGGGCACTAACTACAGTTATTAGTGAATAGTGAAAAGTGAATAACAAAAAGTCTTTAAATTTTTTCTCCGTCTTTCACTATAAACTATTCACTAACAACTATTCACTGCGAAATTTGCGAAGCAAATTTCGCTGGAGCGGGAAACGGGATTCGAACCCGCGACCCTCAGCTTGGAAGGCTGACGCTCTACCACTGAGCTACTCCCGCACTCCTTAAAATTTAAAATTTTAAATTGCAAATTTTAAATTTAAAATCCACGATTTCACTTTGCAAAATCGTGGTGGAGAGGGGAGGATTCGAACCTCCGAAGGCTGTGCCGGCAGATTTACAGTCTGCTCCCTTTAGCCACTCGGGAACCTCTCCAATCATGCCATGAACTACGTGGAGTTCATCGCACTGAACCCTACGTGGTTCAGTGGAGCCACCGAAGGGAATCGAACCCCCGACCCGCTGATTACAAATCAGCTGCTCTGCCTGCTGAGCTACGGTGGCTTTATCGTATTCTTGATTGCTACAGAGAGAAAAAGGCAATAATAATCCCTTTTATTAATCTTATAATCTAACAAATCTTATTATAAGATGGTCAATTTTAAAAATTCAAGAATAACTTCAGTTATCTCTATTTTTCTCACTTAAATCTATTACTGTGCATTCTTTGTCGTAAAATCTCAAAAGCCAGTATGCCTGTAGCAACAGAGGCATTCAGGGAGTTAATCCTGCCTTTCATCGGAAGACTAACGAGTGTATCACAGTTTTCTTTCACTGTACGCCTCAAACCCTTACCCTCTGAGCCAATCACAATGGCCAGCGGGATAGATAGATCTATATCCCAGGGATATTTCTCTGCTTCTGCCTCTGCACCGATTATCATTATACCTTTATCCTTCATCTTAGAGATTACATGCTTTATATTAACAACCATCGAAACTGGCACGTATTCTATTGCACCAGCAGAAGCCTTTGATGCCCCAGGGCCAAGGTTAACAGACCTGTATGATTGGATAACAATGCCATGCACGCCTGTAGCATCAGCTACCCTTAATATGGCACCAAAATTCCTCGGGTCTTCAATACAATCAAGGACTATAAATAGCGGGGTCTCATTTTTCTTTGATGGGATGTCAAGTAATTCATCGAGAGCAACATAGCCCCTTAAGGAAACCTCTGCTGCAACTCCTTGATGTCCCTTTCTGAAAGTAGTATCAAAAAAAGTAGGATCTGATATTTTGACAGGTATGTTTCTATCTTCTGCCGCTTTCTTTATCTCAAGGACTTTATCGTGTCTGCTAAGAGATATAAAAATACCTTTTATATTTCTGCCTGCCTTTATTGCCTCAAGAACCGGGTTCAGGCCATAAATCCATTCCCTACCCGACCTTGATCTTCCAGTCTGTCCTGTCTTTTTTATCTTCAAGTATAATGCCCTTTTCTTTGAGCTCTTTTCTGATTATGTCTGCTATAGCCCAGTCTTTCCTTTGCCTTGCATCCTGCCGTTCTTTTATCTTATCAAGGATGTCTTTTTCAGAAAGCCCTATCTTTTTTGTCTCCATCAATGACCGATACCACTCGTCAGGAGTCCTATTAAAGATATTCAGGACATCGCCTGCTTCAGATAGAAGCCCCCTTGCCTTTAATACAAATTCTTTTGCCTTTGAACCTGATGGCCTGCTGTCGAGAAATCTGTTCACCTCCCGTATCAATTCAAATATATGCCCGAGTGCAAGGGCAGTGTTGAAATCATCATCCATCGCCTCCTGAAACTTCTCTCTGAATGAAAGCAGCATCTCTTCAATGGCTTCCTCCGCATTCGAAAATTTTTCTTTTGTCTCGTTTTTTTCGAGAAACTCATTAATTCTGATAACCGTTGTATAATATCTATCTATCGAACTCTCTGCCTCACGTAATTGCTCGTCAGAAAACTCTACTGGACTCCTGTAATGAGTTGAAATAAGGAAAAACCTTATAACTTCAGGGTCAAATTTATCGAGTATGTCCTTTATTGTAAAGAAGTTACCGAGTGATTTCGACATCTTCTCTTTATCAATTGTGATGAACCCATTATGTACCCAGTATTTTACAAACGGCTTTCCTGTATATACCTCGGACTGGGCTATCTCATTCTCATGGTGCGGGAATATTAAATCTGCTCCACCACCGTGGATATCAAAGCTCTCTCCGAGATGCTTTATGGACATAGCAGTGCATTCTATATGCCATCCCGGCCTACCAGGTCCCCATGGACTATCCCATGAAGGTTCGCCTTCTTTTGATTTTTTCCACAAAGCGAAATCCATCGGGTTTTTTTTCATCTCATCCACTTCTACCCTTGCTCCGGCCATCATCTCTTCCCTGTCTCTCTTTGAGAGTTTCCCATACTCAGGAAACTTATTTACCTCAAAATAAACACTTCCATCAATCTCATATGCATAACCTTTGTCTATAAGCCCTTTAACAATACCAATCATCTCCTCTATATGATCTGTTGCTTTTGGCTCGACATCAGCCCTCCCAACACCAAGCCTCTCCATATCTCTGTAGTACTCATCTGTATATTTTCTGGCAACCACATCCCATGTTATGCCTTCCTGTCTTGCCCTGTTGATTATCTTGTCATCTATGTCTGTGAGGTTTCTTACATACTTGATATCAAAACCCTTATATCTTAGATATCTCCTTATGACATCAAATACGATAGCGCTTCTTGCATGTCCTATATGACAGTGGTCGTATACTGTTACACCGCATGTATACATGCCGACCTTCCCTGGAGTAAGCAGGACAAAATCTTCTTTCTTTCCGGTCAGCGTGTTATATATCCTCATCCCTCTTTCTATCTTTTCAAATTTTTCTATGGCGTTTATCCTCTTTGTAAGCTCATTAACTCCAGACTCTATATCCTTTAGCTTTTCTACTACAGGGTCAGGGAAATGATCCATGACCTCTATCAATCCCTCCTCAGTAGTCATCCTGATAATCTTCTTCCTGGTTATCCGGCCAGGGACACCAACACAGATAGAATTGTCTGGAACAGATTTGAGTATGACAGAATTGGCTCCTATAATAACATTGTTCCCTATTTTTATTGCACCGAGTATCTTTGCACCAGCACCTATGACAACATTATTCCCGAGTGTCGGATGACGCTTCCCTTTCTCTTTTCCTGTGCCTCCAAGTGTAACACCCTGATATAGCAGGCAGTCTTCCCCTATCTCTGCTGTCTCGCCAATAACAACTCCCATGCCATGATCTATGAAAAATCCAGGCCCGATTTTTGCTGCTGGATGGATTTCAATACCTGTAAAAAATCGTACAATGTGTGACAAAAACCTTGGTATCACAGGGATTCCTATATTCCATAGAAAGTGATTTATCCTGTGGAAAAAGATTGCATGAAAACCAGGATAGGCAAGGATAATTTCAAGCCCGTTTCTTGCAGCAGGGTCTTTCTCAAAGACAGCCTTATAATCCTGCCTTATATCTCTCCAGAAGCCCATTAAAAAGTATTATACACTAAAACAAATTCCTGCTTTAAATAACCAATCACCAATAACCAAATATGAGTGCTTCAGGAATTATGGTATTATATCTATAATGGAACCAATCAATATAGACTCTCCTGACCTGAAGACCATGATCGCAGATTACATGGAAAATGGTTTTCTCGAAAATATCATTGATATGTTCAAACATAACAAAAGTTTGTATATGCACATCGGAGACCTGATGACTGATGGAAGGGTTAGGGTAAGACTCGGTATTTCAGCACTTATTGAGACATTAAAAGTAGAAGATTTAGAAAATATATCAAAGGCCATTCCATACATCCTTCCACTTTTGAAAAATCAAAATCCAGTGCTCAGAGGCGATGCTGCCTATCTACTCGGAGTGATTGGACATAAAGATGCAATCCCATTCCTCAGGGAAATGGAAAGCGATGAAAATCATGATGTAAGGGTTATTGCAAAAGAGGCGATAGAGGAGATTAAGATAGCTAACATGCGGTAGGAAAGATAAAACTAATGATAGAAAAAGAGATGGATACCGAAATCAATTCCCTGAAGACCGAGATAAAAAGGCTCAGAAAATCACTTGCAGAACTCACACCTTCCCTCAATATGCTCCTCAAACGCCGGGGTTTCAGGGTATATAAAAAAGAGCCTTCAGAAGATTTACTTCTGCCAGAAGCAGAATTTATAGATGATTTTTATTCCATATTACAGAAATATTCCTTCCGCCTTTTCCTTCGTGATGTGATAAAACATCAAAATCTCTTTACGCTTGAAAGGGTGACGCGGTATGCAACTGCTGAGGTCACAGGAGATTATCTAAGATATCTGTTGGCTATCAGATTAGCAGAAAAAACAGCAAATGGATACAGACTTGTAAAACAGCCTATCAAGAGTTTTGGCGAGACACTCGAATGGTTTCTGTCAGAGATATTCAGGAGGGAGTTCTGTGCAGAGGCGATATGGGGCATAAAATTCAAGAGACCCAGAATCGGTGGTGACTATGACCTTATTGCAAAGGTTGATGGTTCAATCTTATATATGGAGGTGAAATCATCTCCTCCAAAACAGATATATCAAAAAGAGATATCAGCCTTTTTTGACAGGGTCTCAGACCTCTCACCTGAAATAGCGGTCTTCTTTATGGACACAGAGTTGAGGATGAAAGATAAGATTGTGCCGATGTTTGAAGAAGAATTAAGGTTTAGGTTTTCTGACACTCCAGAGGTAATAAGGATGGAAAAAGAACTCTTCCAGATCTCAGACAGAATCTTTATAATAAATGCAAAGGATAATATACTCAGAAATATCGAGAAGGTATTAAGCTGGTATTTCAGGAGGTAAGATGAGTGCCAAAAAAGATATATGTGTTGTCTGTGCATGGAGGGCATCCTGCCAGAAAAGATTTTCTATGAAGGCAGGACAAAGATGTCCTGATTTTGTCAGGGATGTGAGTTTAAAAGAGGAAGAAGAAGTGGTCGAGAAAAAGGAAGTGAAAAAAGATTGAGGGGATGATGGAGATTAAGGGATTAAAAGATATCGTCGCCATCAGTGGAGACAGAGTAGAGTTAAAAGACATCGTCGGCCTGAAAAACATAATGGACAGTCTTATCTATGAGGCTGTGTTTTCAGAGGAGGAGCAAAAGCGTGCCCTTTTGATACTTATAAAGGAGGCAGCAAAGACAGCAGGTGCGATTCCCGCATCAATTCAAAGCCTCTATGAAGTAATGGGCAGAGAGTATTTAGGGTTCACCGTCCCTGCAATCAATATAAGGGGGCTTACATATGATGTTGCGAGAGCTGTTTTCAGAAAGGCTATCGAAACGAATGTCGGCCCATTTATATTCGAGATAGCCCGTTCAGAGATTGGATATACAAAACAGAGGCCCCTCGAGTATGCTACTGCCGTCCTCGCTGCAGCAGTAAAAGAGGGTTATCAGGGGCCTGTATTTATTCAGGCTGACCATTTCCAGCTCGTGAGGAGAAACTATATCGCTGACCCTGAGGCTGAAACTAATTACCTGAAAGGACTGATCAAAGAGGCGATAGAGGCCGAGTTTTATAACATTGATATTGATTCATCCACACTCGTTGACCTTGACAAAGAGACGATCAGAGAACAGCAAAGGCCAAACTTTGAAAAGACAGCAGAACTCGCTTCATATATAAGAGAAATCCAGCCTGATGGGGTGGAGGTATCCATTGGTGGAGAGATTGGAGAGATAGGGGGCAAAAACAGCACACCTGATGAACTGAGGGCATATCTGGATGGTTTTAATGAGACATTTAAATCAGGAAAGGGGTTAAGTAAACTCAGTGTCCAGACAGGCACAAGCCATGGTGGAGTTGTCCTGCCTGATGGAACACTCGCAAAGGTAAAGATAGATTTCGATACACTTAGGACACTTTCGGATCTTGCAAGAAGGGAATATGGGCTTTCAGGGGCTGTGCAGCATGGTGCATCCACACTACCTGAGGAGGCATTCAACATGTTCCCTGAGATAGGGACATCAGAGATCCATCTTGCCACAGGTTTTCAGAACATCATATACGACAGTAAACACCTTCCAGCGGATTTCAGAAATGAGGTATATGATTTCATAAAGACTGAATTTGCAAAGGACCGAAAAGAGGGCCAGACAGAAGAGCAGTTCATATACAGTACGAGGAAAAGAGGGTTTGGCCAGATAAAGAGGAAGTGGTGGGACTTAAGAGAAGATATCAGAGGGTCTATAATGAAAGAGCTCGAAGAGAGATTTGGATTGTTGTTTGATAAGCTCCGGGTTGCGAATACCACCGATATTGTAAAACAGACGATTAAGCCGATTCCTGTGAAAAAAGAGCTCCTATCTATACTGTGAGCAATCTCATAGGTGGAGAGTAAGATGAATATGTCAAAAAAATATGCAATAGGAATTGACCTTGGTGGCACAAATCTAAGGGTAGCTCTCATCTCAAGGGATGGCGAGATTATCAAAAAGATAAAGGAGCTGTCTTCTGGTGAGATACTTGACATTATCTTTAAGATGATAGATAGTCTTTTCTCTGAAGATGTGGCAGGTATAGGACTCGGCATAGCAGGACTTGTTGACAGGCAAAATGGTAGGGTTTTGACCTCTCCAAACCTACCTGCAGTAAAGGGGATTAACCTTGTGAATGAAACAAGGAAAAGGTTTAAAGTGCCTGTTTTCATAGAAAACGATGCGAATACTGCTGCACTCGGAGAGAAGTGGGTGGGTGCTGGGAAAGGATTCTCAAACTTTGTCCTGCTCACCCTCGGCACAGGCATAGGCAGCGGAATTATAAAGGATGGAAAACTCCTTAATGTCTCTGCTGAGGTAGGGCATACGAGCATAAATGCAGATGGTGAAAAGTGCTCCTGTGGGAATACTGGATGTCTTGAATTATATGCATCAGCAAGGGCAATGATTGCAAGGGCTGCCTCTGCACTCGAAAAAGGCACTGAGAGCCTGCTAAGAGAATGCTGCAAGGGGAGTTTTTATAAGCTCACGCCGGAGGACATTTACACAACAGCACTTGACGGTGACAGCCTTGCGAGGGAGATACTTAAAGATGCAGGAAGAAATCTGGGTATTGGCATTGCAAATATTATCAATCTTATGAGCCCCGAGGCTATCATACTTACCGGAGGGCTTACAGGGGCATGGAATATATATGTGCAGGAGGCTATAAAAGAAGCATCGAGGAGGGCCTTCAGAGAACTGTTTGAGACAGTAAAGATCATACCTTCTTCCCTCGGTAATGAGGCAGGGGTCATCGGCTCAGCAGGGCTTGTCTTCCAGAAAGTGATACCGCACACTGAGGTTATGTCTAAGTGAAAAAGGATAAAAAAAGGCTTATACGGGAATATGCAGAGGCTATAATTACGGCCCTCCTTCTTGCCCTCGTGATAAGGGCCTACATAATTCAGGCGTTCAAGATCCCCTCGGGCTCAATGGTCCCGACGCTCCTGATAGGTGACCATATCCTTGTCAACAAGTTCATCTATGGTACAAAGATACCTTTTTCTGATAAGCGGTTTTTAGTATTCAAGAAACCTGAAAGAGGGGATATAATAGTGTTTAAATATCCTGAAGACCCTGAAAGGGATTTTATAAAAAGGGTTATTGCTATTGAGGGTGAGGTGATAGAATCAAAAAATAAGGTTGTTTATGTGAATGGGAAAGCAGTGATAGAACCATATGCCAAGCATACTGATAGCTATATCAGGCCAAAGGGAAATGACCTGAGAGATAACTTCGGGCCATTGACTGTGCCTAGAAATAAGGTCTTTGTGATGGGTGATAATCGTGACCAGAGCTATGACAGCCGTTACTGGGGATATGTTGACATAAATGATATCAGGGGCAAAGCCCTTATTATCTACTGGTCATGGGATGGCAAGACATGGGTCAGGTTTAATCGAATAGGGAGGCTTGTGTATTGAACGAGAGGGGTCTTGTAAAGCTTCTTGTCATCCTCGCAATACTGATAGGATTTGGATATGCAGGAGCGAGTTTTGGCAAACCATATTTTAAGTATTTTAGATTCAAGGCTGATGCAAAGGAAATCCTGTCAATGGGTCTTGATGAAGATAAGCTCAGGGCAAGATTACTCAATCTGGCCATAGACCTCAAAATACCTCTTAGACAGGACAATATCTTTATTGAAAAGAGGACTGCTATTGAGGAAAAGGCATATATTATGAAGGTAAAGGCCAGGTGGTCAGAAAAGGTAGACCTATTCGGCTTATATCAGAAGAGATTAGAATTCAGATTGGAAGAAGAAGGTCAGTATGTGAAGGAGCAAGAAGGGGGATAATTGTTCACAGGCATTATAGTCGGGATGGGAGAGGTAATCTCTCTTAATAGGAAGACAGGAGGTGCAAGCCTTTCACTTAAGGCTGAAGAGGTTGCAAAAGATGTAAGGATAGGTGATAGTATCTCTATAAATGGGGTCTGTCTCACAGCAGTCAAGAGGGAAGGTAGCGTTATGACATTTGACCTTTCTGATGAAACCCTGAGGTCCACAAACCTCGATCAGTTGAAACCCGGAGACCGAGTAAACCTCGAGCCTTCGCTCAGGCCAGATTCAAAACTCGGCGGACATTTTGTAACAGGTCATGTTGATGGTGTAGGAAGGATAAGGTCAAAGGTGATGGTGGGGAGTGCCTTTAAGATAGAGGTTGGGGTTGGGAAAGAGATGATGGATTTTTTTGTTGAGAAGGGTTCGGTTGCTGTAGATGGAATAAGTCTCACAGTTGTTGATATATTAAAAGATGGGTTTACAGTAGTGATTATCCCGCATACAGCAAGGCTTACGACGATGGGATTCAAAGGTCCAGGAGATACTGTGAATATCGAGGTGGATATTTTAGGAAAGTATGTTGCGAGATTTCTGGGTAGAGAGGGGAACAGAGATCAAAGACTTACGAAGGCTTTAATGGAAGGAGGCTATATTAAGTGAGAGAAATTCTAAAAATTCTAAGCACAAAATTCTAAACAAGCACAAATGACCAAAAATTCAAAACAGTTTTGAACATTAGGGTTTTGAATTTGTTTAGGATTTAGATATTAGGATTTTATCAGGAGCGATGGAGAAGTATAAATTCAATACAATTGACGAAGCCATAGATGATATAGCACGGGGGAGAATGGTTATCCTTGTTGATGATGAGGATAGAGAAAACGAGGGTGACCTGTGTATGGCAGCAGAGATGGTAACACCAGAGGCGATCAATTTCATGGCCAAATATGGTAGAGGTCTTATCTGCCTCTCGCTCACTCCAGAACGAGTAGAGGAACTAAAACTCTCGATGATGACAGATGACAACACCTCACCCTTTGGCACTGCCTTCACAGTCTCTATAGAGGCAAAAAGAGGTGTTACAACAGGCATCTCAGCAGCAGACAGGTCAAGGACAATATGTACTGCTATTGACCCGAGGACAAAACCTGAAGACCTTGCAAGGCCCGGCCATGTCTTTCCTTTGAAGGCAAGGTCTGGTGGTGTACTTCAGAGGGCAGGGCAGACAGAGGGCTCTGTTGATTTAGCAAGACTTGCAAGGCTTTATCCAGCAGGTGTTATCTGTGAAATAATGAATGACGATGGGACAATGGCAAGGGTTCCCGAGCTTATGAAGTTTGCAAAAATACATAGCCTCAAGATAGTCACCATTAAGGACCTCATCAAATACAGGATGAGGACAGAGTCATTTGTAAAAAGGCTTGCGACTGTAAAATTTCCAACAGAGTATGGCGAGTTTAATGCTATTGCATACACCAATGATGTGGATAGCAACATCCATATCGCCCTTATTAAAGGCGAGATAAAACCTGAAGATGAGGTCCTTGTCAGGGTCCATTCACAGTGCCTTACTGGAGATGTCTTTGGTTCAAAGAGATGCGACTGTGGAGAGCAGATTCACAGGGCAATGGAGATGGTTGAAAAAGAAGGTAAGGGTGTAGTCCTGTATATGAAACAGGAAGGTCGCGGCATTGGCCTGATAAATAAGCTGAAGGCATACGAACTTCAGGATAAGGGTCTTGACACAGTGGAGGCTAACATCAAGCTTGGTTTCAAGCCTGATCTCAGAGACTATGGTATAGGTGCACAGATACTTGTTGACCTCGGGGTGAGGAAGATGAGACTGATGACAAATAATCCAAAAAAGATTATCGGCCTTGAAGGATACGGCTTAAAAGTAGTCGAAAGGGTTCCTATAGAGGTAAGACCACATAAAAAAAATATAACCTATCTCAAGACAAAGAAAAAAAAGCTCGGGCATATGCTGGATAATGTGTGATAAAGGAGGATTTTATGAAAATAATCGAGGGTGAGCTTCAGGCTAAAGGGTTAAAATTCGGGATTATAGTAAGCAGGTTTAATGACTTCATCACAAGCAAACTTCTTGATGGAGCAATGGATGCGCTCCTGAGACATGGTGCAAAAGAGGAAGATGTTGTTGTTGTGAGGGTCCCTGGTTCCTTTGAGATCCCAATGGTAGCAAGGAAGATGGCATTGAAAGGGACATATAATGCAATAATATGTCTCGGGACAATCATACGGGGCGCGACACCACATTTTGAATATATTGCTGCAGAGGTATCAAAAGGGATTGCCTCAGCCTCGATGGAGACCGGTGTGCCTGTAGCCTTTGGCATCATAACATCTGATACTATAGAGCAGGCTGTTGAAAGGGCAGGGACCAAGAGCGGTAACAAAGGGTGGGATGCAGCAGTGGTAGCCATCGAAATGGCACAGCTCCTCAAGAAATTATGAGCATAGAGCACAGAGCACAGAGCACAGAAAAAGGCTCGTCACTCCTCACTCCCCGGCCTCGCTCCGCGAAGCGGGGCGGGCGTCACTCGTCACTCGTCACTGTCTTATGAGGCGGCGCAAGGCACGAGAGTATGCCCTCCAGATACTGTTTCAGATCGATTTTACAGGCAAAAACATTGATACCGAAAACCTCGAAGAGTTCTGGTCGGACAAAAAAGAGAATACAGATGTTAAGGAGTTCGCAGAAGAGCTTGTCAGGGGTACTATAAACAGGCTTGATGAAATAGACTCAATAATCGAAAGGGTAGTAGAAAACTGGATATTGCAGAGAATGGCTGCGGTTGACAGGAATATACTGAGGTTTGCTGTTTACGAAATACTGTATAGGAAAGATATCCCATCTGCTGTTACAATAAACGAGGCTATAGAGATAGCAAAAAAATTCTCGTCAGTAGAGGCTGCTCCTTTTATAAATGGAGTTCTTGACCGGGTTGCAAAAGAGGTGGGGAAGGCCTGATGATGGCTGCTGTCCTTTCTGATGTCCACTCAAACCTCGAGGCCCTTACGGCTGTGCTGAAAGACCTGCAGCAGAGGAAGATAGACGACATAATATTTCTTGGAGATGCAGTAGGATATGGCCCTAACCCGAATGAATGCGTAGAACTTCTGAAAGAGAAATGCAGAATCCTCCTCGCAGGTAATCATGACTGGGGAGCCCTCGGACTAACAGATAGCACATACTTTAATGAATATGCAAGGTCTGCTGTGGAATGGACAAAAAATGTGCTCACAGAAAAAAACAGCAGGATACTCAAGACATTTCCTGTAAAGAAGGAGCTTAAAAAGGAGGATATCATGCTCGTGCATTCAACTCCGAAGGAGCCTGAGGAGTGGCATTATCTGCTTACACTCTGGGATGCAGAGATAAATTTTCAATATTTCGATAATAAATTCTGTTTCCTCGGACACAGCCATCAGCCGTTTATTATAGAGAGGCTTTCATCAGGAGAGCTCATCACATACAGGGAAGCAGCCTGTATAGAAAAGGGCAAACGATATATAATAAATGTTGGGAGTGTTGGGCAGCCCCGTGACGGAGACCCGAGGGCATGCTATGCAATTATTGATGATGAGAAGGTGGAGATAGTGAAGGTTCCTTATGACATTGAGACTGTACAGAAAAAGATGAGAAAAGAAGGGCTACCCTTTCTACTTATAGAAAGGCTTTCGAGAGGAAGATAGTGATACCACGTTATACACGTCCAGAGATGGGAAGGTTGTGGGAGCCTGAAAGCAGGTTCCAGAGGTGGCTTGATGTCGAGATAGCTGCGTGTGAGGCATGGGCAGAACTTGCTGAGATACCGATGGATGCAGTTGATGTCATTAAAAAGAGGGCAAGGTTTGATGTAAAGAGGATTGATGAAATTGAAAAGATAGTAAAACATGATGTTATCGCGTTTCTAACATCAGTTGCTGAAAATGTCGGGCCTGAATCGAGGTTTATACACAAGGGGCTTACATCATCCGACATAGTTGACACAGCGCTTTCCCTGCTTATGAAAGAGTCCTCGGATATAATCATCAAAGATATAAAAATCCTGATGGATGTCCTGAAAAAACAGGCATATAAATACAGGGATACACCTGCAATTGGACGCAGCCATGGTGTCCATGCAGAGCCTATAACATTTGGCCTGAAGTTTGCCCTGTGGCATGAAGACATGAAAAGAAATCTCGACAGGATGAAGAGGGCAAAGGCAGTGATAAGTATCGGGAAACTTTCAGGCGCTGTAGGGACATTCTCGAACATCCCCCCTGAGGTTGAAGAAAAGGTATGCAGGAAACTCGGACTGAGGCCTGAACCTGTTGCAACACAGGTTGTTCAGAGGGATAGGCATGCAGAGTACCTGACAGTCTTAGCACTAATAGCAGCGACGATAGAAAAGATAGCTGTTGAGATAAGACATCTCCAGAGGACAGAGGTCCTTGAGGCAGAAGAGCCATTTACAGAAGGGCAGAAAGGCTCATCAGCCCTGCCACATAAGAGAAACCCCGTAGGATGCGAAAACCTCTCAGGTCTTGCAAGACTCGTAAGGACAAATGCACTGGCAGCTATCGAGAATATTGCCCTATGGCATGAGAGAGATATCTCACATTCCTCTGTTGAACGTGTGATTATCCCTGACAGTTCAATCCTTGTGGACTATATGCTTCGCAGGCTAACTGGAATCCTCGAAGGCCTTCAGGTCTATCCTGAAAGGATGAAAAGTAATATGTCGAAATGCTATGGGCTTTATAATTCACAGAGTGTCATGCTTGCACTAACAGAGAAGGGCCTGAGCCGTGAGGATGCATATAACATTGTGCAGAGGAATGCGATGAAGAGCTGGAAAGAGGGAAAGGAATTTAAAAGGCTGCTGTTAAAGGACGGGGAGGTTAAAAAATATCTATCATCGAAAGAAATCGAAGATATATTTGATCTGAAATATTACCTAAAGAATGTGGATTATATCTTCAAAAGGGTCTTTGGATAATAATCGTCATCAGGGCATGTTTACAACAATCTCGTATGTCCCTATGGAGACCTTATCCATGATGCCTTTACCCCACAGGAGGTCGGTCACCCTGACCTTCATATTCTTCGGAACCATTAGGATGAGCTTCGCTCCAAGTTTAGAGAGTGTTTCCCAATCCCCGGCCTTCTTCTCAGAGATGCTCTCAGCGGTCTCAACCTCGACAATAGCAAGCACCATCCCGTAATTACCAAGGATCATATCAGGATAGTGGCCTTTGTACTCGACCTTCTTCTCGCCGGGCCTGTTTATGCTTACCTCCTTATAATCCCGGCCGAGTTGTTTTCTCAGGTGCTCAAGCATCATCTCATGGATAAGATTCCCGTAATCCATATTGCCTTCTTTATTTGATTTAATAATAATCTATCATAAAAGCGCTTGCAAGCATAAAGGCTGAAATAGAGGGTTAGAATTTAGTAAAATTAAACATGAGTTTGTTACATCTTTATCGAACACCAGCCCTTTCTCTGGCAAAGAAAAACGAACTATTATCAATTGCACAACAAAAGGTCTCTTCTGAGATAAGGGATATAGAGACAGAATACTGCTTTAATATCGAGACAACAGCCCCGCTTACAGATGATGAACTCGATATCCTGAGATGGCTTCTTGCTGAGACATTCGAGCCGGAAAACTTTTCTTATGAAAGTTTTTTAACTCATCACTCATCACTCATCACTCATCACTGTCTTTTTGAGGTTGGCCCCAGGTTGAATTTTACAACAGCTTGGTCAACCAATGCCGTGGCAGTCTGTCACGCATGCGGACTCAGCAAGATTACCCGAATTGAGCGTTCCAGGAGATATAAATTAGTCAGAAGTCAGAAGTCAGAGGTCAGAAGTCAGAAAAACAACTTCGAACTAATCTCGTCACTCGTCACTTGTCACTCGTCACTTTTTTATGACCGGATGACAGAATGTCCTTATCCTGAGACACTGACCACCTTCGAAACTGGAATTCAGCCAGAGACGGTTTATGAAGTCCCTTTGATTGAAGAGGGCAAACCAGCACTCCAGAAGATTAATATAGCTATGGGTCTGGGGTTGGATGACTGGGATATAGATTATTATTACAATCTTTTTGTCAGAGATATTGGCAGAAATCCGACTAATGTAGAGTGCTTTGACCTCGGTCAATCAAATAGCGAACATTCCCGCCACTGGTTTTTTAAGGGCAGATTGATTGTTGATGGGAAAGAAATTCCACAGACCCTGATGGATATTATAAAGCAGACATTGAGGGCCAATCCTAACAACAGTATCATTGCCTTTAAGGATAATTCAAGCGCTATCAGGGGATACGATATCTGGACAATAATTCCAGAGTATCCAGGAAAACCATCGCGATTTCATCAGGTCCAATTAAAATATCATATTATCTTCACTGCTGAGACGCACAACTTCCCCAGTGGTGTTGCCCCATTTCCGGGGGCTGAGACAGGCACAGGCGGGAGGATAAGAGACATCCAGGCAACTGGCCGTGGCAGCCTTGTAGTAGCAGGGACAGCAGCCTATTGTGTAGGCAATCTGTTAATTCCAGGTTATCAGCTCCCGTGGGAAGACCACTCATTTGAGTATCCAGGAAATTTAGCATCATCCCTTCAGATTGAGATCCAGGCCAGCAATGGCGCATCTGATTATGGGAACAAATTCGGTGAGCCTGTCATTCAAGGGTTCACAAGGTCATTTGGCATGAGACTGCCGAATGAAGAAAGAATAGAGTGGGTTAAGCCGATAATGTTTACCGGTGGGATTGGTCAGATGGATTCGAGACACATTGAGAAGGGTGAGCCGCAAAAAGGGATGCTGATTGTCAAGGTCGGAGGTCCTGCTTATAGAATCGGTATGGGTGGCGGTGCAGCATCCAGTATGATACAGGGGGAGAACATTGCTGAACTTGATTTTAATGCTGTCCAGCGAGGGGATGCTGAAATGGAGCAGAAAGGTAACAGGGTCATACGTGCATGCATAGAGATGGGAGATGAAAATCCAATCATAAGTATCCATGATCAAGGGGCTGGTGGGAACTGCAATGTCATTAAAGAAATCATCTATCCTGCTGGAGCAAAGATTGAGGTAAGGAAGATTCAGGTTGGTGATAAGACACTTTCAGTCTTAGAGATATGGGGGGCTGAATATCAGGAACAGAATGCCTTACTTATATGGCCTGATAAAGCCGATATGTTTCAGGAAATGTGTCACAGAGAAAAGGTTCCATGTGCTATCATCGGTCAGATTACAGGTGATAGATACATAGTGCTTCATGACGAAACAGATGGGAGTACTCCTGTCAACCTCGATTTAGAAAAGGTCCTGGGCGATATGCCTCAAAAGGCATTCAGGCTTGAAAGGATTGAGCCAAAACTTGAGCCTCTAAAACTCCCTGATGGCATTACTGTTAAAGATGCCCTTGAAAGGGTTCTGAGACTTGTCTCTGTTGGCTCAAAAAGATTCCTTACAAATAAGGTTGACAGGTCTGTTACAGGGCTTATTGCACAGCAGCAATGTGTAGGACCACTTCAGCTTACTCTATCAAATGTGGCTGTTATTAGCCAGAGCCATTTTGGATTGACAGGGGCAGCAACGGCAATTGGAGAACAGCCGATAAAGGGATTGATTAACCCTGCTGCCATGGCACGGATGAGTGTTGGTGAGGCATTAACAAACATTGTATGGGCAAAGGTGAGTGGTCTCGAAGATATTAAATGCTCTGGCAACTGGATGTGGGCTGCAAAACTCCCTGGCGAAGGAGCTAAGCTTTACGATGCTGCAGTAGCAATGCGGGATATTATGATTGAACTCGGTATTGCTGTTGATGGAGGCAAAGATAGCCTTTTGATGGCTGCCAGGGTAACAGATTTATCAGGCAAGACCGAGATGGTTAAATCTCCAGGGACATTAGTCATCTCTGCATATGTAACATGCCCTGATATTATGAGGGTCATCACCCCTGATATCAAAAGATCAGGCCAGAGTAGACTATTGTATATTGATCTGGGGGATGGAAAATATCGTATGGGTGGAACAGCCCTTGCACATGTATTTAAACAGATTGGCGACGAATCACCTGATGTAAATAACCCGCAATTGCTCAAACGCACATTTAATGCTGTCCAGCAATTGATTTCAGAAGATTTAATTCTATCAGGTCATGACAGAAGCGATGGTGGATTGATTACTACACTCCTTGAGATGGCATTTGCAGGAAATTGTGGATTAGAGATAGATATAAAAGAGCAAAAAGCTGTGATTCCCTTTTTATTCTCTGAGGAACTTGGACTTGTAATCGAATATCTCCCTGAAAATGAAGATAAGATTGTTTCTGTTTTGAATAGCTCTTCTGTCCCATATCAAATAATTGGTAGGACACTAATTGAAAAGAAAATAAAAGTAAATCTCGTCACTTGTCACTCGTCACTCGTCACTGTCTTGAGTGAGGATATGAGAGTCCTTAGGGGAATCTGGGAAGAAACCAGCTATCAGATAGATAGGCTTCAGGCCAATCCTGATTGTGTTGAGGAGGAAAGAAGGATTAATTTTGATCGAAAGGGGCCACAGTACATCTTGACTTTCAACCCACAACCAACTTCTCCAGAACTTCTAAACAGTAATATTAAACCAAAAGTCGCTATTATCCGTGATGAAGGCAGCAATGGCGACAGAGAAATGACTTCAGCCTTCTATCAGGCAGGGTTTGATGTCTGGGATGTAACCATGACAGATTTCCTGAAAGAAAAGATTGACCTCAACGACTTCAGAGGAGTAGCCTTTGTTGGTGGGTTTAGCTATGCTGATGTCCTTGATTCAGCCAAGGGCTGGGCCGGCGTTATAAGGTTTAACAAAAAGGTCTGGGAACAGTTCCAGAGCTTCTATAATCAGCCTGATACCTTCAGCCTCGGTGTATGTAATGGCTGTCAGTTAATGGCACTTTTAGGCTGGGTTCCATGGCAGGGTATCCCTGATAAACTTCAGCCGAGGTTTATCCAAAATGTCTCAGGCCGTTTTGAATCCCGTTTCTTAACAGTCAAGATTCTTCCCAGTCCTGCAATTATGCTGAAAGGAATGGAAGGCTCAGTCCTTGGTGTCTGGATAGCACATGGCGAAGGCAGGGCATATTTCCCTGATGAAAAAATACTCAAAGAGATAGAGAATCAGGGATTGGCACCAATTCATTATGTTGATGATGATAATGAAATTACCACAAAATATCCTTTTAATCCTAATGGTTCTACTGCAGGGATTACTGCCCTTTGTTCTTCTGACGGGAGGCATCTCGCAATGATGCCCCATCCAGAGCGGGCATTTCTTAAATGGCAGTGGGCCTGGATGCCAGAGAGCTGGCAGAATCTTGAGGCATCTCCTTGGCTGAAGATATTTCAGAATGCACGGGAATGGTGCGATAGAAATATAAGATAAATTAAAATTTCGACTTGACATATCTCTACACCCTATGTTATTACTTATAGGCCGTTTTGGCCTCTCAATTTCCCTGAGGAGAAAATCTTTAATGGGTCTTGCAACTTTTAAAGGTGGAATACATCCACCTGATAAAAAAGAGCTCGCAGCAAATAAGCCAATTATAGAAGCAAAGCCTCCCCAGAGAGTCGTAATCCCATTGAGTCAGCATTTAGGAGCACCCTGCAAACCTGCCGTCAGTATTGGCCAGGAAGTCAAAAAAGGTGAGATGATAGGAGAACCTGGGGGCTTTGTATCAGCAGCTGTTCATTCGTCTGTATCCGGAAAGGTAATCGCAATAGGAGAATTTCCTAATATAATGGGACGGATGGTCACTTCAATTGTTATAGAAAATGATGGCAAAGAGGAATGGACAACTCTTAAGGATAATCCTGACTATATGAAGCTTTCTCCTGATGAGCTTAAGGAAAAGATAAAGGCAGCAGGTATTGTTGGCATGGGAGGTGCAGCATTTCCTACAGTAGTGAAGCTTTCGCCCCCAAAGGAAAAGCCTATTGATGTCATAATTATAAATGGTGCTGAGTGCGAGCCATATTTAACTGCAGACTATAGACTTATGCTCGAAAGACCACAGGAGATAATCGAGGGGCTCAAGATTTTAATGAAGATCCTCGGTGTCAATAAAGGCTATATCGGAATAGAGAATAATAAGCCTGCTGCTATCGAGAAGATGAAGGCAGTAGCAAAAAATGAACCAAATATCGAAGTATGGGCACTTGAGGTCAAATACCCTCAGGGTGCTGAAAAGATGTTAATAAAGGCTATCCTTGGCAGAGAAGTCCCTCCTCCACCCGGCCTGCCAATGGATGTAGGTGTTGTTGTGCATAATGTTGGAACTACACTTGCTATATACGAGGCAGCTCGGTTTGGTAAGCCTTTGATAGAGAGGGTTGTTACTGTAACAGGTGAGGGCATAAGAGAGACAAAAAATATGATGGCAAAGATAGGGGCACCAATTTCACAGCTCATAGATGAATGCGGAGGTATAATTGATGGAGAGGTAAAGGTAATAGCAGGTGGGCCTATGATGGGCTTTGCCATTCCTTCCTTTGATATTCCTGTCACAAAGGGTACCTCGGGCATCCTTGTGATGCCAGAAGAAAAAATAGTACATGCAGAAGAATTCGGCCCTTGCATCAGGTGTGGTAGTTGTATTGACATATGTCCTATGCATCTTATGCCATCTATGCTCAGTCTATATTCAGAAAAGGGCTTTTTTGAGGATGCGAAGGCATATAACTTATGGGACTGTTTTGAGTGCGGCTCATGTGCCTATGTCTGCCCATCAAAGAGGCCAATAGTGCAGTTTATAAGATTAGCAAAATCTATGACAAAACCATGAAAGAAATAAAGTGTTCGAGGATTCAAGGATTCGAGGATTCAAGTAAAAAGGCAGTCCAATCACTTGACCACTTGACTCCTTGGCCACTTGAATCTTGCTTGATTTGGAGGCTAAATGGCTGTTGTAAAGAAAGAACATGAGCTGATAGTATCAGTCAGCCCTCATATTAAGAGTGAGGAGACAACAAGCCGTATCATGTGGACAGTCAGCCTGTCCCTCCTTCCTGCCATGGTAATGGGCCTTTATTTCTTTGGCCCGAGGGCACTCTTTATCACTGCCCTGTGTATTATATCCGCAGTCCTTTCAGAATACCTTTTCCAGAAAGGCCTTAAAAGAAGTATAACCATCAATGATGGAAGTGCATTCCTTACAGGACTCCTCCTCGGTATGAACCTCCCACCGGCTCTTCCGTTTTATATCCCGATAGTTGGCTCTGTAGTGGCTATTGTTATAACAAAACAGCTTTTTGGTGGCCTCGGATTCAATATCTTTAATCCTGCGCTTATAGGCAGGGCATTTGTATTAATCTCATGGCCCAGACCGCTGACTACATGGAGTGAACCAACAGCAGCCTTCGTTGCATTAGATGCAAAGACAACAGCCACACCTCTCGCGATATTAAAGGAAGAGGGAATCGGGAAATTGCTGGAGGTCTTTGGAGATAAGATTAATCTTTATACACAGCTTCTTATTGGTCAGAGGGGAGGCTGTATTGGTGAGACATCAATAATAGCCTTATTAATTGGCGCGGCATTCCTCATTTATAGGGGATATATTACATGGCATATACCCGTATCATTCCTCGGGACAGCAGCAGTCCTCGCATGGGTCTTTGGTGGCAGGGGAACAGGCCTCTTTACCGGTGACCCAATACTACACTTACTCAGTGGTGGTCTCATCCTCGGTGCATTCTTTATGGCAACCGACTATGTGACATCCCCTTCACTCAGGAAGGGCCAGCTAATATTCGGCATAGGATGTGGAGCCATAACAATGCTCATAAGGCTCAAGGGTGGTTATCCTGAGGGTGTAATGTTTGCAATACTACTTATGAACTGCTTCACTCCCCTCATTGACAGGTCTCTGAAGACAAAGTCCTTCGGAGCGAGGAAAGAGGAGAAGAAGAAATGAAGGAAATGACTGCAAAAGACATTATAAAGATAATGATAAATCTCGTTATAATCTACATTATCGGAGGGGCGATACTTGTTGCAGTCTATGCAAAGACATCACCCGTAATCTTCGTAGGGGATAAGGAAGAGAAGGAGGCTGCACTCAAGAAGATGATACCTGAGGCAGATAAGGTTGAGGAGTTAGGAACCTGGGAGCCTCATCATAAACATGCAGGGTATTATGCTGCAAAAAAGGGTGGTGAGGAAATCGGGTATATAGTAGAAACATATGGTAAGGGTTATTCAAGTTATATCCATATATTAGTTGCTGTTGATAAAAACCTCATAGTTCAAAAGATAGATATCCTCGCTCATGCAGAGACCCCTGGCTTAGGAGATGAGATAGTAAAAGACCCCTTCAAGAACCAATTCAAAGGAAAGAGCTTTGAACATATCAAATTAGTAAAGGTGGAAACAAAGGAGTATATTCAGGCAATCACCGGCGTAACTATCTCAAGCCGCGCAGTAACTGAGGATGCTGTAAAAAATGGCCTCAAGATGTTAAAGGAAAGACTCGAGGTAAAAGGATGAACCCAACCCCAAGCAACTGGGAGATATTTAAGAGAGGCTTATTCACAGAGAACATAATCTTCAGGATGGCCATAAGCCTATGTCCTTCTATCGCTGTAACCAATAACCTGAAGAATGGTCTTCTGATGGGTATCGCTGTCCTGTTCGTCCATGTAATGGTTGGTCTGACTGTTTCATCCTTAAGAAAGTTTATCCACCCGAGGATAAGGATACCCATCTTTATGCTCATCATTTCACTCTGGGTGACTGTGATAAACCTGATTATGGCTGCATATGCACGGGATGTATATAAAGAGATAGGTCTCTATCTACAGCTTATTGTTGCCTTTGCATCCCTGCTTGCGAGGGCCGAGGTCTTTGCGAGCAAGAACAAGGTTACATCATCATTTATGGACGGAATGGGGATGGGTATTGGATTCACGATGGCATTAGTTATCATCAGCTTCTTCAGAGAGCTTCTTGGACAGGGTTCTATCTGGGGATGGAAGGTGGTAGAAGCAAAACCACTTTTGTTACTGATACTTCCTGCTGGAGGATTCTTTACAGTAGGTTTACTTATGGCATTTTTTAACTGGGTGGATGTGAAGTTTGGGAAAGCTAAAAGGCATCACTGAGGAGGTAATATGGATTTTGGAAAGCTTTTTGAGCTAATAATAGCAGCATCACTTGTAAATAACTTTGTCTTTACGAGGTTTCTGGGACTCTGTATCTTCTTCGGTGTCTCAAAAAAGATGGATACAGCTATCGGCATGAGTATAACATTTGTTTCTGTTATGGTTATAAGTGCAGCGCTGATCTGGCTGGTCTATAACTTAATAATGGTGCCGCTTGAGCTCAGCTTCCTTAAGATCATTATCTTTATCGGCATTGTTGCTGCCTTTGTCCAGTCTGCGGATACAATAATGAGAAAGGTCTCTCCAGGACTTTACTATAAGCTTGGAATCTACCTTGCACTGATTGCCACAAATTGTATAATCCTTGCTGTGCCCTTAATAAATGTTGGGGAAAACTATAATTTTATCGAGAGCATGTTTTTTGGTATAGGTGCTGGACTTGGATTCTCCCTTGCACTCATAATAATGGCGAGTATCCGTGAGAAGCTGGAGCTTGCTAATGTCCCGAAGGTATTCCAGGGGTTTCCAATAGCATTTATAACAGCCGGCCTTTTGGCACTTGCCTTTACCGGCTTTGCAGGATTGATTACGCTGTAAATAAAGATGCAGGATACAAGATGCAAGATATAGGATACAAGACAAATCCCCTCCAGTCCCCCTTTACTAAAGAGGGGAATGGGGGGATTATTAAACAGGCATCATGCATCGTGTATCATGCATCAGATTTTAGAAAGGGGTAACAATGGTTAGTAGTTCATTCATAAAAAAGACAGGTTTAATTACTTCTGCTCTTCTGCTCTACTGTTCTTCTGCACTTTATGCTGGTGTTGGCGGGGCTGTAGAGGCAAGGGAATATGTTGATGTAGTTCCACTACTGAAGTTTACCATTATATTTTTGGCAGGTGTGAGTGCCCTTTTTGGCTTTGGCCTTGGTGCCGCAGCTAAGAGATTTGCTGTATATAGGGATCCGAGGATTGACCAGGTGAAGGAGGTTCTGGCAAGCGCACACTGTGGTGCATGCGGTTATGCTGGGTGTGAGCAATATGCAGAGGCAGTTGTCACAAAACCCGATGTCCCACCAAACCTTTGTGCACCTGGTAGAGCTCCTGTGGCAGAGGCTGTAGCAAGGATAACAGGGAAAGCAGCTGGTGCAGTCGAGGCGCAACTCTCGAGGATTATGTGTCAGGGCTCAAACAGCAAAGCCAAAAGGAGTTTTAAATACGAAGGGATTGTGGATTGCAGGGCAGCCATTTTAGCCGGAGGCGGTGATAAATCGTGTATGTATGGATGTCTTGGCTATGGCACATGTGTAAGTGTATGTCAATTCGATGCTATTACAATGAGTGATGACGGTCTTCCTATTGTTGACATTATAAAATGTACAGGATGCAGAAAGTGTGAAACAGCATGTCCTAAGAAGGTTATCGAGGTTCTTCCAGCATCAAAGGCAGTCGTGGTTGCCTGTCGTTCAAGGGATAAGGGTGCTGATACAAAGAAGAATTGTGAGGTTGGCTGTATTGCATGTAGTATCTGTGTGAAGCTATGTCCGTTTGATGCAGTCTCTGTAGCCAATAATTTCGCGAGTGTGGATATTAATAAATGCAAGGTGTGTGGTCTCTGTGTAATAAAATGCCCGACAAAATCAGTTGTTGATTTCATACCAAAAAGGCCAAAGGCAAGGGTCCTTGATAACTGTATCGGTTGCCTGATATGCGTAAAGGTATGTCCTGTGAATGCAGCCTCAGGTGAGCATAAGAAGATGCATGTGATTGACCAAAGTAGATGCATCGGCTGTGGCATCTGCACAGCAAAATGTCCTGTTCAGGCGATAGACGGCACATTTAATGCACAAGAAGTCTTTGCTGCTGCAAAAAAGGCCAAAAAGGCAGCATAGTAGTAGATAGAATACTGAAACCCCTGAATCAGATTTAGGGATTAGCATGAACAGAAAAATAATATAATTCCGAACATGTTTCGGAATACATATAAAAAAGATAGCGAGGCCATCTTAGAGGGTTTTTTATTTTTAAAAACTAAAAGGAGGGTGCAAATGCGTTTATCAAGGGTTTTGATTGCATTATTTTGCTCAGTTGTGATTGCCGGGCTTGTTTATGCCGGTATGGGAAAGGGTGAGGAATCGCTCAACAAGCTGATGAATGGCAATAAGAGATTTGTATCAGGCAATCTCGCTCAGAAGGACCTTAGTGATGCAAAGAGGAAGGAATTAGCAAAAGGGCAGAAGCCATTTGCTATTGTGGTAACCTGTTCTGACTCCAGGGTAGCCCCTGAGCTGCTCTTTGATCAAGGTCTTGGCGAGATATTCGTTATCAGGGTTGCAGGAAACATTGTTGACCCAATTGCTATTGGAAGCATTGAGTATGCAGCAGAACACCTCCATGCTCCTTTATTAATTGTGCTCGGACATGAGAAATGTGGTGCTGTTGCTGCAACATTAGAGGCAAAAGGAAAACCTGAGGGAAATATCGGTGCAATAATCAAAAAGATTATGCCTGCTGTCAATGTAGCGAAGAAAAAAGGTGGAACTAAGGATGAGATTCTTGAGACAGCCATAAAAGAGAATGTAAAGAACACAGTCAGGGAGATAGTGAAGAATAGCAAGATTATTAACCATCTTGTACATAATGGCGAGTTGAAGGTTGTTGCAGGTGAATATAGTCTCACAACAGGCAATGTCGAGCTGATAGAGCTCCAACATCCAGAGAAGAAATCTGGACACGGGCATTAATATTAGTTAAGTGAGAGGGGAAAGCATGAAATTCAGACTTACATGGCTGCTGATTCTCATAGCATTACTCTTTTTAAGCTGGAGGCCAGTGCCGGCAGCAAGTGAAGATGAACTGCTGAACCGTATCGAACAACTTGAAAGGGAGCTCAATGATCTAAAAAAGGAGTTACAGAAGGTAAAAAAGGAAAAGGCAAAGGAGGTAGAGGTAAGGGCTAAAGAGAAAGAGGCATTCGTGGAAAAGGGTAAGAAGGGTGGGATTATGATCGGCGGTTTTGAATTCATCCCCTTCGGGTTTTTCAAGGTAGATGCAAGTTATGATACCTCTGAGACAAGCCATGGTAATTTTGTTCCATGGATCCTCCAGGAAACAGACAGCCCGGCAAACTATAAGAGTCAGTCAAGGCCAAACAACGATGAATTTAATCTGACTGCAAACCAGACAAGGTTTGATTTGCGAGTCATAGCCCCTGAATATGAAGTCATAGAACTATCAGCTTTGTTCGAAATGGATTTTTACGGTGGCACATCCCCCGAGCACGGGGCAGAGAACAAGCCCATACCACTCATTCGTCATGCCTTTATCGAGGGTAAGTACGATACATGGGGGTTTCTCGCTGGGCAGACACACGACCCTATTTCCCTGCAAGGGCCTGACACACTTGACTACTTCTATCGCTGGGATTGTGGCAATATAGGTTATCGAAGACCCCAGATCCGCATTGGTAAAGACTGGCCTGTTAGTGATGGTAGAAAGTTATTTACACAGGGCGGCGTAATGCGTACTGTAGCTGATAATTTTGCGATTACTAAAGAGGATGTTCTCCAGAAGGGTGGTGAAGATGCTGGGTGGCCAACCACATGGGCCCGCCTGGGATATTCTATGCCTCTCTTTAATAAAGAACTCCTTATAGCCTTAAGCGGACACTATGGTAAGGAGGAAGTACGCTTTGGTGATAATGACCATCAATACTTTAAGACTTGGTCAGGTAATCTGGAGGTAGTCATACCTTTGCCAAAGGGACTTTCAATCAAAGGTGAAGGATTTATTGGGGAGAACTTAGATGCTTATCTGGGTGGAATCGGTCAGGGTGTGAATAGGGATCTTAGGAGGGCAATACGCGCTGCTGGTGGATGGGTACAACTTGGCTGGGAGGTCAATCCAAAACTGCGATTCAATGCAGGCTATTCTATTGACAACCCGAAGGATTCTGACCTAAATAACAACGTGAATAAAGAAAACCGTTCCCTTAACATATCACTCTGGGGTAATGTCTACTATAATATCCTTCCAAAATTGACAGTAGCCTTAGAGGTAAGCAAATGGAGGACAGAATATAAAAACGGACCTGATGGTGACAACCTCAGGACCCACCTCGCTACGATTTATAAATTCTAAGGATTATTTTTAGGAGATAAAAGAGCCTGTGCAGTTCTCTTGATTTATCTTCTTGTCTTTTATGGAAAGACCATACTACCTGAAACTTTTAATGCTACACTTAATGGAATAGATATAAAAGGAATTTTCCACCCAAAACCAGATATATCAGAAGCAGTTAAGTTGAATCTTCAGAAAGGCAGAAATACTTTGATTCTATCAGTAGATGGAATAAGGGATGATGGAAAGAGGGCCACTGACAGAGATAGGCTGGTGTTCATAGTGCCATAGGAAGCAGTAATGAGAAAAGTAGTTCTTCGATTACTATGCATTTCAATGGCAGGATTATTTCTCTGTACGGATGTAATCTTCTAAAAGGAAAAGATGGACAACTAATTGCGATGGATGCTGATTACTACCCTGTGGAATATTTTAAAGAGTTTATAAAAGAACCAAAAATTGAGGAGACAACAGAAGGTCCGCTTTATGTTGTTTTCATCTCAAAGAGTGAACCACATATCAAACTCTTATTTCTAAGATTTCTAAGATTTATCAATAGTTCGAAAAACGATATTTCGTTGGATAAGGAAATATTAAGAAAAATAGCCAACACTGTGAGAATTCTGTAGTAATGGCAATGACATAACCAGTAAGTTCGATCCTCTTCCTGGCAAACATGAGATAGTGAAGATTCCTTGGCCTAAATAGACCTTACTTTTCCCTCGCTAACCCTTATAACTGTCTTTACATTTCCCCTCGGATTGAAGTCTCCAATTACCTCGAGAAATCTCGGTTTGAGTCTCTTTTTGAGTTCTGAATAAATCTTATTAGTCGCCTCTTCGTGGGACATATAGAGTCCCCGGAATGAATTCAGATAGAGTTTCAGGGACTTCAGTTCAACAGTCTTTTTGTGGGGTATATAATTTATCTTGATGGTTGCAAAGTCAGGGTATCCGGAACGCGGGCAGAGACATGTAAACTCGGGGAAACTGATGTTAATCTCATAATCACGCTCTGGATGGGGATTATCCCAGGTTTCCAGCGTGACTTTACTGATTGTCTTTTCACCGTATTTCATAGAAAAAATCTAACATCTGAACTATCAAATTGTAAAGCCCTATTAAATTTTTCATAGAGGTAAAAAGGGAGCTTGAAAACCCTCAGATTTTTATAGTAGCATTAACTAATTTAGGCCGAAGTGGTGGAACCTGGTAGACACGCACGTTTGAGGGGCGTGTGGGGTAACCCGTGCGGGTTCAAATCCCGCCTTCGGCACCATCTTCTATCCGGGTGGCCAGTGCATGCGGCGGCCGCCGAGCAGATGAAGGTGGATGTGATAAATCGCCTGTCCTGACTCAGGGTTACAGTTCATCACAAGCCTGAACCCACGCTCTGCTATACCTTTATCCCTTGCAATCCTGTTTGCAACCTGAAACAGATGGCCAATAAGGGCATTATCTTCTTCTTTAATATCAAGATTTGTGGAGATATGTTTTTTGGGTATCACAAGGGTATGGACAGGAGACTGTGGACTAATATCCTCAAAGGCGAGTGAAAGCTCATCTTCGTATATTATCTTTGCTGATAGTTTTTTCTCTGCAATCCTGCAGAATATACAGCCCATAAAAACCTCCACCACAGAGTCAGGGTTTTGTAATCCTTCTAAAAAAGCATGTTCTGTTTCCTGTGTGACAGGCACCAGAGCCATGCTGGATTACCTTTACCAGCAGTGTGTCTTCATCACAATCATAAAGAATCTCCTTAATCTCCTGAACATTGCCTGAGGTCTCACCCTTCTTCCAATATTTCTGTCTCGAGCGTGACCAGAAATGTGTAAATCCTGTCTCGAGTGTCATTTCGAGAGCTCTCCTGTCCATATAGGCCATCATCAAAACATCACCGTTCTCGGCGTCCTGTATAATGGCTGGAATAAGCCCGTTATCATCGTATTTAAGTTCAGGTATCATCATGTCTCCATTAATTCTTATAACTTATACCCTATCTTTCTCAAAAACTCTTTTCTATGAGCTTTATCTTCAGCCGTCTCTATCCCTTTTGGAGAGAAGCCGTCAATTACACCAAGCACACCATTACCCAGCAATGTTGCTGCTACAATCACCTCAATGGGATTTGCTGTTGCGCAGAAAACCCTGCAGACCTCAGGGCAGTTCTTTATCTGATTGAGGACATTGATAGGAAAGGCATTTCTAAGGAGGATGCAAAATACATGGCCCGCGCCTAATTCTTGAAGGTTCTTGACACAGAGATTAATAAGTTCAGTGTCGTTGCCCTCTGTCCTTATCAGGCATGGCCCTGAGGCCTCTGTAAATGCAATGCCAAATTTTACTTGGGGCACGGTTGTCGCTATAATCTCATAGAGATCCTCTGCGGTCTTTATGAAATGTGTCTGGCCCAGAATTATATTGCAGCCCTCGGGAATGTCTATCTTTACAATCTTTAATTCCATAGCTCCTCCTCTTTTAAAAGTTACGAGTTAATAGTAACGAGTAACGAGAATTTTAAAAGTCTGAAGTCTTTAATTTTTAAACTTGTCACTTGTCACTCGTCACTTGTCACTGCTTTTTGTATGCTATAATGAAAATAAATTTTTCTGGAGATGTCAAGCCTTAAAATAAGTAAGTTACAAGTTTCAAGTTACAAGTTAAAGTTTAAAAGATTTTTAAAATTTTTAACTTTTAACTTTTCACTTTTAACTTTTTACTTGTTACTTTCACATTCACTGTCAAGCGGCGCGGAAATAACAGGGCCTGAAGTAAAGTTGCAGAACAATGAGATTTATGTTACAACCGCCCTATCGCTTGATGAAAAACACCTTGAGGAGCTGAGGAATGGAATAGCAAAGGAGCTTAGATTTTATATAGACCTCTTCAGGGTCTGGAATATGTGGCCTGATGAGTTTGTACTCGGCAAGTCATTTGTGAGAACCCTGAAATGTGACCCTGTAAAACAGGAATATATTGCAACCTCCTATGATGGAAGTACACTTATAGAAAAGAGACTCAAATCATTTGAATCTATGATAAAATGGACATTGAGCATCAATGAATTGAAGCTCACGAATATACGAGAGCTTGAATCAGGGGTATATTTTGTCAGGATAACTGTTGAGTCGAAGATAAGGAAGTTGCCTCCTGTAATAGGATACTTTATTATTTTTTTATCCGAAAATGAATTCAAGGTCAGAAAGGACTCTCCTTTTTTTAATATAGGAACGGTCAAATGAAGAATCTTCGTTTTAATATTATCGTAGCAATCGTATTTCTGATAAGCATTGTGGCCTTTGGGGTCGAACTGTACTACATGAGGCTTGAGACTGTTCCCTTCTTAACAAAGTTAACCATCCTCGTAGTGCTGAACCTTACTATCATTGCACTCTTAACCCTTATGTTCTTTGTTGGCAAGAGCCTGTTAAAACTCTACTTTGAGAGAAGGAGTAAAGTTCTTGGATACAGGTTTAAAACCAAACTTGTCGTTATCCTTGTTGTCCTGACCTTAATCCCTGCTACCTTTTTATTTATTGTATCAAGCGGGCTTGTTACAAATTATATAGACCGGTGGTTTGCCCCACAATTAAGACAACCCTTAGATAGGTCAGTAGAAATAGCAAAGGCTGTTTATGAGATTGAAAGACAGAAGGCACTCGATTATGCAAAGGCTTTATCAGCAGGTAAAACAGCTGTCGGCAATTATACTATCAGGTATCTTAAAGAGATACCGAAAGATGCTACTGAAACAGTAAAGGCTGCATTTGACGGCAGGGCAGATGTCGAGGTCATATCAGGGGAGAATGGAGATACAGTGAGGGCTGTGGTGCCTGAATACCATGAAGGCAGACAGATAGGCATAATAGTTGTCGAATCCATTGTGTCAAAAAACATTACTGAGGATGTTGAAAAAATAAAGAATGCCTATGAGAATTATCTGACACTCGAATCATGGAAGGTGCCTATAAAAACAAATTACCTCTTGATTCTCGGCTTCCTTACCCTGCTTGTAGTCTTTATGGCCCTCTGGGTTGCCCTTAAGATTGCAGGGGGCATAACAGACCCAATACAGAGCCTTGCACAGGCAACAGAGCAGGTTGCTGCTGGTGACCTCAATATAAAAGTTGACCTCAACAGGGAGGATGAGATAGGACTTCTAATAAATTCATTCAACCATATGGTAAAGGAATTGAAGGAGGGGAAGGAATCACTCCAGTCTGCATATCTTGAATCTGACAGGCGAAGACTCTTTATGGAGAATATATTAGATAACATAAATTCCGGCGTTATTATGCTAAACACTGCCGGGAATATACTGATGATAAATGGTGCTGCGTGCACAATACTTAATATAAAACCTGAAGAGGTTATTAATAAAAGTTACAGGGAGCTCATGTCAATGATAAAATCCGAAGAGCTTGAGAACCTTGTTAAGGGGATAGAAGGACGGGAATTCAGAGGTGTCGAGAAAGAAGTAAGGGCAGTTATAGGTGACAGGAGGGTTATCCTCAGGGTCTTCATTACCAGTCTCAGGGATTCTCAAAAATACATCGGCCTCCTCGTTGTCTTTGATGATCTCACTGATATAATAAAGGCTCAGAAGGTAGTTGCATGGCAGGAGGTTGCCAGAAGGGTTGCACATGAGATAAAGAATCCTCTGACACCTATTAAACTCTCGACAGAACGCATGATAAAAAAATGGGAGCATAAAGATGTTGATTTTGACCAGGTCTTTGACCACTCTGCAAAAACCATAGTAAAGGAAGTGGACAGCCTGAGGAGGTTAGTTGATGAGTTCTCGAGATTCGGTAAGATGCCTGAGATAAACAAAACCCCAACCCATATGGCGACTGTAATAGATGAGGTGGTTAATCTATATAAAGGTTATAAAGGTGTAGAGATAAATGTATCAATACCAGATGATTCACCCCCTGTAGAGCTGGATGGAGAGCATTTCAAAAGGGTTATGATAAATATATTTGATAATGCAATACAGGCAATGGCTAACAGTGGTAGAATTGATGTAACACTCCAGTTTGATATATTTTCTAACAGAGCATATATAGACATCGCAGACAATGGGCCAGGCATAAGGGATGAGGACAAGGAGAAATTATTTCTTCCATATTTCTCGACTAAAAAGGATGGCACTGGCCTTGGCCTTGCAATAGCAAACAGGATTATCGCAGAACATAGAGGATATATCAGGGTCAGGGACAACGAACCGAAAGGGACTATCTTCACAATAGAGGTTCCTATAAGGGAATCAGCCATATGAAAGAGGGTGATTTCACAAGGGGGACAAAGTCCCCCTTGTGCCCAAAGGAGAGTTAATGATAGAGCCTGTTGTGCTTGTAGTAGATGATGAAGAGGGAATCCGCGAAAGCCTCTCAGGGATATTAGAGGATGAGGGATGTGATGTCCTTACATCAAGTTCTGGCGAAGAGGCACTAAGGATTATAAAAGAGCAAAACCCGGATTTGGTACTGCTTGATATATGGCTTCCAGGTATTGATGGCATCCAGACACTTAAGGAGATTAAAGGTCTAAAACCAGACCTTCCTGTAGTCATGATTTCGGGTCACGGGAATATAGAACTTGCTGTAAAGGCAACAAGGATGGGTGCATACGACTTTCTTGAAAAACCCCTTTCCCTCGAGAAGGTGCTTATATCTGCTAAAAGGGCGATTGAGAGAAGAACCCTTGAGATCGAGAATAGGGCCCTCAAACAGGATCTGATAAAGAGATGGAGACTTGTTGGTAATTCTCAAAAGATGAAACAACTTAGAGAGCAGATAGATATGGTTGCACAGAGTAACAGCAGGGTTTTAATACTCGGCGAGAGCGGCTCAGGCAAAGAGCTTGTTGCGCATCTCATGCATGATAACAGCAACAGGGCAGAGAAACCCTTTATTGAGGTGAATTGTGCTGCGATACCGCAGGAGCTTATAGAGAGCGAGCTGTTCGGCCATGAAAAGGGGTCTTTTACAGGTGCATTTGAAAGGAAGAAAGGTAAATTTGAGCTTGCAGATGAAGGCACATTATTTCTCGACGAGGTTGGTGATATGTCACTCTCTACTCAGTCAAAGGTACTTCGGGTTATAGAGACTCAGGAGTTTCAGCGTGTTGGAGGCAACAGGAATATAAAGGTGGATGTGAGGATTATTGCAGCCACTAACAAAGACCTCAGAGAAGAGGTAAGTAAGGGTACTTTCAGAGAAGATCTATTTTATAGGCTTAATGTCATACCTATAGTTATTCCTCCTTTGAGGGATAGAAAGGAGGATATACCAGCACTCGTTGAGTATTTTCTCGAATATTTTGCCTCAGAATATGGACAAAAGCCAAAGAAGATAACCCCTGATGCATTAAAGACACTCGAGATATATGACTGGCCTGGAAATATAAGGGAACTTAGGAACGTGATAGAAAGGCTTGTTATAATGACCCCTTCGAATATTATAATGTCTAAAAACCTTGTTATCGGAGAGCCAACCCGTTCAGACTATCTTGCCTTTAAAACACTGCGGGAGGCAAGAGATTCATTTGAAAAGGACTTTATTACAAAAAAGCTCGAGGAAAACAACTGGAACATATCGAAGACAGCAGAAGTCCTTGATATTGAACGAAGCAACCTCCACAGAAAGATCAAGGCATACGAGATAAAGATGCCCTGATTATCTACTCGCCAATCGTGTGTAGCTTCATGAAGTTTGTTTTTCCGAGGGTTGAGAGGGGAGAACTCGAGGTGATTACAATCCTGTCACCCTTTTTTACAATGCCTTCTTCGACAAGGGACCTCTCCACCTTTTTTATCATCTCATCGGTAGTCTCAAGTGGCCTCATAATTTTTGGAGTGACTCCCCAGTAGAGACACATTCTGTTTTTTATTTTTTCGTCAGGTGTATAAGCGATTATTGGAACATCTGGCCTGAACTTTGACACAAGCCTGGCTGTAAAACCTGATTGCGTAAAAGCAACAAGTACCTTTGCCTTAATATCCTCTGCTGCCCTGCATGCTGCATCTGCTACTGCCTCTGCAAAATCTGTAGCATGTAGCATGTACCGTGTAGCGTGTAGATTTCTTAAATATTGCTTCTCTGTATAAACAATGATTCTGTCCATCATCCGCAATGCCTCAACAGGATACCTTCCAGTCGCTGTCTCTGTGGAAAGCATCAGCGCATCTGTTCCATCAAGCACTGCATTTGCAACATCTGTTGTCTCTGCCCTTGTTGGCCTTAAGTGTTCTTTCATAGACTCGAGCATCTGTGTTGCAGTAATTACAATCTTACCCTTTTTATTTGCCTTCTCGATTAAGTCCTTCTGTATTAGAGGAACTTCCTCAGGTGGAACCTCAACACCTAAGTCACCCCTTGCTACCATTATTCCATCTGCCTCATCGAGTATATTAGCGATGTCATGAAGTGCCTCTGGTTTTTCAATCTTTGCTATAATCGGCAATGTCTTGTGCCTTTTTTTAAGCCATTCCCTTACAATCTTTATATCATCTGCGCACCTTATAAATGAGAGTGCCACATAGTCAACATCCATCTTTAAACCAAATTCAAGGTCTCTCTTATCCTTTTCAGTAAAATGTGGTATTGTCGTCTTCGTATCAGGAAGGTTCACGCCTTTTTTATCTTTTAATATCCCTCCCTCTGTAATCTTTGCTCTTATACCATCTCTGGTCTTTCCTGTTACACATGCCTGAATTAAGCCGTCATCAAAAAGTATCCTATCTCCCACAACTGCATCCTTTTTGAGGTTAGGATATGAAATAAATATATGTTTGTTATTGCTAACCTCTGTGCCAGGATGGAGAAATATCTCTGTGCCTTTTTTAAGTTCAACAGAACCGTTAGAGATGGGTCCAACCCTTATCTTTATACCCTGAAGGTCATGAAGGATTGCAACAGGTCTTTTAAGTCTTTCTGACGCTTTCCTTATAAAATTTGTAATCCTCTTATGAAATTCATGGTCACCATGTGAAAAGTTCAGCCTTGCAACATCCATCCCATTTTTAATAAGGGAACATATCATCTCCCTGCTTGCCGTTGCAGGTCCAATAGTACAGACAATCTTTGATTTTCTATTGCCTGACAAACTCATATTTTAACTCTTTATCTCCCTTCTTCCATGTAATATGCTTCTGCCATTCTTCACCTCTTTGTGGGAAGTCAGACCTGTAATGTGCTCCAACACTCCCTTTTCTCAAAATGGCTGCCTCTGTGATTACCATGGCACATGTGAGCATATTCTTCAATTCGAGTTCACGCCTTGTATAAAAAACCTTATCAAGTATGAATGACCATTCAGTAAGTTTTTTTCTTGTATCCTCAAGAGAGTCGCCACACCTTATTATCCCTACCTTCTCCCACATGAACTTTCTCAATGTCATTCTTATCTCATCATGCTCAGGAATAAAATGATACGCGGGCGCATACCCCAGATCCTCTTCAATTGACAATAACTCTTTAATATCAAAATGTGACTCACATGCTGTTTTACCTGCTCGTGCACCATAGACAAGCCCTTCAAGAAGGCTGTTACTCGCAAGCCTGTTTGCACCATGCACACCTGTGCATGCAACCTCGCCTGCTGCATAGAGTCCTTTTATGTTTGTAGCGCCATTAATGTCAGTCTTTACACCTCCCATCATGTAATGGGCAGCAGGTGATACAGGAACAGGTTCTTCTGTGATATCTATATTATATTGAAGGCATGTGGAGTAGATTCGTGGAAATCTCTTCTTTACAAATTCTTTTTCGAGATGGGTCATGTCGAGGTACACATGGTTACTTTTTGTTTTTACCATCTCAGAGATTATTGCCCTTGAAACAATATCCCTCGGTGCAAGCTCTCCATCAGGATGGTAGCTTCTCATAAAAGGCTTATTGTTTATATTCCTCAGAATTGCACCCTCACCTCTCAAAGACTCGCTGAGCAAAAAATGTGGGGCATAAGGTGAATACAGACTCGTAGGATGAAACTGTACAAACTCCATATCCTCAAGTATTGAGCCAGCTCTAAAGGCTATCGCCATACCATCTCCTGTTGCTACCAGAGGATTTGTTGTTCTTGAAAATATCTGGCCTGCACCTCCTGTGCATAGAACTGTTGCCCTTGCGAAAATGGTATTTACTTTTCCATCCTTCAGTATATAAGCGCCGTAACATTTCCCTTCTCTTATAATGAGATCCATAGTAAAGGCAAAGGGATATTTTTTAACTGATGGAAATGAACGAACCTTATTTAGAAGCACCCTCTCGAGCTCTCTGCCTGTTGCATCCCCTTGGGCATGCAGTATCCTTTTCCTCGAATGGGCTGCCTCTATTGTGAAGTCCAGTTTTGTCCCCTCTTTGTCAAACTCAGCACCCCATGATATAAGTTCAAGTATCCTTTCAGGACCTTCCTCAACAAGTATCTTCACGGCATCTTCCCTGCAGAGACCATCTCCTGCCTTTAATGTGTCTTCAAAATGAATGCCTACCTCATCCTCATCACTCAAGGCAACAGCAATTCCGCCCTGTGCATACTCTGTGCTGCTTTCAGTTGGTCTGTCTTTTGTTACAACAAGGACACTGCCATGGGATGCAAGCTCTATTGCAGCCCTTAGGCCGGCAACACCACTACCTATAACGAGGAAATCCACTATCTCTTTTTCCAACGAACCACCCCTCTATTTGTCATTCTGAGTCCTGATGGAAGATCAGGACGAAGAATCTCTTTTGGGATTGCTTCGTCGTCCCGGTTTTATCAGGACTCCCTCGCAATGACATTCAAAAGTATATAAGAAGGATAAAGGATAAAGTTAGGGAAATCAAGCATCTTGCCAAAACTACTATAAATTTATTAAAATTATCTTAGCTATCAAGCTGGCAAGCTAATACGCTATTAAGCTAAACTAATTACAGGAGGATAATTTTGAAGGAAGGAATTCATCCGTCATATAAAGAGGCTGAGGTTATATGTGCTTGCGGTGAGAGATTCGTAACAAGGTCAACAAAACCAAACATTCATGTTGACATCTGTTCGAAGTGCCACCCATTCTTTACAGGAAAACAGAAGATTGTTGATGCTGAAGGAAGGGTAGAGAAGTTTAAGAAAAAGTATACAAAGAAGTAGATACATTAGTGGTATAGTCGTTAGTCTGAAGGCTTAAGGCTAACGACTTTTTTTTGAGATACCTTGATGAAAAACATAGGCGGGCAGGCAGTTATAGAAGGTGTTATGATGAAGACCAGAAAAGGCTGGACAGTAGCAGTCAGAGGGCCAAAGGGGGATATTCACGTGAAGAGAGAGGGACTGAAGGAACTCCCAAAGATTCTAAGACTCCCTCTCATGCGGGGTGTAATAGCACTATATCAGGCCCTGTCCATCGGAATCAGGGCTATAGAGTTTTCTGCGAGCAAGGCATACGAAGAGGGAGAGAAAAAACACATGAGTTCTACCACTATTGGCTTTACCATCGTACTGGCTATAATCCTCGGTATAGTAGTGTTTATACTGCTACCGTTATACGCAACAAGGCTATTAGGAATCATATTTGTATCTGTTTCTGAAAGCTCATTTATGTTTAATCTCATTGATGGGATTATCAGGATAATTCTTTTCCTGACATATATAATCGCAGTCGGCATGTGGAAAGAGATGAGGCGGATATTTGAGTATCACGGCGCAGAGCATAAGGTAATACATGCATATGAGCACGAAAAAGGATTAACATTAGAGAATGCAAAGGATTACAGCCCCCTTCATCCTCGTTGTGGCACAAGCTTTCTCCTTATAGTTATGGTGGTCAGTATTTTCACATTTTCATTTATCCCGCAGGAGTGGACATTCACTTATAAATTTATTTCAAGGCTTATCCTTGTCCCATTAATAGCCGGGCTTTCCTTTGAATTTTTGAAATACTCCTCAAGAATGGAAAGCAATCCAATAATGTATGTATTAATACAGCCAGGGCTTCTGCTCCAGAGACTTACAACAAGAGAACCTGATGGTGCTCAACTCGAGGTCGCTATCAGGGCACTCGAAGAGGTTCTTAGAATAGAGGAAGCAAATGCTTGAGAAACTCAAGGCAATAGAAGATAAATATGAGGAACTTACAAGACTGCTGATGGATTCAAGGGTTTTATCAAATCCAGTTGAACTCCAGAAGTATTCAAAAGAGCAGGCAGACCTTCAGCCACTCATAGATAAAATTAGAGAGTACACAAAATTACTTTCTGATATTAAAGATGCAGAAGAGCTTTTGAAGGGAAGCGATAGCGACATGCGGGAGCTTGCACAGGCAGAACTTGATAAGCTAAAAGAAAGGAAGCCGAGGATAGAGGAAGAGATTAAGATTATGCTCCTTCCAAAAGACCCCCGTGATGAAAAAAATGTAATACTCGAGATTAGGGCAGGGACTGGTGGTGAAGAGGCTGCCCTCTTTGCCTCCAATCTATTCAGAATGTATCTGAAATATGCTGAGCATAAGAGATGGAAGGTAGAGATGATAGATATGAATTCTACAGGACTTGGAGGTATCAAAGAAGTAATTGTATCTATTCAGGGGAAGGGTGCATACAGCAGACTTAAGTATGAAAGTGGCGTTCACAGGGTTCAGCGTGTGCCTGTCACAGAGGCCTCTGGAAGAATCCATACATCTGCAGCAACAGTTGCTGTGCTTCCTGAGGCAGAGGAGCTTGACATAAAGATTGATGAAAAAGACCTGAGAATAGACACATTCTGTGCCTCAGGACCTGGAGGTCAGGGAGTTAATACAACCTATTCTGCTGTAAGGATTGTCCATATACCAACGGGGCTTATTGTGCAATGTCAGGATGAACGATCCCAGATTAAGAATAAAGAGAAGGCTATGAAGGTTCTCCGCTCAAGGCTTTATGAGGTTGAGATGGAAAGGCAGGAGAGGGAGAGGTCACTGGAGAGGAAATCACAGGTGAAAACAGGTGACAGAAGCGAAAAGATAAGAACATACAATTTCCCCCAGAACCGTGTTACTGACCACAGGATTGGCCTCACACTTCATAAGCTCGAGCAGGCGCTTGAGGGAAATCTCGATGAGATAATAGATGGGCTGATTACACATTATCAGGCAGAAAGGCTGAAAGAAATATGAACTCCCTCAATAAATTAAGAGAAACAACAGAGTTTCTTAAAAGGTCTGGCGTTGATGATGCTGTCAGAGAGGCGGAGATGATAATATCTCATTGCTTCGGAATAGATAGAACAGCCCTCTACAGAGATAACCCCCAAATTTCAGAGGAAGAACTCACAAAGATAGATGGATTTCTGAAAAGAAGATCGAAAAGAGAGCCTCTTCAGTATATCGTAGGATACACAGAATTTTATGGTCTAAAAATAAAAGTAGGCTCTGGTGTCCTTATACCGAGACCAGAGACAGAATTGTTGGTGGAAGAAGCCATAAAGACAGTTAAAAGTTTCAAGTTGAAAGTTGAAAGTGAAGACAAAGACTCGTCACTCGTCACTCCCCGGCCTCGCTCCGCGAAGCGGGGCGGGCGTCACTTGTCACTAATTATCTTAGATCTCTGCACAGGTAGTGGTTGTTTAGCCCTTGCACTTGCCAGAGAATTTCCTGATGCACATATCTATGGCACTGATACATCAGAGATTGCTATTGAATACGCAAAAGAAAATGCAGAGATTAATGGCATCAAAAATGTAACCTTTGTAAGAGGCAATTTATTTGAACCGATTGAGGAAGAGGAATTTGACTTGATCGTCTCAAACCCTCCTTATATCAAAAGGGATGATATAAAAGATTTGCAGCCTGAGATAAGAGATTGGGAGCCAGTAGAGGCATTAAACGGTGGAGCTGATGGCCTTGATTTTTATAGAACAATAATCCCTGCAGCACATCGTTATTTAAAAGAGGGCGGCTGCATTATCCTTGAACTTGGTTTTAAGCAGGCAGGGTTGGTGAGCAGAATAGCTGATGATGCAGGATTTAAAGACATATCTTTAATAAAAGATTATGCAGGAATTGAGAGAATAATAAAGGTGAGGAGGTATAACTCTGGAAAAACTTATTATTAAAGGTGGTAAAAGGCTTAAGGGTGATGTTGAGATAAGCGGGGCAAAGAACGCAGCCCTTCCGATAATGGCTGCCTCCATCCTTTCATCTGGATATAGCACTATAAGTAGAGTACCAAACCTGAGAGATATAATGACTATGGGCCGACTTCTTGTACATCTCGGAGCAGGGTTTCATTACGAAGATGGGAAGGTGGTAATAAATACGAAGATTGTTAACTCCTTTGAAGCACCCTATGACCTTGTAAAGACCATGCGTGCATCGGTTCTTGTCCTCGGTCCATTGCTTGCGAGATTTGGCAGGGCAAAGGTATCACTCCCGGGAGGGTGTGCTATTGGTGCAAGACCCATAAACCTGCACCTAATGGGTCTTGAGAAGATGGGTGCAAAGATAGAGCTTGAATCAGGATATGTGTTTGCCAGGGCAAAACGGCTTAGAGGCATATCCATTTATTTTGATATACCAACTGTTACAGGGACTGAAAACCTTATGATGGCTGCTTCACTTGCAGAAGGGAAGACAGTCCTCGAAAATGCTGCTAAAGAACCCGAAGTCACTGACCTTGCAAACGCACTTATCTCAATGGGTGCAAAGATAGAGGGTGCAGGAGGGAGTATTGTTGAAATAGAGGGTGTGGATAAATTGAAACCCTTCAACTATTCAATTATACCTGACAGGATTGAGACAGCAACCTTCATGACGATTGCAGGTATTACAGGTGGTAATATAATTATTAAGGGATGCAGGCTGGAACATCTTGATGCACCAATAATGAAACTCAGGGATGCTGGGCTTGTATTTGAAAATATTTCAGACGGGATTCGTGTAATTGGACCATCAAGACCGATTGCAAATAATGTCACAACTATGCCCTACCCTGGTTTTCCTACAGACATGCAGGCCCAGTTTATGGCCCTGATGTCAATTGCTGATGGGACAAGCATAATCAAGGAGACAATCTTTGAAAACAGGTTCATGCATGTTGCAGAACTCAGGAGGATGGGTGCTGATATTACCATAGAAGATGGGACTGCTACAGTAAAAGGCATATCAAAACTTAAAGGTGCACCTCTGATGGCAACTGACTTAAGGGCAAGCGCATCACTTGTTGTGGCAGCACTCGCTGCAGAAGGAGAGACAACCATTCACAGGCTTTACCACCTTGACAGGGGATATGAAAAGATAGAAGAGAAGCTTATCAGGATTGGAGCAAATGTTCGAAGGGTGAGGGAATGAGCAGATGGTGCCGAAGGCGGGAGTTGAACCCGCACGGCCTTTCGACCACTAGACCCTGAACCTAGCGCGTCTGCCAGTTCCGCCACTTCGGCCTTAAGATATTATACGACCCTCTTTCGAAAAAATCATTCCCTGGGTAGTCCTTCTGTTTTTGTCACAAGCCACTTTACCCTTTCCTTTTCGAGTGTAAATCTGAGGTGAATTGGTTTAGCTACATCGCCTATAACATATCCAGTATCATTACCTATAGTTGCTATAATCCTCACATCCATATCTGCTGTGGCAGTCGCTTTATTAACTTTTATCTTGAGATTTTCATATTCGACCCTGATATCGCTCATCTGCTCAAAGACTTTTTTCATGTATTCCTTTATGTAAAGATATGTGAAACCATAGTCATCACGATAGTTAAAAGATACCCTCGACATCACATCATCAAGGTCTTCCCTTTCTACTGCCTTAGAACCTTCCTTTAAAAGTTTCTTTATCCTGCCTTCATCAGATGGCCATAGGAGATAGATTATTATTGGAGCTAGTATTATGATTAATAAAAGTGCTATGGATTTTTTACTGATTCGCACCGTAAACTCGAAAAAATCTTAACTTCTTAACCTTCTGTTACTGTAACTATAGAATCTCTAATTATTTTTAGCAACTGATTAAGGTTCTGCTCGCTTATACTCAATGGGGGCATGATGACTATGACATTTCCGAGTGGTCTGATGAAGACTCCATTATCTCTTGCATGGTATGCAACACGCCATCCTATCTTCTCTGCCCAGTCATAGGGTTCTTTTGTCTTTTTGTCTCTTACTAATTCTATACCTATCATCAGTCCTTTGTTCCGGACATCTCCAACATGTTGAAGATTCAAGACCTCCTTAAACCATGCCTTGAGAATCTCAATCTTCGGCTGGAGGTTTTTGAGTGTCTTCTCTTTCTCAAATAAGTCCAAACATGCGAGGGCTGCTGCACATGCGAGGGGATTCCCTGTATATGAATGGCCATGAAAGAATGTTTTGAAATCTTTAAACTCCCCAAGGAATGCGTTATATATCTCATCTGTGGTAAGAGTCGCAGCAAGTGGCATATATCCCCCTGTTATGCCCTTTGAAAGACACATGATATCAGGCATAACATCTTCATGTTCACAGGCAAACATCCTTCCTGTCCTTCCGAATCCTGTTGCAACCTCATCAGCAATCATGAGGACATTGTATCTTGTGCATAAATCATGTACACCCTTAAGGTAACCAGGGGGTGAAACAATCATCCCTCCTGCTGCCTGAACAATCGGCTCAATTATTACTGCTGCTATTTTCTTAGAGTGCGATTTGAGAATCTCCTCCATCCTGTTAAGGCATACGAATTTGCAGTCAGGATAGCTTTTATCAAATTCACATCTATAGCAATAAGGCGAGGGGGCCTTATAAGTCTTAAATAAAAGTGGTGAGAATGTCCTGTGGAATATATCAATCCCACCAACACTTACAGCCCCTATTGTATCACCATGATATGCATTGTTTAAGGAAAGAAATTTGTGTCTTCCATGAATGCCCTTATGTTTCCAGTACTGAAATGCCATCTTTAGAGCAATCTCAACAGCGGTAGAGCCGTTGTCAGAATAGAAGACCTTGCTAAGCTCGGAAGAGCGGAAGTCCTGAAGTTCAGAAGTTTTTCCGTCTTTCTTCTGCTCTTCTGCTCTTCTGCTCTTCTGCACTATCATTATCAGCTTCTCCGCTAGCTTAATAGCAGGGATATTGCTTAATCCAAGTAATGTGCTATGGCTGATGCTATCAAGCTGATTCTTTATCGCATCATCTATCTCTTTCTTTCTGTGTCCATGGATATTTACCCAGAGGGATGAGACACCATCAAGATACCATCTTCCATATATGTCCTTTATAAAGCAATCTCTACCTTCAGAGATGATGATTGTCTTCTCTTCAAGCCATTCCTTCATCTGGGTGAAGGGATGCCAGATATATTTTTTATCCAGGTCTTCGAGATGCCTGTTTTCGTCAAGGATACCCATACTTACTCTTCAGTACTAATACAAGCCCATTGCCTCTCGAACAAGTCGCATGGTTTCTCCGGCAACCTTCTTCGCCTTTTCTGTACCTTTATCCACAATATTAGAGAGGACATCCGGATTATTAATGAGTTCATTACTCTTTACCCATATGGGTTCCATGACCTTAAAGACATTTTTGATAAGAATCTTTTTGCAGTCAATACAGCCAATGCCTGCTGTTCTGCACCCCTCTGCCACCTCTTCCTGTTCATCTTTTGAGGAGAAGATCTTATGAAGCTGGTATACAGGGGATAACTCAGGATTTCCTTTGTCTGTTCTTTTAATTCTTGCAGGGTCAGTAACCATCGTTTTCAGTTTTTCCTCAACCTCTTCTGGGCTGTCTGAAAGATATATTGCATTATCATAGCTCTTGGACATCTTCCTTCCATCAACCCCTACTACCTTTGGGAATTCTGTAAGCAATGCCTCTGGTTCAGGGAAGATTTCTTTATAAAGGTAATTGAAACGTCTCGCAATCTCCCGACTTATCTCAAGGTGCGGCACCTGGTCAATGCCAACAGGTACATACTTTGCCCTATATATCAATATGTCTGCTGTCTGAAGAAGCGGATATCCTAAGAATCCATAAGTAGATAAATCCCTGTCTTTGATTTCCTCCTGTTTTTCTTTGTATGTTGGAACCCTTTCGAGCCAGCCGAGTGGAGTTATCATCGAAAGCAGAAGATGAAGCTCTGCATGTTCGAGAACCCTCGACTGGAGAAATATTGTGCATTTCTCAGGGTCAAGGCCTGATGCGAGATAATTAATGAAAAGGTCTTTTGTGGATTCCTTGATAGAAGATGGCTCTGTATACCCTGTAGTAAGGCCATGCCAGTCTGCAACAAAGTAATAACAGTCATATTTATCCTGAAGTTTCACCCAGTTCTGAAGCGCCCCTATCAGGTTTCCTAAATGCAACTTCCCACTCGCCTGCATCCCACTTAGAACTCTTTCCAATTAACCTCCATAAGATTAAAAATATGTAATATTATTAATGCATCTATGACAGCCTGTCAAGAAAGGCTGGTGACAAGGTTAAGTATCTTTGATATCATTTCAAGTGCAATTTTATATCTTAGGAAGCCCATCGAGGATGACTTTTTCTTGGTATTAAGAGCAACCTCTGCTCCCCAAACTGCATCCTACATTAGGAATAGCGGGTCAGTCAGGATGAAAGCGGTCGGTACAACTAGAATGTCAATAAGAACAAATGCTGCTTATCAGCGGTCCAATGAAGAAGACTCAACATATATTTCAAGAGTTCAGAGGGTTTTTCGACAGACTCTTGTTGTTAGCCGAAGTGTTGCAAAAATCATTTAACAATTTTTAATATTTTATAATCTGAGGTTTTGAGTTTAGTATTCTTATACTCTAAGTCTCTTCTCATTGCTAAAACTAATTCTCCAAGCATATTTTTTGCGGTATCCTGATTAACAGGATGACCTTGGGCATTAGCACGAACAAACTCATCTAAAAATATTAGCTTTAAGAATAACATCATCAGAAGCATAGAGCCAGGACTCTGATAACTCATTAAGGAAATTCTTTTTGGCTAACTCACTGGTAGAACCTTCAATAAATCCTTTCAGATTTTTCAGAAGATTTTGATATTTTTCTCTTTTCCTTAATTGCCATCATCCATATCTGTTGTGAACAATTATACTACAATCTGTTTTTGTTCTTTGGGCTTCACCCGTTTTAACTCCAAACTCCGCTCCAGTATAAATTTGTCAGACTCTTCTCTAAGTTTTTTAATCCTCTGCTCGGCACTTAATCCTTTTTCTTCCTCGTAAATCTTCTCCATTATCTCATGAATCTCCTTTAATCCTTTAAGCCCCTTCATAATTCAATCACCTCCTCTGGTGAACATATCTCAATTTCATGATAGCCCAACAGCCTATTTACCCCTTTAACCATAACTCTCGTCTTTAGTTTCACAATATGCTCAAAGTTCCAGCTGACGATTGCATCTATGCCATTTACAACGGCAACAGCTATATGAAGTGCATCACCTCTATACCGTTCAGGAATAATTCCTTCCTTGATATACCGCTCAGCCAATTCCTCTGCTTCCAGATCTGCCTCAAGCAGTAAGGGATTAATCTCTCTTAATAATCCTTCTAATTGAGATTTCCTTGGTTCAGGTGCCCTGCTAACTTCTCTGATTACTTCATCTGAGATATATATTCCTTCAGCTATTAAAGGCAGATCTCTAAAAAGTTTTAGGGTAACATCCTTCTTTTCTTTCTGCATCGCCTTCTGCAAATACGAAATTAAATATCGTTGTATCCAGGTAATACTTTATCTTCTTCAAATCTGTCTTTTATATTTTAGCATGTTATCTGAGATTTCAATACTCAGGGACAACTGCTGGATCATAACCAATTGTTTTATTCTACCATTTTTTTATCTTCAACAGCCCTATTCAGCTAAGCTTTGTAGAGAGTGTGTGAGGCCAGCGATAGCTCTAAAATAACTGTAATAATCGTAGAAACAGATTTACAAGGGGTATAACAAAATAGTTTGCGATGCCTGTTGCTATAAGGATGACAACGATTATAAAACCAAATGGTTCAATCCTGCTGAATGAAAGGGCCTGCCTGTATGGAAGGAGACCTGTCAACACTCTGCCACCATCAAGGGGAGGGATTGGTATCATATTGAACGCAGCGAGAACAACATTAATAATAACACTCGATGTGAATATCATGATTAAAGGCTTCATCACAGTCATGCTCATGGCTTCAGGTAATAAGGCTGAAAGTGGGATAATGATAAACTTGAGAATCAGAATGCTTAAGATTGAGAGGAGTATATTGGTTATCGGCCCTGCAGCCGCTGAGATGGCCATATCCCTCTTAGGATTTTTGAAGTTCATAGGATTTATGGGGACAGGTTTTGCATATCCAAAGACGAACTGGCCATTAGTAAATATTATAAGCATAAGGGGCATCAGTATCGTCCCGATTGGGTCAATATGGGCAAGAGGATTCAATGTAAGCCTGCCCATCATTTTAGCTGTTGGGTCACCTAATTTGTTAGCTACAAAACCATGAGAAAGCTCATGAAAGGTAATCGCTATCAGTATCGGGAATGCTGATATAACTATCTGTCTTGCAATGGTTGAGAAATCCAAGACTATATGGCCTTTCTAAATAGGATGCAGGATGTGGTCAATCACTGTTCTTGCTGCAACAAGGGGGTCAATAAAGATGCTGTCCATGTCATGTTCGAGGTCCCTCTTGTTAGATAAATAAGTAATGCGGTCCTGCATCCTGTCACGCAAGAAGCTCAAATACGCAGGGTCCCTTGTTGGTTTGTATTTTTTATCATAACCAGCACCGAACAGCTCTTTCCCATTTTTAGGAAGAAGCAGTCCCTGAAATGCCTTCCATTCTCTCCATTCTATATTTCCCCTTACCAGTTCTGTTACTATGGAGAGTGATAGCTCCTTTGGAATGTCTACGAGATTCCCTGGAAGACCAAAGGCATGGGTATTCATAATGTAGCATTCAGTCCCAAGCTTGAACAACTTTTTGAATTGCATACAGTCTACTAAAAGTGGATGAACCCTGAATGGGTTTGCAAAAGGCTCGATCACTAATCTTTCGAGCTCTTTCAGGTCAACATTTTCTACCCCCTTAGCACGCATGGTGCTCAGTGAGGCCCCCATGGCAACGGCAAGGTCTATAGTATCAGCCTTACAGATGGGTGGCAGGCTTGTATCTTTCTGAAGCCAGATAACCATACCCGGTCTTTCGCAGAAATCTGCATGGTTAAACATATCCCTTGTCTTGATACACCGACCATTCTCATTCCGGATGTCTGCGCACACCATCTTCTTACTGCCATCAGGAAGCTCTGTAACTGCTACATTCTGGGCTGAATAGAAATACTTGACTATAGGGTCATTAAATTCAACCGCATCCGTCTTATCAAAGAGACTCGGCTCAAGGGCTATGGTAAAATCATTCTCCAGATCTATCAAAAATGCATCATCATGAATAACAGTCACCTTCTCATTTTCTTTTAATGTCCCTGCATGATCATGGCTATTAGTAATCGAAGATTTCCCTGAACCTGAAAGCCCGAATACAGCAACCGGCAGACTATTGCCAATCTTCTTGATACCGCCGTGGCAGGCAACCATATTCTGACGGACGCCTATAGTCCAGGTAAGAGTCAGTGTACCTTTTTTCCTCTCACCAAAATATCGCAGTCCTAAGATAGCAATACAGTTCTGCATCTCATCAATAATCACAAGTCCATTCGGGAACTCAGGATGTGACCATTCAGGGTCAGCAAATACAAGTATATCAGGCTCATCTAATATACGGGATTTTTTATACAGGTCAGTCCACGGCTCCATCAAGGGAGTAAAGTTAAAACCCCAATCAAGCATATTTTTGGCATCAGTAGCAGGGCTTAAAAGATGTGCCTTAACCATAAAGTCAGGATGTAACCCAACAATCCCTTCAAGCCATAATCCCTCACGACGGTTGAAATTGTATATAGCCTCTCCTAACAGAGATAGATATTTGTCTCTGTCCTTACCAATTTCCCTAACCAATCGCCTTGCCCTCGCTGTACGTCCTACTATCCCTCCATCATTGGAAATAAGGACTTTAGCATCTTTGGGGAGTCCAAACTGTTCTGGTTTATACATCGGCTCAGAGGTCATAACGACTTCTGGCTGTTTTATAGCAAGTCTATAGAGCTCTGCCATCGTTGTCTTTCTTACAGAATTAGCGAAAAAGGCGCTCTCAATGTATGCCCGCCATGAAGAGCCTGGAATCTTATACCTGGTTGCCATATTCCTCCCTCCTTTATAATTAAGTGTAAAATAGGAAGTAGGAAATGGGAAGTTAAGATTTCACTCCTCAGTTCTTACTTCTTACTTTTCACTTTAATAATTATTGAAAGGTATTGTCAAGGTATGGAAGAGCAGTATATAATTATTAATTAAGTCATGACTGCAATAGTCATCATCCCTGCCCGCTATGACTCAACCCGTTTTCCGGGAAAACTCCTATGCCTTCTCAAAGGTAGACCTGTTATACAACATGTATATGAAAACTCAAAACTTGCACACCTTGCAGATGATGTAATCGTTGCAACAGATAGCGAAACCATATTCGAGAGGGTGCTTTCTTTTGGAGGCAAGGCGGTAATGACAGACAAAGCACATCCTTCAGGCACAGACAGGATAGCAGAGGTTGCAGCTTCAATGGATTATGATATAATTGTCAATGTGCAGGGTGATGAGCCGCTCATACAGCCTGAAATGATAGATGATGTTATTACCCTTCTCGATGACAAAAGAGCCTCTATTGGTACCCTTGCAAGAAAAGTAGAAGACTCAAAGGAAGTCACAGACCCGAATGTCGTTAAAGTTGTATTTGATAAAGATGGATTTGCACTCTATTTTTCGAGGGCAGCAATTCCATATCATGCTCGTCACTCGTCACTCGTCACTCGTCACTGTTACAAGCATATCGGTATTTATAGCTACAGGAGGAAGGTGCTTATTGCACTTGCAAAAATGAAGCCAACAGAACTTGAGAGAATAGAGAAACTCGAACAGTTACGGGCATTAGAAAATGGCTTCAGGATAAAGGTAAAGGAAACTTTTCATGAAACTATTGGGGTGGATACCCCTGAAGACTTAGAAAGGGTAGAAAGATGCCTAAGTACATCTTTGTAACAGGTGGTGTTGTTTCATCGCTTGGTAAGGGTATTGCGGCTGCTGCTATCGGTGCACTCCTTGAGGCAAGGGGACTGAAGGTTACTCTTCAGAAATTAGACCCTTATATCAATGTTGACCCTGGCACACTGAGCCCATTCCAGCATGGTGAGGTATTTGTCACTGATGATGGTACAGAGACAGACCTCGACCTCGGACATTACGAGAGATTCACATCAATAAGAACATCACAGGCAAACAACTATACAACAGGAAGAATTTATTATAATGTGATCACAAAGGAAAGAAAAGGGGATTATCTTGGAGATACTGTGCAGGTTGTCCCACATATTACTGATGAAATAAAGCGTGCTATAAAATCTGCAAGCAATGACTATGATGTGGTGATAGTTGAGATCGGTGGGACTATCGGTGATATAGAGAGCTTACCTTTTCTCGAGGCGATAAGGCAGTTCAGGTATGATGTTGGCAGAGAAAATGTACTATATATTCATCTCACGCTCGTCCCTTATGTGAAGTCATCGGGTGAACTTAAGACAAAGCCTACACAGCATAGTGTTAAAGAATTCAGGGAGATAGGTATACAGCCTGATATACTTTTATGTAGAACTGACAGGCCACTCCCACCTGAGATAAAAAAGAAGATCGCAATTCACTGTAATCTTGATGGTGATGCTGTCATTGCTGCAAGGGATGTTGAAACAATATACGAAGTTCCCATTGTACTGCATACTGAAGGACTCGATTCCCTTATAGAAAAGAGGCTTAAACTGAATTTACACAGACCTGACCTTACCATCTGGAAAGATGTTGTGAAAAGAATCAAAGAACCTAAGAATGAAGTCAATATCGCAATCGTCGGGAAATATATAGGGCTTAAGGACTCATACAAGAGTCTGATAGAGGCCCTTACCCATGGTGGCATTGCAAATGATGCACAGGTTAATCTACGGTGGATAGATTCAGAGGAAGTAGAAGTCCATGGCCCTGAAAGATATTTTTCTGATGCTGATGGAATCCTTGTGCCTGGAGGTTTTGGATATAGAGGAATTGAAGGGAAGATAGAGGCGATAAGATATGCACGTGAAAAAAGGATACCATATCTCGGGATATGCCTCGGCATGCAGTGTGCTGTTATAGAGTTTGCGAGGGATGTCTGTGGGCTCAAGGCAAACAGCACAGAGTTTGATTTAAACACACAAAACCCTGTTATATATCTAATGGAAAAATGGTATGACTTCAGGAAAGGGAAGGTTGAGGAGCGGACAGAGGATTCTCAGAAGGGTGGTACTATGAGGCTCGGCGCCTATCCCTGCATCCTTGAGGAAGGAACTCATGCCCATAGGGCATACAGTATAAAAGAGACCTCTGAAAGGCACAGGCACAGATATGAATTCAACAACGCATATAGGGGGATACTCACAAGGCATGGCATGAGGATAAGCGGAGTGAGCCCTGATGGAGAGCTCGTGGAGATTATTGAGATAGAAGACCATCCATGGTTTGTCGGGTGTCAGTTCCACCCTGAGTTCAAATCAAGACCAACAGACCCTCATCCATTATTTAGGGCATTCATAGGAGCTTCACTGCAAGAGAAGCGCTCCCTATTCCCATATATAGAGACGGCTGCCAAAGAGAAAAGCGTAGATTGACACGGGAGATAAATATAGGCGGTATCCTGTTTGGAGGAAATAACCCACCAGTCCTTATAGCAGGGCCCTGCGTAATTGAGAATGAAGATATTACCTTTATCACAGCTAAAAGACTGAAGGAGATATACGACAACTTAGGCATTCCATTTGTTTTTAAGAGTTCTTATGACAAGGCAAACAGGACATCAATATCATCTTTCAGGGGGCCCGGACTTGATAAGGGATTGAAGATTTTAAGTGAGGTAAAGAATAAGTTTTCAATACCAGTTATCTCTGATGTCCACTCAATTAATGAGATAAAACCTGCTTCAGAAGTTCTCGATGCACTTCAGATCCCGGCCTTTCTATGCAGGCAGACTGATTTAATCCTATCTGCATCACAGACAGGAAAGCCAGTAAATGTCAAGAAGGGGCAGTTTCTCGCTCCGTGGGATGTAAAGAATATAATAGAGAAGTTCATATCAACAGGAAATCAGAATATATTTATTACAGAACGGGGTACTTCTTTTGGATACAATAACATTGTTGTTGACTTCAGAGGATTACCTATAATGCGGTCTTTTGGCTATCCTGTAATATTTGATGTAACTCACAGCCTTCAGCTTCCAGGTGGAGAAGGGAGTTGCTCTGGAGGACAGAGGGAGTTTGCAGGACCCCTTGCAAGGGCAGCGGTGGCTGTTGGTGTTGATGGGCTATTCATGGAAGTTCATCCAGACCCTGATAAGGCATTATGTGATGGACCGAATATGATAAGATTGGACGATGTAGAGAAAATATTAACCACAATTAAAGCAATTGATAACTTATTAAGAGATTAAAGAATGATAAAAACAGAATCAAAGGATTATAAAAACAGGATATATCTCTCAGCTATTGAAGCCGCCAAGTATCTACACATATCAGTAGAGGCACTTCATAATCTTGCTAATAGACAAGTTATTAAAGCCCAGATTGCTACAAGTGGGCAGATGCGTTTTGATCTGAAGGAATTAAAACGATATGAGGAGACTCTTAAATCAGAACCACGAAAGAGCAAAATAGATATTGAGAAAGTAAATGTTATCGAGATAAATGGCACAATACAAAAGGTTTTTATTAAAAACTCAATGAAAATGGATGATTTGGCCGAAAATAGTATTCATTTAATGATTACTTCTCCTCCATATTTTGATACAAAGATGTATTCAAGAGAACCGATAGAGGGTGATCTTGGCGATATACATGATGTGGATGAATGGTTTGTGAAGATAAGTGAAGCATGGAAAGAAGTTTACAGAGTTTTATACACAGGGAGAAAGGCATTTATAAACATTATGAATCTGCCGATAAGGCTCGAAAATGGAGGTTTCAGAACATTAAATTTAGTAGGTAGAACGATAGATGTGTGCGAAAAAATAGGATTTATCTTTAAAAGAGATATAGTATGGCGTAAGACAAATGCTGTAAGAGCCCATTTTGGAACATATCCATATCCGGGCGGAATTCTAATAAATAATATGCATGAATTTATCTTGGAGTTTGATAAACCTGAAAAGAAGGGTTTTAACAAATATGGACATTTAACTAAAGAACAGAAAGAGCAATCAAAAATAGATAAGGAATTCTGGTTGTCTATAAAAAAGAGTGATGTTTGGGTGATGAAACCTCAAGGAAGTGGAGATAGGCGGAATCATGTTGCTCCATTTCCTTACGAACTTCCTTTTAGGCTCATAAAGGCATTTAGTTATGTGGGTGAGACAATCCTTGACCCATTTGTTGGTTCTGGAACTACACTTTTGGCAGCAGCCGATTTAAAACGGAATGGTATCGGTTATGAAATAAATCCTGAGATTGCCTTGGGGGCGGTTAAAAATTTAGAAAGCTATCAAAGTAAATTGTGGTAAGAATAACGATGAAGTTAGATGCAAAAACAATATATGCTCAATCCAGCGATATAAAATCTCGCACCTATCTGGAATATCGAAAAGATATGAAGAAAAAGGCAATTGCTGAGTTAGAGGTGTTGGAATGGCTGGGAAGTAAAGTAAAACAATTATACCCAAAGAAACAGGTAAAGGTTTATAAATCAGGTGGCGACAAGTTTTTATGGTTCCTGAGAAAAGGAGGTGTTTCAAGAGAGCCTGATTTTATCGCAGAGATAGGTGGTGAAAAGATAGAGTTTGAGTTCCAATATGCTGAAAAGGCAGATTTAGAATTTTATGATTTCAAAGTCTCTAAGGTCGCTAAAAAGAGCGGTGGTAAACGCAAACCTATCGAAAACAAATTCTTTGTCTATATACATAAGCCCTTACTAAAATATGCAATATTTAAACCTGAATGGGTTCTGAAGAATGGTGGATATGGAATGGTAGAGGCATGGCGGAGCTATGCCTTTCGTGTTCCAAGAAGAAAATTTGAGGCATTACTTAAACCACATCCTGCTTTAAAAAGTCTTTACCAAACAATAGAAGCAAAAAATTTCATTCTCAATTTCCAACATGAATTGGTTGATATAAATAAAAATAGGCTATCATATCTGCTCCAGGATGTAATTGATGAAAACCAAATTGTAAAAATTATACCCAAGGATTTAGACAGTTTTTTCAAGGTTTGCTTTATCTTAGATAACCTAAATAAGATCCCGCAAAATGCTGTTCCATGGCTTGTTTATCTTTTAAGTTATATAAACAAGGATATCTCTCTGGAAGATGTATCTAAGATTACCTATTGTATTGATTTTCTTTATTCTAAGATTGACCTGAAAACAAATGAACTTACTCAATTGATTAATAAAATCAAGGAGCTACTTGAAAAGATCAAAATGTTCTATCAAGAAGATGGCTCTTATAGGTCATCATTAAGGGTAAGTCCTTTAGAGGAAACTAGATATGCTTTATTCTCAGTAAGTCTACTGGAGGATTTAATCCAAGATATAATCTTCTATTATTCTGTTGTCGAGTTAAAACCGATAAAGAAGATATACGAGAATGTAGAAGATGTTGAAAAGACTTATAGATTGCTTAAAATGCACTCCGAAAGATGAGTGGAAAATGGACAATATTCTTGAGATAGCTAAGAAAGTCTTAAAGATAGAGGCAGATGCAGTCCTTGGCCTGACAGATAAGCTCAACAACAATTTTGAGAAGGCAGTCGAACTGCTTTATACCAGTAAGGGCAGGGTCGTTGTTACTGGCATGGGGAAATCAGGGCTTGTTGGCAAAAAGATAGCAGCCACACTGGCCTCCACAGGCACGCCTGCCTTTTTTCTTCACCCTGCTGAGGCAAGCCATGGAGACCTCGGCATGGTCACAGAGAGGGATATTATTATTGCCATCTCGAACAGTGGAGAGACCGAGGAACTTGTAGGGCTGATACCTTTTTTAAAGAGGTTCAATGTAAAGCTAATCTCTATGACCGGAAATCAAAATTCCACACTCGCAAAGGCATCTGATGTAACACTCGATATATCTGTTAAGGAAGAGGCGTGCCCTTTGGGTATTGTGCCTACCGCATCAACAACTGCCACACTGGCAATGGGCGATGCACTTGCTGTAGCCCTTCTTATAAAAAGGGGTTATAAAGAAGAGGACTTTGCATTCTTCCATCCTCGTGGAAGCATCGGTAAAAGACTTTTTATTAAGGTGAAAGACCTTATGCATACGGGAGATAGTCTTCCTACGGTATCACTCAATACACCGATGTCAAAGACAGTGATAGAAATGTCTTCCAAGAGACTCGGTCATACTGTTGTTTTAGATAATGAGAATAAAATCGCAGGGATAATAACTGATGGAGATTTAAGGAGGGGAATAGAGAAATGGGGCGAGAGGCTTTTTGAATTGACTGCAGAAGAGGTCATGACAGGAAATCCAAAGACAATATCTGAAGAGGAACTTGCAGCAAAGGCATTATCTATTATGGAGAGCTATTCAATAACAGCCCTTGTAGTACCTGATAAAGATGGAAGGGCGATTGGAATAATTCATCTGCACGACATACTGAAGCAGGGGATAATGTGACTAAAAGTTCAAAGTTCAAAGTTCAAAGGTCAAAGTTAAAGGAAAAGGCAAAAAACATTAAACTCCTCATCCTCGATGTGGATGGGGTGCTTACAGATGGAAGCATTATCCTCGACAATGAGGGCAATGAGTTTAAATCCTTTCATGTACGCGATGGACATGGAATAAAGATGCTCATACGGGCTGGAATTCAGGTAGCCATAATTACGGGCAGACATTCAAAGGTTGTTGAAAGAAGGGCTCATGAGCTCGGGATTACAGAGGTCTTTCAAAAGTGTCATGACAAGAGAGATGCTTATAGGGAGCTTGTTGAAAAATTCTCCCTTAATGATAGTGAGATAGCATACATTGGTGATGATATTGTTGACATATCCCTTTTAAAGAGGTCAGGATTTTCAGTGGCTGTTCAAGATGCTGATGATGAGGTTAAGGCTGATGCAATGATGATAACAAGAAACAGTGGAGGCAGGGGGGCTGTCAGAGAGGTGTGCGATTTTCTTCTTAAGGCAAAAGGACTCTGGCAGGAGATTATAGATGAGTACTCTAAGGCTTAACCTCCCAACGATCCTCACACTGAGCAGGATTGTCCTTATTCCAGTTTTTGTATTCACAGTCTACCAGCATCCACTATTTGGTGCTATTGTATTCAGCATTGCTTCGATAACAGATTTTTTTGATGGATATCTTGCAAGACGTTCGGGTGAGGTAACGAAGTTCGGGATTATATTCGATCCTATTGCTGACAAGTTCTTAGTAATATCTGCCCTGATCGTACTCGTTGATATGGAAAGGCTACCTGCATGGATAGCAATTATCATCATTGTAAGGGAATTCCTTGTAACAGGCCTGAGGGTGGTTGCCCTTTCAAAAAATATAGTAATCTCTGCTGAACTGGGTGGAAAGATAAAGACAGCTACACAGATAATTGCAGTCCTCTGCCTTATCCTTAGGGGAAGCATTTTTGATATTGATCTCTATGATGTTGGTATAGTCCTCATCTGGATAGCACTCGTGCTTTCTGTTATATCAGGAGTTCAGTACACAGTATCGTTCTGGAGAAAGATGTGAGAAAAGAAAATTTAAAATGCAAAATGTAAAATTTAAAATTAATGATAAAAATACTACTGCTCATAATATGTAGCTTTATTTTAGGGTCTATTCCTTTTGGTGTAATAATTGCAAAGATTAAGGGTGTTGACCTCAAGAAGATTGGCAGTGGTAACATAGGTGCTACAAATGTTTTAAGGTCTCTCGGTAAAGGACCTGCTGCCATAACCCTCCTTGGTGATGTTCTCAAAGGCACCGCAGCCGTAGCTATCGGAAGGTATTTTGGATTAGGGCTATTTTATGAGGGTCTTGTCGGCCTGTCAGCAATCTTAGGCCATAATTTTTCTATATTCCTCGGATTTAAGGGAGGTAAGGGTGTTGCCACAAGCATAGGGGTAATTGCCCTTTACGCTCCACAGACAACCCTGTTCACCCTTATAATATGGCTGGCAGTTGTCTTGATTACAAGATATTCATCTATGGGAGCACTTGTATCATTTGGACTTTTGCCAGTAAACATTGCAATATTTGACAGTAAGGAAAAACTGCCTGTTGCCATTCTTATTACAGTATTTATTGTTATACGCCATAGAGAAAATATCCGCAGACTTATAGATGGTACTGAGAGAAAGGTGGGCCAAAGGGCATAACAAGTAACGAGTGACGAGTAATGAGTAATAAGAAAAGGAGGAAGGCTGTAGTTCTCCTCAGCGGTGGGATTGATTCCTCGACAACTATGGCGATAGCAAAGGCAGAAGGTTATGAGATATATGCCTTGAGCTTTGATTACAGCCAGCGACATAAAAGAGAACTTGCATCAGCAAAGAAAGTTGCATCAAGCCTCGGTGTAGAGAAACACCTTATAATAAAATTTGATTTAAGAGAGATTGGAGGCTCAGCACTGACAGCGGAGATAGAAGTGCCAAAAGGAGTAACGAGTAACGAGTTACGAGTTACGAGTAAAGAAAAAGACTTGTCACTTGTCACTCGTCACTCGTCACTGATCCCATTCACCTATGTCCCTGCACGTAATACGATATTTTTATCTTTTGCACTTGCATGGGCAGAGGTTCTTGAGGCAGAGAATATTTTTATAGGTGCAAATGCAGTAGACTATAGCGGTTATCCTGACTGCAGGCCAGAGTATCTCAGGGCATTTAAAGACATGGCAAACCTTGCAACAAAGGCATCTGTTGAGGGTAGATTAAGGTTTAGAATAAGGGCACCGCTTATCTCCATGAAAAAATCAGGGATAATAAAAAAAGGAATTGAGCTGGGACTTGATTATTCGCTAACATGGAGCTGCTATGAGGGAGATGAGGTTCCATGCGGTATGTGCGATAGTTGTGTATTTAGGGCAAAGGGTTTTAGAGAAGCAGGGATAAAAGATCCATTGACGCAGGACTGAGGGTGACAGGATGATAGAACTCAATTTTTCTAATATGATGAAGGAGGTTATCGGTAAGAATGGGCTTTCTGAACGGCAGATAGAAGGTTTCAGGGGCAGGATAGAAGATGCCCACAAACAGATAAAAGATAGGCAATGGCCTGAGCTCGCATTCATAGACCTTCTTTCCCAAGATACTTCTGGGATAAAGAATACTGCAAGGCAGATTAGAGAAGAAGTAGAGGATTTCTTAATCCTCGGCATTGGCGGCTCTGCCCTCGGTCCGAGGGCAATACTCGAGGCCCTGAGCCCTTTCCATAACCTCCAGAAAAAGCCGAGGGTGTTTATTTATGAGAATGTTGACCCGAGGACATTAAAACAGATACTTTCGCTGATAGATTTGAAGAAGACATCTATAAATGTGATATCAAAGTCAGGGAGCACTGCAGAGACAGCAGCATCCTTTATGATCCTGTGGGATGAGATGAAGAAAATACTTGGCAATGACGCTCCAAGAAGGTTTATAGCCACAACAGACCCTGAGAAGGGCAACCTCAGAAAGATTGTAAATGAAGAGGGATTGAAATCCCTCCCTGTGCCACCTAATGTTGTAGGTAGATATTCTGTATTGAGCCCGGTCGGGCTTCTATTGGCAGAGGTTATAGGTATTGATTCGAATGAGCTACTGAGGGGTGCGAGAGACATCCATGAGAAGTGCTCTGAACCTGAGTTATGGAAGAACCCGGCCTATCTATTCGGAACGCTCCTTTACCTTATGGACATAGAGGAGAAGAGAAAGATGAATGTGATGATTTCGTATGCTGACAGCCTGAAATCCCTGTCTGAATGGTTCTGTCAGCTCTGGGCTGAAAGCCTTGGAAAACCTGGTGCGGGTCTTACGCCCTATCCTTCTGTAGGCACAACTGACCAGCACTCACAGTTACAATTATGGACGGAGGGACCTCAGGACAAGGTCGTGATATTCATCAGGGTTGATGACTATGGCAACGATATAAAAATACCTCATAATATATTTAAAGACATGGAGGGACTTAATTACCTCTCAGGCCATACACTCTCAGAGCTTATCGCCGCAGAGGAAGAATCCACAGAACTTGCACTTGCAAGGGCAGAAAGGCCGAACATGACAGTCACAATGCCGGTTATTGATGCATATCATATAGGCCAGTTATTCCATTTTTTTGAACTCACAACAGCATTTACAGGATTTCTTTACAGGGTGAATCCCTTTAACCAGCCTGGCGTTGAAGAAGGTAAGAATCTCACCTACGGGATGATGGGTAAAAAGGGCTATGAGACAAAGAGAAGGGAGGTCGAGAACCATAGGGGGAAGAAGGTTCGCTGGAGGATATAATTAGCCAAGAAGTCCTGTTACCCTTATAACCTCATCAAAGGTTGTTATCCCCTTCAACATCTTTTTTACTGCACATTCTCTCAGGGTAATCAGACCTTCTCCTTTTGCAATCTTTTTAATATCAGAAGGTGTTGCCTTATTATCTATGGCTGACCTTATCCTTTCTGTGATCTCCATTACCTCAAAGATGCCTGTTCTTCCAAGATAACCTGTGCCCCTGCATTGAGGACATCCCCGTCCTATAGAGACTTTTATGTTTTTAAACTTATCATAGTTGATGCCCAGCACATAACACTCATCTTCAGAGAGATTATATTGTTCGACGCAGTAATGACAGACCTTTCTTACAAGTCTCTGGGCTACTACCCCGATCAGTGTAGAATTTATTAAGAAAGACGGGACTCCGATAAGGTCTCTTATCTCGCCAACCATGATTATATCGGGGTCCTGTCTGAGGATTGTCCTCAGACTGCTCGCAAATGTAACCCCTATATGCGGCTGGACTGCTGTCTGATTGAATCTATCATAGACCATTTCTATAGGGTCTTCTATGGTTGTAAGATTAACCTCTGAAGTTGACAGGGTCTTTAAGGCTGAATAAAGAGTCGTTGTTTTACCGCTTCCTGTGGGGCCTGTGACAGGTCTGTAGCATCGAGCTCTGAGATTGACTTTAATTT
>JBFLWW010000012.1:0-57153 GCA_040757475.1 Nitrospirota bacterium
ATAGATGATGCAAATAATGAAGTTCCCTAAAGACTTCTTGAGAAAGGAGGTAGAGCCTCAGACTGAATTCTATGGTGTGACATAATCATTTTGCAAAAAGGTGACATTTTCATTTTGCGTTGACATATTGCATTTTGATGTCTGATGTTATTAAATAAATTGATATGTTAGAACTGACTCCACTGATGAAACAATACTTCAGTATCAAAGAAAGATATAAAGACGCTATTGTCTTTTTCAGGCTCGGAGATTTCTACGAGATGTTCGGAGAGGATGCAGAGAAGGCATCAAAGATACTCCAGATAGCACTCACAACAAGGGATAAATCGAAAGAAGAACCGATACCTATGTGTGGTGTGCCCTATTTTGCATCAGAATCTTATATATCAAAACTCATCAAGGCTGGTCATAAAGTCGCAATCTGCGAACAGATGGAAGACCCCAAAGAGGCAAAGGGCATCGTACAGAGAGAAGTTATAAAGGTGATTACCCCTGGTACCCATAAACCTGAAAATCCCAAGGAGAACGCATATATCATAAGCCTATTCCCTGCTGGAGACAGACACGGCATCGCTGCAGCAGATATTTCAACCGGAGAGTTTATCGTTTATGAGACAGACGAAAATATTGAGGATGAGGTCTTTAGGTTTGAACCAAAAGAGGTCCTGATTCCCCAGAGTATCATGGATAATATCTACTATACAGAAGCACTTAACAGCTTTTATACATCTGTCTACGAAGATTGGTATTTTGATTATACAGAGGCTTACAAGACTCTGCTAAGACATTTAAAGGTCTCATCGCTTAATGGTTACGGCTGTAATGGCATGACTGCCGCAATCTCTGCTGCAGGTGCCCTGGTTAGTTATCTCGAAGATACACAGAAGGAAGCATTCAGTCTTAAAAAGATAACCATTTTAAGACAGGACTCATGTATGTTTCTTGACGCTGCTACACAGAGAAACCTTGAACTCACACATAACCTCAAGGACAGCTCTCGCGAAGGCACCTTACTCTGGGTCCTTGATGAAACACTTACACCAATGGGAGGAAGATTTTTAAGGGCTTCCATCCTGAGGCCGTTAATTGATATTAATGAAATAAAGAAAAGACATGAGGCGGTCGAATATCTTATCGAGGATTTTGAATTACTCGAAGAGATTAGAACATCCCTGAGAAAGATACAGGATCTCGAGAGGCTTTCATCAAAGGCAGGTTCAAAAAGTGCAAATGCAAGAGACCTCATAGCAATCAAAAATTCAATAACCCACCTTCCAAAGATTAAGAAATCTCTGAACTCCTCCAGAAACCCTTATCTGAAAGCAATTGCAGAAGAGATACCAGACTTTTTACTCCTCAGGGAATTAATAGAGAAGGCTATTGTCAATAATCCACCGATGAGCACTAAGGACGGCGGGATTATAAAGGATGGATACAGCAGTGAGGTAGATGAACTCAGAAAGATATCTATAAAAGGTAAGGACTTCATCTCAGAGATGGAGCACAGAGAAAGACAGAGGACCGGCATATCCTCACTCAAGGTGGGTTATAACAAAATCTTTGGTTATTATATCGAGGTTACAAGATCCAACCTCGACATGGTTCCTGAGGATTACATCAGGAAGCAGACGCTTGTGGGAGGAGAAAGATTTATAATACCCGAACTCAAGGAATATGAGGCAAAGGTACTCGGTTCGGAAGAAAGGCTTAAAAATCTCGAGTATCAGTTGTTTCAAGAGATACTTGATGATGTCCAGGAAGAATCCCTCCATCTGTCAAAGGCAGCCTCTGCATTATCAATTATTGATTCCCTCACTTCCCTATCTGTTGTTGCAAAAAGGTATAACTATGTAAGGCCATCCATCGAGGAAAGCAAAGTCATTGATATAACTGATGGTAGACATCCAGTTCTTGAGAGGGTTTCATTGAATGAAAGGTTTATACCTAACAGTACTTACATGGACAACGAAGATAATCGCCTCCTTATAATTACAGGCCCGAACATGGCAGGAAAATCCACATACATGAGACAGGTTGCACTCATAGTCCTAATGGCCCAGATTGGAAGCTTTGTGCCTGCATCTGATGCAAGGATAGGGATTGCTGATAGGATATTCACAAGGATTGGTGCATCTGACTTCCTTACAAAAGGCCAGAGCACCTTTATGGTAGAGATGATAGAGGTAGCAAACATCATCAATAACGCAACTGATAAAAGCCTTATTCTTCTCGACGAAGTTGGTAGAGGCACAAGTACCTTTGACGGGATAAGTATTGCCTGGGCTGTAGCAGAACATATCTTAAATGAGATAAATGCAAGGACACTCTTTGCAACGCATTATAATGAGCTTACAGAACTTGGCCTTACGCGCGATGGGGTCAGGAATTACAATGTATCAGTAAAGGAATGGGGTGATGAGATTATCTTCCTCAGGAAAATAGAAAAAGGGCCTGCTGACAAGAGTTATGGCATACATGTTGCGAGGTTAGCAGGGCTCCCTGATAGCATCGTAAACAGTGCAAAAGAGGTACTTGCCAATCTCGAAAAAGAAGAGCTGGATGAAACAGGCAGTCCAAGATTTGCAGACAGAAAAATGAAGAAGGATGCAATCCAGCTTGACCTCTTTTCTTCTGTGCCGGAGTCTGTTATCACCGAAATCATAAATCTGGATGTGAAAAAACTTAAACCTGAAGAGGCACTCAATAAACTGATTGAACTCAGGAAGAAGTTGACAAAAAATAAAACCTTATGATAAGAAATCAAAACCTTAGAAACTTTTCAAAGGAGGGAACAATGAATCCAGATAACCTCAAGTACTACAAAGAACACACATGGGTTAAGGTATCAGGCAGGAAGGCAACAATCGGCATTACTGACTATGGTCAGGATGCTCTTGGTGATATCGTTTATATTGACCTTCCAGAGACCGATATAAATGTAGAAGTGAACACCGAAATCGCAGAAATAGAATCAACAAAGGCAACCTCTTCTGTCATCTCTCCTGTCAGTGGAAGGGTCATAGAGGTAAACGAAGAGCTTTCAGAGTCTCCGGAGATAATAAATGAAGACCCTTACGGCAAGGGCTGGATAGCTATCCTTGAACTTGATGATGCATCCGAGCTCGATGACCTTATGGATGCATCTGATTATGAAAAATATGTTGAAGAGGAAGCAAAATGAAGTTGGCCATCCTTGGGGCAGGCCCTGGAGGATATGTTGCTGCGATTAAGGCTGTACAACTCAGAGCACAGGTAACTGTAATCGAAGATACAGAAGTTGGTGGAACCTGTCTTAACAGGGGCTGTATCCCCACAAAGGCCCTCATTGCATCTTCTGAGATGCTGGCCAGAGTCAGAGAATTAGAAAAATTTGGCATTGAACTAAAAGGTGAAATAATCCCCAATCTTTCAAAGATAATTGAAAGAAAAAACAGGATAGTAAACACCCAGGTAAAGGGAATAAGAGGGCTTTTCAAAAGCTGGGGGATAACACTCAAGGAAGGAAGGGGGGTCCTGCTCTCTCCAGAAGAGATAGAAGTTACAGCAAAAGATGGCTCTAAGGAAAAGATAACTGCCGACAGGATAATCATAGCTACAGGCTCAAGACCTGCTCATCTCCCAGCATTCCCATTTGATGGAAATAGGATTATATCAAGCGACGAGGCCCTTAAACTCACAGACATCCCGAAGAGCCTCCTTGTTGTAGGAGCTGGAGTCATCGGATGTGAGTTTGCATGCATCTATAGAGAACTCGGCTCTGATGTAACAATGGTAGAGATGCTTCCGAGGGCAGTGGCCACAGAAGATATAGAGGTATCCGAACTACTCGAAAGAGAGCTCAAAAAGAAAAAGATAAAGCTTTATACAAATGTCAGGGTTGAAAGAGTAGATATAAAAGACGATGCAGTACATGCCTTTCTCTCTGATGGGAAAGAGATAGTTGTAGAGAAAACACTTGTATCTATAGGAAGGGCGTTTAACAGTGATGGGATTGGACTTGAAGCAATCGGTATAAATGAAGGTAATCGTGGTGAGATTATTGTAAACGAGAAGATGGAGACAAATGTCAATGGTGTATATGCCATAGGCGATGTTATTGGTGGTATACTACTTGCGCATGTTGCTTCAAGAGAGGGGATAATAGCTGCAAGGAATGTAATGGGTGGAGATGAAAAAATAGATTATAGCGTCATACCGACTACTATATTTACATCACCCGAAATAGCCTCTGTAGGGCTCAGGGAACACCAGGCAGCAGAGAAGGGTATAAAGGTCAGGACAGGCCACTTCCAATTCAGGGCCCTCGGTAAGGCACATGCAATGGGAGAGATTGAAGGATTCATCAAGATAGTCTCAGAGGAGGCATCTGACAGGATATTAGGTGCACATATCATAGGCCCTCACGCATCTGACCTTATACATGAGGCATCCCTTGCTATAAAAACAGGCCTCAAGACAAAGGACATTGCAGAGACAATCCATGCCCACCCTACACTATCAGAGGGTATAATGGAGACAGCAGAGGATGTCCATGGTGAGGCAATTCATGTTCCAAAAAAGGAGATATAGATGGGAGAGATTATAGACTTAATTGCAAGAGAGATTATTGATTCGAGAGGAAACCCGACTGTGGAAGTTGAGGCATTTCTTGATAGCGGTGCTGTAGGAAGTGCTTCTGTCCCATCAGGTGCATCAACAGGAGAGAGAGAGGCACTTGAACTCAGGGATGGCGGAAAGCGTTTTCACGGAAAAGGCGTACAGAACGCTATAAGAAATATCTTTGAGGAGATAGCACCAAAATTGCGTGGTATTGATTCAGATGATCAGGTATATATAGACAACCTTTTGATTGAGCTCGACGGAACAGAGAATAAAGGCAGGCTCGGTGCAAACGCGATACTCGGCGTCTCGATGGCAGTATGCAAAGCAACTGCAATAGAGGCTGGAATACCTCTTTATAGATACATCGGAGGATGTAACGCAAAAGAGTTGCCTGTCCCAATGATGAATATACTTAACGGAGGAGCCCATGCTGATAATAACCTTGACATACAGGAATTCATGATAATGCCAGCAGGTCTAAGTGACTTTGCATCTGCACTCAGGGCAGGAGTAGAAGTCTTCCACACCCTGAAGGGAATACTCAAGAAGAAGGGGCTTAATACAGCTGTAGGAGATGAGGGAGGTTTCGCGCCTGACCTTTCAAGTAATGAGGAGGCAATCACCCTTCTGCTTAAGGCCATAGAGGATTCAGGCTATGTGCCAGGCAGAGACATCTATCTTGCACTTGATGTCGCTGCATCAGTGCTTTATAAAAATGGCTCTTATAGCTTTGAAGGTAAAGATGTCTCATCTGATGATATGACCTTGTATTACGAAAGGTTGATATCCGGATACCCTATACTTTCGATAGAAGATGGACTTTCTGAAAATGACTGGGATGGGTGGAAGGCCATGACAGCAAAACTCGGCAAGAAGATCCAGATTGTAGGCGATGATGTATTTGTAACAAACACAAGAATACTCAAGAAAGGGATAGAAGAGGGTGTTGCAAACTCTGTCCTGATAAAACTCAACCAGATAGGTACAATAACAGAGACACTTGATGCCATAGAGATGGCAAAGAGGGCAGGATATACGGCAATTATCTCACACCGGTCAGGAGAGACAGAGGATACTATAATCGCAGACCTGACAGTTGCATGTAACACAGGCTTTATAAAGACAGGCTCTCTTGCGAGGGGCGAACGTGTATCAAAGTATAATCGGCTCTTGAGGATTGAAGAGGAGTTGTCAGATTCTGCTATATACAAAGGAAGAAAAGCGTTTTATAATTTAAAATATGAGTTCAAATAATCTTTTAAGAAAACAGGTTGTCTCAGAGATTAAAAAAAGAAGGCTGATATTTTTCATTATAATCCTCCTGAGTTTCTTTTATCTCTTTATAAGCTTGATTTTCGGAGATATGGGCTTCCTCAGGTACAGGGAACTCAATAAGACAAAGGCACGTTTAGAAAAACAGATAGATGATATTAAAAAAGAGAACATGCAACTTGAGACACAGATAAAATTACTCAGGGAAGACCCCTTTTATATGGAAAAACACGCGAGAGAGGAATTTGGATTAGCAAGGCCTGACGAGTATATCTTCCAGTATGACTCTTCGACAAGCTCAGAATGACAGATAATCCCCTTTATATCGCCTTTCTCTGGCATATGCACCAGCCTTTTTACAGAGACCCAATAACAGGGCTGTACAGGCTTCCGTGGGTGAGGCTTCATAGCACAAAGGATTATCTCGACATGGTAGAAATACTGAGGGACTTCCCTCGGATAAAACAGACATTCAATCTCGTACCTTCACTCCTTGAACAGATTATGGACTACACAGAAAATAATGTAAAGGACCGTTATCTTGAATTGACACTTAAAAATGTATCAGAGCTGAATATGGAAGAAAAGTTATTTATACTCGAAAATTTTTTCCTCGCAAACTGGGATAACATGATAAAACCATTTTCAAGGTACTATGAGCTCCTCATAAAGAGGGGGACACGTCTTATAAAGAGTGAACTGATGAGGGCGATAAAATATTTCAGTGATGGTGATTTCCTTGACCTGCAGGTTCTCTTTAACCTTTGCTGGATAGACCCTATATTCAGAGAAAAGGATCCATTTCTCAAGATGCTTGTTGAGAAGGGGAAAGGCTATACAGAAGAGGATAAATATATGCTTGTCGAAAAACAGCTCGAGATATTAAGAAGGATAATACCTACATATAAAGAACTCAGTGAAAAAGGACAGGTCGAGCTTTCGGTATCACCTTTCTACCATCCTATCCTTCCACTTTTATGGGACACAAACTCTGCGAGGATAGCAATACCAAATGTAAAACTACCTCAGAAAAGGTTCTCACACCCTGAGGATGTGGAAAAACAGATCAGGATTGGCTTGGATTATTTTGAAAAACTCTTCGGATACAGGCCATCTGGAATGTGGCCCTCAGAGGGCGCAGTCAGTGAAGATGTGGTGAGGGTAGCAGATAGAGAAGGCATAAAATGGATTGGGACTGATGAAGACATCCTTTCAAATTCGATAGGGAAAAAACTCAGAGACCCGAGAGGCAATCTTATTGAGCCAGCTCAGCTCTATAAACCTTATACATTCAACAATGTTTCCATAATCTTCAGGGACCACCAGATATCCGACCTTATTGGTTTTATTTATTCAAAATGGGATCCAAAAAGGGCAGCAGAAGATTTGATCAGCAGACTTATACAGATACGTAACTCCATACCAGATAATAAACCACATCTTATATCCATAATCCTTGATGGAGAAAATGCATGGGAATATTACAAAAATGACGGCTATGACTTCCTCGTGTATCTCTATGAGAAGCTAAGCAGGGAAGAAAGGCTCAGTACCCTTACAGTATCCGAATATCTAAACACATACGACAGAGGAGAACCTCTGAGCAGACTCCATGCAGGCTCATGGATCAATGCAAATTACAGTGTCTGGGTTGGCCATGAAGAGGACAATCTCGCCTGGGACTATCTTACAGACACGAGGAATGATCTCGAAATATTCGAGAGGCTGAACCCTGAAAGAAACCTGTCTGAGGCATGGAAGGCGATATATATTGCTGAGGGAAGTGACTGGAACTGGTGGTATGGAGAGGAGCACACAACAGAAACGCAGGAGGATTTTGATGAGATCTTCAGACTAAATCTTATGAAGGTATATAAAGAGATGGGCAAAGAAATCCCGCCGCATCTGTTTGTTCCTGTATTAAGAAAAGACAAAAGCATCTCCCCCACCCTTACAATAAGGGGTTTTATAAACCCAAAGATTGACGGTATTATAACAAGTTATTATGAATGGTATCAGGGTGCCTATATGGACATTAAGAAGTACGGTGGTAGCATGCACAAGGCAGAAAGCATTCTATCTAACCTCTACTATGGTTTCAATAAAGATACCCTTTTCCTGAGGGTAGATCCAGGGATTCCATTCAGCGAGTTCCCAGAGGACACTAAATTCTCTATTAATACCGTGAAACCTGCGCAGTTTAAGATTATCGTTGCAATCAAGGCACCCTTCTTGAAGGCAGAACTTTTCAAGAAAACTGATGGAGAGTGGGAAAAGATAAAAGATATTACTGATGTTGCAGTACAGGACATCTTTGAGATAGGGATCCCATTTAATGATTTGAAGGCCAGGGAAAACGACGAGATGAGCCTGTTTCTGTCCATTATAAAAAATGGTGAAGAGATGGAGCGCTGCCCATGGAGGGGCTACATTACACTTACTGTTCCAACACCTGATTTTGAGGCTATAATGTGGTATTAACATTAAATCAAAATTTAAAATTAAAAATGTAAAAATAAAGAATACTTTTGAATTTTGAATTGAAACTTTAAATTTTTCTCTTTGAATTTTTAATTTGAGATGAAAGCACTTATACAACGGGTCAGCAGGGCAGAGGTTCAAATAGGTGGGAGACCCTATGGAGAAATTGGCAGGGGACTCCTTGTATTCATCGGGGTCGAAAAAGGCGATACAGAAAGAGACCTTGAATACCTCGCTAAAAAAATCTCTAATCTGAGGATATTTGAAGACACTCATGAAAAAATGAACCTGTCTGTTCAGGACATCAAGGGTGAGGTTCTGGTTGTATCCCAGTTCACACTCGCTGCAGATTGTAGACATGGCAACCGTCCTTCGTTTGACGATGCCGAGGAACCTTCAAGGGCGAATGGAATGTATATGAGATTCGTGGATAAACTAAGAGAAAACGGCCTTAAGGTAGTTACAGGGGACTTCGGTGCTTACATGCAGATACACATTATTAACGACGGGCCAGTGACGATAATGCTGGAGTCAAAAAAGTAGATGTTCAAAGATAATCTTTATCTTCCCGTATTCCCCATCAAATCCTGGTGTAATATATACATTACCTGCACGCATCCTTGATATTGCCTCAGACAGATGGGGTGAACCTGAGGACTCAATATCAGAGAGGGAAGAATCCATGAGTATCCTGAATTCATTACCGAGGCTCTTGAGAAGTTTAAAATACTCCATCTCGACTGCCTTACTATTAACTCCTACTTTCAAAGTCTCTGCAATAATCTCAGCCAATGGGATTATAGAATAATAAGGTGGTGCCCCTTCTGGCCTGAAACCATCTGCCCTGTCTGCAAGTTTTTCAACCCTGTGCATAACACCAACTGTTACCCTTTTTCCACAAGCAGGGCAGAGATAATTATGTTTTATTGTCTCTTTTGGAGAAAGGCTTATACCACAAAATCTGTGACCGTCATAATGATACTTCCCTTCCTCGGGGAAAAATTCTATTGTTCCAAGAAAGCCTTTTCTTGTCTTAATAGCATTTATGATGGCTTCGTAAGAGAGTTCTGTTAAATCAAAGATATTCGCCTCGCGCCCGAGTTTTGCCGGTGAATGGGCATCTGAATTTGATATTAAGGTAATATGGTCAAGACTTGAAAGTCGCCAGTTCATTGGGGGGTCTGATGAAAGCCCTGTCTCTATAGAATAAATATGAGGAGTTAGTTCCTCAAAGCATTCATATAGCGAATCGAAACCTGATTCTGCACCAAATATTGAGAAATGTGGTGTCCATGCATGTGCAGGCACAAACATTGCCTCAGGAGATACATCAAGAATAATCCTTAACAGCTCCTTTGTATCGAGTCCGAGTATTGGTCTTCCATCAGCAGAGAGATTGCCTATCCTCGACAAAACAGTATTTATTCTTGCAGCAGTAGTAAAATCAGGGACAAAGACGAGGCTATGAACCTTCCTCGTCCTTCCATTTTTGTTGTAGATGCTGCTTATCTCTGTGGCAAGCATAAAATAGACCTCTGCCTTGCATGATACTGGGATATCTGTTTTCTGAAACTCTGGCTTTAATCTATAAAGGCCATTATCGAGTGATTCGAGTTTTTCCTTCAATTCATGAAACCAATTTGGATGGGTAAAATCACCTGTCCCGATGACAGTTATCCCTTTGAGCTGAGCCCATCTCCAGATGCTCTCTAAGGACATATCACTGCTTGTAGCACGCGAATATCTTGAATGAATATGCAGGTCGGCAATAAAACGCATGTGTAATTATACCAGAGTCTTCTGTTTTCTTTTATGCCACAGGATGTAGACTGCAACCAATAATGCACACCCGATTATGATGTAAATACTCCACTGCCTGCTTACATCCATAATCCTTTCTCTATTGTTACCCACAAAATAACCAATATATGCCAGCACCCACACCCATATGCTTGCACCAGATGCAGTATAAAGACAAAATTTTTTCAGATTCATTCTGGCAAGCCCTGCAGGAAACGATATATAATGTCTTATGCCTAATATAAGCCTTCCTATGAATGTGCTTATATTTCCGTGTTTAAGGAAAAAATTTTCTCCTTTTGCAAAATATCTCTTGGAAATACCAAAGTATTTTCCATATTTGAGTATGAACGGTCTTCCTAAATACACGGCAATGGCATAATTGAAAAGTGCACCTAACACACTACCGACTGTACCTGATAGTATCACACCTGCCCAGCTCATCTGTTTCTGTGAGATAAGATAGCCTGCGGGAGGTATTACGAGCTCTGATGGAAGAGGAATAAAGGTGCTCTCAATAAACATCAAAAACATAATGCCAGGATAACCCATAGAGCCGATTGTATCCACAAGCCAGTTTAAAAAGGTATGCATTTCTTACCTCAGATAAATCCCGCACCTTTCTACGGGGTATTAGACCCGGCTAAAAGATTTCTATATTGTAACCCAGCAGCAAGCTGTAGGGTATCATAAAAGGTGCGGGATAAAATTATTTCTAAAAATTATAATCCTTTGTTAAGATATTTGAAAGTTTTATTAGCAGGAGGAATAGATGTCTATCAAAAGGTTTCTTATAGGCCAGCCTATCGAAACAGTCAAGGAAAAACGTGAACGACTCACAAAGGTCATGGGACTTGCCATATTCTCATCAGATAACCTTTCATCTGTGGCCTATGCAACAGAGGAGATACTACTTGCACTTATACTTGCAGGGACTGCCTTACTGCACCTTTCTCTGCCTGTTGCAGCAGGCATCGCCTTAGTTATTGCAATAGTATCAACCTCTTACTATCAAATCATACATGCATATCCTTCAGGAGGAGGAGCTTATATTGTTGCAAAAGAAAACCTTGGTATATATCCAGGACTCATAGCAGGTGCTTCTCTGTTCATAGATTATGTGCTTACAGCCGCTGTCAGTATTACTGCTGGAATAGCAGCCATTACATCAGCATTCCCTATGTTATATGAACACAGGGTCGCCTTATGTCTTGCTGCAATATTACTTCTCATGATTGCAAACCTGCGCGGTGTAAAAGAATCAGGTAAGACATTCTCTGTTCCTGCCTATCTATTTATAGGTAGTATCTTTCTCCTGATAGGAGCCGGCATAATAAAATACCTCTACATGTCCCATCCATATACACCTGAATACAGAGAGACCTCCACAAATATACTGCCCATCTTTATTGTATTAAGGGCGTTTGCATCAGGATGTGTTGCAGCCACAGGTATAGAAGCAGTTGCTGATGGTGTGCAGGCATTCAAACCACCTGAGGCAAAGAATGCAGGTATTACCCTCATCTGGATGGCATTAATACTCAGCTCATTTTTTATTGGCATAAGTTTTCTTGCATCCCACCTTGGAATACTCCCGAAAGAAGATGAGACAGTGCTTTCTCAGGTTGCCAGGGCAGTCTTCTCAGAAGGTCCTTTTTATTATACTGTCCAGCTTTCAACCTCCCTGATACTTATACTTGCTGCAAATACAAGCTTTGCTGGATTCCCAAGGCTTGCCTCAGTTATGGCAAAAGATAAATACATGCCTCGTCAGTTAAGCAACCTTGGTGACAGGCTTGTTTATTCAAATGGCATAATAATTCTCGGTTTCTTTGCTGCCTTGCTAATCATTCTATTCGGTGGGTATACCCATGCCCTGATTCCACTTTATGCATTAGGTGTATTCCTCTCCTTTACCCTCTCACAGGCAGGCATGGTCAAACACTGGATTAATCGAAAGGGTAAAGGATGGATAAAAGGTATTTCCATTAATGGGATAGGCACGGTAACAACAGCTATTGTCCTTGTAGTTATTGCATCAACAAAGTTTCTGCAAGGGGCATGGATTGTCATAATAGCAATACCAGGGCTTGTCTATCTCATAAAGAATATACACAAACACTATGAGCTTGCTGCAGAGCAGCTTTCACTTGATGGCACAATACCTAAGGATTTTAAACACCATTCTGTTATCGTCCCTGTATCAGGCGTGCATAAGGCCACCCTTGGAGCACTCAAATACGCAAGGTCGCTTTCTGATGATGTGGTTGCTGTCTATGTTTGCCTGGATCCTGGGGAAACTGAGAAGATAAAGTCACGGTGGGGGGAATATGGCATGGGAGTACCTCTGATTGTACTTGAATCACCATACCGCTCGATAACAGAGCCCTTGATTGACTATATTGATGAGACAAGGAAAAGATATAAAGATGGAGTCATTACAGTCATACTCCCCGAGTTTGTCCCATCAAAATGGTGGCATCACCTCCTGCACAACCAGACAGCACTGCTTATTAAAGGTCTACTCCTGTTCAAAAAAGGGGTTGTCTCAACAAGTGTGCCATTCCACTTCAGAAGGTAACAACCTCTCTGGTCGGGGCGAGCAGATTTGAACTGCCGACCACTCGCACCCCAAGCGAGTGCGCTACCAGGCTGCGCCACGCCCCGATTACTTTAGCTGACAGCTTATAGCTCGTAGCTATGAGCTATGAACCATGAACTATAAGGTATTAAGTATCTCCCTGAGCCTTTTTTTGACGTGCTCGATTACTCTATCAGGCTGTTGAATTTCTGCTGTCTGTCCTGAACTTAATTCAGGCTCAGGCCTGGGTTCAACAAGATGAATAAATCTCCCGCTAAGCCTCTTTCTGACTCCTTCTATTGTATATCTTTCCTGGTATAAAAGCCTTTTTACCTGAAGAACGAGATCAAGGTCTTTCTTGATATAGACCCTCTGGCCTGACTTGTTTTTCCTCGGCTTGAGGAATGGAAATTCTGTCTCCCAGTATCTGAGGACATAAGGTTCAACACCAGCAATTCTGCTAACCTCCCCTATCTTGTAAAAGAGTTTATCAGGAAGAGGTCTTTGAGATTTCAGCCTTTTAGAAGCAGGTTTATACATCTCACTTCTCTATTGCAACTTTTAGATGGTTGCTCGGCCTGAATGTTATTACTTTGCGAGGTGTTATCTCAAGGTCTTCACCGGTTCTGGGATTCCGACCCCTCCTTGCCATTTTCCTCCTGACATTGAATGTACCGAATCTTGAGATCTTGATAGATTCACCTTCTGCAAAGGTCTGTTTCATCGTATTGAACAAAATCTCAATAATATCCTTTGCCTCTTTTTTAGAAAGGCCTACCTTTTCAAAAATTATATCTACAAGCTCTGCCTTTGTCATAATACCCTAAAGAATTTTCTAAATTATATTAAGGAGATAGAGGCTTGTCAAGAAGAAATTAGTTTAATTATATGCTATTATATAAAACATTTTTCGTTCAAGGAGCACAAATTGGCTTATAGAGACCTTAGAGAATTTATTGCCCTTCTGGAAAACAAAGGCCTCCTGCACCGTATCAGAGTAGAAGTGGACCCCATCCTCGAAATCTCTGAAATTACAGACAGAATGAGTAAAAGCCCTGAGGGGGGGAAGGCTCTCTTTTTTGAGAAAGTAAAGGGTTCTGGATATCCTGTTGTCACAAATCTCTTTGGCTCTTTTGAGAGGATATGTCTTGCCCTTGAGGTGAATGAACTCAATGAATTGGCCAGACGGATTGAGAAACTTCTAAAACAGGCCCCTCCGAAAACATTGATGGAAAAGCTTGCCATGTTGCCTAAACTTTTCGAGCTTTCTCAATATCTGCCAAAGTATGTCAAAAAGGCCTCATGTCAGGAGGTAATCGAGAAAGAAAACCCTGACCTCAGCAAATTCCCTATTCTTAAATGTTGGCCGCATGACGGCCAGCCTAAAGACGAAGGCCGATTTATCACACTACCAATGGTTTTCACAAAAGACCCTGAAACCGGCATTCAGAACTGTGGTATGTACAGGATACACATTTATGACAAGACAACTACAGGCATGCACTGGCATATCCATAAAGGAGGTGCCCGCCATTATGACAAATACAGTTCTATGGGAAAACAGATGCCTGCTGCAATCGCTGTAGGCAGTGACCCTGCTGTGATTTACTCCGCAAGCGCACCTTTGCCTGAATCCTTTGATGAAATGCTTTTTGCAGGTTTCATTCGTAAGTCATCTGTTGAGATGGTCAGGTGCATCACATGTGATATCGAGGTCCCTGCTAACAGTGAACTTGTAATTGAGGGTTATCTGAAGATAGGTGAAACCCGCATCGAAGGCCCATTCGGAGACCATACAGGTTTTTACTCTCCTGCTGAGCCCTATCCTGTCTTCCATGTGACCTGTATTACTCATCGCAAAGATATGATTTACCCAGCAACCATTGTAGGCAAACCTCCAATGGAGGACTGCTATATGGCTAAGGCCACAGAACGAATATTCCTTCCCCTGTTGCGCCTTGATTTCCCCGAGATTAAAGATATGAATCTTCCTATGGAGGGTGTTTTCCATAACGCTGCCATTGTTTCTATCAAAAAAAGTTATCCCGGACACGCTAAGAAAATCATACATGGCCTCTGGGGCAAAGGTCAGATGATGTTTGCTAAACTCATTATTGTTGTAGATGACGATGTGGATGTGCAAAACCTCTCTTACACTGCATGGCGGGTTTTAAACAATATTGATTGGAAGCGTGATGTAGTCATTGCCGAGGGGCCCCTCGATGCCCTCGACCATTCTGCTAACTGGCCACGATACGGTTCAAAGATGGGGATTGATGCTACAAGAAAAAGCCGTGAAGAGGGAATGATGCGCGACTGGCCAGAAGAGATTTATATGACAGAGGAGATAAAGAAACTTGTTGATGCTCGCTGGAAGGAATATGGGTTATAATGGATGGAGTTCGTTATGGGTAATGAGATTGCAGTTAAAAAGTCTATGTCTCTGAAAACAAAGCCGGAAGACAGTGAGCTTGTATTCGGAGAGGTGTTTACAGATCATATGTTTGTAATGGATTATTCCCCTCAGAAAGGCTGGCACAATCCGAGGATAGAACCTTACAGGCCTTTTTACCTTGACCCGTCAACTATGGTCTTCCATTATGGCCAGGCAATATTTGAAGGTATAAAGGCGTACAGAGGAATTAACGGGAAAATACTTTTGTTCAGGCCACAGAAATACATATCAAGATTAAACAATTCTGCAAGGCGTTTATGTATACCAGAGGTCGAACCTGAGCTGGTTCTGTGTGCAATAAAAAAACTTATCAGTATTGACAGAGACTGGGTTCCATCAAACAAAGGTACTGCACTTTACATCAGGCCGGCTATTATAGCAACAGACCCTTACATTGGTGTAAGGCCGTCACATACATATATCTTTTTTATAATCCTCTCTCCTGTAGGTGCATATTATACTGAAGGCTTTAAACCTGTACGTATACTTGTAACCGCCAAATATGCCAGGGCAGTACAGGGGGGTGTTGGTGCTGCAAAAACCCCTGGAAATTATGCTGCAAGCCTTCTCGCTGCAGAGGAAGCAAAAAAGATGGGCTATACTCAGGTCCTCTGGCTTGACGGTGTTCATCGTAAGTTTGTAGAGGAAGTGGGAACCATGAATATATTCTTCAGAATCAATGATGAAGTAATAACTCCTGCCCTTGAGGGCACTATACTTGCAGGTGTAACACGGGATTCTGTATTAATACTTCTTAAGGAATGGGGCATCGCTGTATCTGAAAGAAGGATATCCATTGATGAAGTCTTTGCTGCTGGAGAAAGAGACAGCCTTCTTGAGGTATTCGGCACAGGCACTGCTGCTGTGATCTCTCCTGTCAGTGAACTGTCATATAAAGATAGGACAATTACGATAAACAATAGTCAGGTTGGTGAACTCTCAAAACGCCTCTTCGAAGAAATTGTCTCACTACAGTACGGAGAAAAGAAGGACCCCTTTGGCTGGATTGTTGAGATAGACTAATGGTATGGCTTAAATATTACAACAGATAGTGGGGGAAGCGTAATATTAATTGAATATTGCCTGCCATGCCACGGAATGTCTTCAGCATTTACACCCCCTGCATTGCCGAGGTTACTGCCCCAGTATTCTTTTGAGTCACTATTCACTATCTCTCTGTAAAAACACTTTTCAGGCACACCTATTCTATATCCTAACCTCGGTACAGGCGTGAAATTACAGACAAAGATAAGAAAATCTTTTAAGTCTTTAGCCCTCCTTATAAAGGATATCACGCTGCTGTCTGTATCATGGAAATCTATCCATTCAAAGCCCCTGTAATCAAAGTCAACCTCATAAAGAGGTGGCTCTGATTGATAGAGGTGGTTCAGGTCCATGACAAACCTTTGAAGACATCTGTGTGGTTTGAACCTCAGGAGGTGCCAATCAAGGCTTTTATCATGGTCCCACTCATCCCACTGTCCGAATTCTCCACCCATGAATAACAGTTTCTTCCCTGGGTGGCCGTACATGAAACCATAAAAGAGCCTGAGGTTTGCAAACTTCTGCCACATGTCCCCTGGCATCTTCCCAAGCATTGAACGTTTTCCATGCACAACCTCATCATGGGAAAGGACGAGGATAAAGTTTTCTGTAAATGCATAAAGGAGGCTGAATGTGAGATTATTGTGATGATACTTCCTGTGTACAGGGTCTTTTGAGATATACTCAAGTGAATCATGCATCCAGCCCATATTCCATTTCAGGCTGAAGCCGAGGCCACCCAGGTATGTCGGTCTTGAGACACCTGGCCATGCTGTTGATTCCTCAGCAATAGTGAGTATACCAGGATGATATTGGTGAACGATCTCATTAAATCTTTTAATGAAATCTATAGCCTCAAGGTTTTCTCTTCCACCAAATACATTTGGTACCCATTCACCTTCATTTCTTGAATAATCGAGATAAAGCATTGAAGCAACCGCATCCATACGCAGACCGTCAATATGGTATTTTTCGAGCCAGAAGAGGGCATTTGATATTAAAAAATTCCTCACCTCATTTCGGCTGTAATTAAAGATTTTGGTGCCCCAATCGGGATGGAATCCTTTTCTTGGATCTTCGTGTTCATAAAGACATGTGCCATCAAAGAATCCAAGCCCGTGCCCATCTGTAGGGAAATGTGCAGGGGCCCAGTCGAGTATAACACCTATGTTGTTCTGATGACATTTATCAACAAAATACATAAAATCCTCTGGTGTCCCGTACCTGCTGGTCGGTGCAAAATAACCAATGGTCTGGTAGCCCCACGATGCATCTAAGGGATGCTCTGTTACAGGCAGGAGTTCTATATGGGTATAGCCCATCCCCTTTGCATATCTTATAAGTCTATCTGCAGTCTCTCTGTAAGTAAGATACCTGTTACCTTCCTCAGGCATTCTCATCCATGAGCCTAAATGCACTTCGTAGATAGAGATAGGGGACTCGAGCCAGTTCTTTTTTGAACGCATCCGCATCCATTCTCTATCATTCCACTGGTATTTATCTATGTCATAGACAATAGATGCGCTCTTCGGCCTTACTTCAAAATAAAAGGCGTATGGGTCTGCCTTTACTGCAATATACTTATTAAATCTTGATTTAATCTCGAATTTGTAAAGCTCTCCTTCTTTAAGCCCTAGGATAAATATCTCCCATATCCCCGATGAACCGAGCACACGCATCGGATGCCTTCTTCCATCCCATTTATTAAAGTCACCAATAACACTTACGGCCTTTGCATTCGGTGCCCAGACAGCAAAGTGAACACCTTTTATGCCATTTATCTCCATCACATGTGCGCCGAGCTTTTCATATTTTTTGTAATGGCTTCCTTCACCGATGAGATAGAGGTCAAAATCTGTAAGCACACGCATAAAACACCCTCTTCAGCTCTGTTCTTTTAGACTTATCTTTATCCTTTAAAAATGGGGGATTCGACGGTTTATTTCAGACAATCATTCCGCCACAGGCAATCAGCCTGGTCACATATACCTCCAGCTGCAGTACCAAAACAGTCGAAATTTCCTTCTGCACGCTGGAGAGTGCGGATAATCTCTTCCTTCTTCATATTTCCGACCTTCACGCCCTTTTGCCTGGCAATCTCTTTTACCTGTTTTATATTCATAACTTCCCTCCTAAATATATAGTTAGTTACAATATATCATTTCCAAAAAATTATATCAAATTCTAACTTACTTCACTATCTTCATACTAATATCAACAGCGGCTGCTGAATGGGTAAGTGCACCAATTGAAATCAAATCAACACCTGTCTCTGCAGTCTCTCTTACATTCTCAAGGTTAATATTACCAGAGGCCTCAAGTGTCACCATGCCACCTGCAATCCTCACAGCCTTTTTTATATCCTGAATTGACATATTATCCAGCATCACAATGTCTGCACCTGCCTCTATTGCTTCCTCAAGGTCATTGAGATTTTCAACCTCCACTTCAATCCTGACAAGATGATGGCTACCTTTTGCAAGTTTTACAGCCTCCCTGATACTGCCGACAGCCTCTATATGGTTATCCTTTATAAGTATGCCGTCAAAGAGGCCGAATCTGTGATTACTTCCTCCACCCATCCTGACCGCATATTTTTCCATGTATCTCAGGCCGGGTATAGTCTTACGCGTATCAACAATCTTTGCATTCAGCCCTTTTACAGCCTCAACAAACATGCTTGTCATTGTTGATATACCTGACAGACGCTGAAGTATGTTAAGGCTTACCCTTTCACATGATAGGAGAACCCTTGTCTTTCCATAAACCTCAGCGAGCACATCAAACTTACTCACCTTAGAGCCATCCTTAATAAAAACATTAAATCTGATATCAGGGTCAAGCATATAAAAAACCTCTCTCGCAAAAGGAAGTCCTGATAGGACAAAATTTGCCTTCGCTATAAATACTGCCCTTGATTCGTAATCCTCATCAATAAGAAGGGAAGATGTAATATCACCATACCCTATATCCTCATCGAGGGCGAGACGGATTATCTCAAGTACACTTGTTGGAATTTCCATATGTCTATCTATTTCTGAATAAAGAAAGTAATCCCCAGACACCACCTAAGACAGCACCTAAGGCGAGTGCAGATTGCCAGTCAAAAAGTGTTGTCACATTGCCTTCAACCTTGTTTGCAACAACCAGCAATGCTGTATTGTTTTCAGAATTTACCTTCCCTGCAGCCATAATCCCAATAGCACTCCTGCTTACATTCGTCTGTTCCCTCGACATCGAGATAGGCAGAAAAGAAAAATTTATTGAAGTCTCGTTTGCTACAGTAACCCCGCTGATGCTCTGATTAAGGTTTACATTATTACCTCTCAGCAGAACAGAAGCACCCTGGGTAACCTCAACCCTTTCACCGTCTATACTCATAGCACCCACCTGTTGTAGTTCTATATGTCCCCCCTCAACAGCACTGACAGTACTCTGTTTTATGTTGATAAACTCGCCTTCAATAAATTCAAGGTCTCTCCCTTCAATCTCTTTCTCATCTCTGTCCATCATTCTTTCACCTCCACCTCTTTGAGTTTCTTAATACTATCAACTATTCTTTCTCTCTTCCTCACAAGCTCATCATATCTTGTCTTTTCCTTCTCGACCACCTCCTCAGGTGCCCTCTGAAGGAAATCCTCATTCAGAAGCCTCTTGTTTAAAAAGGCTATAGATTCTTCGATCCTTGTTCTATCTTTTTTAAGTCTATCAATTTCTGCATCGATATTCAAAAGCCCTTTAAGAGGGAGATAGACCTCAACAGAACTTTTTACAGATACCGCAGAGCCTTCTATCTTCCTGACATTCCTGCCAATCTCTATCTCAGCAGCCTTTGCAAGCCTTTTAACATATTGTAAATTCTCCCTCAATATCTTATCTGTACTGTCAGAAAGCGTCTTTATGGACACGTTCAGTTCAAGGGAGGGAGGAATATTCAACTCTCCCCTTATGCTCCTTATCCCCAGGACTGCCTCCATAATGCAGGACATCTCTTCCTCTGCTTGATAGTCTCTTGGCATAGACTTCGGATAATCAGAGACCATAATACTTTGAGCTTTGAGCCTTGAGCCTTGATCTCTTATCTTCTGCCATACCTCTTCTGTGACATACGGCATAAAAGGATGCAGTAGCCTCAAGGATGTTTCAAGGGTATACAATAGGCACCACTTAACATTTTCAGAAGTGACGAGTTCGGATTTTGCCATCTCAATATACCAGTCACAGAACTCATGCCATATAAACTGGTATATACTATTCGCTGCATCATTAAACCTGTATTCTTCAAGTGCCCTGTTCATATCATCCGCAGTAGCTGCAAGCCTGCTCAGTATCCACCTGCTTGGAAGTGAAAGATAAGAAGTGAGAAGTGAGAAGTCTCGAGTAGGGGCGTATTGCCATACGCCCTTACCAAATTCTGAATTCATCATAATAAATCTTGCTGCATTCCAGAGTTTATTCACGAAATGCCTGTATCCTTCAACCCTTTCTTCTGAGAATTTAATATCACGGCCCTGGGCAGCAAAGGCAGCAAGTGTAAATCTGAAGGCATCTGTTCCATATCTCTTCATCATTGTCAGAGGGTCAACAACATTGCCTTTTGATTTGGACATCTTCTGGCCTTTCACATCCCTTACAAGGGCATGTATATAAACATCTCTGAAAGGCACATCCCCCATAAATTTAAGCCCCATCATTATCATCCTTGCCACCCAGAAGAAGATGATATCAAAACCTGTTACAAGAACACTCGTAGGGTAGAAGGTCTTGAGGTCATTCGTTTTATCAGGCCAGCCGAGTGTAGAAAAAGGCCAGAGTGCAGATGAAAACCATGTATCAAGAACATCCTCATCCTGAACCAATTCCGTGGAACCACAGTATGGACATTTCTCAGGCGCCTCGCGGGAGACAATAACTCCGCCCTGTTTTAGACCAGTAGTAATTTCTTCCTTAAATTGCTGTCTTGTTGATCTGTTGCTCTGCTGCTCTACAGCTCTACAGCTCTGGCAGTACCATGCAGGTATCCTGTGTCCCCACCATATCTGGCGGGATATACACCAGTCTCTAATATTTTCCATCCATGCAAAATAGGTATTTTCCCATGACTTCGGTATAACCCTAATCACTCCTTCCTTGACAACCCTGACCGCCTCTTTAGCAAGCGGCTTTACATTTACATACCACTGAAGAGTCAATAAAGGCTCTATAACAGTCTTGCACCTGTAGCAGTGTCCTATAGCATGAGTGTATCCATGTTCTTTTTCTATAAGCCCCTGTTCCTTTAAATCTTTAAGGACAAGTTTCCTACAATCGTATCTATCCAGACCTGCATACCTGTTTCCTGCATCCTCTCTCATACGACCATCCTTACCTATCACAGTTATAAACTCTAATGCCGGACTCTGCCTTTTTGCCATGGCCTCATCATTAAAATCATGTGCAGGGGTGACTTTGAGCGCACCTGTCCCGAATGAAGAATCAACAGCAGTATCAGATATGACAGGAATTTTTCTCCGTGTAAGGGGCAGGGCTACAGTCTTACCTATAAAATCCTTATAACGACTGTCATCAGGGTGTACTGCCACAGCAGTATCGCCGAGCATGGTCTCTGGCCTGGTGGTTGCTACAGTTATATAGCGAAGTGACGAATTTTTTTCATTTAGCTCGTTACCCTCTATTGGATATTTTATGTAATATAGTTTACCTTCTAATTCTTCATGTTCTACCTCAAGGTCTGAAAGTGCGGTATGACAGCGGGGGCACCAGTTTATAAGCCGATTATCTCTATATATCAGACCTTCTTCGTAAAGCCTTACAAAGACCTCTATTACAGCCTTTGAAAGCCCTTCATCGAGGGTAAACCTCTCCCTCGACCAATCGCACGAGGCACCGAGTCTCTTCAACTGGTGAATGATCTTTCCGCCGTATTCTGCCTTCCATTTCCAGACCCGCTTAAGGAAGGCATCCCTACCGAGCTTATACCTGTCAAGCCCTTCAGCAGTGAGTTGCTTTTCCACAACATTCTGTGTTGCAATACCAGCGTGATCCGTGCCTGGTAGCCAGAGAACCTTATCTCCTGACATCCTCCTCCACCGGCAGAGGATATCCTGGAGGGTTATATTAAGGGCATGGCCCATGTGCAGAGAACCTGTAATGTTTGGAGGGGGGATAACAATGCAGTAAGTATCTCCCAGGGAATCAGGGTCAGGCTTAAAATACCCCTTTGAGACCCAGTATTCATACCACTTCTTTTCTATCCCTTCTGGATTATAGCTTTTCTGTAACTCTAACATAATAATTTTTTTATTCTACATCCCTCTTAAAATCTAAGTCAAATTTCTCATTTTTGCTGGTATAATCTAAACATGAAAGAGGCGATGCTTTATGAGAGACTTGAAGAGAAAAAGGTAAAGTGCCATCTCTGTGCCCACGGATGCATCATAAAGGATGGGAAACGTGGCATATGTGCTACAAGGGAAAATAGAGATGGCATACTTTACAGCCTTGTCTATGGGAGGGTTATCTCGATGCATATAGACCCTATTGAGAAAAAGCCCCTTTTTCACTTTCTGCCTGGGTCAACCTCCTTTTCCATTGCAACAGTGGGCTGTAATTTTCACTGCACACACTGCCAGAACTATGAGATATCACAGTATCCAAAGGAATACGAAGGTGATATTCCAGGCCAGCATATTACACCCGAGGCGATAGTTGACGCAGCAGAGAGGAATGGCTGTGAGAGCATCTCATATACCTATACTGAGCCGACTATATTCTTTGAGTTTGCTTATGACTGTGCAATGCTAGCACATGAAAAGGGAATAAAAAACATCTTTGTGAGTAATGGTTATACAAGCCCTGAGGCAACAAGGCTTATCGCACCTTATCTTGATGGGAACAATATAGACCTCAAGGGAAACGATGAGCATTATAAGAAGATATGCAGTGCCAGGCTCGAACCTGTAAAAGAGACCATAAGGCTTATGAAGGAGCTTCGAGTCTGGGTAGAGGTGACAACATTGATAATCCCTGACCATAATGACTCTGAAGAGGACTTGAGAGATATAGCAGGGTTTATCAAATCCGTTGACCCCTCCATCCCATGGCATGTGACCCAGTTTTACCCGACATATAAATTAGACGATAAACCGAGAACACCTGTAAAGACCTTGCGAAGGGCAAGGGATATTGGTCTTGAGATGGGTCTTAAATATGTGTATGAGGGGAATGTCCCTGGAGAAGGTGGAGAAAATACCTACTGTCCCCATTGCAAAGAACTTTTAATCAGGCGCTTCGGCTTCAGCATTATAGATAATAAAATCAGGGATGGAAGGTGTCCAGAATGTAATACCAGTATTGAAGGGATATGGCATCACATTTAATTCTGTAATTTACTTTCTACTATATCTTTAAGCATTTTTAATTCAAATGGTTTTGGAATAAAAGCGTCTGCCCCTGCCTCTAAGAATATCCTTTCTTCACAAAAAGCGCTCATCCCCACAATTGGCAAAAATGGTTTAGACTGCCTGACCATTTTTATAAGTTCGATTCCATTGAGTTTAGGCATCATATGGTCTACTATCAGAATATCATAGGAGCCATTGTTCACAAGGGAGAGGGCCTCCATACCATCCTTGGCACAATCAACCTGATAGCCATAAAGAACAAAAAGCTCCTCAAGTAATCTTCTCACAGTAAAATCATCCTCAGCTATTAGAATCTTCTTTCTATCCATCAAGGGTTAAAATACCACATACAGTTGTATCTGTCAATATATGCAACTGTCAATTTATAGACTTTTAATCTTCCCCTCTTATAATAAGGAGAGGTTTTGGAAGAGGTTAATTTGCATATAATGTTTAATTCTAAAGAAGAGATCGGCAATCTTATAAGAAGGGCGAGAAAGACATCTAACATGTCTCAGATGGAGCTGGCTGAGAAGGTTGGCGTTTCATATCAGCAGATACAGAAATATGAAAAGGGCCTCAGTGAAATCACCATATCAAGACTTTCTCAAATTGCAGATGCCCTGGGAATCCCTGTAAATAGTTTTTTTGCTGATGAGAAAATGATGGTATCCGAATCTGCTGTGGATTACGGGAGATTAAGTGATGAGGAAGAAACCCTTATTCAACTCTACAGGAAGATCAGGAGCAAGGAGATAAGAGACATCTTACCGATGATTCTCAGGAAGATAGTTGCCAAAAAATATTAACCCCCCTTTTAAAAAAAGTGCGGGGGAAAATCACATCTCCAGCATCATAACAACAGCGTCCTCCACAGGTGAAACATAATAACATTTTCTGATACCTACCACTTTAAATCCAAAACCTTCATAGAGTTTTCTTGCTGCGTGATTGGATATCCTCACCTCGAGGTAGAGAACCCGACACGCACAATCCTTCAGCTCTTTGAGGATATCCTCAACAAGTGCGGATGCAATACCACGCCTTCTGTAATCAGGATGTACTGCGAGGTTCAGGATATGTCCTTCATCAATAACCTGGTTTGCACATATATAACCAACAAGTTTTTCTCCAGCAAAAGCCACCCTTGCTATCGAGAAGGGATGGTATATCTCATTATAAAATGTGGTCTCGGACCATGGGGTGTTAAATGACATATGCTCAATATCTAAGACCTCGTGGATATCAGACTCTCGCATTTCTCGGATAAATATCTTAGCCATTCCCTTTCATCTCAGCCTCTGATTTCCTTATATAAAATGGCACAAGACTTATAGGTTCTGAAAACTCTCCTTTCATAGCTTTTTTTATCCCAAGGTATGCCATATTTCCGGGTGAAGTCACCATCTTTTCTGGAGATGCAAGTATTGCCCTTTCACCCATTGTCTCTATAATTTTATCTCTGTAAAGCAATACCCCTTCGCCGGCAAAGATAAATTTATCATAACGAGTGACGAGTAACGAGTGACGAGTAAATTCTTCTGGCCTTACTGATGTTTCATCTACTAGCCTCACAAAACCATTATCCTCCCATTTAAATACTGCTGTATATACCTCTTTTTTCCTTGCATCAAGCATGATGCAGACAGGATATCTTGAGAACGGGAAGTTGTAGGCAAATGCCTCAAGTGTGGGGATAGATACGATTGGCCTTCCTGTTGCATAGGACAATCCCTTGACAGTGCTGAGCCCAATCCTGAGGCCAGTAAATGAACCGGGGCCGATTGCAATAGCAAATACATCTATATCAGGAAGGGCTATGGCTGCCTGTTTCAATGTATAGGCAATAGTGGTCATCAGCCTCTCTGAATGTGTGGACTTAACATTAAGCCTCACTTCAGCAATCAAGCCCTGTGAATCATCCATTATGGCTATGCCCCCAAGCATTGTTGATGTTTCTACTGCGAGGATCTTCATGCTGAAAAGCCTAATACATCACTATCTGTTTTTCAAGTATTTAGTAGAGCAATAGACCAGCAGAACAGTGAGTTCTTACTGCTGCACTGTTGCTCTACTGCTCTTATTCCCTATGAACTCTGTGTTTTATAATTTTCTATGCATGAACACAACTGATGCGGTAATGCAGATTATGCCTGAGATAGCAACCGCATTTGTAGTTCCAAGATAATCTGCTGATACCCCTATGATAGAATTCCCTATCGGTGCAGTTCCTAAAAATACAAGTGCATATACGCTCATCACCCTCCCCCGCAGGTTGTCAGGCACAGAAAGCTGTATAAAACTATTTGCTGTTGCAAGAAAACTCACTATACCCCACCCTGTAAATATGAGAATAGCGATTGAAAGGTAAAAGGCCTTTGAGACTGAAAAGGCAAAAAGTGAAAACGAAAAACAGAGGGCTGATAGAGACATAAATCTGCTCTTTTCTTTTATATCGCCTTTAAATGCAATAAACAGGGCTGCTGAGAGGGCTCCTGCTCCTGTAGCACCAACAAGAAATCCAAGCCCTTCAGGACCTGCTCCTAAAACCTCCACTGCAAACACAGGGAGGAGGGTCATATACGGGATGCCCATGAGACTGAACACAGCAATCAAAAGTATAATTCTGTATATTTCACGCTCATTTTTTATAAATCGCACACCTTCCATGAAATCTCCTATAAGCCCCCTGGAGCTTACTTTTATATCACCACCCATCCTCATTTTTGAAAGGGCAATTATAACTGCAAGAAAACTTAATGCATTTAGATAAAAACATGCGGGAAGCCCTATATAAGCGATTGTCAGCCCTGCAATCACAGGCCCGATCATACGTGCCCCATTAAAGGCAGCAGAATTCAGGGCTATAGCATTAAGAAGATGCCCTTTCCCTACCACCTCGACCAGAAAGGATTGTCTTGCAGGTATATCAAAAGCATTAACTGTGCCGAGAAGTGCCGCAAGCAGGGCAACATGCCAGACAGTAATAATATTCAGGTCTGTGAGAATACCGAGCATTAATGCAGGCACTATTGATAATGCCTGTGTCAGAAGTAACAGATTTCTCTTTAAAAACCTGTCAGCAACAACACCACCTATCAGGGTAAACAGTAGTATAGGCAGGGATGCGATAGCCGCAACCATACCGAGATAAAAAGGCGATCTTGTCAGGCTATAGACAAGCCAACCCTGTGCAACAGAATGCATCCATGTACCTGAGAGAGAAATAAGCTGACCAAACCAGAAGAGCCGGAAGTCCCTCTGATATAAAGCAGAAAACCTCTGAGAATTACTCATTTTATATTTTAACAAAAAGCATAATAAGTTCTTTTTTAATATGGGCGAATTCTGGTAAAATTGGTCAATGAAAAAAATGTCTTTTATACTGCTCACTGCTTACTGCCTACTGCTTACTTCACTCTATGGAGGGCAGAAACTGAAGGTAATCGTCAGTATTTACCCCTTATATGACTTTGTAAGACAGGTAGGAGGAGAGAGTGTTGATGTGAAATTACTCCTGCCTCCTGGTGCAAGCTCGCATACATATGAACCAACGCCTAAGGTTATGAAAGAATTATCTGATGCGAGTGTATTCGTTAAGATAGGTGCTGGGCTTGAATTCTGGGCAGAAAAGATGGTAAAGGCATCAGGAAGCAAAAGGCTTATTATCGTTGATTCGTCATCAGGGATACCCCTCCTCTCTGCTGATCCTCACATTTGGCTTGACCCTCTGATTGCGAGGGATATAGTTACAAAGATAGAGAAGGCACTTATCGAAGCTGACCCGTATAATGCTAAGGTTTATAAAAAAAATGCATCTATATATAGAGAAAGGCTTCTACATCTTGATAAGGAAATCTCCGAAAAAGTTAAGACCTTTACAATAAAAGAATATGTTACATTTCATTCAGCATGGAATTATTTTTCAAAGAGATACGGCCTCAAGGTTGCTGGTGTTATTGAGGAAGCACCAGGCAAAGAGCCGAGTCCGAAACATATTGCAAGAATTATTCAAGAAGTCAATCGCATCAGAAACAGGGTTATCTTTGCCGAGCCTCAATTTAATCCTAAGATTGCTGAGGCTATAGCAAGGGAAAGTAGCGCAAAGGTCTTATACCTTGACCCTCTCGGCGGACAGAAAGGTAGAGAGACATATATAGACCTGATGCGATATAACATTAGAGTTATGGAAGGGGCAATGAGGTAAAGATAGTGAATAGTGAATAGATATAGTCATTATGAAGGCAATAGAAATTAATAACTTAAGTGTGGCCCTCAGCGGCAGAGATATCTTGAAAGACATAAGCCTTTCACTGAATGAAGGGAGGTTTTTGGGTATTGTAGGCCCGAACGGAGGTGGCAAAACAACACTTCTGAGGGTAATACTCGGACTCATAAAGCCTTCGTCAGGAGAAATATGTGTCTTTGGAAAACCCCCTGAAGATATTTTAAGAATCGGCAGTATATTTGGTTATCTACCACAAACCTTAAAGGTCGAGCCAAATTTTCCTGTCAGGGTAATAGATGTGGTCATGATGGGAAGGTATAAAAAGGTCGGTATGCTGAGATGGCCATGTGGAAAGGACATAGAGAAAACAATAGAATGTCTTTCCATGATGGGGATGGCGGATCTTAAAGATGTTCCTTACGGTCAACTCTCAGGAGGACAGCAGCAGAGGGTTTCTATTGCAAGGGCACTTGCCGCAGAACCGAGGATTTTAATACTCGATGAGCCCAGTACAGGCATTGATGTGGTCGGACAGGAAGATTTCTACCACCTTCTGAAAGGCCTCCAGAAAAAATTCAATCTTACTGTCCTTATGGCCTCACATGATATTGGAGCTATAACAACTTATGTAGATGAAATAGCATGTCTGAATCACACATTTCACTATCATGGGAATCCACTTGGTGCTCTGAATGAAGAAGTGTTAACAGGTCTCTACGGTAAAAATGTAGATGTCCTTATGCACACAGATATGTGTGATAAGTGTGAGCGACTGAGGAGGGAATGAGGGGGATAGATGATCGAAATCTTAAGCTCTACATTTATGCAGAAGGCCTTTTTTGTGGGTATTATGGTCAGTCTAGTCTCAGGATTAGTCTCAGTATTTGTAGTACTGCGTAAGATGTCTTTCATAGGCGCTGGCATATCACATGCAGCATTTGGTGGAGTAGCGATTGGTTTTTTTACCGGGATAAACCCTCTTATTACTGCAACTATTTATTCTATCGCAGTTGCACTCGGGATTGAGGTAGTAAGCAGAAAAGGAAAGGTCTCAGAAGATGCCTCTATTGGAATATTTTTTGCGAGCTCGATGGCACTCGGTATTATACTCGTAAGTCTCTCCAGAGAATATAATGTTGACCTTTTTGGTTATCTTTTCGGAAATATATTAGCCATTACTGACAGAGAAGTCCTGATTACACTGTTTACAACAATATCAGTAATCGGGGTCACCCTCCTCTTTTTAAAAGAGATATTTCTGACAACATATAACGAAGAGATAGCACAAGTAAGCGGTATCTCGGTGAGAGCCATTAATATCCTCTTCCTGCTTGTCCTTTCAATATCCATTGTTATCGCGATGAAAGTTGTGGGTATCATCCTCATTTCAGCTCTGTTCGTCATACCAGGGGCGACTGCACAGCTGTTTGCTAAAAGTCTGAGTTCTATGATTGCAATCTCATGCGGGGTTGCAGTGTTTTCTACAATTCTGGGGCTTTCCCTGTCTTATGAACTCGATATTGCGCCTGGAGGAAGTATTGTTCTGACAGCCACCCTACTTTTCTTTATTTCCTTAATCCTTAGAAGAAAACGGTGATTTTCTGTATAATATAATTACGATTATGGATATTTTTGCCAAAATCGCAGAGCAGAGAATAAGAGAAGCCATTGATAATGGTGAGTTTGAAAACCTTGAAGGAGAAGGAAGGCCAATCAATTTTGATGATGAGACATGGATTCCTGAGGACCTAAGAATAGCTTACAGGATTTTGAAAAATGCAGGCTGTACCCCACCTGAGCTTGAGCTGAGAAATGAGATAATAAATATGTGCGCATTGATGAATACAATTGATGATGATAAAGAGAGGCTTAAAAAACTCAGAGAGCTAAATTTCAAACTTCTGAAACTCAATATAATACGCAAAAAACCCTTTAACCTCGAGGATTTTCCAGAATACGAAGAGAAGGTGATTGATAGATTAACAGGGGATTCTAAATAATTGAGGGGTATGGAACTGGGTTTCCACCTGGTCTGCAAAACCAGTGTCAGAGCATAATAATATGCTCTGGTGGGTTCGATTCCCACTACCCCTCTCCACTTATCTTTGGCAGTCATAAAGTTAATAGTCATTAGTCATATGACTTATGTATTCACTATTAACTTTTCACTGCTCACTTATCACTGTTGTTTATTGGCGGAGAGACAGGGATTCGTCCCGCACCAAAAACAAGAAAACAACTTCTGGCGGAAGGAGCAGGATTCGAACCTGCGTCCCGACGAATCGGGAAACGGTTTTCGAGACCGCCGCATTAGACCGCTCTGCCATCCTTCCAATCCTGGTGCGGGATTCGAGACCGCCCCATTCAACCACTCTGGCACCTCTCCAAACAAGAGCAAAATTTAAAATTAAAAATTCAAAATAAATGAGTTCCATAATTTTTAATTTTGGTTTTTGAATTTTAAATTCTCATAACACCCCTGCCTTCTTATCTCGAAAAACTTTCTCAGTATCTCTGCACACTCATCTTCAAGAACACCAGATACAACCTCTACCTGATGGTTAAGCCTTTTATCTGAAAGCAGGTCATAGAGACTATTAACTGCCCCAGCCTTTTCATCCTTGCATCCATAAACAAGTCTACCAAGTCTCGCATTCACCATTGCACCTGCGCACATAATGCATGGCTCTTTTGTCACATAAAGCGTTGCATCTGTTAGTCGCCAACTATCATTTTCATTTGCACCAGACCTGAGTGCAAGGATTTCAGCATGGCCTGTTGGGTCTTTTAAAGTCTCCCTGTGGTTATGTGCCTTTGCAATAACCTTCCTGTCCTTTACAAGTACCGCCCCCACAGGGACCTCGCCTTCAATAAAAGCGAGACTGGCCTCTTCGAGTGCCAGCCTCATAAAATAAATATCTTTGTCTTTACTATCCACGCCCTTGGCGCGCCCAGGAGGATTCGAACCCCCGACTCACGGATTCGTAGTCCGTCGCTCTATCCAGCTGAGCTATGGGCGCAACCCTTATCCCTTCTTTACACCTTCCTTCAATGTAATACCATACTTTGGATGCTCAAATGGGTGTACCGAGGGCATCTTTGAAAACAACCACCCCCACTGTTTTCCAGGGGCAGGAAATATCTGTTTATCGCCCTCAAAAACCTTTATTCCGACAGCCGGGTTATTAGGCTGATTGGATACTGAAGTTAGAGTAAGTCCATCCATCTTAAAATCAGGAAGAAACTCTCCTACTGTAACCTTAAGGTTAGAATCAGGGATTACAAAGTCGCTGTGCAGACTTACCTTATATTCCTGAGTCTTTTTTGTCCCTTTATCCTCAACAACAATCTTTACTGCACTCCATCTGCCCTTAACCGAATCAGGCACTACTACCTGTGTTTCACCTTTTGGTACTGTCACACCATGCCCTGGACCTGTCTGCTGTGCCTCTGGTGATATTGGGCCTTGCATCATCGGACCTGGTATCTGTGGAGCAGGTGGCTGAGTTTCCCTCTTCTTGCATGCACTTACTGAAACAGTCAGGGCAAAAGTACATATAACTGCTACTACCTTTTTGTTCATAGTTCAACCTCCTTATTTTAGTTATGAGTTCCAAATTAAGTTAAAGACTGCCAAAACTTTTAACTTTTCACTTTTAACTTCTAACTTTTCATTGGCGGAGAGGCAGGGATTCGAACCCTGGGTGAGATTTTACCCCCACAACCGCTTAGCAGGCGGCTGCCTTCGACCATCTCGGCCACCTCTCCCTCACTCTATCCCGTAATCTTTAATCTTTGTAAGCAGTGTCTTGTAGCTCACCTGGAGAATATCTGCTGCCCTGCTCTTGTTCCCTTTTGTCTCTTTAAGGGCCTCAATGATGCGCTGGGTCTCTGCTATCCTTGTTGCCTCTTTTGCAACATACTCAAGTGGTTTCTCCATCAGCAGGGACCGCATCGCGGATTCAAAAACAGGTTGTTGACTCAGTACAATATGCTCCGGTAGAATCACATTCCCATCGCAAAGGATAACTGCTCGCTCTATGGCATTCTCAAGCTCCCTCACATTACCCTTCCACTGATAACTCATAAGCATATTGAGTGCCTCTTTTGAAATAGTCTTTACAGAGGTCTTTATCTCAAGACAGTATTTATTTATGAAGAATTCAACAAGTAAAGGAATATCTTCTCTTCGCTCTCTCAAAGGTGGTATCATTATCGGAAAAACATTAAGTCTGTAAAAGAGGTCGTCCCTGAACTTATTTTCCTCAACAGCCTTTTCAAGATCTTTATTGCTTGAAGCAACAATCCTTACATCAATACCAATACTTTTTATACCTCCGACCCTTTCTATCTCACCTTCCTCAATCGCCCGTAGAAGCTTGGCCTGTAGTGACAGGTCCATCTCTCCTATTTCATCCAGAAATATCGTCCCCTTATCAGCAAGTTCAAACTTTCCGAGTTTTCTTGCATCAGCCCCTGTAAATGAGCCCTTTTCATGACCAAAGAGTTCTGATTCAAGGAGTTCCCTCGGTATTGCTGCACAGCTAATCGGCACGAACGGGTAATGCCGCCTGTGGCTCAGATTGTGTATGGCCCTTGCAAAGAGTTCTTTACCAGTACCGCTTTCACCAATCAGGAGCACTGTTGTCTTAGTAGTCGCAACCTTCTGCACCTTCTGTGCAACATCTGTAATCTTTTCGCTCTTTCCGATAATCCTCGGAAATCCGAGCCTTGATACAAATTCCTCTTTCAGCAGGATATTCTCTGTAAAAACCCTCTGCGTCTCAATCGCCCTCTTTATGAGCACAAGGAGGTGGTCTGTATCAAAAGGTTTTGTGATAAAGTCAAAAGCACCTTCTTTCATAGCTGTCACAGCTGTCTCAATAGAACCATAGGCTGTCATGACTATCACAGGAGTGAGCGGGCTTTCTTCTTTTGTTGCCTTCAGCACCTCCATACCGTCTTTTTTAGGCAGTCTTAAGTCGGTCAGGACAAGGTCTGTTCTGTTTTCCTTAAGGTGCTTAATCCCTTCCATACCGTCCCTTGCAAGGAGGACCCTGTAACCTTCAGACTCGATAGTCTCCTTTAGCATCTCTGCCATTGATTCTTTGTCTTCTACTATGAGGATTGTATCCATAGACTATATCATATCACATCCTTGCCTCTTTGAGGGCATCCTTGCAAGCACATGTCCTATCTGAAGGAATCAATGTAAACACCTCTTTCAGGATGGATTTCAGCTTTTCAGTTGTTGCCTTCATTGTCTCCAAAACCTCCATTGTTGTAAGCTTCTTCCCTGTTATTATCCCCGCAGCATAGTTTGTGACAACAGCGATACCTGCAAGGCATATCTCTACTTCTCTCGCAAGTGATGCCTCGGGCATACCTGTCATCCCTACGACATCAGCACCGAGCATAGAGAATACCTTTATCTCTGCTGCAGTCTCAAGCCTTGGCCCTTCAACACATATGTATGTGCCTGATCTTTTTATACCAACCTCTGCCTTTTCTGCTGCAGTAAAAATCGTTTCTCTCAGCTCACGACAGTAAGGCTCTGTGAAATCTATATGTAATACCTCATTACTGTCATAAAATGTGGATGGCCTTCCCTTTGTCATGTCAATTATCTGGTCAAGAACAACAACCGAACTCGGTTCCATCACAGAGCTTATACCACCTGCAGCGCTTATTGAGATAATCCTTTCTACGCCGAGTTCCTTGAAACCCCATATGTTTGCCCTGTAGTTTATCTTATGTGGAGATATATGATGGGGGGTGCCGTGTCTTTGGAGAAATACGACCTCCACACCTGAGAATTCTCCTATCCGGTAGACATCTGAAGGGCCTCCAAAAGGAGTTGCAATCTCTTTACATTCTTTGATAGTTAATCCTGATATATCATACAGGCCACTCCCACCAATAATACCTAACCTCGGCATTAACACCTCCAGTATGACAAGCTCACAAGCTGGCAAGCATAATGCTATAATAACCTACATTATCAGGTAAATGCATTACTCTTTTAAATACGAGGTAGGGATGTTAGATAAAAAATTACTTTTAGATGTACTGAAGAAAACTATGTCTTACGGCGGCGAATATGCAGATATGTTTGTAGAACAAAGGAAACCACTTTCTATCCACCTTGAAGATAACAGAGTTGAAAAGGTAATTACAGGTATTGATTGCGGTGCAGGTATACGGCTCGTTTATAAAGGTAAATCTGCATATGCTTACAGCAATGACTTATCAGAGAAATCACTGCTAAAGGCTGCATCTGAGGTAAGCAGGACTGCATCAGGGGCAGCAAGCGATGCTATTATCATTGACCTGAGGACTAGAACTCCTTCTGTCTCATTTGATATAAAGCTGTTTCCAGAAAGTATACCGATAGGGGAAAAGATATCTCTTGTAAGAAGGGCAGATAATGTTGCGAGGAGTTTTAACCCTAAAATAAGACAGGTTAATGTCATGTACAGGGACTCTATCCAGAGGGTCCAGATTGCAACATCAGATGGAATAATTGTAGAGGATGAGAGGGTACATACACTTATAGCAGTACAGGTAATTGCTGCAGATGGCGATATCATACAAACAGGATATGAACCAGCAGGTGGCTTTATCGGATTTGAACTCTTTGATGATATGGATATAGAAGAGCTAAGCCTGAAGGCAGCAAAAAGGGCTGTGATGATGCTTAATGCAAGGCAGGCACCTGGTGGCAGAATACCTGTTGTTATCTCATCTAATGCAGGAGGCACCATGATACACGAGGCTATAGGCCATGGGCTTGAAGCCGACCTCGCACAGCAGGGTTTATCCGTATACTCAAAAAAGATAGGCAAACAGGTTGCATCCAGTCTTATAACAGTCATAGATGATTCAACCATTCCACAGAAAAGAGGCTCTTTCAGGTTCGATGATGAGGGAACACCGTCCCTGAAGACTGTCCTTGTAGAAAATGGGATTTTAAAATGCTATATGTACGACCGGTTAACTGCTATAAAAGATGGGGTACGATCAACAGGCAATGGAAGGCGAGAATCATACCAGCATCGGCCTATACCGAGAATGACCAATACCTTCATTTCACCAGGGGAAATATCCCCAGAAGAGATACTCCGATCTGTAGAAAATGGGCTTCTGGTTGAAAAAATGGGAGGAGGACAGGTAAATACAGTTACAGGTGATTTTGTCTTTGAGGTTCAGGAAGGCTACCTTATCAATAAAGGTAAAAGGGGAGAACCTGTGAGGGGTGCAACACTTATAGGAAACGGACCAGATGTATTGAGGTCTATAGACATGGTTGGCTCTGATTTAGGGTTCTCCATCGGGACATGTGGGAAAGATGGCCAGGGAGTCCCTGTCTCTGATGCAATGCCAACGCTGAGGATACCTGAGATGGTAGTCGGTGGCAAGGTGTAGCACTGTGTTGAATACTACACATATGAGGATGATTATTAACACACTTGTGTATGTAATCCCTTGATTAGGACGCAAGGGGGATGTACGTCCCCCTTGCGAGAACTCCTTTTAAGCCACTGCCTACTGTAACCAGGGCACTGGCACTATAATTGCATTTACCCTATACTGAAATTATGCGCCTACAAAGAACACTGAAAAAGGAGGTCAGTTTCGAAGGTATCGGCCTCCACACAGGCAGATACGCAACAGTCAGTCTGAAACCTGCACCGAGAGATACAGGTATAATATTTGTGCGGGCTGATAAGGGCATAACGATAAAGGCCCATATATGTTCAGTAACAGATACTGCCTTTTCAACCACACTTGGCTATAATGGAACGAGGATTAGGACTGTTGAACATATCCTTGCAACCCTATCTGGCCTCGGGATAGATAATCTATTCATAGAAGTCAACGGACCTGAAATCCCTATACTTGATGGAAGCTCAACAGAGCTGATAAACATAATACTCAGAGGTGGGATTGCAAAACAGGGTAAAAAAAGGCAATATATCAAGATAACAAGACCTGTAATACTATATGACGGTCACTCTGAGATTGCAGCCCTTCCTTATGATGGGAAACGAATAACATACAGAATTTATTTTAATCATCGCCTGCTCGGAGAGCAGAAGTTGAGCTTAGAACTTACCGAGGAAATCTTTGCGAGAGAGATAGCCCCTGCAAGAACCTTCGGGTTTCTTAAGGATGTCGAACACCTGAGGGCAAATGGATTTGTAAAGGGTGGTTCTCTTGACAACGCTATAATACTCGGTAGCAACGGTGTATTAAATTCGTCTGGCCTGAGATTTAAAGACGAGTTTGTACGCCATAAAATGCTTGATTTGATTGGTGACTTTTCTTTACTCGGATTTCCCATTTACGGTCACATTGTTGCCAGTAAGTCAGGGCATACAACAAACCTGAAATTCCTGAAAAAGCTGCTTTCCTATCAGGACTGCTGGGAAATAGTCTCAGAGACAAAACAGCAACCAGCCCTCTCATATACTTAAAAAACCCTTTATTTTCAAGAAGTTACAAATTTTACTTGATTTTTCCCCCAAAATTGGGTTTTATTATTGTAGAAGACCGCAAAAAAAGAGGCTGGAGAATTCCTTCCCCAGCCTAAAAATGTGTGTAAGCGTACAGGAAACTTATTTCTTCTTTGCGGTCTTCTTTGCCTTCTTAGCCGCTGACTTTTTTGTTGCCATTAAATTCACCCCCTTTCTATCCCACACTTTCTACTTTTATGAAAATGCGGGACGCTCTGAGCTAAAGCCTACCTATCAGTGTAATCTTCTTTCCTGACAAAAGTTTCTTCAGATTTGCATCTTTCTTTTTTCTCTTAAGCCTATACTCGGCCTCTTCTATCACTGTAGATTCGACCCTCTGGCCAAATTTTTTCTCAATATCTTTTAGACCTTTAGTTAGGGCTGATGACGCCCCTATTACAAAAAGGTTAACTGTGTCAACATCTTCTCCTTCTGTATAAGGACCGTATATAAAAGCGGCTTTTGCACCTGAAGCCCTCAAGACTGCCTTTAGTGCACCAGGCAATCCGAGAGATTTAGCTATAAGATTTTTTAACTCGGAGTACAGGGGTGAGTCTTTGTCTGCCCGGAAATATTTCAGGTTGGCGACCTTTTCACTAATTACTATGCCCATCTTCTCAAGGTTGTCGAGTTCCCTCTTTACACCTGATGGATTTTTTCTGAGAAGCTTTGCTATCTCCCTGATATAGAACTGCTCGTCCGGGCTATTCAGAAGGAGTGCCAAAACATCTGCCCTTATTGAGGATGAGAATAAACTTTTCAGCATTTATCACCTGTATATTAATATACCAGATAAATTTTATTTGTCAACAAAAAATTATATTTGGAAACAAATAGTGCATTTTTGTAAACAATTTATTTTGATGCTTAAAATAGAACAATTGTTCTGTTTATCTCACCCTCGCCGCTCTGCACCCTTTCCGATTTAACTTTTGGTATCTCTGTGGTTTATAATCTGGCTTGTAGTCTGGCGAGAAAAGTCTGAAACCCTATCATCTTTGATTCTTCTCTCTGTGTGTTTGAAGATTATATACAAAAATTGAACACATAGGGAAGTAGTTTGTAACCCATACTTCTTTTTCATCTTTTGATATATCAACTCCGATCGGATAAGGGGATGTTTTAACACTATAAATATTTTCCATTTTTTCTGTATCAATAACATTAAGAGAATGAGTCTTATAATTAACAACAAAAAGATATTTCTCAGAAGGTGATAAAGATATTGTTCTTGGATGTCTTCCTACATTAAGAGTTTTAACTACCTCTTTTTTTTCAAGGTCAATTTTCTGAACTGAAGATGCAATATTACAACTAACATAAAGATATCTTCCATCCTTTGTAATAGCGAGATGCCTCGGTGCTCTACCCACACCTTTTGTTATTTTACTAATCACCTCGAGAGAATCAAGGGAAATCTCAGCAATATTCTGTTCGTCCATAACTGCTACATAAGCTAAATTTTTTACAGGGTGAAACTCTATACCTCTTGGATTTCTACCCACATAAATTCTTTTGATTTCTTTTTTAAAAGGTACATCAATAACACTTACATTTTTACTACCCCAGTTGGAGACAAAGACATACTTTTCATGAGGATCCACCCGCAAAATCTTTGGCTCTTTACCAACCAAAATTTTCTTGACAACTTTCTTAAGAACTGTATCATAAATTGCAATTGCCCTTGCCTTTAATAGAGAAACCCAGACATACCTTCCCCCTTCGGTAAAAGTAATCTCTACAGGTTTACCAATAATCTTAACTCTATCAATAATCTCTTTCGTTTCTCTGTCAATAATAAGTATATTATGTCCTTCCAGATTACAGACATACACCCTTTTATTATCTGGAGAAATATAGACTGATTTAGGATAATCGTAAGGCTCAAGAGTAAACTTATGTACACTTTCAAGAGAGAGATTAAGCAAAAAAAGGTAAAGAGTTAAAAATATCATTCTTTTAGAGATTGTGGCAGTTTATGATGAAGTACATAAAGAGTCAATATATATCTTTGGATTAACAGGTCTCCCGTTTTTCCATACCTCGTAATGGAGGTGAGGGCCTGTTGAGTTTCCTGTTGAGCCAACATAGGCTATGATGTCTCCTCTTTTTACGTGCTGGCTAACCTTAACTGCATTCATCTTGTTATGAGCATAAAATGTTGAATATCCAAAGCCATGTTCGATAACCACGAGATTACCATTTCCGGCATTCCAGTCAGAAAAACTCACAATGCCATCTGCGGTAGCTGTAACAGGATTACCGGGGTTAGTACTTATGTCCATCCCCGGCTGTGAGGGATTAACATGATTGTTACAGGGGTAAAAGCCTTTTTAAATAATCTTTTAATCTTATGAATATCTAACACCTTTACCTCCTTTCTCTATTTCACCGATTATAAAAGCTCTGTGTCCTGCCCTGTTGAGGGCTGTTACTGCATCCTCGGATGCATTTCCTGGAACGACCACAATATACCCTATCCCCATATTAAAAGTCTTCTTCATATCTTCATAAGGTACATTCCCCATATCTTCTATTATTTTAAAAATTGGATGCACAGGCCATGAACCATGTCTGATATTTGCACAGACACCTTCAGGGAGTATCCTCTGTAAGTTTTTAGGAATCCCTCCGCCTGTGATGTGAGCCATACCCTTCACCTTGATCTTATCTCTGATTGCATTGAATGCCTTTACATAAATCCTCGTAGGCTTAAGGAGCTCTTCTCCGAGAGATGTTCCCATCTCTGTAATATAAGTAGCAACATCCATTTTTTTAATATCAAAAAATAGCTTCCTTACAAGTGAATATCCATTGCTGTGAAGGCCATTTGATGCAAGTCCTATGATTACATCACCATCTTTTATATCAGAGCCATCTATTATCTTATCCTTTTCAACAACCCCTACAGCAAAGCCAGAAAGGTCATATTCGCCTTCTGAATAAAATCCTGGCATCTCTGCGGTCTCTCCACCTATTAAGGAACAGCCTGCTTCTTTACAGCCCTCAACTATCCCTCCTATAACCTCTGCTGCCTTTTCCGGTTTCAGCCTGCCTGTTGCAAAATAGTCAAGAAAAAATAGTGGTTCTGCACCGCTTGTGAGAATATCATTAACACACATAGCAACAAGGTCAATACCAACAGTATCATGCCTGTCCATCATAAAGGCTATCTTTAACTTTGTGCCAACCCCGTCTGTCCCACTAACAAGCACAGGCTCCTTATATCCTGTTATGTCGAGTTTAAAAAGGGCTCCAAAAGAACCAATGTCTGTCATGACCTCAGGCCTGAATGTCTTTTTGACCATAGGGGAGATAAGGCTCACAAATCTCTCTCCCTTATCAATATCAACACCAGCCTTTTTATAGGTAAGTTTACCCCGCACCACGCCAGAATGCCCCTCCTTTTAAGGCGTAGATGAATGGCATAAAAGTTTTCATTTTGCAGTCCCCGCACCCCACGAAAGTGGGGTATGGGGTTTACTACCCATTTCTTATTTCTCAGCAAGAGGGTTCTTAAAACTCAGTATATTTTGCATAAAGAGGGTGTTAAGAGCAAGATTTTTTATTTTTCTGATAAAATAGTTTTGATGCCACTTATCCTTGTTACAAACGACGACGGAGTTAATTCACCCGGTCTGATTGCTCTCTTCAGGGCTATGAAGGAACTCGGCAATGCATACATAGTCGCACCTGATAGAGAAAGAAGTGCAGTCAGCCATTCATTGACAATGCACAGACCGCTTAAGGTTGAAGAACTCAGGGAACATGTCTATAGCATTAACGGCACACCAACAGACTGCATAGCAATAGGGGTAAATAAGGTCCTCCCTGAAAGGCCTGCACTTGTTGTCTCAGGCATCAACAAAGGCGCAAACCTCGGGGATGATATTACCTACTCTGGCACTGTTTCTGCTGCGATAGAGAGTACAATAATGGGTATACCATCATTTGCCATCTCTCTCGTGGTGGAGACGCAGCGTGCTATGCCTCTACACCTTGATACCGCAGCTACGCTTGCTATTGAAATCGGCAGATATATCCTCGAAAAATCCCTGCCATATGACACACTTTTAAATGTAAACGTTCCAAATGCCCACAGAAACAGCATTATGGGGATCAAATTCACAAGACAGGGGAAGCGGATATATGATAACTCCATTCAGGAGACCTTTGACCCGAGAGGAGAGAAATATTACTGGATTGGTGGAGGGAAGCCTTACTGGGAGCATGGTGAGGATACAGATATTCAGGCTATTCAGGAAGGCTACATCTCTATCACTCCCATCCACCTTGATTTTACAAATTACGAGGCATTAAGACTCCTTAAGAAAGAATGGACTCTGTCTAACTCAGAGATCAAAGGTAAATGAAAACTTACGATGTCATAATAGTCGGGGCCGGTCCTGCCGGCATATTCTCTGCCCTCGAACTCATCGAGCAAAAGGAAGATACAAAAATCCTTATCGTTGAAAAAGGTAAGGACATTGACAAAAGGATATGTCCGATGAAGATAGGTGAAATTTCATGCACAACCTGTCCTGAATGTGCACTCCTCAGTGGCTGGGGTGGAGCAGGGGCATTCAGCGATGGGAAACTGAGTCTATCACCAGAAGTGGGTGGATTCCTCTCACGGTATATTGATAAAGATACACTCCATTCACTCATCATCTATGTAGATGAAATCTATGTAAGATACGGGGCACCGGGCCAGACCTATGGAGACAACAAGGAAGATATAGCAGCAATAGAAAGACTTGCATCAAAAAATGACCTCATACTTGTCCCCTCAAGGATAAGACATATAGGTACTGACAGATGCAAGGCCCTGCTGAAAAAAATCAAGGAGCCTCTTAACGGAAAAATCGAGACTATATTTGGCTTGGAGGTGGACAAAGTTATAACAAAAAACAGGAAGACTGTTGGTATAAGGCTTAAGGACGGCACAGAACTTTATTCTGAATTTGTAATACTTGCACCTGGAAGAGAAGGCTCAAGATGGCTCGAAAAAGAATCAAAGAGGCTACACCTCACACTGCTCAAAAACCCTGTTGATATAGGTGTAAGGGTCGAGATACCTGCATCTGTATTTGAGCCCCTTACAAAGGCGACCTATGAACCCAAATTAATATTTTATTCAAAAAAATTCGACGACAGGGTAAGAACCTTCTGTGTCAATCCATATGGTGAGGTTGTAAAAGAATACCTTAAGGGTATATGGACGGTTAATGGTCATAGCTATGCAAACAGGAAAACAAACAACACAAACTTTGCACTTTTAGTCAGCACATTCTTTACAGAACCTTTTAATGAACCCATATCATACGGAAGATATATTGCAAGGCTTGCCAATTTCCTTGGCAGGGGTGTCATTATTCAGAGGCTTGGAGATTTACAGCAAGGGAGACGCTCGACCCGTGAGAGGATATCAAAGGGGATTGTACAACCAACACTCAAGGATGCAACGCCAGGTGATTTAAGTTTTGTTATACCTTATCGTTATCTTTCTGATATTCTTGAGATGCTCGAGGCCCTCGATAAAATTGCACCTGGTGTAAATTCAAGACACACCCTTCTTTATGGGGTTGAGGTAAAGTTTTATTCGATGCAGCTCAAACTTACAAACTCCCTCGAGACAGAGATAGGGAACCTCTTCGCAGTTGGTGATGGAGCAGGAGTAAGCAGAGGGCTTATCCAGGCATCGGCCTCAGGGGTAATAGCTGCAAGGGAAATAGCAAGGAGGATGTAAGATAGAAGATTTTAAAAGACTAAGGGACTTGATGGTTGAAACCCAGCTTATCCCTCGTGGGATAAAGGACAGGCGTGTGCTTGATGCGATGAGAAGAGCTCCGAGGCATCTCTTTGTTGAGGAGTCCATCCAGTATAAGGCTTATGATGATATGGCCCTGCCAATTGGTGAAGGCCAGACCATTTCACAGCCCTATATGGTAGCCATCATGACAGAACTGCTTGAACTTAAGGGAAATGAAAAGGTATTAGAAATAGGCACAGGCTCAGGGTATCAGGCAGTAATCCTCGCTGAGCTTTCAAAAGAGGTTTATACAATTGAGCGTGTTGCAGTACTTGCAAAAAGGGCAGAAGAACGGTTCAATTCCCTCGGGTATAACAACATTCATGTTAGGGTTGGTAATGGAACCTTAGGATGGCCAGAGGAAACACCATTTGACAGGATTACAATAACTGCGGGCACTCCAAAAATTCCCGACCCACTGATAGAACAGCTATCTGAAGGAGGTATAATTATTGCACCTGTTGGTGACCGTTTTTCACAACAGCTTATAAAGGTTAAAAAGTCTAAGGGTAGGCTTTCCGAGGAATACCACACCCCATGCATATTCGTGCCTCTAATAGGAGAGTATGGGTGGAAGGGAGAGGAGTAAGATATGAAAAAACCATGGGCAGGAAGATTTAAAGAAAAGACATCAAGAGTTGTGGAAGATTTTACAGAATCCATCTCTTTTGACAAATGCCTTTGGAGGTATGATATCGAGGGAAGCATTGCTCATGCAAAGATGCTCGGTAAACAGGGCATAATCTCCAGCGAAGAATCAGCAACAATAGTTAAGGGGCTGGAAGAAATAACAAAAGATATGGAGGCTAAAAGGTTCAGGTTCAGGGAGGACCTCGAAGATATCCATATGAATATTGAGACTGCACTTATAAAAAAGATAGGCGATGTCGGTGGAAAACTCCATATAGCAAGGTCAAGGAATGATCAGGTGGCGCTTGACCTCAGACTCTATCTAAGGGCAGAAACAAAAGAGATAATATCCCTTGTAAAGAAACTCCAGAAAGCACTTCTTAACATAGCAACAAAACATCTCAACACATTGATGCCGGGCTATACACACATGCAGAGGGCACAGCCGGTACTGCTCTCTCATCACCTGCTCGCTTATGTCGAGATGTTGCAGAGGGACAGAGAGAGACTTAAGGATACATTAAAGAGGATAAATATCCTTCCCCTCGGTTCATGTGCACTCGCAGGGACAACACTCCCCATAGACAGGGGTTATATCGCAAAACTCCTTGGCTTCAAAGGCATCTCTGAAAATAGTATTGATGCAGTCTCTGACAGGGATTTTGCAATAGAATTTTTATCGAATGCAGCCATACTCATCATGCACCTCTCAAGGTTTGCTGAAGAGCTTATAATATGGTCAACAGAGGAATTTGGATTTATCGAACTTCCTGATGCATTCACAACAGGCTCAAGTATCATGCCACAGAAAAAGAATCCGGATGTAGCAGAGCTTATCAGGGGAAAGACTGGAAGGGTCTATGGCAACCTGCTCTCTCTATTAACCACAATGAAGGGTCTCCCTCTGGCATATAACAGGGATCTGCAGGAGGATAAGCTACCTATCTTTGATACGGCCAATACTGTCAAATCATGCCTCACTGTTCTGAATGAAATGCTGGCGGGTATAAGATTCAACACAAAAAGGATGTATGAAACTGCCGGAGAAGGATATTCGACTGCAACAGATATTGCAGAGCATCTTGTCAGAAAGGGCCTTCCGTTCAGGAAGGCCCATGAGATAACAGGAAAGATTGTTCTTTACTGCCTCAAAAACAAGAAACAGTTCAGAGAGCTTTCTATCAATGAGTTCAAGAAATTTTCTCCTTTAATTACAAAAGACATATATTCTTATATTGAGGCTGAAGATTCTGTAAAGGCAAAGAGATCGCGGGGTAGCACAGCCCCCCCAGAGGTTAAGAGACAGATAAAGAGACTCAAGAAAACAGTAGGAAGTAGGCAGTAGGGAGTTTATGGAGTATAACTTGGATTACAAAAGATATTTTTTTGTTATTTACTGCCTACTGCTTACTGTATACTGTTTACTGAGTTCATGCGGTAAAAAAGGCGACCCCACCCTGAAATCATACGAAAAACCAGACTCCCCTTCTGAGCTCATGGCCATCCACAGGGAGTCTAAAATCATCCTTTTATGGGGATTCCCAAAATATAGAGAACCATCCATAAAAGGGTTTTATATAATGAAATCGACAGGGGGAGATTTTGAAAGGATTGCATTTATTGAAAATGACAGACGCTCTTACATAGATACCGATTTTAGAATCAGCTCTGAATATAAATATAAAATTGTTTCTCAGAATCTAAGAGGTATAACGAGTGATGATTCAAATATTATAACCATCATTCCTAAAACTGTACCCTCCCCTCCCCAGAAGATTCTATTTAAAATAGAGCATGACTCACTAACATTGAACTGGAAAGGTGCAGGAGATGGAATTCTATATAACATCTATAAAAGCAATGAGAAAGGCAGATACCAGTTAACACCTGCGAATAAAGAACCATTCAGAGAAACATCTTTCAAGGACAACTTTGACATAAAAAGACCTGTCTATTACACAGTAAGAAGCCTCATAGGAGGCAATACGAGAGATGAGGGCCCTGCATCAGAGGAACTCGAAATAAACCCTTCAGAATTTGTGCCATCCCCTCCTCGTGGCCTTCAGGCATTAGCTACACCGGAAAATGTATACCTCATCTGGAAGGAACCTGCTGAGACATGGGTAGTTGGTTACAGGGTATACAGAGAGATAAATGAAAAAGAAGGCTTTGTACTTATTGGAGATACCCAGACCCCGACATTTCTCGATAAAGAGATCCCATTAACAAAAAGAAACTATAGGGTAACTGCCCTGGGCCCTTCAAAAGAAAGCCCATATTCAGAGATAAGGGATGTTGTTTTTATTCCACAAAGATAGAATTACTGATTGACATAAAAATCCTTGTTGAGTTACTCTAAATCAAACCATGAAGGAAAAGATATTAAAGGCATTTGAAGAAAGCATCAGTGTAAAAGAGAGGTTCGTACAGGAAAATATTGATGCAATTATAGAGGTCTCAAAGGCAATCGCCGATGCATTCAATGACGGGAAAAAATTGATTCTCTTCGGGAATGGTGGAAGTGCTACAGATGCATCACATATTGCAGCAGAGTTTGTAAACAGGTTCAAGAAAGAACGTCCCGGTCTTCCTGCAATAGCGCTCAATACAGACATGGCAGTGATTACATCCATTGCTAATGATTATGATTTCTCCGAGATTTTTGCAAAACAGCTTAAATCCCTCGCTGATGAAGGAGACATAGTCCTCGCAATAAGCACAAGTGGTAGCTCAGGAAATGTGCTGAAGGCAATGGAGGTAGCGAAGAAGAAAAAATTAAAGACCATTGCCTTTACAGGTATAAAGGGAGAAAGATTCGCATCAAAGGCAAATTATGCATTCGTTGTGCCATCAGACAACACCCCAAGAATTCAGGAAACACATATCACACTCGGCCACGTCCTCTGCCAGATGGTGGAAGAAATACTATTTGAAGTGCCAAGGAAAAGATAAAGTTTACTAAAAATGAGGATCATCGGTATTGACCCTGGAAGCATTATCTGTGGTTATGGACTGATAGAGACAGCCAACAGTCAAAAGTCAATAGTCAATAGTCAGAAGTCAGCTCTTGACTCTCGACTCTCGACTCTAGACTCATGTAACTGTGTCTACATTGCCTCCGGGAGGATAGCCTTATCACCAGAAAGTCCGCTGCATCTACGATTAAAAGAACTACATGATACACTTATAGACATCATCAGAGAATATAACCCCAAAGAAATGGTGGTTGAACGTATATTTTTTGCAAAGGGTGTAAAGACAGCATTAGACCTCGGTCAGGTAAGGGGTATAGCCCTTCTCTGCGCTACATCTGAGGGTCTTGATATCTACGAATACAGTGCCCTTGAGGTTAAAAAGGCTATTACCGGTTATGGAAGGGCTGAAAAGAAGCAGGTTCGGGAGATGGTAATGAGAATCTTAAATCTCAATAGCTACCAGCTATCAGCTATCAGCTTAACTGAGGACAGCGCAGATGCCCTCGCCCTTGCCTTATGCCACATAAATACAGTGAAATTCAATAAGGCCTCTTCCACCCCATGAAGTGTGACATTATTACAATCTTCCCTGAAATCTTTCATGCCTATCTTGGTGAGGGTATCTTAAAGAGGGCAATAAAGAAGCGACTCATAGACATAAGGATTTATAACCTGAGGGACTTCACCACAGATAAACACAGAACCGTTGATGATTACCCTTATGGAGGTGGTGCAGGTATGGTTATGAAGCCCGAACCATTTTTTGCTGCTGTAGAGGCACTATGCCCTGACAGCACAAAAAGAAGGGTTATTATGCTCAGTCCTCAGGGCAAAAAATTCGATCAGGATATGGCAGTAGAACTCTCTAATGAGCACAGAGAGTTTATATTCTTATGCGGAAGATATGAGGCAATAGACGAAAGGGTAAAAACAGCCCTTGTTAATGATGAGATATCCATAGGTGATTACATACTGACTGGCGGAGAATTACCTGCTTTAGTTATAATAGATGTTGTTGCCAGATTAATACCTGGAGTGCTCGGCGATGAGCGTTCTACGGAGACAGAATCGTTTTCGTGGGGGATACTTGATTACCCTCATTATACAAGACCTCCTGTGTTCAGTGATATGGTAGTGCCAGAGATTTTACTTTCTGGGAACCATAGAGGTATCTGGCGATGGAGACGAAAAGAGGCCCTGCGCCGAACATTAGAAAGAAGACCTGAGCTTCTTGAAAAAATCAGACTCAGCGATGATGACTATAAATTAATTAGTGAAATAAAGGAGGAATCACGATGAACCTGCTCAGGGCTGTTGAGGAAGGCTTTAAGAGAGATATCACAAGTTTCAATGTTGGAGATACTGTCAGAGTATTAGTAAAAGTCATAGAAGGTGATAAGGAAAGAATCCAGCCATTTGAAGGTATTGTAATTGCCAGGCGGGGGAGCGGCACAAAGGAGACATTTATGGTGAGAAAGGTATCATTTGGTATTGGCGTAGAGAGAATTTTTCCTCTCTGTTCTCCCACCATTGATAAGATAGAGGTTTTGAAGAGAGGAAGTATAAGGAGAGCAAAGCTATATTATCTAAGAGGCAAAAAGGGTAAGGCAGCTAAGATTAAAGAAAAAGAAAGAGAATTTGCATCCGAATAAGACATGGATATTTACCAGCATGACGAATCCCTAAGGAAAAAAGGGTTTTTAAGGATAGCTGGTATTGATGAGGCTGGAAGGGGTCCACTTGCTGGCCCTGTTGTTGCTGCAGCAGTTGTCCTCACAGAAGGCATCAGGATTAAAGGGCTTAGAGATTCCAAAAAAGTAACTGAGAAAGAAAGAGAATCCCTTTTCTACGAGATTCTCAGTTTCTCTAAAGATATAGGCATAGGCATTGTCGGCCCTGAAGAGATTGATAGATTAAATATCCTCAGGGCCACGAGACTTGCGATGCAGATTGCAGTAGACGACCTTTCCACACCTCCGGATATACTTGTCATTGATGCAGTATTCCTTCCATCAATTCCAATAAAGCAGTTATCACCCATAAAAGGAGAGGGCATAAGTGCCTCAGTTGCTGCTGCCTCGATAATCGCAAAGTTTGTAAGAGATAAGATTATGCTAAATTATCATCGGCAATATCCAGATTATAATTTTGAAAAACATAAGGGTTATTCTACAAAAGAACACCTCGACATGTTACGATTATATGGCCCCTGCCCTATCCACAGAAAGAGTTTTCACAGAGTAATGTCATTGGAGCTACCGTTTTGACTTCTATAGACAGAGAACGAATTGACGAGGCATTAGAGCTGATATGGCTTCTCAATGAAGAAGGCCATCATAGTCTTAATCGTTTCAGATTGAGTTCTGAAGATGACGATGTCGAAAACCTCATTGTTGCACTGAAGACAGAAGAACTTGTAATTATCTCTGAGGATAAGATTCGATTTACTGATAAAGGCTACTCAATGGCAAAAGGACTGATAAGAAGGCACCGCCTTGCAGAGAGACTGTTTACAGATGTATTTGAACTTAAAGGTGACCTCGTCCATACAGATGCATGTAAGATGGAACACATACTGAGCGAAGAGCTTACTGACAGTGTGTGCACCTTCCTTGGCCATCCACCAACCTGCCCCCATGATAAGCCCATACCGAGAGGAGAGTGCTGCAAGAAATACAGAGTGGAAGTTGAGCCTGTTATTACCAGACTGTCTGAATTTGAGGTGGGCTCAAAGGGTAGAATTACCTTTATTGTACCGGCAAAATCATCGAGGCTGAGCAAGCTCAATTCCCTCGGAATCACCGCAGGGAGTATTATAAGACTCTTACAGAGAACCCCATCTTATGTCCTACAGATAGATGAAACAACTATTGCGATTGACCCTGAGATAGCAAAGGAGATATATGTCAGGAAACTGATTTGAGGTTTACAGGAAATGTGATAATGAATCTTGTCCCCTTCCCCTCCTTACTTTCAACATTAATCCTTCTGCCATGGCTCTGTATTATTCTGTAGCTTATTGAGAGGCCAAGGCCTGTACCCTTTTCTTGTAGCACCGACAAGCTCTGATAATCTTTGAAATACTTATCTATATTCTTTACCCTTCATATCCTTTACATTTCTTATACCACTGTCTTTTCTCACGAATATATATCTATGATATGTTGAGGAGCCATCAAGGTTCACAGGCCTTGCGAGAGGCTCAACGCCAAGTCACTCAATAGCTGCTGCACCGGTGAATGAACCAAAGAAGGCACCGTCTAACCCATGAGTCTTAAACCTATTAATGATACCTCTGTATTTGCTGAGTATCGTGAGTTTTATCTTCACACCTGTTTTTTCTGATAGATAATCTGATAGTGGTTTAAAGCGTTTCATCTGTTTGAATACACTCATCTCCGGTATAAGACCTATAAGCAGTTCTTTCTGTTCTGTATGTGCTATGGGTGGGAAAAAGAAAATACACACTAACAAAAAGGCTCTTAAGCATCTATGGAATTTCATAGATCCTCCTTAACTATTTTATATGATTATGTCCTATAAAATACAAACCCCAAATAAATCCCCTACAATTATCTTCTCAGATATCCTCCTGTCTTCTCAATTATAAAATCCACAAGTGATGCATGGAGCCCTTCAACTTCATCATCTCTCAGTGTCCTGTCTTTTGACCTGTATCTGATATTGAATGCCAGGCTCTTCTTTCCTTCAGGGATATTACCCCCTTTGTAGGAATCAAAGATTGAAACCTCTTCTATGAGTTCTGATGGGAAGGTCTTGATGATTTCCTTAATCTCAGAGGCAGAGAGGGTTTCATCAACAATAATGGCAATATCACGCTCCACATAAGGATACTTAGGAATCTGAGTATATTTTATCGAATCAGGTATGAGTGTTAAAAGCAGGTCGAGGTTAAGTTCAAACACAACAATCTCCGGTCTCTGTTTCTTCAGGTCAAGCCTTTCTACTATCTCAGGACTAAGGACTCCGAGATATCCCACATAAGAGCCTGCAACATATATATTACATGCCTGGCCTTTATGTAGAAATAGCTCTGAAGAGGGAGAGAAGGAATACTCATCTGTTTTTAATTCTTTAAACATGGATTCAAGGACACCCTTTGTGATAAAAAACCCCTGGGTATCCTCCTTCCATAGAGAAGGGGTCTTATCCCTGTAGAATATACCTCCAAGCCTTAATTCTTCTAATGGAAGCGGCTTACCGATGTCCTCAAAGACCTTTGACATCTCAAAGAACCTTATATCCTTTATTCCCCTATCAATGTTGTATTTAAAGTTTTCAATCAAGGCTGGAATCAGTGTTGTCCTCAGCAGGGACTCTTCCTGCCTTAGAGGATTATTTATAACAATGACATTCCGCCTCTTGTCAGCCTCAGGTATGGTAATCATGTCGAGACTCGATGGACTCATAAAACTGTAATTAATAACCTCTGTAAAACCTGCCTTCCGCATCGCCTCTCTTATCAAAATGGTATTTGTCATCTTCTTATTCAATCGGCCTAAGGAAAGTGGACTCCTCGGAATCCTCGATGGAATCCTGTCATAGCCGTAAGACCTTGCTATCTCTTCAGCCACATCGCTATCTCGCTTAATGTCACGCCTGTATGCAGGGGGATATACAATAAAAAAATCTTCCTTATCCTCTGCGATGATACCAAGCCTCTTCAGGATTTCAAGCATATCAGCATTCGATAGCTCTGTCCCTAAGATTCTATTTATCCTCTCATATTTTATCTCTACAGGTTCAGTTATATATTTCACCGGATATACATCTATTATCTCATGAATGGTTCCTCCAGCAATCTCCTTTATCATGAGGGCTGCCCTGTTGAGGGCCTTTTCAAGGAGCTCTATATCAGCCCCCCTTTCAAACCTGTAAGAAGACTCGCTCATAAAATTCAGTCTCTTTGATGTCCTCCTGACTGAAAAAGGCTCAAAATATGCACTCTCGAGAAAGATATTCCTTGTGAAATCATTGACTTCTGTTTCCAGTCCACCCATAACTCCAGCAATAGCTATGGGGTTTACAGCATCCCATATCAGAAGAGAGTCTCCTGCTATTTCACGCTCAACACCATCAAGGGTCTTGATCTTAATAATTTGGAATTTGGAATTTGGAACTTGGAACTTTATACTATCCGGTGTGCCAACCCTTATCTTTCTGCCATTTATTGTATCGGCATCAAATGCATGGAGGGGATGTCCAAACTCTAAAAGAACATAGTTTGTAATATCAACGACATTATTTATAGACCTTATACCGCATTTCTCAAGCCGTGTCTCAATCCATTCAGGAGAATCAGAAATTTTCACATCTTTTATTACCCTGCCTGCATATCTATTGCAGAGCTCGTGGTTTAAAATCTCAACAGAAAAATCAGAAAGAGGCAACTCCCCTTTAATATCGCATGCAGGTATCCTCAGAGGGACCTTAAAGGCTACAGATACCTCTCTTGCAATGCCGAGTATACTGAGACAGTCAGGCCTGTTCGGTGTAACATTAATCTCAAAAATAGTATCGTCTTTCAAAGACTCCATTGTCTCAACCTCAAATCCAAGCATAGTAAGCCTTTCTGCAACTTCAGCAGGAGTAGCATTAATGTCAACAAATTCTTTCAGCCAATCATATGGGACACGCATATTAAAACTGCTTCAAAAATCTCATATCATTCTCAAAAAATAGCCTTATATCATCTATCGAATATTTAAGCATCGTTAATCTCTCCACTCCCATTCCAAAGGCAAAACCTGTATATAATTCATGGTCATACCCAACCATTTCGAAAACCCTCGGATTTATCATACCTGCACCTAATATCTCGAGCCATCCTGTGCTCTTGCATATCCTGCATCCTTTTCCAGAACAGAAGGTACACCCAATATCCACCTCTGCACTCGGCTCTGTAAACGGGAAAAAACTCGGCCTGAACCTGACAGGCGTCTCTACACTAAAAATGCTATGGATAAAAGATTCCAATACACCTTTGAGATCGCTGAAGGCGATATCTGTATCAACCATGAATCCCTCTACCTGATGGAACATTGGTGTATGGGATATATCCGCATCGCACCTGTAAACTTTACCAGGGGCAATAATCTTCAAGGGCGGCTTTTTCTTTTCCATAACCCTTATCTGAACAGGTGAGGTATGAGTCCTCAGGACAACATCATCAGAGATATAAAATGTATCCTGCATGTCCCTTGCAGGATGGTCTTTCGGCATATTTAATGCCTCGAAATTATAATAGTCGAGTTCTACCTCAGGGCCTTCTTCAACCTCAAAACCCATCGAAACAAATATGCCAATTATTTCAGAAAGTATCTTATTGATGGGATGTTCTCTTCCAAATGGTGTGAACTTTCCTGGCAGGGTTATGTCTATAGCCTCTGAAAGGACACGTCTTTTATGTTCTTCTTTTTTCAAGAGAGACTCTCTCTTCTTTATCTCATCAGCAATATAACTTTTAACCTCATTTACCGCCCTGCCGTATGCTGGTCTTAACTCAGGAGAGATTGTGGAAAGGGTCTTGAGTTTTGAAGTAACAAACCCCTTTTTACCCAAGTATTTTACCCTTAATTGCTGAAGTTCAGAGAGAGATACAGCTGATCTTAATTCTTTTAGAAATGATTCTTTTAGAGAAAGGATATCCTCCACCTCTCACTTCCCACTTCTCACTTTCTCTACAAGTTGACTGAAAGCAGACGGGTCATTGTAAGCCATATCTGCAAGTGCCTTCCTGTCTAATGTAATATTTGCCTTTTTCAGCCTGGACATAAACTGGCTGTAACTCAGTCCGAGTGCACGTGCGGCAGCGTTTATCCTGATAATCCAGAGAGACCTGAATTCACGCTTCCTTACCTTACGGTCCCTGTATGCATACTGCAGTGCCTTATCAACAGCTTCTGTAGCAACCCTGTAAAGACGACTTTTAGCTCCGTAGTAACCCTTTGCCCTCTTTAATATCTTCTTCCTTCTTCTCCTTGTCTTAAATCCACCTTTTACCCGCGGCATCTATCCTCCTCTTAAATGGGAACTAAAACCTTCTTACTTCTCACTTCTTACTTTTCACTTATAAATATGGTAAAAGTCTTTTAATATTAACATATTCTTTATCTGAAACCAGAGTAGCTGTCCTGAGGCCTCTCGTCCTTTTTGCAGATTTTCCTGTAAGAAGATGGCTTTTGTATCCCTTTCTCCTCTTAATCTTGCTGTTAGCCGTAATCTTAAATCTCTTGGCAGCCCCTCTATGGGTTTTCAATTTTGGCATCTATTCTCCTATTTTGGTGCTATAACCATTGTTATGTGATTACCTTCAAATCTTGGTGACTGTTCGATGTTAAATTTTCCAGTAAGCAACTGTGATATCTTCTCGAATACTTTCATACCGAGTTCGGGCCTGATAATCTCCCTCCCTTTAAAAAACATTGTCACCTTTGCCTTATTGCCCTCATCAAGAAAACGCCTGATATTTTTCACCTTCAACCCAAGGTCATGTTCTGTTATCTGAAGCCCGATCTTAACCTCCTTAATCTCTGTTGTCTTCCTCTGTGTCTGTCTCTTGTTTAATTGGTACCTGTATTTTCCGAAATCGAGTATCTTACAGACTGGCGGGTTAACATTTGCTGCTACCTCTACGAGATCTAACTCCCTGTCCTCCGCAATTTTCAATGCATCGCTTATTCTCATAACCCCGAGCTGTTTCCCATCAATATCTATCAATCTAACCTCCTTAGCCCTTATCTGTTCATTGACCCTTATATCTCTGGTTATACTCTCACCTCCTGAATCTTAAAATTCCAAACTCTTATTTCTTATCTTCTCTTTTATTATCCCCATAAACTCTTCTATCGTGAATAGCCCGATGTTTTCACCTGTGCGTTTTCTAACAGTAACTTTTTTTTCAAAAACTTCTCTATCGCCTATTATAACCAAATATGGCACCTTTCTTATAGTGGCATTTCTAATCTTATAGCCAATCTTCTCATTGTCAAGATTTAATTCAGTCCTTATCCCCTCTGATTTTAGCCCTTCTGACATAGCTACCGCATAATCGGCATGCCTCTCGGCAATTGTAAGAACCTCAACCTGCACAGGTGCAAGCCATAAAGGAAATGCCCCTGCATAATGCTCTATCAGTATCCCGAAGAACCTTTCTAAAGAACCCATCAATGCCCTGTGTATCATTATCGGCCTGTGCTCTCTGCCATCACTCCCCCTGTAAGTCATATCAAACCTTTCAGGGTTATTGAAATCAACCTGTATGGTGCTGCACTGCCATGGCCTATTAAGTGAATCCTTGACCTTTATGTCTATCTTTGGGCCATAGAAAACACCTGCTTCCGGATCTATTTTATAAGACAACCCTTTTATCTCAAGCGCCCTTTTAAGGGCATCGGTTGACTTTTCCCAGTTCTCAAGGCTCCCAACATATTTTTCAGGTCTTGTTGAAAGATAGATATCATAATGTTCAAAGCCGAATGTCTTCAGTATAAAAAGCGTGAAGTCAATGACTCTCAGTATTTCGTCCTCAATCTGGTCTTCCCTGCAGAATATATGAGCGTCATCCTGCGTAAAACCCCTGACACGCAAAAGCCCATGCAGAACACCTGAACGTTCATATCTGTAAACCGTCCCCAATTCAGCATACCTTATCGGAAGGTCTCTATAACTTCTTAATGAGGCTCTATAGACATGAATATGGAAGGGACAATTCATTGGCCTAATCTCATAGTCTATTCCTTCAATCTCCATCGGAGAATACATATTATCCCTGTAATAGTCGAGATGGCCGCTCTTCTGCCATAACTCAAGCTTTGCTATATGTGGTGTATAAAGAATTCTGTAACCTGCTTTATAGTGCTCATTAAGCCAGAAATCTTCTATCGCTCTTCTTATTATCGCACCATTCGGGTGCCAGATGATAAGCCCAGCCCCAATCTCTTCGCTGATACTGAACAAGTCAAGTTCCTTTCCAAGCCTCCTATGGTCTCTCTTTTTAACCTCTTCAAGAAAATTAAGATATTCCTTTAAATCCTTCTCCTTTGTAAATGATGTCCCATAAATCCTTTGGAGCATCTTGTTTTTTTCATTACCTTTCCAGTAAGCACCCGCGATACTCAGTAGTTTAAATACAGAGACGTGGCCTGCAGAGTCAATATGTGGTCCTCTGCAAAGGTCTACAAAGCCACCTTCTTCATACAGGGAAACTTCTTCGTCTGTTATCTCTTCAAGAAGTTCGACCTTATAATCCTCACCCATTTTTTTAAATAGTTCGACTGCCTCTTCCCTCGGAACAATCTTACGCACAAATGGATTGTTCTGTTTTATTATCTCTGACATCTTTTTTTCTATCAGGGCGAGGTCTTCAGATGTGAAGGCCCTGTTTATATCAAAATCATAATAAAAACCTTCGTCTGTGGCAGGACCTATGGCGAGCTTTGCATCAGGAAAGAGCTCCTTCACAGCATGTGCCATTATATGGGATGTGCTGTGCCTGTAAATCTCCTTCCCTTCCTTAGAATTAAAGTCAATATCTTTAATCTATAACCCCCCGACAAAAAGTTAAGTAAGAAATTAAGATAAATATAATACACAATTCTATCCTCTCATTTCAATGAGTTCTACAATCCTCAAAATAGAGATAGAACCTCAAGAAAATAAGAAACCCTTTCTGGTTTAATGTTTTTAAGTGATATACAATATCACCCAAACGGTGAAAACAAATAAACAGAAAGGGGTGAAGAGATGATAAAACAAACGCAGCTAAGATTCAAGCTTGGGATCACTGAAGAAGAGATAACACCGAGGTCAGGGCTTTCAGTATACTCAGAATTTCTGAGAGGGTTTGGGATAAAAGAACTTATAGATGGATACATGCCCTTACCCGGATCAAATAGAGGGTATCGGGCCTGGCAGTATATTGAGCCCATTATGATGATGCTTTATGGAGGCGGAAGGCACATAGATGATTTACGGGAGATAGTGAATGATAAAGCGTTACGGAGGCTTATAGGTTTAAAAGATATTCCTTCCCCATCGACGGTAGGGGATTGGGTAAAGAGGATGGGAAATAGCACAGGAATGATTTCGTTAAACTATGTCATAGAGAAGGCAACAAGGAAAGCCCTTCGACTTCACGGTGCAACGGAATATACGTTATGGTCTGATCCGACGCTGATAGAGGCAGAGAAGCGTGAAGCAAAGATGAGTTATAAAGGGTTTAAGGGATACAGGCCGATACTCACCGCATTTAAGGAACTTCCAGTGATAGCGTATCACAAATTCAGAGACGGTAACGCCATAAGTGGGGTGGTAGAGGCGATTGAGGCAGCCTACAAGGTGTTACCTGAGGGCACGAAGATACGCCATGTCTCGCTGGACAGCGAGTTTTATGCTGCAGATGTTATTAATCTTCTCATAAAGAATGGCACTACGTTTACGATAGCAGTGGATAAGGATTATGCGGTGAAGGAATTGATACGGGGCATTCAGGATTGGCAGCCATTTCACACAGAGGAAGGAGATGAGACGGACAGGGAGATAGCCGAGACGGTGCACACTATGAATCAAACGGAGAAGGCATTCAGACTGGTAGTGCTTCGGTGGAAGAACGCGCAGGGAGATTTATTTCACCCTGAAGAGTACAATTATCATGCGATAGCGACGGATCTTGAATGCAGTTCGGAAGAAGTGGTGTGGGAGTATAACGACAGGGGACAGATGGAAAACATTATCAAGGAGGTGAAAATAGGGACAGGGATGGAGAGCCTTCCCAGTGGTGATTTCGGAGCTAACAGTTTCTGGTTTGCCCTTGGCGTATTCGTGTATAACACATTTATTGGGAATTGGTATTGCCTGAGCACTACGGGAAAAAGACGATCCAGACTCTTAGGTGGCCGCTCATTGAGATAGCGGGAAAAGTGGTACGACATGGGCGGAGACTTTTTCTTTTGCTAGCAACCACATGGGATAAGTACAGTATCTATTTTCAGATACGAAAGAGATGTATGACATTTACCTGATTGATACAATAACTCCTGTCGTCTGGTTTTTACGTATTATTTTAGGAGAGGTATGTCCTCACATGGGACTTTTACATGAGAAATACACATTTCATGGAGTGAAACAGTGACTTCGAAGTAGAAATGCACTTTTTAAACTGATGCAATCTTTAAAAAGTGCATTTCTGGGCAAAAAAATAAAAAAGTGGACTGAACCCCTCTGACTGGACACGAAACTGAAATAGGTTAGAATACTGACGAGTAAAAAAGTCATAAGGCATATTCATGATGATGAGGATTTTAGGGGGTAGTAAGATATGGGTGGCCCTGAGA
>JBFLWW010000013.1:0-50561 GCA_040757475.1 Nitrospirota bacterium
CTTACTACCCCCTAAAATCCTCATCATCATGAATATGCCTTATGACTTTTTTACTCGTCAGTATTCTAACCTATTTCAGTTTCGTGTCCAGTCAGAGGGGTTCAGTCCACCAAGGCCAGAAACTTTAATTATAAGGCTTGACCTTTTTGACCAGCAGGATTTAACTGCCTATGTCACTAATGCCCATCATTGTCTCATTGAGGCAGTGGAGAAGCTGATGCTTAATATCGGTCAAGACCCATCAAGGATAGATAGGAAATCAAGGGGATTTTTGGGGATTTCGTAGCCGAGAGGCGAGAGTGAAAGAGAGTCAAGTAGTTGCACAGCTACAATTTTTAGAAAGTCTTAAGAAGGCTATTTCTTTAATCTTGGAGAATTTTTTAAAAACCCAGAAACATTGGGAGAAAGGAATGCTTATAAAGTCGGGGAAAAAATTATGGGAACAATACTTTAATGTATATTCTAAAATAAATGAGTTACTTGAATTCAGTCCATATGAAGGACTTCAACCTATTATAAATCCAAGTTCTGATAGCTGGGAAGATTGGTATGCAACGCTTCTCGCTTTGTTACCTCAGATTGATAAAGGGATAGGAGGATTACAGTCAAAAATCTCTCCTTTGTCTTCAAATGAAGCTTTAGAGTTGAGAGCTTTAAAGGAAGAAATACAAGAGGTTTTACAGGAAATGCCTGAAGAATACGATAAGAACATAAGACGTGCAATTGAAGAAATTGAAAAGGGTTATTTTTTAGGCTCTGCACTTATTTCAGCTAGGGTTATTAATTATGTTTTGGACCAAATCAAAGGTGGGAAGATTGAAGAGAAAATAGAAACCTTGAGGAAGGCAGGTTTAATTGAAGAAAAAGGCGAAATTCCTTCAGAGTACGTACTCAAGGCCGACCGAAAAGCAAGGCATTATTTCTCCCATGATATAAAAGCCCTTCCTGATTGTAATGAAGCATTGGAACTTTTAACTATTTGTGTAAGAGTATTGAAACTTTTGAAAAACTATCAAACTAAAGAAGTATAGTCAGGTTTGGATGCAAAATGGGCTTCTGGACAAAGTTACTTAAGAGAGAAAGAAAAGAGGAATCAACAACACAAGAGGATATTTTAGAGCCTAAAGTCCATTACGAAGATATCCCCGGAACCTTAGACCTTGGCTGGTATTGGTCAGAAAACAAAGAAGAGTTTCAGATGGCAAAGATCGCTGAGAAGGACAGAGCCACCCATTTTTATGTTGTTGGGGCTACCGGAACAGGAAAGACAAAGTTCCTTGAATTCTTAATCCAGCAAGATATTGATAAAGGAAATGGCTTTGGAATCGTAGACCCTCATGGAGATTTAATCGAGGATGTAAAAGGTCTTTTGGCTTGTTATTATGACTATTATCAGAACGAGGAAATCTTTGACCGTGTGGTCTTAATTGACCCTACTGACTCTCAATTCACTGTAACCTTCAATCCCTTAGAGAAGTTTCCTAATGTTTCAATCCCACAGCAGGCAAATGAACTGATTAGTGCCTTTAAGAAGATCTGGTCAGACTCCTGGGGAGTGAGGATGGAAGATTTGATGAGAAACTCTTTAATCGCCTTAGGAGAGGCAGAGCTTACCTTGGTTGAGCTTCCTCAATTTTTGACTAACAGGGCTTTTAGAGAGGCAGTTTTAGAGAAGGTTAGTCACCCAATTGCCCAAGAGTATTTCAAGAGGTTTGATGTCTTAACAGACAGAGGACAGGTTACCTGGATTGAACCAGTAATGAACAAGATAAATGCCTTTTTCTCTGATGAAAGGATAAGGCAGATGTTTTCCTCTCAGAAAAGCTCTTTCAACTTAAGGGAGATAATGGATCAGAGGAAGATACTTCTTATCAAGCTCGAGAAGGGAAAGCTCAAGGATTCGGCAGACCTTTTAGGCTCGCTACTTATGGCCAAGCTTCAGATGACTGCCTTCTCAAGGACAGAGCTTCCCCAGAGTAAAAGAACCATCTTTTATCTTTACATCGATGAGTTTCAAAACTTTGCCTCGGACTCCTTTGCGGTAATCCTCTCTGAAGCCCGTAAATACGGACTTTCCCTCATTATGGCCCATCAGACTCTATCCCAGATTCCAGATGAGCTTAGAAGTCTTATCCTGGGAAACACAGGCATTCAAGTTTACTTTAGGGTTAATCGTCAGGATGCCAATCTTTTGGCCAAAGAGGGATTTAAGTATTCAGGATATGAGGTCAAAACCATGAGAGTTCATAAAGGTCGTTATGAGTGGAGCCTGGGACCTGAATACTGGAGTTTGGCAGAAGAATGGGAGCATCATATAGCAGAGCTTCAGAGCCTGCCTCCCAGAGTCTGCTATGCCAAGCACAAGATTGAAGGTGGAATTATTCCATTTCAGACTGTGGAGATTGAGCCAGCCTGGGAGGTCTTGGGAATGGAGGAAAATAAGTACTCAGAATTCCTTAAAGGTCTTCCCTTTGGTAGGAAGTATTTGGTAGAAAGGGAAGTCCTATTTAGCCTGATAGGTGAAAGGCAAAGGCTTATTAAAGAAGAAATCGAGGCGAGCCTTGCAAAAGAGAAAAAGGCATTAGTAAGCCCTCCAAAAAAGATAAAAGAGGCTGAACCAAAAGAAGAGATTTCACTCTCAAGAGAGCCAGTTCCCTCTGAAAAGCCGGAAAAGAAGATAAAGGATGAATTATTGCCAGATGAAAGGAGTTTCCTTGAATTTATCTTTCAGCATCCTAATATGTTTGTCACCCAGATATACCAGAGCCTTGGATTGAGTGGCTATAAAGGTGATAAATTAAAAGAGGCTCTCATTGAGAAAGACCTGGTCATTCAGAAAGAAACAAGGGAAGGGCTTAAAGGCCGTCTGGCCAAGGTTCTTAGTCTGACAGATAAAGGTCTTTCTATTTTAAAGAAATTATCTCTGGCAGGAAAAGGAGGCGACCTCCATAAACACCTTCAGTTAATGCTTAAAGAGCAGGCAGAACTATTTGGCTGGAAGGCTACTATTGAAGAAAGGATTTCCAAATCCCTTGAGAGTGTGGATTTAGGTTTAAGGAAGGATGATTTAAGGGTTGCCATTGAAATCTCTACCACCTCTAAGCCAGAGCAGGAAATTCAGAATATCAGGAAATGCCTTGAGGCAGGCTATGATTATGTTATCTCTGTTTGTGACGATGATAAGCAGCTCGGGTTGATAAAGGGAGCGGCTAAAAAGAGCTTCACTTTTAAAGAGAGGGAAAGGATTCGGTTCTGTCTTAGCTCTCAGGTAAAAAGCCTGTTGGTCAATCTTGCACCAGCCATTGTTTCTGAAAAAGGGATTGTTTCTGAGCAAATTTCAAAAGAGAAACAATTGATGGACACAAAAGAGGCATCAGAGTTTTTGGGGATAAGTAAAAATACTCTTTATGAATGGATAATTCAAAAGAGAATCCCTTATGTTAAGGTTGGTAGACTTGTAAAGTTTAGGCAAGCTGATTTAGAGACATGGCTTAAGAAAAGGACTCAGGAAGAGGAAAAGGGAGATTTCATATCATAAGAATTGGTAAAATAAGCCATGGGAATTTATCAGAAAGGAAAGAACTGGTATATTGATTATTACTTCAAAGGAAGGCGTAAGAGGAAAAAGGTAGGGCCTTCAAAGAAGCTGGCTGAGCAGGTCTTAAAGGATGTCCAACTTAAAATTGCCAAAGGAGAGTATTTAGGTGTTTATGAAGATAAGAAGGTTCTTTTTGAGGATTTTGCAAAAGAGTATTTGGAATACGCCAGGACAAACAAGTCCTTTTCAACCTATCATAGAAGAGATAGGGTAAAAGCGTAAATCACCTGAAAGAAACCTTTCAAGGACTTTATCTTCACGAGATAACCCCAAAAATGATTGAAGAATATAAAACTCAGAGATTAAGAGAGGTTATACCCACAACCATTAACAAAGAGATAGGTTGTCTTAAACATATGTATACTAAGGCCCTTGAGTGGGGTTATCTCAAAAGAAACCCAGCAAAAGAAGTCAAACTTCTAAAGCAACCACCTGGTCGGCTAAGATATTTGGAGAGAGAAGAGATAAACAATCTCTTGGATGCCTGTGCTCCTCATCTGAGGCCAATAATAGTTGCCGGTTTAAACACTGGTATGAGAAAAGGAGAAATACTGAATCTTAAATGGAGTGATGTGGATCTTAAAAATCGAAGGATTACTCTTACTAACACTAAAAATAATGAGATAAGAATTATTCCAATCAATGACACCTTTTATCAAGAACTAATCAATCTCAAAGACAATTCTCAGGGTGAGTATGTATTTTGTAATGCTAAAAAGAAACCTTTTAGCGATATAAAGAAAGCCTTTGTTTCTGCCTTAAAGAGGGCTGGCATCAAAGACTTTCGATTCCACGACCTACGACATACCTTTGGTTCTCACCTTGTAATGAAGGGAGTGGATTTAAGAACCGTTCAGCAGCTCTTGGGTCATAAAGATATCAAAATGACCATGAGGTACTCTCATCTTTCCCCTGGCCATTTGCAAGAGGCGGTTGTAAAACTTGACAAGCTATAGACACTATATGGACACCAAAGGGAAATATTGTAACAAAAGAAAATCTGTAAGTGATTGATTTTATTGGTGGCGGGGAGAGGATTTGAACCTCTGACCTTCGGGTTATGAGCCCGACGAGCTACCAGGCTGCTCCACCCCGCGATAGATTTTATTAAAAATAAGATAACCTATCAATGCCTCTGTTGTCAAATTTTACTTTCCCTTGAGGATTGCAAACAAAAAAGGCGGGTCGCCTCTGGCGACCCGCCTTGAATCACGCCTTACGCATTACAAGCTTAGAATGTGAGTGTTAGTTCGTGCCTGACTGCTGTTGCTGACTTTTCGTTAGGGGCATAAAAATCATCAGCATTAAGATAGCCAGCGAGTACTGTGTATACGAGGTTCTTTGCAACCTTGTAGGTCAACTTTGCATCCACCTCTGTTCCTACCTTCTTTGATCCATCAGCCACAGCCTTTGTAGCCCTCAAGAGATAGCCATCGAGTGATAAGGTAAGGTCCTTTGTAGGGCTTACATCAAGGCCAATATTGTAGGCAGTGGTATTTGTAATACCGGCAGTACTGGTGTTATTAGTAATGCCTGCGCTCTTTACCTGGTACTCATAGAGGAATGTCCCAACATTCATGTCAGGACCCTGAAATGCCACAAAGTTCCTGTCCTTGCTATCATCAGGGGTTGCATCACCACTACCCCTTGCAAAGGATACCCTCAGATTAACAGGGTCAACCTTATAACCAACCTCTAAGAATATCCCTGTGCCTCCATATTTTGTGTCTATATCCTTATAACCGAACTGAAAGTCTGTCTCAAACTTATACCCTATACCTGCTACATTACCAGCACCATGGAGCATGAGGTTGTTAAGTTGACGGTGAGTGGATGTAGCAACAGTGGGTGTAGGAGCATCAGCATCTGGACAGTTCGTACCGACCCAGTTGATGCCGATGTTATTCTTGTCGTCAAGCTTGTAAACAACAACAGCAGCATATGCATCAATATCATTGGCATTGGAATAAGGTGGTGCACTAAGATTGTTCTCATCAACCTTCACCGTAATCAACCCTAAATGGAGCTGCTTGTTTGGGTCTGCAAAGAGGATGATACCATCATCCCCATATCTTGTATGGTTCCAGAACTTCCCATGACCAAGCATTGCTGGGATATGGCCAATCTTTAGACCTGTTGGAAAGCCGAAGAGGCCTGAGCCTTTGTAGAGTATCCATGCCTGAGTAAAGTTAACACCAGCGCTTTGTGGGGCATTGAAGTTCTCCCATAGAAACCTTTCTCCCTCACCAGTCAATGGATCAGCTGTGCCAATGCTCTCAAACTCGATCATACCAGTGATATTCGGAGAGACCTTTGCCTCAATACCAAGCTTCACCCTCTGGTTATAGAAGGCTGATGAAGGCGCATCTATAGGGTTTCTTGTAGTAATACCTATATTGTTCCTATACCAGCCCATTATCTGGAGCTCACCGCCGAGCTTTATCTCAGGCTTATCCTGAGCAAAGGCAATGGCTGCAAAGCTCAAGACAAAAAGCACGCCTAAAACTAAAACTAAGTACCGTTTCATTCAATCCTCCACTTCCCAACCTCTTTCTTCTGGATTCCTGCTTCCGCAGGAATGACAATTAAAAATGTCATTCCACACTTGATGCGGAATCCAGTTCCTTATTGCAGGTTGGTTCAGTATCTCTCCCGCAAAGCGGGATTTTTACTACTTACTTCCTACTTCTCACTTCTCACTTCTTACTTTCTATGGCATCACCTCCCCTTTTTTCAGGCTGTCAGCTTTCAGCCTTCAGCCTGTTTCTGCTTCCAAAGGAAGCCTTTGATTAAATCTGTCTGCTTTCAAGGCCTCGAAACCTTTTCTATAAAAGTCTTTGCCTTATTAAGGGCATCTTTAACAATATCAGTATCCCTTAACAGTCCTCTATAATACCCTGCAATATGTAGAAGGTCATATAACTTTTCAAACTCCCTTGTTAGCTTACCATTGTGGATTGATAAATACTTTTTAATTGCCTCTCTATATGCTTCAACAGATTGAGGCAAATCCTTTTTATTCACTCCCCTGCTTATCAGATATTCATCTATTGCCTTTAATAGGGCAAGATATGCTGTTCCACAAGCCTCCTGTACAGGCTTGATGTCAAGATAGGTATCATCCTCTACTGGTGCTGTCTTTAATATCTCTTTTGCGTTTTTAAAATATCTTAATGCTTCACTCTGCATAAAGGCCTCTACCTTTTAAGATACTAACTTATAGCATGACAAACCTCTTTTGTCAAGGGAAAAAGCAATTTTAAAAATGTCAAAGAACAGAATACTGTTTTTAAGGTTAGCAACAAATATGCCACATTAAAGGTATTGAAAATAAAGGATTTAATCTGCAAAACCTGTGTCTATTCTGCAACATGGTGTGAAATAGAGCAACAGAACATGATATAATGGGAGGCAGGATTTCATTATGCCAAAGACATGGAAATATGATTTCGATATTGCAAAATACACGAAAGCCATCGAGCTAAATTCAGGAGATTTCAGGGCGTATAAAGATAGGGGCAATGCTTATTACAAAAAAGGACAATACGAGCGTGCAATTTCAGATTACACCAAGGCAATAGAATTAAATCCTAAATATTTCATTGCTTATAACAACAGGGGGAATGTCTATCAGCAGACAGGACGGCATGACCTTGCAATCGCTGATTATAATAAGGCTATAGAGTTAAGTCCAAAAAATGGCATGCCCTATAACAACAGGGGTTTTAGCCTTATTTTAATGGGTAGATTAGAGGAGGCTGAAAGGGACATTAAAAAATCACTTGAACTCAATCAAAATAATATCTATGCACTGAACAGTATGGCTGAACTATATGCTATAAAAAACAATGAAACCGAGGCATGTAGATGGTTAAGAATGGCTATAAAAAAGGGATATAATAACTGGACTTATATCAGGACATCAAAGACATATGATAACATCCGTAATTCTTCCTGTTTCAAGGAAATAATCTCTAAAACAGTCATTAGTCAATAGTCATTAGTCATCAGCCAATTGTGATATAATCCAGAGGCGATGAAGATAATCCACAAATCAATCCTTAAAGAATTAGCCCTTACCTTTCTCCTCAGCCTTGCATTCCTGAATTTTATCCTGATGATGGAAAAACTTCTCAGGCTGAGCAGGTTTCTCTCAGGTGTTGGTGCATCAATGATGGATATGGGTAAAATTATCTTCTACCTGCAACCGCAACTGCTTTTACTCACAATACCTATGTCGCTACTTCTGTCCACGCTCCTGATTTACGGCCGTCTCAATTATGACAGTGAGCTTGTAGTCTTGAGGCTAAGTGGTATGAGTTTTTGGAGCATCTCAATGCCTGTCTTCGCCTCTGGCATCATATGTTTTTTGTTATGCATTGCTGTGAGCTTTTATATAGGGCCCGGAAGCAGCATAAAGCTGAGGGATGAGATAACAAATATCATTAAAACCCGCTCTCCCCTAGCGATTGAAGAAGGCACATTCAACACATCATTCAAAGACATTGTTATTATTATAAGGGAAAAGCCATCTGCTGATACACTCAAGGGAATCTTTATATACGACGGACGGGATAAAAATGAACCGAGAGTCCTGATAGCAGAGGAGGGAAAGATTTATATGCCTGGTGGGTTTGACATCGGCCTTTATCTGAAGGATGGGTACATCCATATCACAAATGGGGATAGCACAACTGAGTTATCTTTTAAGAAATATAACATGATACTCAGTCTTGAATCAGAATCTCCTTCAAGGAAAAATGCAGAGCTTACACCTTCTGAACTCCTGCAAGAGATAAAGGGAGCAGGGGCAGGGCAAGCCCTGCCCCTGCTGTTAGAATTTCACAGAAGGCTTTCTCTGCCAGGAGTCTGTATTATCCTTATCTTTTTGGGTCCGCCGCTTGCCCTTATGGCAGGCAGATCAGGAAAGCTCGGCGGTCTGACCATCGGGCTATCAGTATTCACAGTATATTACATGCTTCTGATATATGGCGAAAATCTCGTGAGGGCTGGGAAGATACCTCATTACATTGGTGCATGGAGCCCCACTATTATTTTAGGGATATTTGCATTATGGATGTTCAGAAAGGAAAATTCAAAATGAAAAATGAAAAATTTAAAATTAAGGAATCTTTGAATTTTGAATTGGAACTTTGAACTTTGAGCTTTGAACTTTTAACTTTAGGACTATGCTAATAATACAACGACATTACCTCAAAGAATTCTTTAAACTCCTCGGTGTGATTGCACTGGGTCTTAGCCTGATATTCAGCCTTCTAAACCTAATTAATAAGATTGCTGATTTTATGCCTAATAACCCATCTACTGGCAAACTCATTCTGTATGCATTATTGAATCTGCCGAAATATCTCCTTTATCTCCTGCCTATGGCAGTGCTTATATGCAGCCTCTTTATATTCAGTGAGGCATCACGAAGAAAAGAGCTAATAGCAGTAAGGGCTGCTGGTGGAAGATTAAAGGCCCTTGTTTATCCGTTTATTATTTCCGGCATGCTGTTAAGTATATTTGCCTTTATCACAGGAGAATTTGTTGTACCTGATCTTTCAAAAAGGGCTTACGAACTAGAAAATACCCTTAAGAGAAAAGATAAGAAACTTGCATTTAAAGAGGGCACGCTATGGCTCAGAAGTATAGATGGTTCTCATGTCAGAATCGAACTCTATATCCCTGATAAAAGGCTCGCAAAAGGGGTAAGTATTTTTAAAACAGGAGGGGGACAATCCCGATTCTACCCCTTCGGCGGTAAATCTGGGACAGTCCCCTTACTGCAGGAAAGGATAGAGGCAGAGGAGGCGGAATGGATCGAAGGGCAAAGAGCTAAGAGCAAAGAGCAAAGTTCAAAGGGTATATGGAAACTAAAAAATGTAATTATTTATGATGTTGAAAGTGGAAAGGTTAGCAGTGTCTCAGAAATGGACTACCCCTATCTCGAATCACCTGACTTCTTCAGCGAAAAGATAAAGAGACCTGATGAGATGGGGATAGGTGAACTCTATAGGTATACAAAAAGATTAAAAGAGGCAGGGTTCAGGAATACGAAACTCGTCGTAGACCTGAACTCAAAGGTCTCATATCCTCTGATCAATTTTTTCCTGATGCTGCTCGGTATATCCCTACCTGTAAGGGGCAGGATTGGCGGAGGTCTTTTTGCAGCAGGCCTGGGGCTGTTTATCAGCCTGATTTACTGGCTTGGATATACGCTGATGCTTTCTATGGGATATGCGGGCATAATACCACCTTCTATCTCTGCATGGATTACTCCACTTCTGTTCGGTATCACAGCAATTTATCTGTTTAGAAAGATACCGGAGTGAGAGTAAAGGCAGGAGATAGCCCTGAGAGCGGTTTTGAATTACGCTTTAGCGTAATTCACCTCCGAGCCCCGCACTATGTTATAGTGCGAGGCGAGAATAAGCGACAGGGCTATCTCCTGTCTTTAAGTTTGTTACTCGTTACATAGTCCTTAACTACTTCCTTATATTTCTCATGCAGGTGTTTCGTCACACTGCCCACAGCATATCTGACATTATCAACCTGACACACAGGTATAATCTCCATAGTCGTATTCGTGAGAAATACCTCTGATGCACTGTATAAGTCCTCAGGTGTAAAACTACCCTCATTAACCGCTATCCTTTCTCTTTCTGCAAGGTTAATAACTATCCCTCTGGTTATTCCGCTGAGGATACCTGCATCTTTCGACGGTGTGCACAGTAGGGGTGGTTTAACAAAAAACACATTGCTGATTGTCCCTTCTGCTACCCTGCCTTCTGAATTAAGCATTATCGCTTCATAAGCACCCTTTTCTTTTGCCTCTATCTTCGCAAGAATGTTATTTAAAAAATTGATGGATTTAATCTGAGGGTTGAGTGCATCCTTATGATTCCTTCTCGTCTTTGCAATAATAACCTTCATCCCTTCCTTATAGTATGATTCTAAATATTCCTTGAATTCCTCTGCTATAACAACAAATGTTTGCTCTTTGCATAACTCAGGAGAAAGTCCAACAGGCCCATAACCTCTCGATACTGTCACCCTGACATAGGCATTTTTAAGTTTATTTGCATGCAGGGCTTCATAAATTGCCTTCTTTATAAAGTCAGGGTCAAAAGAGATATCAAGTTTTATCATTGAGGCAGAGCGATAGAGCCTCGAAATATGTTCATCGAGCATAAACACAACTCCTTCATAAACCCTCATCGTCTCAAAGACTCCATCACCATAAAGGAAACCATGGTCGAAGATAGAAATCCTTGCATCTTCCTGTGGGACAAGCCTGTCTTTCAGATAGACATACATATTGCTAATTATATCATTTAAACCTTAATTTGACTTTATGCCACATATTCCTTTATTCTAATTCGACTAATGAAATTATTCCCAAAAGAAATAGATTTTTTTGAGATATTCGATAAGTCAGCATTAAACCTCACAAAGGCAGCTTCTCTTCTTGTTTCTCTTATGGAAAACTTTGACAACATCGAGGCAAGGGTAAAAGAGATATATGAATTAGAACAGGATGGCGACATATTAACACATGATATCATGAAAAAACTCAACAAGACCTTCGTTACTCCCATAGACAGAGAAGATTTATATGCCCTTGTATCAAGATTGGATGATGTCTTAGACCTTATCTGGGCCGCAGTTGATAGACTTACAGTATTTAAATTAAAGGAATCCACAAAAGAGGCAATCGAGATGTCAAAGGACCTTCTTATGACTGCTGAAGTTGTACATAAGGCAATAAAGAAACTTAAAGAAAAAAATTATTCTCATGTCCAGGAATACTGTATCGAGATAAATAGACTCGAAAACAGAATAGATAGGGGTTTCAGGGATGCACTCGGGAAACTCTTTGATGATTTTAAAGACCCTATCCTCATCATCAAATGGAAAGAGATCTATCAGCACCTCGAGGATGCCTCTGACAGATGTGAAGATGTAGCAAATGTCCTTGAAGCCATAGTGCTCAAGCATGCCTGAAAGTCTTATCTCTAATATATCTCTGCTCTTTATACTGGCATTGATCCTGACTGCAGAATTTGTAAATGGCTGGACAGATGCCCCGAATGCTATCGCCACCGTGGTCTCAACACGGGTGCTTAACCCCAAGGTAGCGGTTGTGATGGCCTCTATTCTCAATATGCTCGGAGCAATGTCCGGCACTGCTGTGGCAGCCACAATCGGAAAAGGGATAGTTCAACCTGAGGTGATAAACCTTGTGACTGTTGGGTCTGCAATGGTTGGAATCATATTCTGGAGCACCTTAGCATGGCGGTATGGTCTACCTACGAGTGAAAGCCATGCCCTGGTAGCAGGTTTAGCAGGGGCAGGCATTGCTACTGCTGGTCCATCTGTGCTGCTATGGGCAGGGTGGCAGAAGGTGCTTACCGGGCTGGTATTCTCGACCCTTTTAGGTTTTTTTGGTGGGCTACTGCTAATTACAGCCATCTTCCGCTTCTTCCGGAGTGTTACCCATAGTAAAGCGCGAAAATTATTTGGAAGGCTACAGGTAATCTCTGCTGCATTCATGGCATTCAGCCACGGCAGTAATGATGGCCAGAAGTTTATCGGTGCATTTACATTGGCTCTAATGCTGGGTGGTATCCTGCCCGAGTTTCGGGTATCATGGGAGGTCATCCTCATCTGTTCAATAGTGATGGGGATTGGCACATCAGTAGGAGGATGGCGTATCATAAAGACGATGGGAATACGAATGGTCAAGCTGGAGACCTACCATGGCTTTGCTGCTGAGACAGGAGCTGCTACATGTATCGAGTTAGCCTCGCGCCTCGGTATCCCCCTCAGCACGACCCATACAATCAACACAAGTATCATGGGTGTAGGAGCATCGAGGCGGCTCTCAGCAGTGCGCTGGGGGGTAGCCCGTGGGGTTGTTACAGCATGGATATTAACCTTCCCCATCTGTGGAGCTATCGCCTTCTTATTTGCTTCTATTATACAATGGATTACAGGTTAACAGAAAAAGTAAAAGCTGCTGGTCGAGCTGGAAAACTAGGTCCGTCGGACCTGGAAAAGATTATCAGCTCAATCATACAATCTCCTGATGATTCTGTCATTATTGGGCCAGGGGATGACGCTCTTGACCGCTTTAGCTTTAGTAGGTTTTTCATCATGTGATTTTGAACTCTCAATAATAAAAGAAATACTAAAAGGGACAATAGACATCCTTGATAAGGCAGGTGTGTTTTTAATGGGAGGTCACAGTTTTGAAGACCCTGAGCTTAAATTCGGCCTATCAGTAACAGGCAGTGTTGACAAAAATAAAATATTACGGCAGAAAGGCTCAAATCCTGGTGATGTCATAATCCTTACAAAACCTATCGGCATTGGTATTCTGACAACAGCACTTAAGGCTGGCAAACTTTCAGAAAAGGACATTCAGGAGGCAGTAAAATGGATGCTTACACTTAATGATAAAGCTGCTAAAGTAGCTGTTGAAGCTGGTGCTACATCCGCAACTGATGTAACAGGTTTTGGCCTCCTCGGCCATGCTTATAATATGGTCAGAGATTCATCCGTGAATTTTGTAATTAATCAAAAGGACATACCTGTTCTATCACTGACACGGGATATGATAAGTGAAGTCCCTTTCTATGTTATAGGAAGGGTTGGGTCTGGAAACGGGAAAATCAAGATTGTTTAACCAGAATAATGCAGACATTGCTCAAAAATTTATTTAACTCGATGAATTTATTGAAAATATCTTTATTTGTTATATCCAATAAGATATTCCAAAAGCCATCAGTTAAAGGTGTGCTAAGGTATCGAAAAATAAATTTTTTCACAACATCTGCATTATTGCAAATGCATTATCTGGGTTAATGTATAAAGGTTACCTTTGTATCGTTCTTCACGCACATCTTCCCTACATAAGACACCCGGAGTATGACTACTTCTTAGAAGAAAACTGGTTTTATGAGGCGATTACAGAGACCTATATACCACTACTGGACATGTTTGACAAACTCATAAATGATGATATTGACTTCAGGATAACATTATCACTGAGCCCTACCCTTATAGAGATGTTCAATGACAGCCTTCTCAGGGAGAGATACAAAAGGCATATCGAGAGGCTAATAGAATTATCAGAAAAAGAGGCTTACAGGACAAGGGGAGACATTAATCTTGAACCAATTGTCAGGATGTATAATGAAAAGTTCCGGAGGATTAGATATCTATTTGAAGATGTCTATAAGAGAGACCTTACATCTGCCTTTAAGGCATTACAGGATATAGGTAAGGTGGAAATTATAACATCTGCTGCAACTCACGCCTTCCTACCTAACATATCCATGTATCCACAGGCAATAAGGGCCCAGATAAAGGTAGCCGTAAAACACTACAGAAAGAATTTTGGCAGACACCCGAATGGTATATGGCTCCCTGAATGTGGCTATATACCAGGTATTGAGCAATACATAAAAGAGGCAGGCATAAAGTTTTTCTTTCTCGAAACACATGGGATACTACATGGGACACCATTACCACGGTACGGTGTGTATGCACCCATATCGTGCCCTTCAGGCGTTACTGCGTTCGGCAGGGATGTAGAATCCTCAAGGCAGGTCTGGTCTTCTATCGAGGGGTATCCAGGTGACTTTGATTACAGAGACTTTTACAGGGACATAGGATTTGACCTTGATCTCGAGTATATAAAACCATACATCCATCCTGATGGAATAAGGACATATACAGGCCTGAAATATTACAGGATAACAGGAAAGACAGACACTAAAGAACCATATCTCATAGGGCATGCAAGAAAGAAGGCTCGAGAACATGCCAGCAATTTTATATTAAACAGAGAGCTTCAGGTAAATTTTCTGTCAGATATCTTTAAGCCTCAACGTGCCCATCCAAAACCAGTAATCACTGCAACTTACGACGCTGAACTCTTTGGTCACTGGTGGTTTGAAGGGCCGGAATGGCTTGAGTTTCTTTTAAGAGAAATATATCTTGAGCACCGAGCTTTCAGAACAATAACATCTTCAGAATATCTAACCCTGAATTCAAGTTCAGGGTCTACAAGCTTACAGGTCTGTCAACCATCCATGTCAAGCTGGGGATACAAGGGATACAATGAGGTCTGGTTGAATGGCTCTAATGACTATATTTATCGGCATCTTCATAAGACAACAGAACGCATGATATATCTCGCTGACAGATTTCCCAACGCAAATGGTATCCTGCAGAGAATACTTAACCAGGCTATCAGAGAGGTCCTCCTATCACAGTATAGCGACTGGGCATTCATAATGAAGAGAGGTACTGCTACAGGATATGCAAGAAAACGTTTTGAAGAACATATAGGCAGGTTTAACAGCCTCTATCAATCAATCATCTCAGAGGATATCTCAGAAAGATGGCTGACCGAAATAGAAGACAAAGACAGGATATTTCAGGATATTGATTACAGGGTATACCAAAGTAAATCCCAATAACCAAATCCCAAATTCCAAACTGTTTGATAGCTGGTAATTGGTTATTGGAAATTATTTGGAATTTGGTGCTTGGGTTTTGGAATGTTTTGGAATTTTTAAGAGAGTAGCTTAGCAAATGGATACGACTTCAGGTATGTCAGGAATTCGTCTATAGCGCAGGATGAGACTGAATTCTTGGTAGTGATGAGTGAAAAATCCCTCATCATCTTCTCCTCTTTGAACCTGAGCAGGTGAAGGCTTCCATACTTGCTCTCCTTTCTTGCAGCCCAGTGTGAGATAATCGAAATACCCAGCCCATTCTCAACCGCATCCTTTATAGCCTCTGTACTTCCTAAAACCATAGATACATTCATGTCCTGCGGTGTAATTCCATGTCGGGCGAGAAACTTTTCTACCATCTGCCTTGTGCCTGAACCAGCTTCCCTGAAGATAAACGGTTCCTTTATAAGTTCTGATATAGAGACTTCTTTTTTCTTTGCCCATGGATGAAGGGAAGGCACAACTAACAAAAGTTCATCAGGGATCAGTTTTTCAACAATCATCTTCTGTCTTGTAACATCGCCTGCTACAAGGCCGAGGTCAATATTGCCTGAATTAAGCAAGTCAATTATCCTTCTCGTATTCCCAATAAGAAGGTGTATTTTGATCTTGGGATACGTCTTCCTGAAACATGTGATAACACTTGGTAAAAGGTAGTTACCTATCGTTGAACTCGCACCAACAGTTATGCTTCCTTTAACAAGACCTGTCATTTCTCTTATAACCTTTTCTGCAGATGCATAAAGTGCAAGGATTTCTTTTGCATATTTATATAAAACCTCACCTGCAGGGGTAAGAGTAACTGTGCTCGATGATCTGTCAAATAATTTTGTCTCATATATCTCCTCGAGGGCCTGAATCTGGAGGCTCACAGCAGGCTGAGTTAGATGGATAATCTCAGATGTCTTTGAAAAACTCTTTGTCTCAGCTACTGTACAAAAAACTTTTAGTTTGTGGTCTTCCATTCCCATCCTCCCTGAACCGCTCCTGGTTCAGGGCCTCCGCTACCTTTCTGCCAGAGCAGTCAATAAGCCGAGTTCTGTTTTTGGTGGTCATTCATCTCAGCACCGATATTACTATCGGAATCTTGCGGTCGTAACCCACCCCGCCCTCCCCGATCCCAACAAAGTCGGGACAGGGATATCAGACGGGCAACCTTCTCTCCACTACTGGAGGGCGGGGCCTATTCGACCTTGCTCCAGGCGGGGTTTTCCAAGCCTGAGATGTCACCATCTCAACTGGTGAGCTCTTACCTCACCTTTTCACCCTTACCCAACCGAGGCTAACGCCTCGGAGTTAAAAGTTTTTCACTTCTCACTCGCACCAAAGGTGCGTCAGGCGGTTTCCCTCTCTGTGGCACTTTCCTTCCCGATATCTCGGGACTCCGTGTTACGGAGCGCCTTGCCCTGTAGAGCTCGGACTTTCCTCCCCAACCAAGGCTAACGCCTCGGGGCAACCACCTCTCCTGCCCTGGCAGTCTATAACATTCTTTTATCATTATATAACAAGCATTAAAATTTTTAAAGAGGTATTTGTAAGTAGTAGAGTATTCTGTGGCATTGAGGGCAATGGATAATCTTTTCATTCTTTTTTATTTCGACAAAGAGCTGTGGTGGTATGTTCATATTACACCCTTGACATACTGCTTCTTTTACATCTATCACTGCTATCCCCTCACCTAACTCGAGCAGGGTTATATACTGGTCGTATATCTCTCCGTCAATACCATCAACAATCCCTGCCCTTTTTTCTTTAAGCATGGCGAGTTCTTTTTTTGCCTCTGATGTCTCTTCATTGAGTTTCCTTTTGAGTATGTCTATCTTTTCTTTTTCTGAGATAACCTTTGCTTCCGCTGCCTTTACTTCATTTGAAGAAACATCCAGTGCTTCCATGGCAACAAGTATCTCATCCTCTATGGCATAGCGTTCCTTTTCCACGGACTCTATCTCCCTCAGATGGGCCTGATATTCCTTATTTGTCTTTATCTCTGCAGTACGGGCCTTTAGTTTCTTTATCTTCTCATTTATATCCTCCAGATGCCTCTCCTTATCACGCCTTTCCTTTTCAAGGGATTCATGCCTCTGTTTCATCTTATCAAGATCTGCCTGCGTTATCTTGAGTGGTACTTCTGCCTCAGAAATCTTTGAAGGGATTTCATCTATCATACATTTTTTGTTAAGGATTTTTGAATCGATTTGCTGAAGTTCTATAAGGTATCTAAGCTGATCATTCACAGTGGAATTCGTTCCTCTTCACTCCATTTTGTCTCCGGCAAAATCGGCTGGTGGGCCCACCAGGGCTCGAACCTGGGACCAACCGGTTATGAGCCGGTAGCTCTTCCAACTGAGCTATGGGCCCCCTGAAAATTCAAAATGCAACCCTGAATCAAGTTCAGGGCAAAATTAAAAATTATGAAATTCATTTATTTTTAAGTTTTTAATTTTAAATTTTAAATTGTTGTTTGGTCAAGGGCTTTCGACAAATGTCCTGAGCCATTTACTTCTGGAGGGATGTTTTAGTTTTCTTATTGCCTTAATTTCTATCTGCCTTATCCGCTCACGTGTTACATCAAATTCCAGCCCAACCTCTTCGAGGGTATGAGGAACGTCTCCACCAATACCAAACCTTTTTCTTATAATCTTTTCCTCCTTAGGGGTTAGTGAGCACAGAATCCTGTCTATCTGCTTTTTTATATCATCCTGTATTGCAACATCAAGTGGGGATAACGCTGCCTTATCCTCTATAAAATCCCTGAGATGAGTGTCCTCTTCTTCCCCAACCGGAGTTTCGAGAGATATAGGCTCTTTTGATATCTTTAATATTCCTTTTACCTTTTCAACAGGGATCTTCAACCTTTCAGCAATCTCATCAGGTGTAGGCTCTCTTCCCATCTCTTGTACAAGCTCTCTTGTCATCTTTGTTATCTTATTAATAGCCTCCACCATGTGTACAGGTATCCTTATTGTCCTCGACTGGTCTGCAATCGCCCTTGTTATTGCCTGCCTGATCCACCAGGTCGCATATGTGCTGAACTTATAACCACGCCTGTACTCAAACTTGTCTACAGCCTTCATGAGTCCAATGTTGCCTTCCTGTATCAGGTCTGAGAAACTTAACCCTTTGCCTATATATCGCTTTGCAATACTTATAACAAGCCGCAGGTTTGCCTCTGTCAAGGCTTTTTTTGCCTCAAGCACTTCTTTCTTGCCCTGCATAAGAACCCTTAAGGCCTTCCTCATCTCGACAAACTTCATCCCGAAAACAGATTCTCTTTTCTCTATCTCCTTTCTGCACCTCTCACACTCTTTCTCTATCTCAGACTTTGAATATCTGACTTTCTTCCTTGCCTTAGCAATCTTTCTATGAAGTTCATCTATATGCAATATTGACCGTTTTAATTCCTCTGAGAATGTTGTTATGACATCCTCTTTCAATCTGAGGTCATGTACCTTTTCGAGTATCTTGTCTCTGTTTTCTTCCAGTACCTTAATTAATGCAGAAGGGGGAGGGGGCTTGGTCTCCTTCAACCTCTTGAGGTATCCCTTTCTTTTCTGATACAGACCATTTATCTTCTCTGTGACCTCAAAAAATCTCTTTCTCTCTAATAGCAGGTGCTCCTCTGTTTCTTCTTCGCCGTTCTGAATAATCTCTGCGAGTGGGGCCTCTCCGCTTCTGACCATCCTGCCTAAGGTTATAATCTTTCTCAGGGTAAAGGGCAATGAAAATACTACCCTGACAACTTTTCTCCTTCCCTTTTCTATCTTTCTGGCAATCTCAACCTCACCTTCCTTTGTAAGCAGGGGAACAGCACCCATCTCCTTCAGATAGAGGCGTATAGGGTCTTTTTCACCTTCTACAAAAACAGGAGTCCTTTCTTCCGCCTCAATGGTCTCATCCCACGCCTCGGTTCCGAACATCCCGGTGTCTTTTCCCTCTGCATACTCATCAAAATAGTCGTAGTAATCTTTCATGCAGGCACCACTTTTATGAGTCTTTTCTTTTCTAATAAAAGGGAATTCAATAGATCCAGATCTCCTGACTCCTCAGCAAGACGTATCCTCTCATAAAGATTTTTCTGTATAAGTTTCTTGAAACAATCCTCGATGTTTCTGTCAACATGTTCTAAATCAAAACCTGGCTTAAGAGAGAGCTCTGTAATCAGGGCCCTCTCTGCATTGTCAGTTTTATCGAGTAGAGACCTTATATTTAATTTATTGGCAAGTGCCCTGATTTTTCTAAATAAAGATTTAATAGTCTCGTCCCTAAGGTCTTCAATGTTAAGTCTTGAAAGCACATTGTCTGCTTTTTCTGGAAAGTTAATGATAGCGCTCAAGAGAAGATATTCTTCCCTGTTCATTGCTGTCCTACTTAGCCTGAGCCCTTCTATGTCCCGATCCATAGGTACTTTTGTCTTTATCTTCTTAAGTTCGCCCCTGAGAGCCAATTCATTAATCCTTGACCTGTCAGAAAGTTCGCATAACAGCTCATCTGCTATAATCAGGTCCTTTATGCTGGCAATTATACCGAGGGCCTCCCTGACAGTATTTATCCTGTCCCATTTAGATACGCTGAAGAGAAAATCTATCAACGACTTCGCCTTATGAAGCATCGTCCTGAAGGAATGGCTGTCATTTTTTCTTAAAAAACTGTCAGGGTCTTCCCCTTCTGGAAGAAGGAGAACCTTTGCCCTGAAATCATTTTCATAAAGGATTGAGAGTGACCTCCTCGCCGCAGAGACACCTGCCTCGTCACTATCGAAGACCAAGACTGCCTTGTGTGTTAACCTCCTGAGTTTCTGGAGATGGCCTGGTGTTAGTGCTGTTCCTAATGGTGCAACTGCATTTTTAAACCCATACTTGTGGCAGATTATCGCATCAAGATATCCTTCAACGATTATGGCATAATCCTTTTTCCTTATCTCTTCTTTTGCAAGGTTCAGGCTAAATAGAGTCTCGCCCTTCTTAAACACCTCTGTCTCTGGAGAATTAAGGTATTTGGGCTGGGAGTCATCCATAACCCTGCCGCCAAAGGCAATAACATTGTTCTGGAGATTAAATATCGGAAATATAACACGTCCCCTGAACACATCCCTGTAGCCTCTTTCATCAAAAGTAACAAGCCCTGCATCCTTTATCACAGAATTGCTGTAGCCCCTCCCTTTCAAATATCTAAAGAGTACATCCCATTCCATGGGTGCATAACCTACATGAAAACTTTCAATGGTAGTTTTATCAATCCCTCTTTTATTGAGATATTCCTGTGCCGACTTTGATTCTGTTAGGTTTTCTCTGAAAAAATTCAGGGATTCCTTCAGAATCTGGACTATCGTCTCACGCTTCTTTGATGCCTCCTTATCAAGTCTAAACCCTGAGAGTTTAATGCCGGCCTTTTTTGAGAGGAGTTTTATCGCCTCACCGAATGAGATGTTTTCGTGTTTAATGATAAAACTAACCGCATCGCCGCCAGTCCCGCAACCGAAACAATGGAATATCTGCTTGGACGGGCTTACCATAAATGAGGGAGTTTTTTCAGAATGGAACGGGCACAGGCCCTTATAGTTCTGTCCTGCCTTCTTTAACTGGACATAATCGGATATGATCTCAACTATATCTGTTTTTGATTTTATCTCTTCGAGAAGCCTATTAGCCTTCACTACTAATTTCTGCTAACCCGTCTGAAACCTGAACACTCAAGTATCTCAAAGGATGCCTCCCTGGACAGCTCATCGAGAAGAAGGTTCAGGCCGAGATTGTCACTCGAAATATGTCCAGCAATAATAACATTCAGGTGGTTTTTCTCTGCCTCCTTACGGTGGTCCTCACTCAGGTGCATTGCGACTATTGTGCTAATCCCTCCTGATGTAAGGCTTTCAAATATCTCTTTCGCCCCTTCTGTACCACCTGTCATGTCTACAAAAATCTTTCCTGCCTTTCTATTCTTTGCACCGAGGATAATCTTAGGACCTACGCTATTAAGCCCTGCCTCTTTATATTCAGGGATCCCTTTGAGTATGTCAATCACATCTACTACAGTATACGGTTTCTTTTCATCAAATACCCTCTGGAGATAACCTGCAACCATATTGTCAGCAGGCGTATGAAGACAGAGAAATGGAATACCGAGAAGTTTTGCTGCATCAACTGCCCTCGTGTGATTAACCGGCATCAGCTTTCTTTCTACCTCTTTTATCCTTCCCTCCATGAGGTCCTCTGCAATATTTATGGGGACACCAAATCTGTTTAATATATCAGACTGCATCTGCATTACAGTGTAAAGGTTTGCATATGCCCTTCCCTCAGGGTGATGGGATAAGAGGAGGTCAACCTGCCTGCCTCTTAATCGCAGACTATCAGCAAGCAATATCTCTCCGACCTCGATATCTATGCCGACAAGGATACTTTTAATCTCCTCATCACCTCTCCCGTAAAGTATCCTCGAATCAGAATATGGGTTCTGGAGAGCCTCCTGGTCAAAAAATTCCTTCTCATCTAACTTAAGCTCATCAAAGTCTTTCTTCCTGCGTTCAAGTTCTTTTATGACAACATCTTTGCCACGTGGGTCATTGTCCATCCCGATTTCTATAGCCTTTTTGTAAATGTCTTTGAGCTTCATACTCTTTCTAAGAGTTCTCTTACTCGTTGATTCACAATCTTTCCATCAGCAGCTCCTTTTACACGAGGCATAAGGAGACGCATAACTTTACCAATGTCCTTTGTCCCTTCAGCAGAAGATTCCTTTATTGTCTCGATAATTATTCTGTCAAGCTCTTCTGGGGTTAACTGTCTGGGCAGGTATGATTGGAGGACTGCGAGTTCCTGCCTCTCTTTTTCAGCAAGGTCTTCTCTTCCCCCCAATGAAAACTGTTCGATTGATTCCCTTCTCTGCTTTGAGAGCGTAGAGATAACAGAGAGTATGTCTTCTTCGGACAGCTCCCTCATTTTTTCTATCTGTCTGTTCTTCAGGGCTGCTTTGGCCATCCTTAAAACAGAGACTCTTACCCTGTCTGATGTCTTCATCGCCGCCTTTAAATCTTCATCAAATCTCTGCAGAAGAGACATTACCTTATCCCCAGCTTTATTCTTCTAAGAGCCTTCTTACGTGCAGCAAGCGCCTTTTTCTTTCTTTTAACGCTTGGCTTCTCGTAGTGCTCCCTCTTCTTTATTTCAGAGAGGATTCCTTCTTTTTCGCATTGCTTTTTGAACTTTTTAAGAGCATTTTCAAAAGACTCGCTCTCACGTACCCTTACAACGGGCATCCATACACCCCTCCTCCCTGCTTAAAAATTAAAGATAATTTTACCAATTCAGTATTCCCCCTGTCAATGTTATTACTATAAATCTCTCCTTTACGGCAGGGCTATGTTTTACAGAAAAGGTAGGTATTCTTGCCGATTCATCTCCTTCTCCTCAAAAAATCCCTCGGCTTTCCTGCACCCTTTGGTGGGCCAACAAGTCCGTCCTCTTCCATCAATTCCATTATCCTCGCTGCCCTGTTGTAGCCAATCTTGAATCGTCTCTGTATGGATGATATGGATACCTCACCTATTGACTCTCCAAACTCAATCGCCCTCTGGTATATTTCATCTCTTTCCCCTGACATCTCAGCTATTTCATATCCCTCTGCGGGTATGTTCTCGAATATCGTGTAATCCGGTCTGGCCTGAGACTTTACGAACTCGGCAACTGATTTTGTCTCATCTTCTGTGACGAGTGCACCATGCACACGTATAATCCTTGCACCGGGCAGCATCAAAAGCATGTCGCCCTTACCGAGGAGCTCTTCTGCACCCTGTGAATCAAGTATTGTCCTCGAGTCTATCTTTGAAGTAACCTGGAAAGAAATCCTTGCAGAGAAATTTGCCTTTATGACTCCTGTTATAACATCAACAGACGGCCTCTGGGTTGCAAGAATGAGATGTATGCCAGAGGCTCTCGACATCTGTGCGAGCCTTGCTATAGAGTCTTCAACCTCATTTGCTGATGCGAACATCAGGTCAGCAAGTTCGTCTATGAAGATAACGATATAGGGAATTCGCTCTTCATCAAGCACCTGTCTGTTATAGCTCTCAATACCTCTTGCGCCCGTCTCAGCAATCAGCCTGTATCTACGCTCCATCTCGATAACCATCTTTCTCAATGCTTCTGCTGCCTCTTTCGGGTTAGTGATGACCGGTGAGATTAGATGCGGGATATCCTCGTATGTGGAGAGTTCAAGTAGTTTTGGGTCTATCATTAGCATCTTTACCTCTTTCGGAGTTGCTTTATATAACATGCTTATAATCATCGAGTTTATAGATACGCTCTTGCCTGAGCCTGTTGCACCTGCAACAAGAAGGTGGGGCATTTTTGATAAATCTGCTATTATCGGGCTTCCAAATATGTCTTTACCGAGGGCAAGGGTAAGCTTCGAATGGCTCTTCTTAAAGCTCTCTGAAGATATAATTTCCCTTAGAGATACGGTTTCTCTCTGCCTGTTAGGCACCTCTATCCCTATTGTAGCCTTGCCGGGAATAGGTGAAACCCTGACACTTTGGGCCTTGAGTGCAAGTGCGAGGTCATCAGAAAGTGAGACGACCCTGTTTATCTTTACGCCAGGTGCAGGCTCGAGCTCATACATTGTGACAACAGGGCCTGGATGGACCTGTGTGATCTTGCCTTCAACATCAAAGTCTTCAAGCTTTTTCTCGATGAGTGATGAACCCATCAGGAGTTCATCTTTTAAAGGCCTGATGGATGTAGGGTCATACGAATTCAGGAGGTCTAAAGAAGGAAGTTCATAGTCGCCTCTTACTAGTCTCATAGCCTCAGGCCTGGATAGGGATTGAGATACAGTTAGAGGTTCTATATCTCTGATAAGTATCTCCTGATCTTCGATTGTTTCTTCTTCTATCTTCTCTTTGCTCTTTGCCCTTTGCTTTTTGCTTCTGAGTGCGATCGCTGTAACAGACACAGGGCTTAAGAGGATTATTGAAGAAAGGAATGCAGAAATCGAGAAGATGTAAGCCCCTGGCAGAGATAGGAGTCTTTTTAAAAGACCTGAGATAGAAGAGCCAATAAGTCCGCCAAGGTTATTTTCGGCTGCAAGATTAAAGGTTGTTATAAAAAGAGATACGAGCGAAGAAGATGAGATGATAAATAAAAATGTTCCCAGTAAGTATATCCAGTGCCCCTCTTTTCCAAGGAGCCTTTTTATACCGAAGGCAAGGATGAATAATGGTATGGAAAAGGCGGATAGCCCTATGATGGTTAACATAATATCAGAGATGTATGCACCAACAATACCGCCATAATTTTTAACAGGAGAGGTTGTAAAGGTGAATAATGATGGGTCCCATTTGTTGTAAGTGATGAGACATATCCCTAAATAAATGCTCCCCAGCACAGAAACGACCCCGAAGACCTCTTCTTTTATGCGTTTTATCCTATCAGCCATATATTTACTATTATAACAACTGCTAAGGCAAATCTGTAATAGACAAAGATATTCAAAGGGTGCCTCTTTAGAAAGTTCAGGAGAAATTTAATAGCAATGAACCCTGTGACACCTGATGATATAAGGCCTATGATGAAAAGCTGAAAGTCATGGTTATTGTGGCTTGCTATAAGCTTTTTAAGGTGAAGCATGGTTGCGCCTGCAATAATCGGAGTTGAAAGCAGGAATGAAAACCTTGCAGATGCCTCTCTCTTAAGACCCCTGAAAAGCCCTGCTGAAATAGTAATGCCTGAGCGTGAAACACCGGGGATGATTGCGATGGCCTGTGCAATACCGATGATAACTGCATCTTTTAAACCTGTCTTTTCTATATCCTTATGTTTGTTTGCCCTTTCAGCAGCTAACATTATAAAGCCTACCACAATTAACATCAGACTTATTATCAGTGGTTCTCTCAGGGCATTTTCTACAATGTCGTTAAGGAGAAATCCTGCAACTCCAGCAGGTATTGACGCTAAGATAATCAATCCAAACAGCCTCTGTTTTTTTGTGATAAGCTCTATCCAGTCCCTATAGAAACAGATGAGGAGGGCAATTAATGTTCCACTATGTAGCGCAATATCGAATGTGAGTGTATTAACATCACCACTCCATCCAAAAAACCATGGGAATAATATCAGATGTGCAGTGCTGCTAACAGGGAGGAATTCTGTAAGTCCCTGAACAATCCCAAGTATTATAGCCTCAAACATTATGTAGAATTATAACAGATTCTTCAAGGCATAGCCGAGGCCAAAGAATCAGAATTGTTGTTTGCCATCAATCTGCTTAGCCTGATTGAGATTATGCCTTGACAGGTTAGGGTTGAAGCGCTATTGTGAACGAGTTAGATGTTCATTGTGGGTAAATTAGAGGTAATAAATGAATATTTATCAGAGAATTGTTTTGATAGTAGGTGCTTTAGCTCTATTAGTGTTGGGCCTTAATATAGGAAATTTAATCTATAAATATAGTATGGTTTATTTTATTCTCCCTTTTTTAGGTGGTATGCTAACGATTATAGGCATAACCTTATTACTGTTTTTTTACATTAAAAGGAATAGAGAAGAAAAAGGAGTAAACAAATGCGTGGAAAAGGGCCAGATGGCATGAGAACAAGGGACGCAATTTATCAAGTCATTAATAGATTACAGAGAGCGACAGGAAAGGATGTTTTTGACGGAGTAAAGGAAATTTATAACTGGGGAGAGCATAATATTTGGCGTCACATTATAGCTCAGACTATTAATCTGCAGCCTGGATATTATGAATGGGTCTTTATAAAACAGCGTGAAAAATGTCTTTTCTTATGTGAAGATGGTTATTTTGAACTTTATAACCCATCTAAACATGGGAATTTTGAAGGAGGGATAAAAGTATAAAAATGAAAAAGCTTTATTTACACCTGCCTGCAATGCCAACTAACAGCAGGCTAAAAGGAAAAGGGATTAATAGGCAAATGCTTTATACTTCTTTTAGCCTGCAACCGTTATCGGAGATTGTGGGCATAGGAAAAGGTAACAGATGAAAAAATTTGATTTTAATCGCTTATCTTGTGATATACTAAAATCAAAGTAAGGAGGGTCTATGGAAGAAAAAGTTATTTTGTCTCGGAGCGATGCTTTAGAGAAAATGATTTCCGAAGCCCAAAATATGCCAGGACTTATAGACTTAATGACAGTATATGGCAAATTAGATGAATTAATGTTGAAAAGTAAAGAGTATCTTAGCGTTTATACACCCAAAACAACTTCATCATCAAGTAGTAGTTCTTCATAATCTGTTAAGGAGATAATTTTGCCTACATGGGGTGAGATTCTAAAAGAGCTTCAACAAGTTGAAAACCAAACTAAGTTGCCACCCTTTGATAATGTAAGGCGTAAATATCTTGCCTTGCTGAAAAATAAAACTGGTAGAGATGTAATACTTTATGCTACCAAGTGGACATCCCCTGGTGCATCCCCAAATGATATAACCATAATAGAAGAAGATCTTCAAGGTTTTATGGAAGTAATTCATGGACTTGAAACTCAGAATTTAGATTTAATAGTCCATAGTCCAGGTGGCTCTGCCGAAGTAACCGAAGCACTCGTTTCCTATATCAGGACAAAATTTACTCATGTTAGAGTTATTGTGCCGCAAGCTGCAATGTCTGCTGCAACTATGCCTGCATGTTCTGCTAATACAATTATGATGGGAAAACATTCATTTTTAGGTCCAATTGCTCCTCAGTTTATCTTAGCAACTCAAATCGGTATTCAATCTGTGCCTGCTCAGGCAATATTAGACCAATTTGATAAAGCAAAAGAAGAATGTCAAGACCCAAAAATGCTTGGTCATTGGCTTCCTATTCTTAGTCAGTACGGACCAGCTTTAATTGTTCAATGTGAAAATGCGATTGCTTTGTCAAAAATCTTACTTACCGAATGGCTTGAACGGTATATGTTCTCTGGAGGCCCAGATGCTACTGAGAAAGCGGAAAACATTGCACATTATCTTTCCGACCATAAGGAATTCAAAAGCCATGGAAGACATATATCACGAGACAAGGCTAAAGAGTTAAAGTTAAATATAGAAAACTTGGAAGATGATCAAGAGCTTCAAGATTTAGTTTTATCAGTATTTCACGCTACCACTCATACATTTAATGGAACGACGGCAGTAAAAATAATTGAAAATCATAATGGTAAAGCATTTGTAAAAGTTCAACAAACTGTACAAGTTCAATTACCAGCACCCCCCCATTTCTCTGCCGAAACCAACTTAATGTGATGGGATAGTGAATGCCCACAACTTCCGATAACATGGCGGGAAAGACTATCATTCAAACTCGTTGGGCTTCTTTTCCGCCGTCCCGTTATACGCTATTGGTTACTATATAAAGCGGTTATACTGAGACTAAGAGATATAATTAACATAGAAAGCAGAAAATAGAGGGACACTTCCCATATTTTCTAAAAGGAAACTGCCCGCAACAGACAGATAACAGAGTGCTTGTCTACGACTCGTAGAGAGGTTAATCATCAAAAGATTTCGCCTCTCATCGGCCTCAATCTGTTATAATTAGCTAAAGGAGGTTGAGACAATGGCAACAACCAAAACTGAACGAATAGAGATAGACCTTCCCGAAGATATAATATTTGCAATGAGGGGGTTAGAGAAACCAGAGGAAATAAAAAAGAAGTTAAAAATAGCACTGGCTATCCTTTTATTTCAGGAAAGATCTATATCTCTCGGAAAGGCAACAGAACTATCGGAAATGAGCAGGGTCAGATTTATGGAAGTTTTAAAAGAACATGGTATACCTGCTTATGAATATGGTGAAAAGGATTTTGAAAAAGACCAACAAATAGTAGCCAAATATTGTGAGACACCTGAAAAATGAAAGATTTTCGGGTTGCAGTAGACAGCAGTTGTCTTATTGGGCTGGCACAAATAGGCCTCTTTAAATTACTAAAAGAGTTATTTTCAAAGGTGTACACTCCAGATGCCGTATACGATGAGGTTGTTATTAATGGAAAAGGTGAGACAGGTTCCGAGGATACAGAATTGGCTGTAAAAGATGGCTGGATATTAAAGAAAACTGTTAATGATGAAGTAGCTGTTAATGCTTTGACAACCATCTTAGGCAAAAGGGGAAGCCGAAGTTATTATCCTTTGTAAAGAATTAAAGCTTGATTGTGCCTTAATAGATGAAAGGGCAGCAAGAGATATGGCAGGACTAATGAATGTAAATACAATGGGAGTTTTCGGGATTGTAGATTTAGCGATTCAGAGAGGATTCCCTATAGACAAAAAGAAAATCGTTGACCAGTTGAAAGATTCAGGATTCAGAATAAGTGATAAACTTTATAAGAAAATGTTCCCCAATTCAAAATAAAGTTCTGCCCGCACCGGCAGATAACAGGGCGCTTGAGGATAGCGCCCAAAGACTATGCCCTTCTCAAGCACTCGAAACGTTATGTGAAATCCCGCCCTTATTATAGGGAATATTTATAAGGAGCAAGATAATGGCAGCAATTCTTAATTTTGGTAAATATAAGGGAAAAACCTTGGAATGGGTTTTTTCCATGATCCGGGTTATATATGGTGGATAAGAGGAAATAATGTTCACAGTAAATTCCCATTTTCATTGCGTTCTCGTTTTGACACACTTGTACGTAGAGCAATGCATTTGAAAATACCTGGTCTTTGCCCTTGGTGCAATAAAAGACCTGTTACTCGAATGTTTTTGACTTTACACATAAGTAGAGGGTTAGGTAGAGTTGATTTTGACTGTGACAAATGCAGCCCTGGAGGAGGGTCTCTTTCAATGCCTCTCAAGCCTGCTTTTTTTACACCAGATTATTATAGAAATTACGACAAAACAGGTGCTAAATTTTTAATTGATGCAATCAAATATGCATATTTTAAAAATTCATCTATAAGGATGACACAAAAGAAAAAGGAGGTGATTACATGTTTGACAGAACAGTAGAAATAGACAGGGGTTATCAGGAATCTATTGATGAAGGCCTGGATGATGCTTATGAAAACTGTAAAAATAACAAGATAAATTTGGACATTGCAAAGGATAAGATAATCATCTTTTCAGATCAGCATAGAGGGGTCCGCGACGGTGCAGACGACTTTGTGCGATGTGAAAAGGCATATAACGCAGCATTGGGATATTATCTGGAAGCTGGTTATACTCTGATAATTCTTGGAGATGCAGAGGAACTGTGGGAATGTAGACCCGAGCCGGTTGTAAGGGCGTACAAAGACACTCTTTCCCTTGAAGCCGTATTTCTAAAACAAAACCGCTATTACCGCATTTATGGCAACCATGATGATTACTGGGAGAAAAAGGAAATTTTCGAGAAGTATCTTAAAAAAGAAAGGATTATCCCACAGTTGATGTCGGTTCCGGTTCTTAGAGGCATAATCCTTGTTTACAATCCGACAGAGAAGATTTTCCTTGTGCATGGGTATCAGGGGACATTTGACAGCGATAAATTAAGACCAATAAGCAAGTTTTTTGTCCGTTACATCTGGCGCAATATACAGCGGAGACTAGGTATCAAATTAACAACACCAGCAAAAGATGTGAGTTTGAAAAGTAAGCATGATTTGGCAATGTACAGCTGGGCGATAAACAAATGCAAGAATAATGAAAAACTCATATTGATAGCAGGCCACACTCATTTGCCTGTATTTGCCTCTATAAATTACATCGGTAAATTGGAAGATGAGCTGAAAAGACTCCATGATGACCTTAGACTACTTGAGGCACAAGGAAGTGCAGATGTGAGTAATCTTCTCACAAGGGTAGCTGAAAAACGTGCTAAACTCGAATTTGTGAAAGCAAAAGGTGAAGGCAAAGGATTTGAAATGGAAAAACCCTGTTACTTTAACACGGGATGCTGCTCTTACAGCGATGGCGATGTGACCGGGATTGAGATTTCAAATGGAAAAATAAGCCTTGTCAGATGGCCCGATGATCAAGGAAATCCAATGGCCAAGATCCTTGAATACGGGAATCTTGATGATATTTTCCAGAGCATTTAGAATCTCAATGGAGACGGCGATGCGAATAGATATACACTGCCATGCCATAGGAAGGGGCAATGATATAAGTAATGTAGATAACGAAGTCTATTTTAATGCAGAAGACAATCAGCATTGGTTCACAAGGATTCTCTACAATCTTCTTGAGGATGACATGGTAAGGATGAGGGCTGATCTTAATAGGGATGGAGCAATATCAACAGATGAATATTTTAGGCTTATCTATAAATTACTTGCTTCGTCTGAAGAAATTGATGGCATTGTCTTACTTGCCCTTGATGCTGTCTTCTCTACCGAAACCGGTGAGATAGATAAGCTTAAAACAGACCTCTATGTCTCGAACAAGTTTTTATCAAAGAAGGTGAAGGCCCTGAACCAGAGATTAAGAGATGAGGGGATAAATAAGAGATTTTTCTTTGGAGCATCGATAAATCCTAATAGGAAAAACTGGATGGAGGAATTCGGATATGTTCTTAACAATACCAATGCGGTCCTTATTAATTAAATTAATACCCTCCACCCAGCATATCGATCTAACGGATGAAAGACATAAAGATTTTTACAATGCCCTCTCAAAAAAAGGAATTCCTCTTTTATGTCATGTAGGTCCAGAGTATTCATTCCCTGAAGGTATAAGAAAAAGAGGGCTTGACTACTTTAAAAATCTCGAAAAACCCCTCGAACATGGAGTTACAGTCATTGCTGCCCATTGTGCTACTCCTGTATTCCCGATAATCGATAGAAACTTTATACAGGAATTTTATTCCTTGATGAAGACTGTAAATGCAAATGAGATAAAACTGTGGGCGGATACCTCTGCCTTATCATTATCAACAAGACTGCCGTTCATTCTGGAGATTCTTGAAACCTTTAATCCTGACTGGCTTGTTCATGGCTCTGATTTCCCTATACCTATTGACGGATGGATCCATCTGCCGTTAATTACGCATAACATTACTCCTGAAGAATATATCAAGATCTGGAAGACGAAAAACCCTATAGACAGGGATGTGAGAATCAAACGTGCTCACGGTTTTTCAGACCACATTATGAGAAATGCTGAAAAGGTTTTACGAGGGGTGAGTGAAAGTTGAACATTATACCTCAATTATAATCGGCATAATCATCGGCCTTCTTTCCATTGTGTTTCGGAGATATTTCTTAAGTACGCTCCTTAGTTTAGCCTGTATAAGAGAGGTATCGGAGAGGATTTCCTTGTCAAATTCTTTCATAGTACTGGTCACAAGCTCCCGCACATCATTGATAACTTCCTGAGACGCATCTTCAAACACAAATCCCCTCGATATAACATCCGGGCCCGAGACGATATTACCCGTAAGTCTTTCTATCGCTAAAAGTATCAGGACTATACCGTCATGCGCAAGCCTGCGCCTGTCCCTCAAGACCATATCCTCAACATCACCTATGCCTTTACCATCAATGAATATCCGGCCTGAATTGACCTTACCATTTATATAAGCTCCCTCGTTTGTAATCTCAAGCACCTCTCCATTTTCAGGGATAAAGATATTCTCCTTTGGGATACCGAGTTTTTCAGCAAGCTTTGAATGGTAGACGAGGTGCCTGTATTCCCCATGTATAGGCATGAAATATTTTGGTCTCACAAGGTTTAACATGAGTTTCAGTTCTTCCTTTGATGCATGGCCTGAGACATGCACCTCCGAGACCTTCTCATAGATGACATCTGCACCTCTCCTGAACAGGTGATTGATTATCCTGCCGATAGACTGTTCATTGCCAGGGATCATCCTTGCCGAGAGTATAACAGTATCGCCCTCCTTAATATTGATTATCTTATGTTCACCTGTTGCAATCCTCGAAAGCACGCTCATCGGTTCTCCCTGACTTCCTGTTGTTATGATTACAACTTTATGGTCTTCAAGCTTCTTGAGGTCTTCAAGCCTGAGCCATGTATCGCTCGGAAGTTTGAGATATCCTAAATCAAGTGCTATCTGCGCGTTTGAAACAATACTCTTCCCGCACATTATCACCTTTCTCCTGTATTTTATAGCAACATCAATAGCCTGCTGAATCCTGTGGATATTTGATGCAAATGTTGAGATGATAATCCTTCCTGGCGCATTCGAGAATATATCCTCGAATACACGTCTTACCTCTTTTTCAGAGAATGTGAATCCACCTTTTTCAGCATTTGTGCTGTCAGATAAAAGAAGAAGTGTTCCTCTTTCTCCATATTCTGTAAATTTATGGAAATCCATCAACTGACCATCAACAGGTGTAGGGTCGACCTTAAAGTCTCCAGTATGCACAACCAATCCAACAGGTGTCTGGATTCCGAGGCCAACTCCATCAACAATGCTGTGTGTAACCCTGATGGATTCAATAGAAAATACACCTAAGTTAATTATATCCCTCGGTTTAACAGGTATGAGCTCAGTCTTTTCGAGATGATGTTCCCGTAGTTTTTCCCTGATAAGGCCGAGTGTGAGTGGTGTACCATAAATCGGGGCAGTAATCTCCTTAAGTAAAAAAGGCAGGGCACCTGTGTGGTCCTCATGTCCATGAGTAAGCACTACACCTCTTAATTTTTCTCTGTTATCAAGGATATATGAAAAATCAGGGATAAGAAAGTCAACACCGAGCATATCCTCCTCTGGAAACATAAGGCCCGCATCAACGATAATGATGTCATCGCCATATTCAAAGACTGTCATGTTGAGGCCGATCTCCTCAACACCGCCGAGAGGTATTACTGAAAGTGTATTTTCCATTACACCCTCTTCCACCTTCTGTGCATCCAGAGCCATTCTGATGGATTTTGCCTGATATATTCCTCGATGTAATTTGAGAAAGTTTGTATATCAGCCATAATTGCCTTTTCCTGATCAGGGAGGCGAGATAGCTTTATCTCATTACCGAGTGTGATTAAGTGACCATCCCCGTCCCTTCTAATAAAGGCAGGCAGTACAGGTGCACCTGTCTTTCTTGCAATAATGGCAGGTATCTTTGTTGTCCATGCACCTCTGCCGAGGAAATCAATGACATAACCTTCTGAAGGGACTACGCTCTGGTCCATTAATATCCCCACAATACCCTCTGACCTGAGTCTTGTAAGTATGTTCTTCAATGCACTTTTTTTGTAAATAACACTATTACCATATCTACCTCTTAGCCGCTCAAGTAGCCTGTTTAGATACGGATTATTAAGTGGCCTTGCGACAACTGCAATATTTGATACCTTTGATGAAAAGGCGATAGCTAAGAGCTCCCAGTTTCCACAGTGGCCTGTTATGAAGATGACCCCTTTACCCATTGAAATGGCTTTCCTAAAGTTTTCTTCACCCTCAATCCTGACTCCATCGAGTATATTTTTGCCAAACCCGTAATAAATCTTAACAACCTCAACAAACGACATGCCGAGGTTTTTAAAATTTTCTTTAATTATAGACTCGGCGGGTAGCGATAATGTAATGGCATTTCTTGCGATAGCGTTCTTGATATTCTCAAATGCGATATTCCTTCTGCTTCCCCATATCATATAAAGCAGAAGGCCGAGAAATTCACCTGTCTTTAATGATAGTCTGTAAGGCAGGACTGATAATGGTAAAGAAAAGAGGGTGAATAAAATGGTCTCAATGACCCAGCATGCATGTTTCATTTATCCTTTTTCTTCTTTCCCTTTTTCTTCCTCTTTTTTCTCTTTGACCGCCTCTGATATCTCTGTTAGACGTTTTGCTACGAGATGGTTTATTGTTCCCTCAGGGTATGTTCCATCTTCCTGTAATTTTCCAGCAGGCATACCTGTCAGGATTTCAAGTCCTTCCTCAACACTCTCTATAGGGTATATTGAAAATTTTCCTTCCTTCACTGCATCAATAACCTCTTTCTTAAGCATCAGGTTGTGTACATTCTTCCTCGGTATTATTACTCCATGAGTCCCATCAAGGCCACTCAGCCTGCATAGTTCAAAGAAACCTTCTATCTTCTCATTAACCCTTCCAACAGGCTGAACATCACCATTCTGATCCATTGAGCCTGTCACAGCTAAATTCTGTTTGAGCGGGGCACCTGCAATACTGCTGAGAAGGGCATAAAGCTCAGCGCATGTAGCACTGTCACCCTCAACCATCTCATAGAGCTGCTCGAATGTGATAGAGGCGGATAGACTGATTGGCTTTTTTGTTGCATAGACACTTCCAAGATAATTTGTGATAATGAGGATTGCCTTTTCATGTATCCTACCGCTCATCTTGGTCTCGCGCTCTATGTTCACCACACCTGCCTTTCCAGCGTATGTCCTTGCTGTTATCCTCGATGGTTTTCCAAAACTGTAATCTCCTAAGTCAAGCACAGCAAGACTATTAACCTGCCCTACCTTCTCCCCTGCTGTATCAATAATTATAGTCCCCTCTAAGATCATCTCCCTCAATCGCTCTTCAATCCTGTTTGTCCTGAATATCTTTTCATTTAGTGCCTTCTGGATATGTTCTCCACTGATAATATTGCTATTGGCCTTTGATGCCCAGTAATGTGCCTCTCTTATGAGGTCTGCTATATCGCTGAACCTTGAAGAGAGCTTCCTTTGGTGCTCAGCGAGCCTTGAACCAAATTCTACCACCTTTGCAACACCTGACCTATCAAGCGGCAGAAGTTTTTCATCCGCGCACCTCATAGCCATAAATGATGCGTATTTATGTATATTGTCGTCTGTCCTATCCATCCTGCTGTCAAAATCAGCCTTGACCTTAAATAGTTCTCTATATTCTTCATCAAGATTATAGAGCAGGTAATAGAGGTATGGATTCCCAACGAGTATAACCTTCACATTAAGCGGTATAGCTTCGGGTTTGAGGGTTGTTGTTGATATCAGCCTGTACTGCTCCCAGACGTCCTCTATCTTTATCTCCCTGTTCCTTACAGCACGCTTGAGTGCATCATAGGCAAATATGTTCCTCAGAAGGTCAAGGGCACTAATTACAATATAACCACCATTTGCCTTGTGCAGGGAGCCTGCTTTTATCATCGAGAAATCTGTTATCGCAATCCCATACTGCACCTTATGTTCTATTCTTCCGAAGAGGTTGTAGTAAGTTGGGTTACTTTCAAACACACAAGGGGCCCCTTTACAATCCTTGTTATTAACAAGGACATTCACTGTATATCTTGTGAATGTTGGCTCTGTCTTTGGAAGTTTCATGAAAGGCAATGGAGGGGCCTGTTCCTCCTGCACCTTGAAATCCTCAAGGTGTTCAAGGATGTCTTCGTTTACTTCTTTAAGGTATGCTGTAATCTTTTCGTGTTCTTTATATTTATTTTTGAGTTCATCGATAGGATGCCCTACGGCTGAAAGTGCTGCCTCCCTCTCAAGCTTCCCGAGCATCTCTTTGACAAGTTTTTCTCCTTCCCGCACAGCACGCACCACATCATTGAGTTTCTCCTGGAGGACTTTACCTATGTCCTCTATCTTTTTTTTAGTCTTCTCGTCAAGTATCTCATACTCTTCCTCTGTGAGAGGTTCTCCTGTCTTCCTTACAGGCACTATCATCAGGCCACTTACGGTCTTACGGATTGAAAAACCCTTTCCCTCAGCCTCATTTTCAAGATTGGAAAACAGGTCCTTTTGCTTATTCTGGAATTCCTCCATAATCCTGTTCTTCTGCTTCTCATATTCCTTTGATTCAAAGACCTTTGGAATTTCGACCCTGAGTATCTTTATAAGCTCTTCCATGTCTTTCTGAAATACTGTAGCCTTACCAGGCTCGAGTGAAATGGCCATTGGCACATCAGGGTCCTTGAAGTTATAGACATAACACCAATCATGTGGGACAGGTTCATTTACAGACCTCTGTGATAAGATTGACTTTATTGTGGTCATCTTACCTGTACCGTTTTCACCGAGGATGAATATATTGAATCCAGTACTGTCGAGGCCAAGTCCGAAATCAAGTGCATTCAGGGCCCTCTCCTGGCCTATAGTCCCGGTGAAAGTGGGCAGTTCATCCGTTGTATTGAAAGTAAAAACATCAGGGTCGCAGCATTTATAAAGTTCATCTATACTTAACTTATCAGGCATTGGTTACCTCCACTTAAATTAAAGTAACGAGTAACAAGATATATTTTAAAGTAGCGAGTAATAAGTTACAAGTTTAAAACTGAAAACTTTAGACTTTTAAACTCCTCGTTACTCGTTACTATTAACTCGTCACTCGTCACTGTTTTCAGGCCCTCGGATGGTGTTCTGCATAAATCTTTTTAATCCTATCTGTTGTTACCTTTGTATAAATCTGTGTTGTTGATATATCAGAGTGGCCGAGCATCTTCTGGACTGACCTGAGGTCAGCGCCACCCTCAAGCAGGTGTGTTGCAAAACAGTGTCTTATAGTATGGGGTGAAAGCTCAATCCCGAGTCTCTTGCCGAATATCTTTATTGTCTGCCAGAATCGTTGTCTTGTCATCGGACCTCCCCTTCCTGTGATAAAAAGGTAAGGGGATCGCCTTCCCTTCAGGATATTTAACCTTTGTTCCTGTATATATTTCTTAATTTTCTCGATGGCTCTGGGGTTAACAGGGACAACACGTTCTTTTGAACCTTTTCCTATAACCCTTAAAAACCCTGCTTCAAAATTGATATCTCCAAGTTTCAGGGAGACAAGTTCGCTTACTCGAAGGCCTGAGGAATACAGCAGCTCAAGCATTGCAGAATCCCTGATTGTGGTTGAACCTGGCACATTAGTTTCAAGCAGAGCCATGACATCAGAAATACTGAGAGACCTCGGAAGCCTCTCCCACCTTTTTGGTGTCTGGAGGTTCTCTGAAGGATCTGCACTGATTATCTTCTCAATAAGCAGGTATCTGTATAACCCTCTTATTGAAGATATAAACCTGCATATACTCGATATAGAATAGTCACTTCTGAGATTCTCGATAAAATCAACAATATCAGACCTCAGGGCTGATTCAACCCTTTTCCCTCTCTTTGACAAAAAGCCCTCAAATTTCCTGAGGTCTCCTGAATAGGACTCGACAGTATTTCTTGAAAGCCCTCTCTCTACTGAAAGATATGTAAGGAAATCCTTAAGTAGCTCCAATAATTATAGTCGTCAGTCACCAGTCACTGGTCAATAACTGATGACCAATGACTAGGTGACTAAATTTGACCTCATTTTATCATTTCTTTTTCTTGGGTGCTGCCTCTGGTACTGCTGGGCTTTCTAGTGCAGGTGCTAAAGAAACTTTTCTCTGATCCATACTGTCAAATATCCTCATCTCTTTTAAAACCCTCGGGTCTGCCTTTGCTGAATGACACAGGGCACAGAACTCAGCCATCTTTGCACCCTTTGCTGTCTCAACCCTGAGATATCTGTGGTATGTGTTGGAAGGATGAGGGTCATGACAGCCTACACATTCTAACATTCCATCCCTGAGAAAGACTTCCGGTACAATAGCAACCTTTGGATTTGGAACTACGCCGTAAGGATGGCTTATGTGTGCTGAGATTGCCTTAATTCCCAGACCACCTTTTTCCATGGTTTCATGACAACCAAGACAGAGTGCAGTTGTTGTGGCAAAGGGTTGGTTTGTCCTCGGACTAATGCTCTTCTTGTTTTCTGGAACTGCAAATATTATCGGCCCTTTTGCAGAATGAATGTCATGACACCCGGTGCAGTTGAGCCCATCATGCCCTCCTGCTGCAAACGAGATTGCAGGCAGGGCAAGTGAGAGAATCAGGATGCCCAGAAACCTTAGTACTACCATACCATCTCCTCCTTTTTATAAAAATTTGCTCTATTATACAAAAAATTGTCAAATAGTTCTATAAATAATCTAAATCAATTAATAAGTAAAATATAAATCACAGATGTAGGTAGACCTCCTTCATTTCATCCGTATAACTGCCATCTTTTTTATAAATATAAAACGGTCTTTCTACCTTCATACCGGAGCGCCCTCCATTAACAGCCTCAAGCAAAACCATCTTTGCCTCTGAGGAGGCGTTTGAATGCACAAACCTCAATCGTTTTGGCTCCAGACCTCTTTTCTTCAAGGTCTCTATAAGTTCTAAAAGCCTGTTAGGATGGTAGATTATGCAGAACCTGCCTTTTGCCATCGAGAGATGTGATACTGCAGCAATGAGTTCAGGGAGTTTAAGACTTATCTCATGTCTTGCAATAGCCTTTTCTTCTCCTGTACTTATAAGACCGCTCTTAAGACCCCTGAAAGGAGGATTTGAGACAATAAGGTCGAAACAGTGACAAGTGACAAGTGACGAGTGACGAGTTTTTATCTCTCTTATATCACATTTTATTACATTAACCCTATCTTCGAGAGAGTTTAAAGCGATATTCTTCTCTGCAAGCCTGACAAGGCTGTCCTGCAGTTCAAATAGTGTGACCTCTGCATCAGGATACTTCTCTGCGAGTAGAAGTCCTACAATGCCTGAACCAGCACCGAGGTCAGCAATCTTGCTGACCCTCTTGAGATTTACAAATGAATAAAGGAGAAGTGCATCCACAGAGAAGCGATATCCATATCTATACTGGTAGAGTTTTATATCCCTTATGCTATCGAGTGTTGTTTCCAAGGAGAAATTCTAACAAGGCCTTCTGGGTATGTAATCTGTTTTCGGCCTGGTCGAGGACTGCACTTTGCTGTCCGTCTATCACTTCGTCAGTAATCTCTTCGCCCCTGTGTGCAGGCAGGCAGTGAAGCACAATAGCATCCTTTTTTGCACACGAAAGAAGCATGCTGTTTACCTGATAGTCCTTGAGCTTTCTTTTTTTATCCTCTGACTCTTTTTCCTGCCCCATGCTGACCCAGACATCTGTATATACCACATCTGCCATCCCCGCAGCCTCTCTCGGGTCCCTGAGTATGAGAATCTCACTCACGGCTTCAGACCTTGCCCTTTCGAGGAGATCAAGGTCAGGCTCACAGCCCTCAGGACATGCAATAGCCATGTCCATCTCCATCCTCGATGCAGCCTCAATAAGAGAGTTTGCAACATTATTACCATCACCAATATAAGCAAGACGTATGCCCTTGAGTCGTCCCTTCTTTTCAAGGATGGTCATCAGATCTCCGAGTGCCTGACATGGGTGATGTAGGTCGCTCAGGCCGTTAATTACAGGGATAGAAGAATTTGATGCAAACTCTTCGAGGATGTTATGGCCATAACTCCTGATGACAATTGCATTAAGGTACCTTGACAACACCCTCGCAGTATCAGAGATAGTCTCACCTCTTCCAATCTGTATCTCTTTCGGGTTCATATAAATTGCCTGTGCACCGAGCTGATAAATGCCGACCTCAAATGAAACCCGCGTCCTCGTTGAAGCCTTCTCGAATAGGAGGCCGATGCTTTTGCCAATCAAAGGGCATTTATTTGCATCCTTACCTGATTTTAGTTCTATTGCCCTTTTAAGCAGGACAGCTATCTCTTCAGAGGAAAAATCCCATAGTGCTAAAAAATCCCTTTTCATGATGACCTCTCCAGTGCCTCTCCAAGAATATCAATGAGATGGTCTATATCTTTTTCCTGCACAATCAAAGGCGGCATGAACCGCATGACATTCCCTGCGGTGCAGTTTACAAGCACCCCCTTATTAAGGCATGCCTTTACCAATGGGATACAATCTCTTGTCAGTTCCATGCCTAACAGGAGTCCTAGACCCCTTATATCCATAATAACACTCGGGAATTCTATCTTGAGGTGTTCGAGTCCCTTTTTCAAGTACTCTCCCATCCTGTTGCACTGATCGAGGATAAACCCGTCTTCAAGTAAGGTTTCAATAGTCGCTATTGCAGCAGCACAGACAAGAGGATTCCCCCCAAAGGTTGTACCGTGAGTACCAGGCTGAAACGAAGAAGCAACCCTCTCTGTTGCGAGCATTGCACCTATGGGTACGCCTCCACCGAGGCCTTTGGCAATGGTCATAATATCAGGTGTGATTCCGTAGTGTTCATAAGCAAACAATTTCCCGGTTCTACCCACGCCTGTCTGTACCTCATCGAGTATAAGTAGAATATTGTGTTTGTTACAGAGCTCACGCACTTCTTTTAGATAATTATGGTCTGGCAGCTTAACACCACCTTCTCCCTGTATTGGTTCTAACATGATGGCACATGTATCCTTTGTTATCGCCTTCCTTATTGCAGCGATATCATTGAATAGGACATGCCTGAACCCTGGCATCAGTGGTTCAAAACCGTGTTGAAATTTTTCCTGGCCTGTTGCAGTCAGGGTCGCAAGGGTCCTTCCATGAAATGAATTCTGTGCAGTTATAATTTCATAGCAGTTCTGGCTGATATGTTCTCTTGCATATTTACGCGCGAGCTTGATAGCTGCCTCATTCGCTTCAGCTCCTGAGTTACAGAAGAATACCTTATCAGCAAAAGAGTGCTCTACGAGTAGTTTTGCCAGTTTTATCTGTGGTTCTATGTGATAAAAGTTTGAAACATGCAGGAGGCGCTGTGCCTGTTTCTGAATGGCAATAACTACCCTCGGATGGCAGTGGCCTAAACAGTTTACTGCCACACCACCAGCGAAGTCGAGATACTCTTTGCCGTCAGAGCCCCATACCTTCATACCCCGCCCCTTCCTCAGGACTACGGGTAATCTCTCATAGGTGTTCATGGTATATCGGCTTGATTCTTCAAGAAGTTTTTTAATCTCCATGAGGTGATAATAACGAAAAATCCGAGAAAAATCAAACAAATTAGGCCATCTGATGATTATGAGTTATAATAATAAAATGACAAGGGTATTTTCAGGTGAAGATAGCGATAACAGGTAAGGGTGGCGTTGGTAAGACTACACTTGCTTCTCTATTAAGCCATCTCTTTGCAGCAGAAGGGAAAAGGGTTATTGCGGTTGATGCTGACCCTGATGCAAATTTAGCATTAGCCTTAGGCATACCGAGGGGCGAGGCCGGAGAAATCAGACCCATAGCAGATATGGCTGAGCTCATTGAGGAAAGGACAGGGGCAAGGCCAGGGAGTATGGGTGGGATATTTAAACTTAATCCAAAGGTTGATGACCTCCCAGAGGATATTGGATATCGGCTCAATAGGATTACACTCCTCATCATGGGTAAATCAAAGGCTGCATTATCTGGCTGTTATTGCCCTGAGAATGTGCTTTTGAGAAGGCTACTGAGACATCTCGTGCTCGAACGTGATGAGGTAGTTATTGTTGATATGGAGGCAGGGATAGAACATCTCACAAGGGGGACGGCAGAAGCTGTAGATGCATTTATAGTTGTTGTTGAACCCGGTCAAAGGAGCATGCAGACAGCCAGTACAGTTAAAGAGATGGCAAGGGGCCTTGGTGTTAAGAAGGTATTTGTTGTTGCAAATAAGGTAAGGGGTAATGAGGATTTAGATTTCATAAGAGACAACATCGGAGATATGGAGCTTATCGGTTCTATTAAATTTAACCACGCTATAATGGAAGCTGATATTAAAGGTTATTCGCCGTACAGTTTGCCTGAGAGTGTGAGTGAGGTGAGGGAGATTAAGAAAAGGATTGAGAAACAGCTTGAAGAAAGCCATTAGAGAAGAAGTTCTCAGAAAAAGGGATGAAATTCCTCCTGATATTAAAAAGGTAAAAGATGCCCTTATAAAGCAGAGGCTTTTCACACTCCCCGAGTTTATTGATGCTAAAACAGTATTTTTCTATGCCTCATTCAGGTCAGAGGTAGAGACATTAAGCATGATAAAAGAGTCACTTGAAATGGGTAAAAGGGTTGCACTTCCAAAAGTGGATAAGGGAAAACACAGACTGAGGCTTTATGAAATAAAAAATATAAATGAATTATCTCCTGGGTATATGGGAATCCCTGAGCCATCTTTGCCCGATGAGAGGCTTGTGAACCTAAATGATATTAACCTTGTTATTGTACCGGGCGTAGGTTTTGATTATTCAGGCAACAGGCTGGGATACGGGGCAGGTTACTACGATATCCTGGTGTCAGGCAGCAAGAAGAAAATACCAATCATTGCACCTGCATACGAAGAACAGCTTATTGATTCAATCCCATCAGAGATGCAAGATGTAAAGGTGGATATGATTGTTACTGATAAGCAGGTGATAAAAGTTAAGTAACGACTGACAAGTTAAAAACTAAAGACCTTAAACTTCTCGTTACTTGTGACTGTTCGTTTTTGACATAGGGCTGTCATAAATGCTAAAATTCAACCCCTAAATCTAAAAGATTTCCACACACAGGCATGGATATTAAGAAGATAGAAAAGGGTGTCAGGCTGATACTCGAAGGTATTGGCGAAGACCCTGAGAGGGCAGGGCTCAAGGAGACCCCTGAGCGTGTTGCCAGGATGTATGAAGAGATATTCGCAGGTCTTGCGACTCCGACTGAAGAACTACTCAAGCACATGGAGGGTGAAAGCCATGATGAGATGGTGCTATTAAAAGACATTCCATTTTATTCTGTATGCGAGCATCATCTGCTTCCATTTATAGGAAGGGCCCACGTTGCATATATCCCTTCTGGAGGAAAGATTGTTGGCTTGAGCGAGCTTGCAAAGGCAGTCGAGGTTCTTGCAAAGAGACCACAGGTACAGGAGCGTTTAACAACACAGCTTGTTGATTTGATAATGGAGAGGCTTAAACCCAAAGGTGCAATGGTTATTATTGATGCAGAACATTTATGTATGAGCATGAGGGGCGTAAAGAAACCTGGTGCAAGGACGGTTACATCGGCAGTCAGAGGGATATTCCGCAGTAAACAGTCAACAAGGGAGGAACTGCTGGAGTTGATAAAGAGAAGAGAATAGAAGGGAGGAAGCAGTGGCAGCAATACTTATTAAGGGATCTGAGATTTCGAAACAGATCAAAGAGGAACTAAAACAGGAAGTTGCCGAATTAAAGGGAAAACATAATGTTGTCCCCGGGCTGGCTACAATCCTTGTAGGTGAGGACGAGGCTTCAAAGGTCTATGTTGGGGCAAAGGAAAAGGCATGTAAGGAATTGGGTATTTATTCTGAACGGTTTGACCTTCCGACCGATACAAGCGAGGCAGACCTTTTAGCCCTAATTGACAGGCTCAATAAAGACCCTAAGATCCATGGCATACTCGTGCAACTGCCCCTACCAAGGCATATCAATGAGACCAATGTCCTTTATGCTATTAATCCTAAGAAGGATGTGGATGGTTTTCATCCAGTAAATGTTGGCAAACTGATGCTTGGTGAACCTGATTTTCTTCCATGCACACCCCATGGCATACAGGAACTTTTAATCAGGTCGGGTATAGAGACAGAGGGTGCTGAGGTAGTAGTAGTTGGGAGAAGCAATATAGTAGGTAAGCCCATTGCAAATATGTTACTTCAGAAGAAGAAAGGAGCCAATGCCACAGTAGCTATATGCCATACTGGAACAAAAGACCTCGCCTCTCATACCAGGCGGGCAGACATCCTAATTGTAGCTGCTGGAAGACCAAAGACTATCACTGCTGATATGGTGAAAGAAGGTGTAGTAGTGATTGATGTGGGTGTAAACAGGTTGGAGACAGGCTTAGTTGGTGATGTGGATTTTGACTCTGTCAAGGAAAAGGCAAGGGCAATAACACCTGTGCCTGGGGGTGTAGGGCCTATGACAATCGCAATGCTTATGTATAACACTGTTCATGCGGCAAAAATGCAGGCAGGGATAGAGACCTGATGAAGCTTGCAGAAACCGTACCCCCATGTCAGGCAGCATGCCCTATTCACACAGATGTGAGAGGTTATGTAACTGCCATTATCAGAGGTGACTTAGATGAAGCCATTAAAATTAACCGCCAAGTAAATCCATTCCCTTCAGTTTGTGGCAGAATCTGTACACGGCCGTGTGAGAGTGTATGCAGGCGTGCACAGGTAGACGAACCTATTGCCATAGCAGCGTTAAAACGTTTTGCGTCAGACCAAACCAAAGGACTGAAACTTATTCAGCCACCTCAACATTACTATGATGAAAGAGTCGCTGTGATAGGAGCCGGACCGGCCGGTCTAACAGCAGCCCATGACCTTGCATTACTTGGCTATAAAGTTACTGTTTTTGAAGAGCAGAATGTTCTTGGTGGAATGTTGATGGAAGGCATTCCCGAGTACAGGCTTCCCAAAGATGTGGTTAATGAAGAGGTTGATTTTATATTATCACTTGGTATCGAGGCTAAGACCGGTTTGTCCCTCGGCAGAGACTTTTCGATTGAAGAGCTTCTTAAAGACTATCAGGCTATATTTTTAGCTGTGGGTAGTCAAAAGAGTTTATTCCCAAAATGTAAAGGGATAGAACTATCTGGAATCATTACAGCCGTTGAATTTCTTAAACAAGTTAGCAGAGGACAACGCCCCTTTTTAGGCAAACGTGTTTTAGTCATTGGTGGAGGTCATACTGCAATTGATGCAGCCCGCACCTGTCTTCGTCTGGGCTCCTCTGATATTACCATTATTTATCGCCGAACCTTGGATGAGATGCCAGCTGGCCGAGAAGAGGTTGAGGATGCAGAGAAGGAAGGAGTAAATATTAGGTATTTGACTGCGCCAGTTGATTTTTCAGGTAATGGAAATGTTCAAAAGGTGCGATGTATTAAAATGCGACTCGGTGAAATAGATGAATCAGGACGACGTCGGCCTGTGCCTGTAGAGGACTCTGAATTTGAAATCAAGGCTGACACAGTCATCTTAGCAATTGGTTATATTCCCGAACCTGACACATTAAAGGATAGCGGATTAATCTTAAGCAAAAATGGTACGGTGATTGTAAAAGACGAGACAGGAGCGACTAACTTAAAGGGTGTTTTTGCTGGTGGAGATGTTGTGAGTGGACCTTTGAGCGTGATTGAAGCTATAGCAGCCGGTAGAAGGGCGGCTGATACGATACATCGTTATCTACGAACTCTACCGGCTAAAGAGGTTGAAAAACCTTTGCCCTTCAGGCCACTTGATGATAGTGTAGTCAGGTTGATTAATAAATCAATGAGGCAGAAGATACCTACCATTCCCGTCGAAAAACGCCTCAACGATTTTAATGAGGTAGATATGGGATATAGCTGGTCTGAAGCGGTAAAGGAAGCACAACGCTGCTTACTCTGTGGTTCAGGAGCACTCGTTGCAGAAAATTGTGCAGCCTGTCTTAACTGCGTTCGTATATGTCCTTATGGAGTGCCGGTTCCAGGTAGAGAAATAGCTGAAATTGATATAAGCCAATGTCAGGCCTGTGGGATTTGTGCATCAGAATGTCCGGCATCAGCAATAAATTTAAAACTTGAAACGAGAGAAGATGGCCATGCTGCATTGCAGAAGATGATAGATAAAGCCAGGCGAGAGGCACCAGAAATACTTATAATTGGATATTATTGCCGATACAAAGTGCCCACAGGCCTTCCAGATGAAAGTGGTATATGCTGGCTGGGTAAGCTTTGTGCGGGTCGTCTGGATGTATTTCAGCTAATTTATCCCTTTGAATTGGGTGTGGATGGTGTGGCAGTACATATGTGCAAGAACGAGGAATGCCGTTTTAGAGATGGGAGTAGATGGCTACTTACACATATTGAAAGGGCTAAAAAGATTTTAGATGAGATTGGAATAGGCGCGGACCGGCTGGATATAATCTCTGATGGAGAGGATGTCTCTGATTTCAGAAAAAGGCTTGAAGCCTTAGGTATAAATCCTGTAAGAAAAGGAGAGAAGGCAAAAGAATGATTGTTGCTGAGATTAAGCCTTTTGGAGAGATAAAAGATATGCTTAAAGACTATAAAAAGGTTCTAATTTTGGGTTGTGGTACTTGTGTTACTGTCTGTCTGAGTGGTGGTGAGAGGCAGGTTGAGTTGCTGGCATCAGCCCTCCGAATGGCAAGAAAGATAGAAGGTAATGAGATTACTGTAGGGGAACGGACAATACTCCGGCAGTGCGACCCAGAATTCATTGACCAGATAAAGTATGAGGCTGCTCAGTATGATGCAATCCTATCAATGGCGTGTGGCGCTGGTGTACAGGGTACTGCTGAGCGGCTGGGAAGCATCCCTGTTTTACCAGCGATGAACACCACATTCATCGGAGTTTCAGATGGACAGGGGACGTGGGTTGAGGTTTGTGCAGCCTGTGGTGCTTGCATCCTTGCGAAGACAGGCGGAATCTGCCCGGTGGCACGGTGTGCTAAGAGCCTCATCAATGGGCCCTGCGGTGGGTCTCAAGACGGTAAATGTGAGGTTTCAAAGGATAACCCCTGCGTATGGCAACAGATTTACGCCCACCTGCTAAAACTAAATATGCTTCATTTTCTAAGGGAGATGTCTCAGCCAAAGACATGGCCAGTTCATCCCCGAAGGCTGGTTAAGGAGCAAACAAAAGGAGTATGACGCGATGGGATTCAGGGAGGCTTTAGATTCCGGCAAGTTCCTTATCACGGCAGAGATAGGGCCGGTTAAGGGAACGGAGATAGATGGATTGTTGGAAGATGCGGAGCTTATCAAAGAAAAGGTAGATGCCATCAATGTTACTGATCTTCAAAGTTCTGTCATGCGATTGGGCTCCATGGCTGTTTGCCATCTCCTAAAAGATCTCGGAACTGATCCCATCTTCCAGATGACATGCCGTGACAGGAACAGGTTGGCGCTGCAATCGGATCTTTTAAGTGCATGGGTTCTGGGTATCAGGAATGTGTTGGCCTTAACCGGAGATCATCCAACCCTGGGAGACCACCCTCAGGCAATGCCTGTTTTTGATTTAGATTCTGTTAGCCTATTAAAGGTAATAAGGAGGCTTAATGAAGGCTTTGATATGGCAGGGAACCAGCTTAAGGGTGCTACAGATTTTTTCCCTGGGGCAGTGGTAAATCCAGGAGCTGATACTGAGGCTGCACTTGAGATGCAGATCATCAAGATGGAAAAGAAGATCGAAGCAGGTGCAAGATTCTTTCAAACCCAGGGAATATTTGACTTAGACCTCTTCGAAAGATTTATGAAGCGAATAGAGGGTTTTAAGACGACAGTTTTGGGTGGAATTATATTACTTAAGTCAGCCGGTATGGCTAGGTTTATGAATAAAAATGTGGCTGGGGTATTTGTGCCTGAGCCTATTATTAAAGAAATGGAAGAGACAAAGGATAAGGTCAAAACCAGTGTCAAGATAGCTGCACAGATGATTAAAGGATTGAAGAGTCTTTGTCAGGGAGTTCATATCATGGCTATTGGCTGGGAGAAGAAAATTCCTATGGTTCTGGAAGAGGCTGGATTGTAAAGGCTGTAATTTAACCTATTATGGCTAAGATTACAATCAATGATTTTTTGAGGAAAAAGGCTGAGAAGCAAAAGATTACGATGCTTACTGCCTATGACTATCCTTTTGCACAGATAGTTGATGAGGCAGGGATTGATGCAATAATTGTTGGTGACTCAGTCGGCATGGTTGTCCAGGGGCTTGAAAATACCCTTCCAGTTACAATGGATGAGATGATTTATCACACAAAGATAGTCTCAAGGGCAGTCAAAAATGCAATGGTTATCGGGGACCTGCCCTTTATGTCCTACCAGGCGAGTGTTGAGGATGCAGTGAGGAATGCAGGTAGATTTCTGAAAGAGGCAGGTGCATCTGCTGTAAAGATTGAGGGTGGTGCTGAGGTGGCAGAGCATATTGGGGTAATGACAAAATCAGACATCCCGGTTATGGCACATATCGGCCTTACTCCCCAGTCTATCCACAGGATGGGCGGATATAAAGTCCAGGGAAAGACAGAGGAATCAGCAAAAAGACTGCTCGAGGAAGCCCATATTGCTGAAGACGCTGGCGCCTTCTCTCTTTTACTTGAGGCGATACCGATGGGGCTTGCAAAAAGGATTACAGAGGAACTTTCAATCCCGACCATTGGTATTGGTGCAGGTCCTTATTGTGATGGCCAGGTGCTTGTCCTCCACGATGTCATTGGATTGTTCGAGAGGTTTTTACCAAAGTTTGCTAAACGATATGCAAATCTAAAAGACGAAGCTCTAAGGGCAATCAAAACTTATAAGGAAGAAGTTGAGAAGGGCATATTCCCCTCTGAAGAACAGAGTTTTAAATAAAAAAGGAAATTAATTGTTCGAGTTTATTAGAAGGCGATTAAGCAGAACGATTCTATTTGCTTTGGCAGTTAGTGTTACCGCAATTATGATAGTCATGGTCTACTGACCGCCTCCCGTCAGACGAGAGATATGATGAAAGAGATTGTCTTGTCCAGTGAGGATATTGTGCACACAATCTATGCAGGTATAAGACATCCTATGACAGTTGGAGACAAAGCATCTGTAGAAAAAGAATTATTAGACATAAAAGAAGAGAGGAAGGATATAGAGGTTTTTATCTGCGACATTACCAATGAGATAACTTATGCCACACATAAGGAAAAGCTAAAATCCAATTTAGCAAATCATATTTATAAATAATACGCCTTACAGGCGTTAAGGGATTCACTAAAAACAGGAGAACACCTGCCGGCTTTTTTTGAAGAGAAGACCTCAACTGGAAGATACCTTATCTATGTTCATCCTATTCTGAACAATAAAGACTGCTATCACTGTCACGGTTCTTCCAGAAAGGTTCTCGGAAGCATGGTGATAAAGATAAATACTGAGCAAACCCTTGCCGATATTGCTTCTACCAGAAATCGCACTATGCTGATAAGCATATTAGGCACATTTACAATAATCGCCTTAACTTATTCTATGCTAAATAGACTGGTAAGACGTCCTGTAGAGGGTCTGGCTAAAACGGCAAAGAGGTTTGCTGAGGGAGACATGTCTGTTTCAGTGGATGTAAAGACAGAAGATGAAATCGGGGTTCTTGGCAATACCTTTAACTATATGATGGGAAAAATTTCCTCATTCAGCAAGGGATTAGAATTGAAAGTAGAAGAAAGGACTGCGATGCTGAATGAAAAGACCCATTTATTAGAACAAGCAAATAAAGAGCTTGAGGTATTCGCCTATTCTGTCTCTCATGACCTGAGGGCACCCCTCAGAGGTATTGATGGATTCTCGAAGATGCTCATGGAGGAATATTCGGTACAGATAAATGAGAGGGGCAAGCACTACATGAACAGGATTAGGGATGGCACAAACAAGATGTCAGTATTGATAGATGACATGCTCACATTTTCGAGGGCTGGTAGAAAAGAGCTTCAACTTATGCGTGTAGAGTGCAGGAGATTAATTGATGATTCGCTCGATGATTTCATAAAAGAGATACAGGCAAGAGGCATATCTGTAAAGATAGGGAAATTGCTGGTAATAAGGTGTGACCCAACTCTGATGCAGACTGTCTTTTCCAATCTGATATCAAATGCTATTAAGTTTACCCGTGAGAAAGAGAAGCCGGAGATTATCATAGGATTCGATGATGAAAAGGGTGCGATATTTGTAAAGGATAATGATATAGTATAGGCTTTGATATGCAGTATCATGATAAGATATTCCAAGTCTTTCAGAAGCTCCATCTCCCTGAGGAATATGAAGGCACAGGTGTCGGCCTTGCAATCGTAAAGAGGATTGTTGACCGCCATCATGGGAAGGTATGGGCTGAATCAGAGCTCGGGAAAGGGGCAACATTTTTCGTAAAATTACCAATGTAATGAAATGTCATTGCGAGTCCCGAAACATCGGGGCGAAGCAATCTCTACAGATGAGATTCCTCGCTACGCTCGGAATGACAAATAAGGAGGATAAAGATGGTAAAGGAACCTATAAGCATTCTGCTTGTTGAGGACAACCCTGATGATGTGGAACTGACACTACATGCCCTCAAAAAAACAATATTGTGAATCCTATAGAAGTGGTACGTGATGGACAGGAGTCCATAGATTATCTCTTCTATACAGGAAAGCATTCTAATTCAAAACATAAGCCTCCAGGCATTATACTGCTTGACCTTAAGTTGCCAAAGGTAGATGGAATAGAGATTCTCAGGAAGATAAAAGAGGACAGTAAGCTCAAGATAATTCCTGTTGTGGTTTTAACATCTTCAAAAGAAGAGAGAGATGTTGTAGATGCCTATAACATCGGGGTTAATAGTTACATAAGAAAGCCTGTTGACTTTGACCAGTTTACTGAGACTGTCAGGACTATAGGATATTACTGGCTTTTAATGAATGAGCATCCAATTATATGATAAATCCATGACTGAAGGGCGTAAACTCAAGGTCTTCTTTTTAGAGGACAATCCTGATGATGTGGAGCTTGAGATCTATGAGCTCCAAAAAAGTGGCTTTGATGTCACTTTTGATGTGGCGAGGAATAGAAAAGAGTTTTTAGGGAAACTCCAACATCTCAATGCAGACATCATCCTTGCTGATTATATGCTCCCTGATATCACAGGGATTGAGGCGATCCATATATGCAAGGCTTGCAGGCGGAATAGCTCATGATTTTAATAATATCCTGACAGGTATATTGGGATTTGCACAC
>JBFLWW010000014.1:0-50027 GCA_040757475.1 Nitrospirota bacterium
AACCTTACTGGAGAAAAAATTAGATATCCTTTAAGTATCAATTATATCTGGAAAATACCCCCACGAATTACCTCTGACATTTTTGCTGAACCGTTAGAAGATATATGTAAAACTTGTGATTCAATCAAAGATAAAGAAATTGAAGATTTAAAAGCTGAAAACAAAAAACTCAGAAAGCTTGTGGAATTTTTGAGAGGTGAGATTAAGTCTTTAGATTTAAAGACAGCTTTAAGTGAAAAGGCACTACCTTTAAAAAATATAGTTAAAGAATTTACTTCAACTCCTGAAGGTAAAACAGCATGGGAGAAAGCATGGCATGATCAGTTTAATGAATGGCAGGAACTTGTCAGACAGGGGAAGATGAGTAGTATAAAATATCATAGGCTGATAAATGGTATCGACCAGAAGACGCTTGCTAAAAAACTTGACACTACACAACCAAATATAAGCAGGATTGAGAGACCTGGATATAGTGTCCCAGTTAAAACATTAAAGAAACTTGCCAAAATCTTTGGTGTAAAAATGGAGGATTTAATTGGATAAAATACAATATGTAAAAGTTGATTTAACGGAATTGAGTTTCAAGTTAAATAGAGGTTTTAAACCACCTAAGGATGGTATCGAGGTTAAGGGAGATTTCAAAATTAAGCATTCATTCGGCAGAGACAAAAGGTCGCTACTTACTTCCCTTGCTGTAGAATTATTCAAAAATATTAAAGAGGCTCCTTTTTCCTTAAAGGCTACGGTTGAAGGGACATTTCGAGGAGCAGAGGAGGATCTTAAAAGATTTTCAAGGGTTCATGCTCCAGCCCATCTCTTTCCCTTTTTAAGAGAAATCATCAGCAACATTACTATGAGAGTGAATATCCCTCCGCTCATTTTGCCACCGATTAATCTATTGGCGATCTTATCTAAAAAGATTAAAGAAAAAAAGGGATAGAATTTTGAAGATATGGCTTGAATCAGGGCTTGAGGAAGTAAAGGTTCCAAAAGATGACTCGTATATCACAAAAATCCTCCCAGAACTCAAAGCCCTTAAAGAAAGGATTGCCCAGATAATCTCAGACCACATCTCCTCCATCAGAAGCCAGAAATTGCAGAACAAGATTTTGCAGAAGTTGCAGGGAGAGTTGTTTAATTAAATAAAGAGACTTATGCCCTGATGCCGAGCATTCTGGCCGAGCCTTGCATCATAAAAGCCATCTTCTGAGTAAAAGCCGTGCACCTTCTTTATCGAGAGGCTGGTTGGCTGAACCACATTGAGGGTCCTGAACACATGAAGGGCATCCATCCTCGCAGTGGCATTCTTCTATGACCCTGAGTGTTGCCATCAGCCAATCCTTTATAACCTCGATAGCCCTCTTTGTAAGTCCTATTCCACCCTCATATCCATCATAGATGAATATCGCTGGCTGCCCAAAAGCAGGATAGAATGTATAACTCAGGCCACCAATATCTCTTCTGTCACAGAGTGCAAAGAGTGGTATGCATGCTATGGCAGCATGCTCAACCGCATGAGGGGTTCCTGCTATGTCAAAACCCTCTGACTCAATAAAAGACTGTATTGTTTCATCTATCTTAATCCAGAGCCCTTCTGTCTCGAATACATATTCAGGCATATCGAGGTTATGTCTTGAGAGCCTCGTCCTATCAAAGATTCTCTTTTTCTCATAGCCTGTTATCTTCTGGGTCGTCCTCAGGGTTCCCCAGTGAACAGAAAAGTTTCTATAATCCTTAATTTCCCTCTCTTTTATCACTTCTGTCTCTTCCTTGCTCAAGGCTTGAGTGTAATAATTGACATCCACTTCCCTGCATATCGCCTTTCTTTTTTCGAGATCGAGTCCTATAATCCGATACTGCCTTCCCCTGTGCAGATAGATAGCACCAGGGAATGCCTCCCTGAAGACCCTTACACCATTCAATTCACCAATTGCCTTTCCTGATTCATCAACGATGTTAAATGGTTCACCGATTGCCCTGATACCAACATCCCTCTGCGGCATCTTTCTTTTTGAAAACCAGATATCTCCTCTTTTACCAGGATTCATGACTCCTTCTTCGATAAGCTCACCAATCAATGGCATGAGTTTTTTAACATCATAAACACCATCATCCTCTCTCAGGTAAACCTCTGAAGAGGCACACGGAATATGTCTTTTAAGGATATTTCTGTTTTCAGGGTCTATGACTGCTGCTTCATGACTCTTCTCAAAGAATGCCTCAGGATGACGCATGAAATACTGGTCGAGGGCATCAGGGATTGCAATCATCACTACTATTGATTCCTGGCCATGCCTTCCAACACGGCCTGCCCTCTGCCATGTGCTCGATATTGAGCCTGGATAACCGCAGAGTATACAGCAGTCAAGACCTCCTATATCAACTCCGAGCTCGAGTGCACTCGTTGAGATAACACCTAAGAGTTCTCCACTGAATAATCTCTGCTCTATCTCACGCCTCTCTCTTGGAAGAAAACCAGCGCGGTAGGGACTTACTTTACCTTCAAGCTCAGGTGCATGGTTTATGGTCCATGAATATATAAGCTCTGTTATCTTTCTTGCCTTTGTAAAGACAATCGTCCTCAACCCTGCATTCAGGCATCTTAGAAAAAGCCTTGTTGTCTCTGTATAAGGGCTATCTATCGGGTTAATGAAGATAAAATGCCTCCCTGCCTGTGGCGCACCGCTCTCAGCTACAACCTTAAATGGCAATCCAGTAAGCTCCTCTGCAAGTTGAACTGGATTGGCTATAGTTGCAGAGGCTGCAATAAATTGGGGATTTGACCCCCAATATCTACATATCCTCCTCAGCCTTCTCATCACATGTGCAACATTCGAACCGAATACACCCCTGTAAGTATGTATCTCATCAATAACCACGAATCTTAGATTACTAAAGAATGCCTCCCATTTTTTATGAAAAGGATTTATTGCTAAGTGAAGCATATCAGGGTTTGTGAAGATGACATTAGGGATTGCCTCTCTTATCTTTTTTCTTCTATAGGCAGTAGTATCTCCATCGTAGACCTCTCCGAAACACAAGGGGGTCACCTTGTGAGGATTAGAGATTTTGGGATTCGGAATTTGAGATTTGGGATTTAAGGCGGTAAAGAGCTCATTGAGGTTTTTTACCTGATCCTGTTCAAGCCCCTTCAAAGGGAATATATACAATGCCCTATGCTCAGGGTTCTCGATGATAGATTCAAGCACAGGGATGTTATATATAAGGCTCTTACCGCTCGCTGTCGGCGTCATTACAACAACATTCTCTCCCTCTCTTATTAAATCAATACCCTCGACCTGGTGGCTGTAAAATAGCTCTATACCTCGGCCTTTTAATACATCCCTGAGTCTGTCGGATAAATCAAGTCTCATATACCTCGGCTTTACAGGAGGAATGTATCTGTATTCAGCAATCTGGAGCTTAAAAATCCTGTCTCTTTCGAGTGATTCAATGAAGTCAGGGACTTCCATTTTTTAACCCTGCTATATATAATACCCAAAAATGTTTTACTCAACACAATCAAGGAGCAGTAGATGAGGTCAGTCTCAGAGAGTATAGACATAAATTTCCTTAAGGAAAAGGCAAGGACCATCAGGATAGAAGTACTCAAGATGCTTACTGAAGCAGGTTCAGGCCATACAGGCGGCTCACTATCAGCAGCAGATATTGTCACAGCACTTTATTTTTATAAGATGAGACATAAACCGGAGAACCCTAAGTGGAACGAAAGAGATAGGTTTATACTGTCAAAAGGTCATGCAGCACCTCTTCTCTATGCTGCCCTCGCAATGACAGGCTATTTTGATATTTCCATGCTTAAGACGCTTCGCAAAATGGGGAGCCCGCTTCAGGGTCACCCATGCTCAAGAACACTTTTAGGGGTAGAGATTTCAACCGGTTCTCTCGGTCAGGGCCTCTCTGTAGCGAACGGAATTGCTATCGGCCTGAAGATAGATAACCTCAATTCAAGGGTATACTGTCTCCTCGGTGATGGTGAGATACAGGAAGGTCAAGTCTGGGAGGCAGCAATGACATCTGCACATTATAGGCTCGATAACCTGTGCGCTATAGTGGATATGAACGGCCTTCAGATAGACGGCCCCGTATCACATGTAAAAGCTATAGAGCCTGTTGCATCCAAATGGAATGCATTTGGATGGCATGTTATAGATATTGATGGTCATGACATGAAAACAATAATTGATGCACTTGATGAGGCAGAAACAGTGAAAGAGAAGCCGACTGTAATCCTTGCACGTACTGTGAAGGGAAAGGGTGTATCCTTTTTTGAGGGGAAGGTCGAATATCACGGAATAGCACCAACACACGAAGAGCTCGAGAGGGCCTTAAAAGAGCTGGGGGGGTAATGTCACTTAAAATAGCAACGAGGGATGCTTATGGAGAGGCACTCCTCGAACTCGGGAAGAGGAGGAAAGATGTTGTTGTACTTGATGCAGACCTTTCTGGCTCAACAAAGACAGGAAAGTTTGCTAAGGCCTTCCCTGAGAGGTTTTATAACATTGGAATCTCTGAGCAAGATATGGTCGGCACTGCAAGTGGGCTGTCACTTACAGGAAAGCTACCCTTTGCATCCACGTTTGCTATATTCGAGGCAGGAAGGGCATGGGAACAGATAAGACAGACTGTCTGTTACTCAAACCTGAATGTGAAACTTGTTGCAACACATAGCGGTATCACTGTCGGGGAGGATGGGGCATCGCACCAGGCAACCGAGGATGTTGCACTTATGAGGGTTCTGCCAAACATGACAATCATAGTCCCCTCTGACGGCAATGAGACAAGACAGGTGATTAATGCTATAGCAGATTATTACGGACCTGTGTATGTAAGACTTGGAAGGGCTAAAGTCCCGATGGTCATGCCTGATGAGTATCAATTTAAAATAGGAAAGGCATACACATTCCATACAGGCAGCGATGTTAATATAGTAGCAATAGGGATTATGGTATCATCAGCACTCAAGGCAGCAGATATCCTTAAAGATGAAGGGATAGATGCAGGTGTGATAAACATGTCTACAGTAAAACCACTCGACACTGAAACCCTACTTAATATTGCAAAGGCATGCAGGCTCATTGTTACTGCTGAAGAACATTCAACCATAGGGGGACTCGGCAGTGCAGTATGCGAATTCCTATCTGAGAACCACCCTGTACAGATTTGCAGAATTGGAATAAGAGATGCATTTGGATGTTCAGGCAAGCCAGAGGAATTATTAAAACTCTATGGCCTTACTGACGATGATATCGTAAGGACAATTAAGGAGGCGCTCCAGCGGTGATATACTTTCACAATGTATCAAAGCACTACGATAATCAGACAGCTCTGAGAAATATCAATTTTTCTATTGAGAAAGGAGAGATGGTATTTATAACAGGGCCCAGCGGTTCAGGGAAAACAACATTATTAAAATTAATCTATCTTGCAGAAAAACCAGATGAGGGAGATATTTCAATTGCAGGATGGGAAATAAACAAACTGAGGGAATCAAGCATACCAGCCCTCAGGCGAAATATCGGAGTCGTATTCCAGGATTACAGGCTCCTCGGTAACAGGAATGTCTTTGAAAATGTTTCCATTGCTCTCAGGATAAGAGGAGTAAACGATAAAGAGGTAAAGACACGGGTATTAGACTCCCTTAAGACAGTTAACCTGAGACAGAGGGCAGACAGTTACCCGAAGGCACTGTCAGGGGGAGAGCAGCAGAGGGTTGTTATTGCCAGGGCCATAGTTGCTGAACCAACAGTCGTACTTGCTGATGAGCCAACCGGCAACCTCGACCCTGATACTGCATCAGGCATAATAAGATTATTTAAAGAGATTAATCTAAAAGGCATAACTATCATAGTTGCTACTCACAATAGAGAGCTTTTCAGGAACACAGGTAAGAGGGTAATCAGACTGGACAGTGGCAATCTTATTGGAGAGGAAGTGGGTTGATGGTTGCTCCATATGCATTCAGGCTTGCATTCCAGAGCGTACTACGGGAAAAATGGATAAACCTGCTTTCTACTCTAACAATAGCAACAGGTCTGCTCATCATAACCTTTGCTGTCTTCTCTGTCTATAATATCGATGCTGCAACAAAGAAGCTTCCAGAGAAGTTCTCCATAATGCTTTATCTGGATGATAACCTCCCCGGTCAGGAATTGGAGAATGTGATAAATACCCTCAGAAAAGACAGCGCTGTTGAGACAGTGAGATATATATCCAGAGATGATGCGTTGAAGGAGCTTAAAGGAACACTAAAGGATGCAAACTATGTCCTCGAGGGTCTCGGAGAAAATCCATTGCCTGATTCTATAGAGCTTAAGCTTAAGAAAGAGGCAGTAGGCCCTGAAACCGCAAAAAGGCTTGCAACAGATGCAAAGAAGATAAAGGGAGTAAATGAGGTAGAGTATGGCGAAAAATTCCTATCTTCCATATATTCAATAAAGGTAGGAATGAAGGTCATAGTCCTAACACTTATTATAGCCACCTCTGCGGGAATAATCTTTGTCTGTTATAGCACTGTAAAGATACTCTTTTACAGGAGGACTGACGAGATAGAGACCTACAAACTCCTCGGTGCAACAAGGGGTTTCGTAAGGGCGCCATTCATTATAGAGGGTGCTCTTATAGGCACAGCAGGAGGCCTCTTGAGCCTTATTGGTATTATATCATTTTATTACATGGTCCTTCTCAAGCTTACTCTTACAATCCCTCTCTTTAAGGCAATTCTCTTCCCGACCAATATATTCCTTTTGCTTCCTGTTACAGGGCTGTTCCTCGGAATAACAGGGGCTGTAATAGCTCTTGGGAGACTCAGGTTTTGAGCAATAAGCAAAGAGCTAAGAGCATAGAGTTTTTATTTTTTGTTTTCTTCACTTTTCACTTTTTACTTTTCACTTTTCACTTTTGTCATGCTACCACCCCGCATGAAGAATATAAAAAGATACAGAAAGAATTGAAGGTTCATAAGGAAAAATTAGAGAAGACAAAAAGGCGTGAACATTCAATACTCGGTGACCTCGAAAAAACCAACAAACAGCTTGGTTTAGTGGAGGCAGAGCTCAGAAAATACAGGAAAAACTTAAGAGATACAGAGTCAGAGATATCAAAGGTAGAGGCTGAGATTTCTCTGAACAGAAGCAATCTCGAAAGGCAGAGAGAGTGGATAAAGAGGAAACTCAGGGCTATGTATAAATACGGATACCATAGCGACATAATTATGCTCCTTTTAAGCGCAGAGGATATCTCTCAGCTTGTAAGAAGGTGGCGGTATTTGCAGGACATTACTGTTTACGAACACAGGGTACTGAATAACTACAAAGATACCCTGAAAAGTCTTGATGAGAAAGAGAAAAAATTAATAACGCTCAGGGTAGTGCTAAAGAAGAATGAGGAGAAGGTCAAGGCTAAAGAAACAGATCTCGCATCAAAGAAAAAAGATAAGGAAATACTACTCGCATCTGTAAGAAAAGAGAAATCCTCCTACGAGAAGATGGTGAAAGAGTTAAAAGAGGCGTCAAAAAGACTTCTGGAAATTATAAGGGAGTCTGAGAAGACAGACACCTATTCTGCAAGGGGATTTTCTAAGCTTAAAGGAAGCCTCCCCTGGCCTGTTGACGGAAAGGTAGCAATACCATATGGTTCTCATAGGGACCCGCAGTTTAATACCCCTGTCTTCAGAAACGGCATACACATACAGGCCAGTGCTGATTCACCTGCAAAGGCAGTACACAGCGGTAAGGTTGTCTTTGCAGAGTGGTTCAAAGGATATGGCCAGCTCCTCATTATAAACCACGGCGATGGATATCATACCCTTTATGGAAACCTATCAGAGATTTTTTCTAAGGTTGGAGATATAATAAAAAAATACCAGATAATTGGACAGGTAGGGAATTCAGGCATCCTGAATGCTCCAGGCCTTTATTTTGAATTGAGATATAAAGGCAAACCACTTGATCCATTACAATGGTTAAAAAGGAGATAAGTCTGGAGGATGAAAGAAATGATTAAGAAGAAAACAGTCCTGATATGGATACTTATTCTTACTGTTGCTTCAGCAGGTATCCTTATCGGAAGATGGTCTGTAAAGAATGTTAGTGCTGAAGGAGAGGGATACGAAGAACTCAAGACCTTTACAGAGGTTCTATCCATTGTCAGGAAGAGCTATGTAGAGGATGTAAAGGTAAAGGACCTCATATATGGTGCGATTAAGGGGATGCTGTACTCCCTCGACCCCCACTCCGGTTTTATGACCCCTGATGTATACAAGGAGATGCAGGTTGAGACAAAAGGAGAGTTCGGGGGTATCGGCATACAGATAGGAGTAAAAGAAGGGATGCTGACAGTAATAGCTCCTATTGAAGACACACCAGCTTACCGGGCTGGCATAAAGTCTGGTGATAAGATAATAAAAATAAACAACGAATCCACAAAAGATATGAGCCTTCACGACGCTGTTAGCAAAATGAGGGGGGTCCCCAAGACTTCTGTCACGATAACAATACTCAGGGAGGGATGGAAGGAGACAAAGGACTTCACTATAATAAGGGATATAATAAAGATAAAGAGTGTGAAATCAAAGGTTCTTGAAGATGGGATAGGGTATGTGAAGATAAGCCAGTTTCAGGAACAGACAGCAACCGACCTCTCTACTGCTATGGACAAGCTGATGCAGGAAAAAATAAATGCACTTGTGCTTGACCTCAGGAATAATCCTGGAGGTCTCCTTAACAGCGCTGTGGATGTTACAAGCCAGTTCCTGCCACCAGGCAAATTGGTGGTATATACCAAGGGCAAAACAGGTGAAAGGACAGAGTACCATACCGAAGGAGTGAAACCCAGTTACATAATACCGATGATTGTTTTAATTAACCAAGGTAGTGCAAGTGCCTCGGAGATTGTTGCTGGTGCTTTAAAAGACCACAGCAGGGCAGTTATCCTCGGGACCCAGACATTTGGAAAGGGTTCTGTACAGACAGTCATACCACTCACTGATGGTTCAGGCATAAGGCTCACAACAGCAAGGTATTATACACCGAATGGAAGGTCAATACAGACAACAGGGATTACACCTGACATTACAGTCAAACTCGAAGCAAAAAATGGTAAAAAGGAACATCCTGTGATAAGGGAGAAAGACCTTGAGAGACACCTGGAAAATGAACAGATGGAGGAAAAACCAAAAGAGCCCGAGGAGATGGTGCCTGTAGTAGTTGAAGAAAAAGAAGATTTACAACTCCAGAGGGCCATTGACCTTCTCAAGACATGGAGGGTCTTTAAGGAAATAAAATAAAAATGAGTAATGCCACGAATTATATTTGACATAGAGACAGTTGGTAGAGATTTTGAGTCCCTTGACAGGACAACCCAGGACTACCTCCTGCAATGGGCAGAAACAGAAGAGGAAAAAAAAGGTGTAAAAGATAGCCTCTCCTTCTACCCCCTGACAGGAGAGATAGTAACCATAGGGCTACTCAACCCTGATACAGAAAAAGGTGTTGTATTTTTCCAGTCCTCAGGAGAGCCACTCCTTCCATTTGAGGAAGAGGGTATACGTTTTGAGACAGGATCGGAAAAAGAGATACTTGAGAAGTTCTGGGATATGATCAAAAGCCACGACCAGTTTATCACCTTCAACGGCAGGGGTTTTGATTGCCCCTTTATTTTAGTCCGCTCTGCTGTTCATAGAATAAAGCCGAAGAGAGATTTAATGCCAAACAGATATGACGACACGCATATCGACCTCCTTGACCAACTTACTTTTTTCGGTGCTTCACGTCGGAGGTTTAACCTCGATATGTGGTGCAAGACATTCGGGATAAAGAGTCCAAAGGAAGGTGGCATTACAGGATACGAAGTGAAGGACCTGTTCAGGGCAGGCAGATACCTTGATATTGCAAAGTACTGCATTAGAGACCTCAGGGCAACAAGGGAATTATTTATTAGATGGGAAAACTATATAAGGTTTTCGCCTGAACATAAACCCTAAAATCTCCACAAAACCCTTGAAAAAATAAGAATAAATCATTAAAGTAGTCTATGGAAGAACTCGAAAAGCTGAGAGGTAATATTGATGAGATTGATAATGAAATCCTCAAACTCCTTAACAAGAGAGCTGAGACGGTTATAAAAATTGCCCATATCAAGCGCAATGAGAAGGAAAAATTTTACTCTCCTGAGCGTGAGCGACAGATTCTTGAACGTCTTACAACACTGAATAAAGGGCCATTCCCAAATGATACCCTGAAAGTCATATATAGGGAAATTCTCTCTGCATCCCTTTCCCTTGAGGAACCTCTAAGGGTAGCATGTCTGGGCCCGCTGGCAACCTTCACACATTTAGCAGCATTGAGACATTTCGGCTCATCAGCTACTTTCGTGCCAGTCGAGAGTATCAAGGGTGTATTCGAGACTGTAGAGGCAGGTAAGACAGAATTTGGAGTTGTGCCTATAGAAAACTCTAATGAAGGTGTTATCAGCTATACACTCGATATGTTCATGGACTATGACCTTAAGGTCTCTGCTGAGGTAATGCTCGAGATATCCCATAACCTCCTTTCAAAGAGCGGTGATAAGGCAAGGATCAAAAAGATTTACTCTAACCCACAGGCAACAGCACAATGCAGGCGATGGCTCGAATCAAACATTTCAGAGATACCGATACTCGAATCCACAAGTACAGCAAAGGCAGCAGAGCTCGCATCTGAGGATGATGAGGCAGCAGCTATTGCAAGTGAGTTGGCTGCAAAGGTCTACGACCTGCATTTTGTTAAAAGGCATATCGAGGACAGTAAACATAACTTCACAAGATTCCTCGTCATCTCAAAAGAGTTTCCTCCAAAGACAGGAAGGGATAAGACATCTATTATGTTCTCGATTAAGGATAGGCCCGGGGCACTCCATGATATCCTTACACCTTTTAAAAAGGCAAAGATTAACCTGACAAAGATAGAGTCAAGACCTTCTAAGAGGAAGGCATGGGAGTATATATTCTTTCTGGATATGGAGGGACATATAGATGACAGGAAGGTAAGAAAGGCGATTGATAACATAAAAGATAGCTGCCTTTATCTCAAAATTCTCGGTTCCTATCCACATGGTGGAACTTGATCATGAGCTTGCCGAATGATTAAACCTCCAGACTACATCTCAGATATAAAGCCTTATATCCCTGGAAAGCCAATAGAAGAGCTTGAACGGGAACTCGGCATTAAGGGCTCTATAAAGCTTGCCTCCAATGAAAATCCTGTTGGCCCATCACGCATGGCATTAAAGGCAATTATAGAAAGCCTGCAAGCCTGCAAGCCTGCAAGCCTATTAAATAGATATCCTGATGGAAGTGGATACTATATTAAAAAAGCATTAGCCGAAAGACTATCTGTGAGAGAGGATGAGATAATTCTTGGTAATGGCTCGAATGAGCTGATTGATATTGCTGTGAGGACATTTCTCCAGCGAGGGGATGAGGCTGTTATGGCATATCCATCATTTGTCGTCTACCCTATGGCAGTGCAGGCAATAGGTGGAAGACCTATTCAGGTTTCCTTAAAGGATTACACACACGACCTTGATGCGATGGTAGATGCGGTTACCTCGAAAACGAAGATGTTGTTCATTGCAAATCCGAATAACCCGACCGGTACAATAAATAAAAGAGATGAGTTTGACCGCATGATGAACAGACTTCCTGATGGGATATTAATTGTGGTTGATGAAGCATACTATGAATATGTGACAGACCCTGATTATGCTGATAGTATAAAGCATTTCAGGGCTGGAAGAGATATATTGATACTCAGAACCTTTTCTAAGATTTACGGCCTTGCAGGTCTCAGGATTGGCTATGGAATTGCAAGGCAGGATATAATCTTAGAGATGAATAAGCTCAGGCCGCCATTTAACACGAACTCTATAGCACAGAAAGCAGCACTATGGGCTATGGAAGATGAGGAGCATGTTAAGTATTCCCGGGAAATAAATGAGCAGGGCAAAAAATACCTTTATGGAGAGCTTAACTCCATCGGCCTGAGATATGTGCCTACAGAGGCAAACTTCATATATATGCACTTGGGACAGGATTCACAGGTATTATACAATGAACTATTAAGACAGGGTGTGATTGTCAGGCCTGTGGGGCCTGAAGAAATAAGGGTAACCATAGGTCTGCCTGAAGAAAATAAGAGGTTTATTGAAGCACTGAAAAAGTCATTAGTCAATAGTCATTAGTCATTGGTTTTTAAACTGATGACTATTGACCGATGACCAATGACTTATTTTGGAGGAACAGATGGACATCATTGTTTTAAAGCCGAGTGCAACCGAAGAAGACCTAAGGCGTATTATAAAGAAACTTGAAGGCCGTGGTCTAAATACAAATATCTCAAAAGGTACTGAAAGGACTGTAATCGGGGTTATCGGCGACACCTCAAAGATAACAGAGGAAGAAGAAGATGCTATAAGGGTGATGCCTGGTGTAGAAGATGTAATGAGAATACTCAAACCCTACAAGCTCGCAAGCAGGGATTTCAAGGCAGAGGATACGACTATTAATATAAGGGGAAATATTATTGGAGGTAAAAAGATACATGTGATTGCAGGGCCATGTGCTGTAGAGAACAGGACTATGCTGATGAGTATCGCAGAGAAGGTCAAGGATGCAGGCGCTTCATTTATCAGAGGAGGTGCATTTAAACCACGTACATCTCCTTACTCATTCATGGGACTCGGCGAGGAAGGACTTAAATACTTATCAGATGCGAGGAAAAAGACAGGACTTCCAGTCGTAACAGAGGTGATGGATCCGAGAGATATCGAGGTTATTCTAAAATATGCAGACATAGTACAGATAGGGGCAAGGAATATGCAGAACTTCAGATTGCTCCTGGAGGTTGGCACATGCAATAAACCCGTCCTTCTTAAGAGAGGGTTGTCAGCAACAATAAAAGAATGGCTTATGGCTGCCGAATATATAATGTCAAGGGGTAATCAGAATGTAATCCTTTGTGAAAGAGGCATAAGGACATTCGAGACTGCAACAAGGAATACCCTTGACCTTAGTGCAGTGCCGGTGCTTAAACAGCTTACACATTTACCCGTTATTGTTGATCCGAGTCATGGTGCAGGCAAGTGGGGACTTGTTGCACCAATGTCAAAGGCTGCTGTAGCAGTAGGAGCAGATGGGCTTCTCATTGAGGTACATACAAATCCAGAAGAGGCGATGTCTGATGGAGAGCAGTCTCTAAGGCCTGATGCATTCAAAAAGTTAATGGAAGAATTAAAACCAATAGCCGCTGCTGTTGGAAGGGAGATGTGACAATAGAAATATTAAGTGCAGATAATAGAGTATCCGATTCAATAAAAAACCTACCTAAAATAACATCTTTTTTATTGCCAGAGGGGTATGAGCTATTGCCAAATACTTCAGAACTTTTTGAAATGGAATTCGCCTTTTATGAATACAAGTTCCTTAATAAAAGTGAAATCGTTCAGCGTGGGGCATTTTTCAAGAGTGTTGATGGAATTCATACTTATCATTACATGATTTGTTCAAATAATAGCCCGCTTATCTGGCAGGGAAGATCAGAAACAACTAAAGCATATTTTAAAGAAGGTAACTTTTCTACTGGTTATGCCACACATGGACTTTTTCCATATAGGGGCAAATTTCATCCACAACTTATTAAAGGGATACTGAACATTTTGAAAGTTCAACGAGGAGATATCGTTCTTGACCCCATGTGTGGAAGTGGCACTTTAAACGTGGAAACAAGTCTTATAGGAATCGATTCTATCGGAATTGAGAAAAGTCCTTTTTGTGTATTGATGAGTAAAGTTAAATACGAAGCATTAAACGCTGATAGTTCTCAATTATCATTAATATTTAACAATATGCATAAAAATTATAAAACTCTGATAGGTAGTAAAAAGTTACCTACAGATTTTTCTTACTATGAAGGCTTTGAACCAGAAAAGGCAATAACTCTACTTGCCTTTTTAGATGCTATGGGTTATTCAAGAAGATGCTCAAAGAGCATAGATGTCCTTTTCCCATCAGTCCTCAAAAGATATGTGGGACAAATCAATTCCTTTATTCAAGCAAGAGACAAACTCAACCTGAAAATTGGTAAAGCAAGGTTTGAAATTGGTGATGCAAGAAATCTACCTCTGGGAGATAATTCAATAGATGCTATTATTACTTCTCCTCCTTATTCCTTTGCTATTGATTATGCGGAGAATGACCGCCCTCAATTAGAGTATTTAGGTTATGATGTTTCGTTGTTAAAAAATGAAATGATAGGGCTAAAAGGGAAGACCAGAAAAGAAAAACTCGCTAATTACTTTGATGATATGAATAAAGTTTTATCTGAAATGGCTCGTGTTTTGAAAGTTGGAAGATATGCAGTGATTATAATAGGTTCAAACGACATTCAAACGGGTGGAATACGGTTGGAAAATAAAGTTGAAGAAATGGCAATAAAAAATGGATTTGTCCTTGACCAAAAAATTATAAAACCCATTAAAGGGATACAAAATACGATGAAGGATGAGTATATATTGTTTTTGAGGAAATCAGAATGACAGTAAAGTATCCTTCATTAGACGAAAAATTTGACACAGTAATCTCAAAAAACACCTTTTACTTCCAAAATGTAGAATATGAACAATATTATGAAGGACATATCTCCTCAATTGCCCAGAGTATTTTTCTTCTCAAAAACAAGATAGAAAGAGAAGGGTTAAAAGAGTCTGTTTTGCTTGAACATATCACAGAGGTTGAAGATGGAATAGATGCAATTTTAACAATTACTGGTTTCTCACAAGAAAGTCTACAGAGGATTATTTCATTTGTTAGAGCCAAAGGTGACCCAGCATTATCAAAGCTTCTAAACAAAGATTCCTGGCCATCTGAGACAGTTTCCTCTAACGATTTCAGTGAATGGAATTTAAATAAGATTAAAAAGTTGATTAAAGAAAATAGGAAATTTGCCGACGGCATAGTGAATTTATTTTTCAAGGGTTCTACAATTCCGATAATAAAGCAGATTATCCCTCTATTTGAATTTAAAAAACTGGATATAACTAAATTTAGTTTCTCAATAGAGTCTTTAGTAGATACTATAATAAGGTATAAAACCAAAGGCTCTTACAAAGCCTCTAAGGGAAGTAATCCTGAAGTGGTAATTGAGCAAATTCTTAGCGAACATAAGTTAACTTTTGAGAAAGGCAAATTTAAAATTCCAGAAGCAGGCAATATCCCAAGGACAATGGACTTTATCATCCCTAATAAGACTTCACCGATGATGATAATTGAATGCTCATATTCTGTAACAACTGCTTCAGGGATGGGGGATAAAGCAAAGACAGAAAAGACCGTAGCTGATTATCTGAAGAAAAATTATCCAGGAGTAATTTTTGTTGGGTTCGTGGACGGAATAGGTTGGTATGTCCGAAGAGGAGACCTAAAGCGTATGGTTGAAGCATACGACTGTGTTTTCACTTTCAGCAAGGATGAACTTGACAGGTTTAAGAATCTGCTAACAGAGACCTTTTATGGAAAATAAAGAATTTTTCGAAACTCTAATAAACAAGGTTGTTCAGGCTGATTGTTTAGAAGTTATGAGAAACATCCCGGATAATAGTGTAAATGTCACTTTTGCCGACCCTCCGTTTAATCTAAAGAAGAAATACAACAGTTACTATGATAAACATGAAGTTCAAGAATATCTTTCCTGGTGTAAAGAATGGCTAACAGAAATGGTTCGTATCACTAAGCCAACAGGTTCGATTTTTGTTCATAATATCCCAAAATGGCTTATCTATTTTGGCGCTTATCTAAATGAAATTGCTGTCTTTCGCCATTGGATTGCATGGGATGCTATGGGCTCACCGCTTGGCAAGACGCTTCTGCCTAATCATTATGGAATTTTATATTATGTGAAATCTGAAGAATTTAAGTTTTATGACATCAGAATGTTGCATAAGCGTTGTAGGGTCTGTCATTATATCTTACAGGACTACGGTGGTAAAAAAAGCCAGATGCACCAATTTGGACCACTTGTATCTGATGTATGGACTGATATTCATAGAATAAGGCACAAGAAAAGAAGGGATGAACACCCATGCCAATTACCTATCCATTTACTTGAAAGATTGTTGCTTATGAGTAGTGATGAAGGAGATATTGTGCTCGACCCATTTATAGGTACTGGAACAACTGCAATAGCATCTAAAAAATTGGGAAGAAGATTTATTGGCATTGATATTGACCCAAAATATATGGAAATAACGAATAGAAAATTAGAACAAGTTGAGCCAACAGTAATAAATGGATGTCATGTCAGTATTTTTCTTGATGATATAGTAACAGTAAGAGACAAAGACTGGGATAAGATTAAAGATGCATTTGTTATTCCGCAAGATCCATTAGAATTGGAAAAAAGAGAGATCTGTTTGCTTCATAAGAAGGGAAAAACAATAAAATACAAGCCACCAAAGGAAATACAAAGTGGTTTATTTTTTCCTGTGGGATGAATAAAAAGGCAGCAAGAAAGATGACAAATAAAGAAAAAAAATCAGGTCTATTCTTTAACAAAATAACCATAATTGGTGTTGGGCTGATCGGGGCATCTTTTGCACTTGCGATGAAGAAGCACGGTCTCTGCAATGAGATTGTAGGTTGTGGAAGAAGTAAGGAAAATCTCCAGAAGGCAAAGGATAAAGGAATAATTGATTCATCCACGCTTGATCATGCAAAGGCATGTGAGGGTTCAGACCTTGTTCTATTCGCAACCCCGGTTGGAAGCTTTATTGATATTGCAAAGAAGATACAGGGTTCGTTGAGGAGTGGTACCATAGTTACCGATGTCGGAAGTGTGAAAGGAAGACTTGTACATGATATGGAGGCATTGATGCCTGAAGGAGTTCATTTTGTTGGTGGTCACCCTATAGCAGGTAGTGATAAATCAGGCATTGATGATGCAAGGGCAGATTTATTCAATAATGCAAAATGTATTATCACACCCGCAGAAAAGACAGACAGGAATGCCCTCGAAAAGGTTATCCAGATATGGAAGACATTCGGCTCTATTGTAAAGCTGATTAATCCTGATGAACATGACAGGATATATGCATCAGTAAGCCACCTACCCCATCTACTTGCATATGCGATAGTGAATACAGTAGCAGATATAGATAGTTTATATCTTAAATTTTCAGGACAGGGTTTTATGGATACTACAAGGATAGCATCGAGTTCCCCTGAACTATGGCGTGATATATGTATTCTTAATAAAAGTAATCTCCTCGAATCTATTGACATCTTCAAAAAAAACCTTGATATGCTAAGCCAGTATCTCAGGGCATCTGATTCTGAATCCCTCGAAAGGGAATTCAAAAAGGCCCGGACACTGAGGGAAGGTATTGGACAGAATTGAACTCAGCAAGGCAAAGAGTTTTAAAGGCGAATTTTCCCCTCCCCCTGATAAATCCATATCCCACAGAGCAGTAATCATTTCGTCCTTATCAAAAGGGAAAAGTCTCATAAAAAACTTTCTAAAGGCAGAAGACACAATGAGCACTTTGAATGCCATGAAGATGCTTGGAGTGGAGATAGAGCAACAGACCAGCAGAGCAGCAGAACAGCAGTCTAAAGAAAAAGATACCACTGCACTACTGCACTACTGCACTACTGATCTTATAATTCACGGCAAGGGATTATATGGGCTTAGGGAGCCCTTTGATGTTATAGATTGTGGAAACTCTGGAACAACCATAAGACTGCTTTCAGGTGTGCTTTCAGGTAACCCATTTTTCTCTGTACTCACAGGTGATGAATCCCTGAGAACAAGGCCCATGGACAGGGTCATCACTCCATTAAGGCAGATGGGGTCAGAGATAATAGCAAGGGGTGAGGACAGATATCCACCTATTGCGATTAGGGGTAGAAGGCTTAATGCTATCAAATACACTATGCCTGTAGCGAGTGCACAGGTAAAATCTGCTATTCTCTTAGCAAGCCTTTATGCAGATGGAGAGACAGAGATAATAGAACCTGTTAAGTCACGGGACCATACTGAACGGATGCTACCTACTTTTGGGGCTGAGATAAAGATTGATGGCCTTTGTATTAAAATTAAAGGTGAAACGGAATTAAGGGGCATAGATGTCCATGTGCCAGGAGATTTCTCATCTGCTGCATTTTTCATAGTTGCAGCCCTTTTGGTTCCTGATTCAGAGATATTGATAAGAAATGTTGGTATAAACCCTACAAGGACAGGTCTTTTAGAGGTTTTAAAGAAAATGGGAGCAAATATTGAATTAACTAATATAAGGGATGTTGGTGAACCTGTTGGAGATATTTACTGCAAAGGTGATAGAGAATTAAAGGCTATAAATATAACAAAAGAAAAAATCCCTGGCCTGGTTGACGAATTTCCAGTACTGTGTGTAGCAGCAACCCGAGCTACAGGCATCACAACCATCAGAGGTGCAGAAGAGCTACGTGTGAAAGAGTCTGACAGGATAAAGGCAATGGCAGAAGGATTGAGAAGAATGGGAGTTAAAGTTGAGGAATTCAGTGATGGATTAAGCATAAAAGGCAATACAACTCTTAAAGGTGCACTAATAGATAGCTACGGAGACCATAGAATAGCAATGGCATTTTCCATTGCAGCATTGGTTGCTGATGGGACAACGACGATAAATGGCATTTCATCTGTGAACATATCATTCCCGGGATTTTTTGAGATTTTGAGGAGATTAACTTTATGAAAAAGGTCATTGCTATAGATGGTCCATCAGGTGCTGGAAAGACTACGATAGCAAAACTTATTGCAAAAGAGCTCGGCTTCGATTATCTCGACACCGGCGCATTATACAGAGCAGTTGCCCTTGCATTGAGAGAAAAGGGGATTGAACCTGATGAGTCAGAGGATAAGATTTTAGAGGCTTTGAAGGGTATTACTCTTACATTCAAAAATGAAAGAGTATTTCTGAAAGAAAACTCGTCACTCGTCACCCGTCACTCATCACTTTCTTATGGCAGGGATGTTTCAGAAGATATAAGGTCCGTGGAGATTGATCACTACTCCTCTGTCTTTTCTGCAAAAAAGATTGTGCGCGACTTTCTGCTCGCTGCTCAGAGGAATACTGCCTTAAACAATGACCTTGTTGTTGAAGGTAGGGATACAACGACAGTTGTATTTCCGGATGCATGGAAAAAGATTTATCTGGATGCCTCTGTGGAGGAGAGGGCTAAAAGACGCTGTCTCCAGTTCAGGGAAAAGGGCATTGATATCAGCATGGATGATTCTAAAAGGGATATGATGGAGAGGGATATAAGGGATACTAACCGTGATATAGCTCCACTTAAAAGGGCAACTGATGCTTTATTAATAGACTCATCAAATCTGTCTGTAGGGCAGGTTATGGGGAAAATACTTGAGTTTATAAGAGCTAAACCTTGAATTGTCTTTATTGGTTTTTCAGGGCAATCTTCTATATTTTTTTAAAAGTCTTCAACAGGCTCGAGGTCATTGGTTCTAAGAATGTCCCGGATAAAGGTGGTGTTATCGTGGCAGCAAACCATGTGAGTTATCTGGACCCCCCTGTTATTGGAGCAGCTTTAAAGAGGCGCGCCACATACATGGCAAAGCAGGAGCTCTTTAAAATCCCATTACTCGGTATATTTATTAAGTCATTCTCTTTTCCTGTGAACCGAGATAGACCACAGCCATCTACAATAAAAGAAGCTGTTTCCCGACTGAAGGAGGGAGAGCTTATCGTCATATTTCCAGAAGGAGGCCGGAGTGTTGATGGAAGCCTGCTTGACGCCAAGAGAGGTGTAGGCATAATTGTAGCCATAAGCAGGATGCCTGTTGTCCCAGCACTTATTGAGGGAACAGAGAAGGCCCTTCCTGCAGGTAGAAAATTTTTAAGACCCGCAAAAATAAAGGTAATATTCGGCAACCCTATCACGATTGAGAAGATGGAAAGAGATAAAGACTTTCAGGAAAGGATAAGCAAAGATATAATGGAAGCAATTAAAAATTTAAAATTCAAAATTTAAAATTAAAAATTATGAAGATACTTATGGCTAAGAGGGCAGGTTTCTGCTTCGGTGTAAAGAGGGCTATAGATATAGCATTTGAGATGGCTGAAAAGAAAAGGGAGGGTGTATATACCCTCGGTCCGATAATCCATAATCCCCAGGTAATAGAGAGGCTCAAAGAGAAAGGTATTATTCCGATAGAGGATATTAAAACAAAGAAGGATATAAATGCCCTGATAATCAGAACCCACGGGATACCACTCTACCTGTCAAAGGAGATATCGTCGCTTGGCTGTGAGATAATAGATGCAACCTGTCCATTTGTAAAAAAGGCTCAGTGTTATGCTAAACTTCTTAAGGAAGAGGATTACCAGGTAGTTATCCTGGGAGACAGAGACCATCCAGAGGTCATAGGATTGATGAGCTATGCTGGCGATGATGTTATAGTTGTTAATGACAAAACACCTCCTCCGAGATTCAAAAGTAAGGTCGGCATAATTGTTCAGACCACACAGCCTGTGGAGGCATTAAAAAAGGTTCTATCTGAGGCGATAGAGCAAGCTAAAGAAATAAAGGTATATAATACAATATGCAACTCCACAGCACTCAGATTAAAAGAAACAGAAGAGATGGCCCGTAAGGTAGATGTAATGCTCGTAGTAGGCGGTAAAAACAGTGCAAACACAACACAGCTTGCAAGGCTTTGTGAGTCTCTTTCAGTCCTGACATATCATATAGAGACTTCCTCCGAGATTAAAGAAAAATGGTTCAGGGGGGTAAAAAAAGTTGGTATAACAGCAGGTGCATCAACACCTGACTGGATCATAAAGGAAGTAGAAGAGAGAGTCAGAGATTTAGAAATTAGAAGTCAGAAATGAGAAATTAAAATTGATATAGGAGAATAACTTTTTAATGGGACTTAAAGACAACGAGATGGAAAGGCTCTATGCCGAAACCTTCCACAGTATTGAGGAGGGGGTGATACTGAGGGGAAGGATATTAGCATTAAAGCAGGATGGAGTCATAGTTGACATCGGGTATAAATCTGAGGGGTTTATACCGATTGAAGAATTTTCAGAAGAAGAGCTTAATACACTGAAACTCGGTACCAACATAGAGGTCTATATTGAAAACATAAAGGATTCTGAAGGTATTATAACCCTGTCAAAGGAGCGCGCTGCAACGATCAAGGTATGGGAAACCCTTGAAAATGCACTCTATGATGGGAGTCCTGTGGAAGGAATGGTTGTCGGAAAAACAAAGGGTGGTCTCTCTGTGGATATATCAGGGGTAAAGGCATTTCTTCCTGGTTCACAGATAGATATAAAGGCACCAAGAGATATTGACAGCCTTGTTGGGAAAAGAATGCTTTTCAGGGTTTTAAAGCTCAATAACAAACGTTCTAATGTCATAGTATCAAGAAGGGCAGTCCTCGAAAAAGAGAGACAGAAAAAGAAGGCTGAGACCCTCGAAAAACTTAAAGAGGGCACCCTCATTAATGGGACAGTTAAAAACATCACGGATTATGGCGTCTTTGTTGACCTTGGTGGTGTAGATGGACTGCTACATATATCGGATATCTCCTGGGGAAGGATAAACCATCCTTCTGAGTTTTTTGCGATTGGAGATGAGATTGAAGTCATTGTCCTGAAATACGATGAAGCAAACGAGAGAGTTACATTAGGTTACAAACAAAAAAAGCCTGACCCCTGGTCCGTTGTTGACAAAAAATATCCTGTTGGCAAAAGGGTAAGGGGCAAGGTCGTAGGCACTACTGACTACGGTGCATTTATTGAACTCGAAGAAGGGTTAGAAGGGCTCATTCATATATCAGAATTAGACTGGCTGCCAAGGCCAAAGCATCCATCAAAGTATCTATCTATCGGAGAGAGTGCTGAGGCTGTTGTATTGAAAGTGGATAAAGAGGAGAGGCGGCTTTCTCTGAGCATAAAGCAAATGAAACCGAGCCCGTGGGAGCTTGTTTCACAGCGTTACATGGTTGGCCAGAAGATTTCGGGTAAGGTAAAGAGCATTACTGACTTTGGTGTTTTTGTAGGTCTCCCTGAGGGAGTTGATGGACTTATCCACCTATCAGACCTCTCATGGACAAAACATATAAAACATCCGTCAGAGATCTTAAGGAGGGGACAGAAAATAGAAGCTGTTATCCTGAGTATCGAACCAGACAAGGAAAGAATTGCCCTTGGCCTGAAACAGCTCGAACCTGACCCATGGTTGCAGGATATTCCAGAAAGGTTTAGACTTGGCTCTGAGGTAAAAGGCAAGGTGCTCAGGATTACTGACTTCGGTATATTCATAGAGCTTGAAGGCGGTGTTGAAGGTCTTATTTACTCATCTGAAGTTATTAAACCAGCATCAGATAAGATTGAGGATACCATAAAAGAAGGTGACAACATCCGGGCAAGGATAATAAAGATAGACCTTGAGGAGAGAAAAATAGGGTTAAGTATGAAAAACCTTAAAAGGATGGAAGAATGAAAAAAATCTGTCTGACTTTTTTCGGCCTTCTCGTATTACTCCTCATTGTGAGCGTCGTGCTTACAATATTACAGAAAAATGTACCTCTTAGTGACCGGGTAGCACTTGTTCGTATAGAAGGCCCGATTATAGATTCAAAGGATATTATTGACGAGATCAAGGGATATGTGAAGGACAGGTCTATCAAAGCCATTATCCTGCGTATTGATAGCCCTGGTGGTACAGTTGCTCCTGCACAGGAGATCTATGAAGAGGTGAAAAAGGCTACTGCAAAAAAGAAGATTGTGGTTTCGATGGGCTCTATTGCAGCATCAGGAGGTTACTATATAGCATCACCTGCAGACAGGATTATCGCAAACCCCGGGACACTTACAGGCTCAATTGGTGTAATTATGGAAATTCCCAACATAGAAGGACTCATGAACAAAATTGGCATAAAGACAGAGGTGGTGAAGAGCGGGAAGCACAAGGATATAGCATCAGCATTTAGAGGGATCGGCAGAGAAGAGAGGCAGATACTCCAGGGGGTTATGGATAATGTTCATGAACAGTTTATTAAGGCCGTTGCAGAAGGCAGGAAGATATTACCTGATGATATAAAAAAGATTGCGGATGGAAGAATCTTCACTGGTGAACAGGCACTGAAGGTTGGCCTTGTTGATGAGCTCGGTAACCTCGAGGATGCAATACAGTCTGCTGCAAGGCTCGCAGGCATCAAGGAAGAACCTGAGGTTGTATCTAAAAAAGAGCGATTCTCAATCCTGAATTTATTAAGGGGCAAATTCCCGAAAGAGCTATCAGATATATTCCCATCTGTAAAAATAAAATATTTATTTATACCATAAAGGGGGTCCTATGACTAAATCAGTCCTTATAGAAAAGGTGTCAGAGAAGGCCGAAGGTCTCACAAGGAAGCAAACGGAGATTGTTATTGAGACGGTGTTTGACAGCATAAAAGAAGCCTTCATTAAAGGTGAGAAGGTCGAAATAAGGGGTTTTGGAAACTTCAGGCTCAAGAATAGGAGACCGAGGAAGGCGAGAAACCCAAAGACAGGTGAAAGGATTGAGGTGCCAGGGAAAAAGGTCTTGCACTTCAAGACAGGTAAGGCCCTCAGAGAGGCAATGAATGCAAAATAGAGATAGATAGAAGAGACTTCCTTAAACGTATTATCAAATCTTTTTCACAATCCTCGGACTCAGCAGTCTGGCATCTATACTTTACATTTACCCTTCCAAGATAAAAAGTAAGCGCCTAGAATTCTTTTATGTGCTTGATGAAAAAGACCTTCCAAGGAAAGGGGGTAAAGAGGGTTGATTTTTCCTACAATTCAGGTGACAGAAAGCTAAACAATAGGGCATTTCTTGTAGCAGCAAAAGATGGTCTGATAGCACTGTCTCCTGTATGCACCCACCTTGGATGTCTGGTAAACTGGGATAAGAATAAAGGTGATTTCTATGCCCATGCCATGGAGGAAAGTACGATATGGAAGGAATGGTTAAAGACGGCCCTCCACCTGCCCCGCTTACAAGATTACCGCTGAAGATAGAAGATGAAAAGGTGTTTGTGGGGATAAAGGTGTAAATGGGTAAGATCTTTGACTGGATAGATAGCAGGTTTGGCGTTAAAGACCCTCACAGAAGATTTTTGTGGAGACCACTGCCTCCTAAGATGAATTATTCATACTGTCTTGGTGGGATTGCATTTACACTCTTTTTTAATGCTTGCTGTCACAGGTATATTACTCTCAATATACTATATTCCTTCAGAAGGAGAGGCGTATAAAAGCATTATAAAGATAAACGAGGAAGTAACCCTTGGCGGGCTTATAAGAAGCACACACAAATGGTCAGCACATCTTTTAATAGTATTCATAATGCTTCATACGATCAGGGTCTTTGTAATCAGAAGGCATACTGGGCAACAGTTGTTGGCACATCAATGGCAGGAACAGTGCCGTTCATTGGTGATACACTTTTATATATTATCAGGGGTGGAGCAGAGGTGAATGGTGTAACACTTATCAGGTTTTACAGCATACATGTGCTCTGGATACCATTTTCGATGTGTATAATCCTCTGAGCCCATTTTCACATGGTAAAAAAGCAGGGGATATCAAGAGGACTATAACAGTGAACAGTGAAGACAGCTAATAACAAGGAAAAACAGTTTTATCCTGATTATCTCATTGAGATTATTTTTGTGGTCTTTATCATCATAGAACTCGTTCTGATTCTTGCGATGCTTTATCCACAAGGCATAGGAAGAACAATAGATTTTTCAGCACAATTCCAGCCAAAGCCAGAATGGTATTTTCTGTGGCTTTATCAGCTCGTCAGATACTTTCCAGGCAAAACCGCCTTCATTGGCACAGTCCTTATACCGCTTATAGCAATCCTATTTCTTATCTTTATCCCATACATAGACAGGGGAAGACGAGGAAGAATAAAGGCAATACTTGTGGGTGTAACCCTACTTCTATCATTTATCATATTTACCCTGATACCACTCTAAGTCCTGCCAATAAAACTATTTACCAGCCTTATCAACTCCTGTGTCTGTACGGGTTTCGAGAGATAGGCATTTGCGCCGATAGTGAGGGCCTTCTTCTTATCCTCTTCAGCACCCTCTGTTGTAATGATGATTACAGGGATATCTTTATAAGAAGGGTTACCCCTTATAATGCTCACCAGTTTAAGGCCGTCCATTACAGGCATATTTATGTCAGCAAGTATCAGGTCAATCTTCTCAGATGATAATTTTTTCAGGGCGTCAAGGCCATCTGTTGCCTCAATAACCACTGTATCTGGAATCCTCTTTATTGCAAAGCTTATGAGTTGTCTCATCGTCGGTGAATCTTCAACAACAAGAATATTCGACACCTTACCTCCTGGTCATCCTTATTATCTCAGCAGGTATCTCAGAGATTGGTAAAATTCTCTCAGCAGCACCTGTATTTATTACCTCTGACGGCATACCAAAGACAACCGCAGTCTCCTCTGATTCAGCTATAGTATATCCACCTCTATTTTTAATTTCCAGCATCCCCACCTTTCCGTCACTACCCATACCTGTAAGAATAACCCCCATAGCCCGTGAGCCAAAATGCTCTGATACTGACGACATCATCGTATCTACAGAAGGTATATACTTGTCCATCTGGGTTGATTCTTTAATGGTTGTGAATATCTTCTGTCCCCTTCTCCTGAAGCTCATATGAGAGCCTCCTGGACAGATAAGGACAGTGCCCTTTTTAACCTCATCACCTTCCTCTGCCTCTTTCACCCGCACCCCGGAAATTTTATCAAGCCTCTCTGCGAATGAGGCTGTAAAGCCCCTCGGCATATGCTGACTTATTACAACACCTGCAGAGAAATCAGATGGAAGTCTTGTCAGTATTATCTGAATCGCAGCAGGTCCGCCTGTTGATGCCCCAACAGCTATAACCTCTATGTTATGGCCCTCCTGTGTAATGGATGATACCCTTAATGTCCCCTCCTTCATGAGGAGTTCAAGGTTTTTACTGAGCCTGTCCATCCGCAGGCTTTTAATCCCTCTCACCTTACTGAGGAGGTCCTTCTTTATGCCATGAAGTTCTATTGATGCTTTCTTTGTAGTAGGCTTTGCTATAAAGTCAACTGCTCCGAGTTCAAGTGCCTTAAACACAGTCCTGTTATCAGAATAAGAACTGACCATTATCACGGGTGTTGGCCTCTCTTTCATCAGCCACCTGAGGAAAGTGAAACCATCCATCTCCGGCATCTCGATGTCGAGTGTTATAAGGTCAGGCTTGAGCTTGAGGGTTTTAAACATTGCATCTATACCATTAGATGCGACACCTATTACTCTGATGTTCGGCTCTGTCTCGAGCATCTTCCTTATTGTCTGCCTGCTATATGCAGAATCATCAACGACAAGAACTTTAATCTCAGACACCTATATAGACCCTCTGTTTTACAGGCTTCTGGTAGACCATGTCATTTTTAAAATGTCTTAGGGTAAATGCAGTGGATATATTCATGAGAGATTCTGCATGGCCTAACAGGAGATACCCTCCATCTACAAGCCTTTCATAGAGACTCTCCACAACTCTTTTTCTTGATAGATGGTCAAAATAAATCAACACATTCCTGCAGAATATCACATCAACCTTTCCTACGAATCTTACCTTCAATGGGTCGAGGAGGTTAAGATAATTAAAATTTACATACTGTCTTACGCTGTCTGAGATTTTGAAAGAACCATTCTCTTCATTGAAATATTTGCTAATAAAATACTGTTCTGTTGTCCTGAAGGAGTTCCTCCTGTATATTCCCTTCCTTGCAACCTGGAGGACCCTCTTGTTTATATCGCTTCCGATTATCTCGATATCCCAGCTATAAAAATATTTCTGTTCAAGTATTAACATCGCAATCGTATAAGGTTCCTCACCTGTAGAACAGCCTGCAGACCATATCCTTAACCTTTTCTTATCCTTATTTATATCACTGAGTTCAGGGAGAATCTCCTCGCTGAACGCCTTAAGCTGTTTCTGCTCCCTGAAAAAATATGTCTCGTTAACAGTGAGCACATCTATTATAGCTGCGAGCTCTTCATCGCGTCTCCTGCTATATAGCAGTAACCTGTAGTAGTCTTTGAAGTCATTAAGATGATGGTTTTTTACCCGTCCTGAAAGCCTCCTCTCGATAAGATACCTTGAGCCATCATCAAAATATATACCACAGTAATCCCTTATCAGGTCCCTGAGGAGCCTGAACACATCTTCCTGTAGGGGGATTATTTCCTCTTTATCAATCATTTAAACCTTCATATCCTCTATTCAGTCAATAGTCAATGGTCATTGAGTCATTGGTTTTCACTATTGACCATTGACTGGTGACTAATGACTGTATTTGAGGTTCTCCTCAACTGCCTTTCTCACTATCGGGTCTTCCTCTTTATACAGGAGGTCTTCGAGTTCTATCCTGACAATCTCACTTCTCCTCTTACCCAATACCTCAACAGTAGCCATCCTGATCGCCCAGTCCTCATCTTTCAAAAATGGGAGCAATTCTTCCTCTACATCATCAAATGATGAGAGTGCATTTATTGCGGTCCTTCTGACCTCTCTGTCTTTGGATGAAAGCATTCTGCGGAGCGCATCCTTCGCCTCATCTCCTTCTATCCTGCTGAGAGATTCCATGGCTGTTGTTACAACAAATCCATTCTTATCAGAGAGGAGGCTGACGAGTGGTTTAACTGCCCTATCATCCTTAAGCATACCGAGGGCTTTTGACGTAGCAACCCTCACAGAGTCATCAGGATCAGAAGTGAGAAGACATAGTATCTCAAAAATACCTTTACCACCTATAGAACCAAGGCTAAGGACTGACATGACCCTTACTTCTGGCTCTTCATCTGTAAGCGCAACGGTGAGATACCGTATAGAGTCTTCTGTTTTCAATAAAGAGAGGGCCCTGACAACAGCCTTTCTCACACGCACACTATCATCCTTCAGCGTAAATCCCAAGGCCGACACTGCTTCTGTAGCACCTATTCCCCCGAGCAGCAACGCTGCATTTTTTCTCAGTGCCGGGTTTGCATCATCAAGCATGTCTATCAGTTCGGTGACAGAAAGATTTGACTTAAAATTAGAAAGTGCGTACACTGCAGCCTCCTGTACATCCTCATATGGATCAGATAAAATTTTCTTTATAGATTCTATAGCCTCTGGGTTATTTAATTTTGAAATTGCTATGGCAGCGAGTGAGCGGATATGCCCATCCTCATCTTCAAGTAGCTTTTCAAGGGCTTCGAAATAAACAGGAGAAGCTATTCTACCTGCAACTTCACAGATAAATTGCCTCTGATAGGAATTGTCTGTTTCGAAAAGGGGAAGTAAAGATTCTGGTTTGTCCTTTCCTATGAAAACAAGTGCCTTCATTACATCTTCTCTGAATTTTTCATCCTGTGATAGCTCGAGAAGAGGATTATATGCCCTCTCATCCTTCATGAGTCCGAGAAGGAGCATCGCTGATATCCCTACCTCAGAGTTTTTTGACCGCGCATGCGTAATGAGTATATCCAGGACCCTATCGCCGAGAAGCCTTTTTATCTCATCTGTTATAGATCCCTCATCAACACCTTTATGATAAAACCTCTCGATAGACCTGAGTGTCTCTTCCTGTATACTCTTTGAAGGGTCTTCTATAAACGGGATAATATTTTTAAGTGTCCCCGGCTCTCCCAAAAGGCCCAATGCCCTTATAGCAGGCCCTCTGAGTTCCTTTTTCTCTAACGCATTTATCAATGATGGAATCGCCTTCCTGTCACCTATCCTGCCGAGTGCATCAGCAGCAGGGTAGGCTGTCCAGAGGTCACCACTTTCGAGTATCTCTATCAGTGCATCTACTACTGTGGGTTCACCTATCCTCCCGAGGCGTTCTACAGATGTTGCGCGTACATTTTCATCTTCGTCCTTTACTGCTTTGAGCATGAGGGGTAGAGACCTGCTATCCTCGAACTCGCCTAATACATCTATAATGAACTTTCTTACATCCTTGTTAGGTGTGTTGAATGCCTCGATTAAAAAAGGCGTCGCTTTTTTATTAAGTTTTATAAGCGCTTCTATTGCAGAGTTTCTTGCGCCTGCATTATCTTCAAAATAGAGTAGATTGATCAACCCTCCTATATATGCCTCGACTGGATGTTCTTCGAGGAGTATATCTATAGCTGCATTTCTAACCCTCCAGCTCGTATCTTCCATAGCTCTCAGGAGTAAACTTATAATGTATGGATCACCTGAACTCCCTCTGAGGTTCTCGAGTGCCTCTCTCCTGATCTCAATATCTTCGTCTTTAAGTAGTCTTTCCAGTTCCTGTATCTTTCTCATAAATTTCTTCTGACTCTTTCAATATTATCTTTTCTTCTGATGTAAAAAGATTATCTATGTTAAGAAGAATTATTATCCTGTCACCTTTTTTCCCAATACCTGTAAGATATTTTCTTTTAAACCCTTTGAATATAGATGGGGGTTCTAATACTTCTTCTTTGCTAAGTGAAATTATCTCTTTTATCTCATCTACAAGTAGTCCAATCTTTTCGTTATCTGGGCGTACCAAAATTATCCGTTCTTTTTTTATAGAAGACTGAAAACCAAATCGCTTCCTTAGATCAAGAAGGGGTATCACCTCCCCCCTGACATTTATAACACCAGAGAGAAAATCAGGAAGCTCAGGTAGCGAATATATCTTTTGTGTTTTAAGAATCTCAACAACCTTGTTGATCTCTATCCCGAAATTTTCTTCTCCTATCTTAAATACAGCAAATTTTATCACCTTAACACCTTTTACATTTCAATAAATCTTATCCACCTCTATCTGACTCTGAAGAGTTTTTAAAGGCTATAATCTTATGGTTTCTAAATCAAATTTAATTTTTGTAGCATAGACCTTATTACATCTGCATATTCAGTGTCAGATGCCTCTTCAAATGCGGTGTAACGCCTGTATATAGAACTGAGGATTGAAGAACCTTCAGGAGTTGCACTTGTCAATGATGTAAGAGCATTTCTAATAGAACTTTTATCCCTTTCAGGTAGGGTTTTGCTGACGCATATGCTAAACCCTGGTAAATCCTGAGAAAACTTAATGAACTTAATGCCTTTATCTTTGTTCTTATATGCTACACTCTCTGTTACACCACCTGCGTTAAATTTGCCGGTAAGTACGGCATTTAATACCTCTTCATGAGGGCCGAGATAATCGTAATAAAGTAAATCCTCCAGTTCTATACCAGCTTCAAGAAGCATAAATCTTGGTGCTATATAATTAGATACGGAGTGTGGATCTCCAAAGGCAAATGTATGTCCTTTGATGTCTTCTATGGAGCCGATCTTGCTATCACTTCTCGCTATTATGACAGAATGGTGGAATGATTTGCCTTCTGTTAAAGCCTTTGCAAGGACCTCAACCCCATACTTCTTATTTGCCTCTATGTATGTGATTGGGGTCATGAAGCAGACCTGTGTTATACCATGACCTATATCTCTTATGGCACCCTCATAATCAGATGCCGCTCTTAGTTCAACCCTCTTGCCGATTTTCTTACTGAGATATTCAGCAAGTGGGCTGAATTTTTTTACTGCCTCAATGGGTGAGAAACCAACAGGCTCGATGCCAAACTTTATAACATCAATAGCCGCAGGGGTGACCACGGCTTCCTCTAATAACTTCATCCTTTCCATCTCCTTGGTTACAAGCTCAGTGTTTTTGAAGAGACTTTTCATTGATCGGGTAATATCGAATAAAATGTTTACATTAGTCTTCGGGATATCCTTTATCTTCTCGATAGACCCGAATATCTGGTTTAAACCTGACCTCAGTTCATTAACAGCCCGGGCTATCTGTTGACTCTTCTCCGCCACAAGCTCTATAGCCTCAGATATCTGTTTGGTATTCATTAGTTGTTCACCTGTTGCAGCCTTAACATGATTAGCAACATCCCTCATCTTCTCTGTAGCCTTTGTGATGAGAATGGCACCTTTGCTCTGTTCTGATGTGGCCTTTGCAACCTGAGCTACCATATTTTTTACCTTCCCCATGGCCTCTGAAACAAGCATCGTTGTCCTTGCCTGCTCCACTGTCGAACGCTCAATGGAAAAGGACATCTCTGCTGATTGTTTAGAGATCTCTACTATCTTCCTCAGGGCATCCCCTGCATCCCTCGCAACCTTGAACCCCTCCTCCACAGACCTTAATCCCTCATCCATTGCAAGGATGGCATCTCTAACCTCTTGCTGCACAGCCTGAATGAGTGCGGCTATCTCACGAGTCGAGAAGGATGTCCTCTCTGCAAGGTCCTTTATTTCATCAGCAACAACCGAAAAACCCCTGCCATGCTCACCTGCCTGTGCAGCGAGTATGGCTGCATTCAGAGCAAGCAGTGTTGTCTGGTCTGTTATCTCATCTATAACGTTTAATATCTTACCTATCTCATCCGACCTCCCACCGAGTTTCCTTATAAAATTGGCTGTTTTTTCGACCGATGATTTGATATTCTGCATTCCCTCTATTGTCTTCTCTACCGAGGCCATCCCTAATGTGGATGCATCATTTTTAACCTTCTCTGAGAGCAGCGCAGATTCTTTTGCACTCTGCTCCACTTCCCTGACAGAAGAGAAAATCTCTTCTGCCGCTGCAAGTGTATCTTCTGATACAGTCGAAAGCTCTCTCACATTGTCTGCCACCTGCCTTATTGTTGCTGACATCTCTTCTATTGAGACTGATGTAGAATCAACCGCGGATGAAAGTTCATGTGCACTATTTGTAACCTGACTTATGCTCGTAACCATTTCCTCCATTGATGCTGCTGTCTCTTCTGTAGAGGATGCAAGACGCTCTGTGCTACCTGAAATCTCTGCTGCGGCTGAATTCATCTGCTCTATAGAACTTGCTATATTGGCTATTGCCTCAGATTCGAGTTTTGTACCTTCTGAAAGCTTCTTGAAATCAGTTTCTACTTTTTCGGCAACATCAAAGGCATGTTTTGAGCCATTCTTGACCCTCTGAAGAACACTTCCGAGAGAACGCACAGACGCATTTATAGCCTTGCTGAGCCTCCCTATCTCATCCTCTGTCTTGATATCTAAATTAAAGGAGAGGTCCCCATCAGCTAATGATGTAGCAGCCTTTTCGATAGAATGTATTGGTTTTATCACAAGCTTCCTTGATATAATCCAGAAGAAAAAAGCACCAGCAGAGATGCTGGTCATCGAGATGATTGTAGTCCATAATATAAAATTCATACTCTTTCTATAAATCTTTTCGAGGGAAACCGCAACCTTAACAGCACCTAATATTGCACCTTCTTGGGAATGGCATCTCTTGCAGTAAGGACTATTTTCGAGTGGTTTATAAAATATAAGAGACTTCCCAGACTTATAAAATAAAGAGGCTTGTTTAACTGATATTTCCCTTAATGCAGATGCATCGGTTACCGGTGACTCTTTCTTAAATGCCTCTTTGCCCTGTGCATTTAATATATTGATATCCTCTATACCCTTTACATCCTTCTTGAGGCCTTCGACGATCTGTCTTGACAACGCTGCCTTTTTTTCAACAGACTCATGCATAACCCTCGTTATATCCATTGCAAATATTGTGGCTGTTATATCTAAATTTTCTTTGGCTGTGGAATAAAGATTGTTTTTTGCAAAAAACGATAAAATGCCAGACAACAGGATGCCGACTACTAAGATCGCTATAACAAAAATTATATACTTTAACTCGAGTCTTTCTTTTATAATCTGTCTAATCCTCATAAAACCTCCCCTTTCTTAGCTATTAGCTCACAGCTCTATCTTTATCGCCTCTTCCATCTGTATTATTGATATGAAGCGTTTATCTACTATGGCTATACCCTCAATAAATTTGAGCTCTGCCTCTGTAAGATGAGAAGGTGGCGGTATGATTTTACTCTTTGCAATGCGAACAACACCCATAACCTTGTCTATTGCTGCACCGATTGGCCCCTTAGGGCCTTTGATTATTAGTATCTTTCCCCTTTGATCAATATCTGAGGGTCTGTCTGTAAGGAAAAGTTTGGTCCTCAGGTCTATCACAGGGATAATCTTTCCCCTGAGTGAGGTTATACCTGAAACATAAGACGGCATCCTGGGAACCATAGTTATCACCTGATGCCTGAGTATCTCCTCAAGCTGACAGACCCTGAAGGCAAATTCTTCTCTTCGAAGGCTGAAGGTAAGTATCTCAATTACTTCAGTCTCCTCCCTTATTTCAGTATCTGCCTTCTTTAGTTCGTTTAGCTCGCTTTTGCTAACTGCTAACTGCTTACTGCTTACTGATGTTTCTGTAGTCTGACTCTTAACTGCAGACTGCTGACTCTCGGCTGTCTTTGTCTCTTTTAGCTTCTTCCTAATTCTCGCGATATCCATTCAACCCAAGCTCCCTCGCTGCATCATTAATAAGGAATTCGTCTATGACTCGCAGTTCCTTGCCGAATCCATCAACAAGGGCAAATGTAGCAAGACTATTTATCACTCTCGGTATCCCACCTGAGTATTGATAAAGTCGTCTGAGTGCCTCGTCTGTGAACAGAGGCTCCTCCATCCCTGCGATCCTTAACCTGTGCTCTACATAGCCCCTTATCTCATTTTCAGTTAGAGGTCCGAGATGATAGAAAAGCCCTATCCTCTGTCTTAATGGCAGGTATACCTTGTGATTCAACCTCCTCCTCAGGTCTGTCTGGCCGACGAGTATAAGACTGAGAAGGTTTGTGTCGTCAAGCTGGAAGTTTGTAAGTAGCCTTATCTCCTCAAAGGTATCCCTGTTAGGTATAAGCTGTGCCTCGTCTATTATGATTACAGGAGATATCTTTGCCTCGTAGTCCTTGTAGACCTTTTCATAAATGGCATCAAGCAGGTTATCCCTAAAATTATAAGGGACATTTATATCAAAATGCTTTGCAACCGTCCTCAGAAATTGAGATGGTGTAAGCCTCGGATTTATTATCACTATCACCCTGTACTTCTCTCCGAGAGAATCCATCAATGCCCTCGTGAGCGTTGTCTTGCCACTGCCGACATCCCCTGTCAGCAGGATCAGCTCCTTCTCCTCAACAGCATATTGCAGCCTCGCAAGGGCCTCTTCATGATTCCTGCTTAAAAAAAGGAATTTAGGGTCAGGTGTTTTGCTAAAAGGCCTCTGCTTCAGGCCGTAGAATTCCTCATACATATGACATTCCTTCATGCTTTACTAAAGATTTTTCTATTAGAGATTCAACATCAAGGACGAGTATGACTTCATGCTTTCCGATCTCTGCTGCACCTGCAAAACCACTTAAGCCTTTTAAATAATCACCGAGCGACTTTATGACGATCTCATGCTGTCCCAAGAGTTCATCCACGAGGAGTCCCAGTTTCCTCTCGCCAAATCCTACAACAACAGCAAATGACCTGTCGCTCTGGTCAGTCTCTAAGTTAAACATCTTCCCGACACTCATCATCGGGAGCATCTCACCCCTGAAGTAATAGACCTCTTTCCACTCTATAGTCTGGATATCCTTATGCTCTATCACAATGGTCTCAGATATTGATGTCAGTGGCACAGCAAACATCTCTTTACCAACCCTTACAATAAGTGCCTTTATTATCGCGAGGGTAATCGGGAGGGTGAGTGTAAAGGTTATCCCTTCGTCCTTCCTCGTACTGACCTCTGCAAAACCGCCCAGCATAGAGAGTTTTTCCCTTACGACATCCATGCCAACACCCCTTCCAGAGATTTCTGTTGCAACATCCTTTGTGCTGAACCCAGGGGTGAAGACGAAATCAATGATCTCCCTTTCTTCAGGTTCGGTATCAGGTTCGAGTAGACCCATATCTCGGGCCTTCTTCCTGACCTTTTCTACATCTATGCCCCTTCCATCATCTATCACTTCAACCACAACATGATTTCCCCTCTGGAATGCCTTAAGTGTGATGGTGCCATATTCTTTTTTCCCCTTCTTCTTTCTCTCTTCAGCAGGCTCTATACCGTGGTCAATGGAATTCCTGACAATATGCATCAGGGGGTCAACTATCTCTTCAGCAAGATATTTATCAAGCTCTGTATCCTCACCGTACATCACAAGTTCAGCCTGTTTACCTATCTCCTTCGAGTAACGCCTTATCACCTGTGCGAGCCGGGAGAATATCTGGCCTATCGGAACCATCCTTATTTCGAGAACCTGTCCTTGCAGCTCTGATAGCCTCCTCTCGAAGGTCTGTGATATCCTGTGGACATCCAGGACCAAAGACGAGTGGCCAAACCTCTCTAAGAGTTCTGCATAAATCCTTTTTACAGCATCCTTTGCAAGTGCAAGTTCACTTATAGTATTGAGGATCCTGTCGAGTTTCTCTATATCAACCCTTACAAAGGTTGTTGTGCTCTTGAGCGATAATTCTTGCTGTTTCCTGGGCTGAGGCTGCTCTGCCTTCGGTGGGACAAGTACATTTATGTCAGGCACTGTATCCTTCGACGAGCTCAAGAGGTCCTCTTTAAGTTCATCAACCTGTTTGATACCGGCAACCATAAGATTAAAACCGATAAAGCCATCAGGCACATTAGAAGATACAGGCAGTGTAGATATGAGTTCAGCCTTTGATTTTATTGTCTTTGTAAGTCTCTCGAGTGATTTATCAAAGGTAGTCAGGTCGAATATCACCTTTATAAGGTAGATACCCTTACCCTCTTTTATATTTGCCCTGAGTCTGTGTTCCTCGTATTCTGAGAGCACCCTTATTATTGATTCGTCTATCAGACCTCTTAGATCAAAGTCCTGAGTCTTCCCGCTCATTGATGCCCTGAAAGACTCTACTTCCTTCAGGTACGGAGTTACATCCTGCTTCTTTTCTTCAACGATTCCATCAACGAGGGCCCTCAGTATATCAAGGTTCTTCAGGAGAAAACTGACAACTTCATCCGTCACCTCTATCTTACCGAGTCTCACCTCATCAAGAAATGATTCGAGGGTATGGCTGAGGTCTGTTATACCGCGGTCTCCGAAGAGCCCTGAAAGCCCCTTAAGGGTATGCATAGACCGGAAGAGGGCATTAATCGTATCAGGATTCAGTTCTGCCTTGTATGTGTCCTGTATCTCGAGTACCAGCCTCTGGGACTCTGACAAGAGCTCCTCTGCCTCTGCTATAAATTCCTTCTTAGAAGCCTTCATAAGTTAAGTGTCTTTTTATCACTTCCTGAATTTCTGCTGCCCTGAACGGCTTTGTAATATATGCTGCTGCGCCGAGGGCCATGCCCCTTTTTCTGTCTTCCTCGCTCCTCTCTGTGCTCACTATTATTAAAGGGATGTGGCTGTATCTCGGATTACCCTTTATAAAGTTTATCAGCTCAAGGCCATTTATATCAGGCATATTTATATCAGTTATGATAAGGTCAAATTCCTGGGTGGGCAACAGTTTCAGGGCCTCAAAACCCGAGGATGCCTCAGTCGTATCAAAGTCTCCAGCATCTTCCACAATGGCTCTGATCATAGTCCTTGTGGTTGCTGAATCTTCAACAATAAGGATGGATTTCATTTGATTTTAGCCTCTTTCTGGATCACTACAACACCTCCGGGACTGACATAAAACCTCTTACTGTCTTCTTTTTTATCGTATCCGATAATCGTGCCTGAAGGCACACAGACATCCTTATCAATTATGGCCTTCCTGATCCTGCAGTATCTCCCTATCTCAACATTCTCAAGAAGGATTGACTCTCTTACATCAACATAACTATTTATTCTTACATTTGGAGAAAGAACAGAGTTCTGGACCCTGCCACCACTTATTATGCAGCCACCAGATACTATAGAATCAAGTGCAATACCAAGCCGGCCACCCTTGTATTCCTGGGCAAAGACAAACTTGGCAGGTGGGAACTGTCCGTGATCAGTACGGATTGGCCAGTCCCTGTCATAGAGGTTAAGCTCTGGGTCAACAGAGACAAGGTCCATGTTTGCTTCCCAGTATGCATCTATTGTCCCTATATCACGCCAGTATTTTGCTGCCTTCTTGTTCTCATCCTTAAAGTTATATGCAAATAGCATGTTTGTCTTTATCATCTCAGGGATTATGTTTTTACCGAAATCATGTGCTGTTGTTCTCATTGCATCAGCCCTTAGCTCATCTATGATATTATCTGTATTAAATAAATAAACACCCATGGATATTAGAGACTGTTTAGGATTGCCTGGAATAGGCTTTGGCTTTTTTGGTTTCTCTTCAAAACCGATTATCCTGAATTCTTCATCCACCTCCATTACTCCGAATGAGGATGCCTTTTTTCTATCCATCTCTATAGCAGCGATTGTTCCGATAGCACCTTTACTGAGATGGAACTCAAACATCTCAGAATAATCCATCTTGTATATATGGTCTCCTGAAAGTATCAGAAGATGGGGAGGTGCCTCTTTTTCTATCGTATATATATTCTGATATACTGCATCTGCTGTGCCCTCATACCACCTCTCACCAACCCTCTGCTGTGGTGGGATGGATATGATAAATTCTCCGAGTTCTGCACTCAACAGGTGTTCCCATGCAAAGGCTAAGTGCCTGTTTAAGGAGAGGGATTTATACTGTGTCAGGACAGCAACTTTTCTGATATGGGAATTGATACAATTGCTGAGGGTGAAATCTATTATTCTGTATTTCCCGCCAAAAGGGACTGCGGGTTTTGCCCTGTGTATTGTGAGGGGGTGAAGCCTTTCTCCTTTTCCTCCAGCAAGGACAAGGGCGAGTACATCCTTCATCACACTTTCTTCTCTGCCCCTATCCATCACAAATAAAGTATAGCAGGTAAAATTGAAGAGTGTCAACGACCCTCCTCTATTAGCTATTAGCTATAAGCTATTATGTCGGGATTTGAGACGAAAATAACTGGAGGTTAAATCTTGAAAAGCCTTTTTAGGGGTGTGTGTTGAAGAAGTGAAATGATAAGACCTTTATGCCAGTCAAAATCAGCCCTTTCCCTTATGACTGGAAAGACATCTTTACTGGCAAGATTGATTAATATGTCAATCTGGCGATCAGAAAGCCTTGAAAAGAGGTTTCTCAGATAATAGCCGACCTTTAACTCGGGCCCTAATCTGTTTTTCCACTTTATCTCGTATTCCTTTAATATAGCCTCACTAAAATTTTTTTGGTGAGAAGCCTTTAAGATTGTTTCGGCTGCTATTTCTGAACACAGAAGCCCGAAGTAAATACCTCCGCCTGTGGTCGCCTTAACCTGACCTGCTGCCTCACCAACTACAACAAACCTCTCTCCATAACTCCTGGGAATTCCCTTAATTGGAATAGGGCTGCACCTTATCTGATTATCGCACACCTCCAATCTATGCGTAATAAGAGGACTCTGGAGGAAGTCTTTCAAATAGGCTGCTGGATTTTTCCCTGTGATAAGTCCGATTTTTGCCGATTTACCATTTGTCGGCACAACCCAGGCAAAAGACCCGGGTGCAATCTTTCTTCCAAAATAAACCTCTATATCCCTGATCTCTTTTAACTCTCCATCTATTTGAACACCATATAAAAACTCTTCAGGCCTCTCAGATGTAAGAGGATTCAGTTCAAAGCCTGTAGCTACTACCCCTACTTTTGATCTGAATTCATTTCCTCCTTCTGTTTCTACTCTAAAGGCATCATCTGTAATATTGATTTTCTTGACCCTTGCCTTTAAATAAAGCGTTGCTCCTTCCTTTAAAGCCATCCGGGCAATCTCACTCTCAAAAAGACCTCGATCAACAACATAAGCTAAAGTCGAGCCGGTATCGGTATTATATTCAACATAATTGCCAGAAGGTGAAAACGCCTTTATAGCTTCTATCGGCCTGAGTATTGTCTCCTCAGGTAAATCAAAATTCTTAAAACACCTGATACTCACAAGACCTGTGCAGTTAACACCCTCTCCAATGGTTGAATGTTCTTCGAGTATCGCCACATTAAGGCCTTCCTTTGCCAGCAGATATGCTGTATAACTGCCAATCGGGCCTGCACCAACTATAATGACATCATGCATTTAAACCCTCTTCTCTCGACTCCCCCATTTTCCAATGACATCTTCTCGTAGAGTGCTGGATTGTCAAGTAGTTTTTTTGGCTTCCCAGACAAAAACTATTACTTCTTCAAGCCACTTTAGTATCTGTTCAGGCCTTTCTGCTACTTTTCCATCACCATAAGGATTAACAGCCTTTGACATTTTTTCGTACTTCAACCCCCTCTGGCCTCTCTGTTATGTTTCTCATAACGAGGGCAGGTTTACCTAATGACGGAGCCTCTTCCTGATATATCGATACATTTTTTACTATACTGTCATTAAAACATCTTCCAGCTTTTCTTCAAGTGTTTTAAGCATATTCTGGATGGCATCTACTTCTTTTTCGTCAAAGTATTTTTCACCACATTGAGAACAGACATAAGCTGGGACTTTCTCAATGAAAAGATGGTATCCTTTTCTGTCAACCGTATAAGCAACTGTTGCCTTTTCCATTTTACCATTGCAGAATAAACACTTCATTTTTTCCTCCTTGTCCTAAAATCTGCTTCCCATTTTTCTAAGGATGGTATATATGCTGTTATTATAGCAAGATACGCGTCTTTAGGGGCACATACCACATGAACTGGTCTCCTGTTATTTGGCGTCCCAAACATCAAGCAACTATGTCCCCTCTTATCCTCTGGATAATCTTCTATTATCTCTCCGTTAAATACCACGTATCTTACTTCATCTGTTGTTATCATCTCATCTTCAGCTTCATTTCGTCAAGGGCGTGAAGGGTATATATAATCTTTTTCCCAGCAGATTGTTTTACCAGATCAATAAAATCCACATTTAATCCTCCCCTTCCCATCTCGGGAGGGACATTCATGGCGCTTCCTTTTGCCAGGATTGTCAATACAGTTGTATCTTACTGCAAGATGGATTATTAAAGGAACGATAAGTAGGGGTTAGAAAAAGTGGGATAAAAAAATACAGCGACTCTCACTGTATTTCTGCAATGATTATATTTACTATCCTCTCTGCAGCCCCTCCATCCCCATATGGATTAACAGCCTTCGACATCCCTCTATCCCTTCTGGTCTTTCTGTGATATTTCTCATTACCAATACGGGCCCAATGACGGGGCTTCTTTTTAGATACCAAATGCAAGTAAAAAGAAAGTAGAACTTATTCGTTTAGATAGAAAATAGCACTGGTCAAAAAGTAGCCTGTCCCTTTTTTTATTTTTTTACTGCCTACTGCTTAGTGCTTACTTCATACTTTTTTCTGCCTCGATTCCCACTTCCCTCGAAATGTTATCCAGAAAGAAAGGAAGATAAGTCTCAGGTCGAGGAGGAAGGATTGGTTTTTGATATAGAGGAGGTCATAGCGGAATTTATCCCTTCGAGGGGCATCACTTGGTAGATAAACCTGAGCTAAACCTGTTAATCCTGGTCTTACTGTCAATCTTTTTTCATACCTAGGGATCTTTTCGATGCTTAAAATCTCTGGATTTCCCTTTATCTCTAACTCTTCTGGTCTTAATGCCCTCGGTCCTACAAAACTCATATCACCTTTTAAGATATTCCATAGCTGGGGAAGCTCATCCATAGCTGTTGCCCTTAAGATCATCCCGACTTTTGTAACCCTCAGATCATTTTCAACAGCCTGAACAGGCCCGATCCCACTTTCAGCATCTTTTATCATTGAACGAAATTTTATAGCCTTAAAGATCTTTCCTCTTTTTCCTACCCTTTCCTGCCTATAGAAAATTGGCCATCCATCCTCTAAAATAATAGCTAATGAGATCAAAAACCAGAGAGGAGAAGACAAAATCAGGCCGATTGAGGAAAGAAGGATGTCAAATAGACGCTTCATAACTTGTCAAAAAAGAAATTAGACAAAGAGAAGATAGTTAAGTCATGCCTGGTGTGGTTCTGCCTCGTTCAGTTCTGTCAAAATCGGAATCAAAACTTATTATGGTTAGACTATATTTTTCAGCAATAACATATTGATATGCATCGTCAAAATCTAAATTAAATCTTTGGGCTGAGGCAATGACAATCTCCATGTCATCTGCCGACAGTGAAGTTACTATTATGCCAGCATTGAAAATTATGTCTTTCAAAAATTGTTGAAAAATGTTGTGTTGCTTTCTGTAGAAAAGAAGAAGTCCTATCGAATGAAGAGAAAAATCGGACATAAAGAAATCATGTTCTTCGGTCTTCGATAAAAGAGCCTTTACCTCCTCAGCTTTTTCCTGTTCTAGAATTACTTCCAGAAATATATTGGTATCTATAAGAAACCTCATTTTCCTCCAATTCTTAACTCTACAATCTTATGCTGAAGCTCAACTGAGGTATATTGATTTCGCAAATCTTTAAGCGCTCCGGCCCAATCGAACTTAGGTTTGCCCCGATGTTTCTTTGCTCGTTTCTCCATCAAAAATTTAATAAAATCTTGTACCTCTTTTTCATATTCCGGGGGTAATCTCTTAATTATTTCATTTAATGATTTCATTATAATCTCACCTCCATCTTGTTATTCTTTTTTTATTTTACTTTATCATATAATTCGTTACATCCACAAGATAATATTCAATAACGGAATTTGAAAATCCTGAAGACCCTGCCATTTTCCCCAACCCGTTGCTGGGGATAGAAAATCGGACGCCGGTCTTCAAGTTTTATGGCTAAAGAGAAGAGAAACCAAGGAGGGGAAGACAAAACCAGACCGATTTCACCTTTTCACCAATTCACCAATTATTTGAACTATCCTTTCTGCAGCCCTTCCATCACCATATGGATTAACAGCCTTTGACATTTTTTCGTAGAGCTTCTCATCTCCAATTATTTATAGGTCTTCTCTACCTGCTCTTCAATCCATGCGTAAGTTATTTCTAACCCCTTTCTTAAAGGCATTAATGGTACCCAGCCTAATTTTTCTTTAATCAGTCTATTGTCAGAATTTCTACCCCTTACACCTAATGGCCCTGGAACATGTTTTATAGAAATCTTCTTCCCAGCGATCTCCATTATGGTTTCTGCTAATTGATTGATAGTAACCATCTCCTCAGAACCGATATTAACAGGACCGCTGAAATCTGATCTCATAAGTCTTAATGTTCCTTCAATACATTCATCAATATACAAAAAAGAACGGGTTTGCTTACCATCCCCCCACATTTCGATGTAATCTTCGCCTTTTAATATTGCCGTAGCAACCTTCCTGCATAATGCTGCAGGGGCTTTTTCCCTGCCTCCTTTCCATGTGCCTTCAGGACCAAATATATTATGATATCTCGCAATCCTGACCTCCATGCCATAGTTTCTATGATATGCCAAATACATCCTTTCGCTAAATAACTTTTCCCATCCGTATTCACTATCAGGTACTGCTGGATAAGCTGAATCTTCAGAACATTTTGGATTATCAGGGTCCATCTGGTTATACTCAGGATATATACATGCAGAAGAAGAATAAAAAATTCTTTTTACATTTCTTTTATAGCAAGCGTCTAATATATTCAAATTGATTGTCGCTGAGTTGTGCATAATATCAGCATCATTATCTCCTGTAAATACAAAACCAGCTCCACCCATATCTGCTGCTAGTTGATAGACCTCATCAAACCTAATATCTGTAATATAACGGCAAATTTCCGGGTCTCTTAAATCCCCAATGACAAAATCATCTGCAAGGGTTTCACTAAACTCTGGATATTTTAAATCCACACCTCTTACCCAAAAGTCTTCTTTTTTAAGCCTTTTTACCAAATGACTTCCAATAAAACCACCTGCTCCACAAACCAGTGCCTTCTTCATGTTATTATTTCCTTTCGAAATACTTTTAATTTATGAAAAGAGAATCTCTTCATATGTCTTTAAAACATGTTCTCTTGAAAATTTTTCCAAAGCATATTTTCTGCCATTTTCACCTAATGTTTCACGATAATCTTTTGAATCTTTTAATGTGATTAATGCTTCTTTAATCCTTTCAAGATTATCTGGAGGTGCGTATATTCCACAACTGGTTTCAGTGATAATATTTGCCACCTCTGAATCACTATCCGTAAGACCTAAAATGGGCTTACCAGTTGCCATAAAATTATAGAGTTTAGAGGGGACGGACAACTGTGATTTATCCTTGTCTAAAGGTACAAGCAAAACATCGCTACCAGCGAGAAGATATGGCAAATCTTCATAAGGTTGAAACGGTATGAATGTCACGTTTTTCAATCCGATTTTTTCTGCTTTCTCCTGTAAACTCTGTTTTTTAAAACCGTCACCGACAATAGCAAATATAATATCATCATCTTTAAAAGATTGTGCTGCCTCTATGATTCGTTCCAAACTTTCAAAATTGCTTAAGCTGACGATGCCTGAATACATTACTACAAATTTATTTTCTGCAAAAAATTTCTTTGCAATATAGTTATCCTTAGGAAGCGGTCTTAAAATATTTGTATCCACCCAGTTGGGAATCACGGTAATCTTTCCCGGAGGCACACCTTTATCTATTAAATTCTTTTTAAAACCATCACTGATAACAATAATTTTCTGCGACTTAGCATATATCCATTTCTCAAAAGCTTTTGCCATCTTAATTACCAGTGAGTTTTTTAAGATTCTTGATTCAATTGCTAAATCAGGATGGATATCCTGGATATTCAGGAATACTCTAACACCTTTTAATTTCTTTAATAATATGCCTGTAATTCCCAATTGTAAAGGTGGTAATCTCAAAAAAACTACATCCCCTTTACGAATAGTTAAAATGTTGAATATGGTCCAAAGGGTATAGATATTCCATGCAAGGAGCCTACTAATTGAACTTGAACCTGCATTAGTCCAAAATCTCTTTGTATTAAATCCATTATTAAATTCACGGATATATAATCGCCCTCTGTAATTATTGTTTCTTTTTCTTGGAATTGTGGTCACAACTTCAACATCATGTCCTTTTTGAGCAAGATAGGATGCCAATTCATTCATTAAAATTGGCGCGCTACCGAATTCTGGCAAAAAATACATCGTATGAATAATAGTCTTCATTTAAATGCCATTTGATTTAGAGAAAATTTTCTTTTATTTAAAGTTGTAAGATAGGCTAAGAGCGGGGCTAAAATAAGCCACTCTGTTCCAAAGAATGCTCCGGTTGATTCAGTAATAGTTCTAACAGTAAGGTAGGCTAAAACTCCAGCTATCACAATTAAGTAAGGTTTTCCTGATTTTTGAATCAATGGCCTTTTGAGAAGCCGAAATAAAATAATCCAGGCCCAAATAAAGGCAAAAATAAAGGAAACAGTTCCGATTAATCCTGTCTGGACTAAGGCATGAAGAAAGGCATTATGGGTGTGCTGCCCTTCTAAAAAGATTCTATCAGCATGGAAGCCGTAACCCAGTAAGGGGGAACTTAGAAAAAGCTGCCAGGCCTCTGGCCAGGTGCCAACGGTCCGACCACTCAGGGTAAAAACAAAAGGCATCTCCTCCTCTAAATAGATATAGAAGGCTTGATAAAATCCAGTCAGGCCCAACAAAAAGAGGGAAAAAGGTGTTCCTAAAATTAAGAGAAATTTCGATCTGCTTTGTAGCCAAAGAATCAAAAGTGCACTGATGAGAAAAGCTACAATCGCTGTCCTGCTTTGGGAAAAAATAAGAATAGAAAAGAAAATAAGAAACAAGAAAAACCAGATAAACTTTGACTGTTTTTTAGAATGCAAAAACATGGTGAAAGCAACAATTGCTACGACCCCAGCGTATCTTCCAAGACCAGTGGGCCGGGTACTAACCATTCCCAATATTTCCATCTCATGAGGAATACCAGCTAGACCTTCATAAGGCCTTGCTCCCACAAAATCACCAGCAGCTAAAGATGAAATTGCACCTGGCTGAAATATAAAAAACAAAAATAAACCAATCGTTAAAATACCAGCGAAAATCCAGTTGAGATTAATCAGAGAAAGAAAAGAAGAGCGTGGTGAATTGGAAACAACCGAAATTGCCCAGAGAACAATTAAAACAGAACCGTACTGGGCGGCCCAGTATAGGGCTGTAAGTGGTTCATGCGAAAGCGAGATTGAGGAGGCGATGCCGACCAAGGTGTAGAGCGCCAGAAAACCCAGGGGGCCTTGGAAGAGCTTCATAAGAAGGGAGCGCTGTGCAAAGAGTATTATGATAGCTATGTAAGCAGCCAAAAGGGAGGAAAGAGAGCGGAGTCCATGGAGAAGATCAAAGGCAGAAGCAGGGAAATCCGGGGAGTTCAGGCGTTCAATATCTGTATTGTAGCTGCCCCAGACCATAAGCCAGAGCGCCAGGCCTAAGAGCAAACCCCGCCTTGATATTTGGTTAGCTATCATCGGTGAGGTAATTCGTTTTAAGGTCACGATGCCCGTTTCGCCATTGGCGACGTTAATCGTCCTTCCTTTTTTCACGTAACCCTAAACCGCTTTACGATACGAGTCTCGTAACCAATAGCCCTTTATCTTTATAAAACGTAGCCAATTCTTACCGACACGGGCTTCGTTACCAACTAACGCTAGCCGACTTATCAAGAGCCTCTTGATAGATTTTCAACAGTCGCTCACCCAGGCGGTCCCAATGATAAACTTGCTCAGCACGCGCTCGTGCTTCCTTCCCCATTTGAAGGCGTAATTCTTTGCCAGTATAAAGGCGCTCCAACGCCCTTGTCATATCTGCCACTGCTTGCTCAGGGGAACGAGGCGTTACTTTTATACCGCATTCTTCTACGACATGCAATCCAGGACCGCCAATATCTAAACAGACTACGGGCTTACCGCTGGCCATGGCCTCGACCACAACGGCTCCGCCACCATCGCGCAGGCTTGGGAAGAGAAACACATCACATGACTGCATTCTTATCAGAAGTTCCTCACGTGGCAGCCAACCCTCAAATTGAACCTGTGGTTGAAGCCCTAACCTTTCAACAAGAGCTTTCAAACGCAGAAGCTCCGGCCCATCGCCGATGATGATAAACTCAGCTTCCGGGCACCGCTCAGCAAAGCCCTTGAAAGCCTGAATCGCGAGAGTAAAGCCCTTGAGGCGAAGGAGCTTGCCTGCTGAAAGCACACGGAATTTATTATCATTTCTGGGAATTCCTACTGAGGCGAGCAGAGCCAAATCTCTTGCAGAAACACCGTTCACCGGGAAGAGATAGGCTTTATGTTGCCACTTTCGGGGGATGGCCTCCAGCGCTTCGCGGTTACAGACCAAAATAGCCCTGGCCCGACGCTGGCTTAAGATGAAGAATGGGTCATGTCGGAATAGCCATTGTCCTGCTGCTCGCAAGCGCTCCCACGAACGACCTCGTAGGGAGTATTCACGCAGGAAGGCCTTTGGAGTGCAGTGAGCCCCGCCGCCTGGACCACGGATGTAAGGGATAGGCAGTAGGGCACCGATGAAACTGGCCATCCAATCATTAGCGTAAGTGACATGGTGAAAGACATCAAAGTGGAACTGCTGATGAAGGCTATAAGCCGCGAAATAGGCTTTTATCTGCCAGAGATAGGCGTAAAATTGTATGCCCACTGGAAACCGTTGAAGAAGCCGCAGCCAGCGAGGTAAGTCAAAGTAATGAAACCGTACGTTAGAGAGCGGCTCATTTTGCAGTGCCGCTTCAATGCCTGCACGGTTCTGGGTAGAGTTGAGAACCCAAAGCTCATGGAACCGGCCAAGCTGTTTGACAACATTCCAGCCTAAGACCCCTTCTCCTCCATCCCCAAATCGTCTATCAGGATCTCCAAGACAAGCATAAGCACAAACCAAAACTTTTAATTTTCTATTCATAAAATCGTTCAGTAAAATAACGTCTTAGCCGACAAGAAAGATAAAGAAAAATCCTCGTTAATAAAGGTCTAAAGGGAGTTAAGGAATATTTTTCTACAAACTTATCAACAACCTCATCTCTTAAAATCTCAGATGGATGAAAAAGGGGGAAGTCTATTTTAAATCTTTTCAAATTAGAAAACTTATGCCACTTTCTTTTCATATTCGTAGCTTCTATTCCGGAACCTATATTTGAAACTAAATTAACCCTGGGAATAATAGCTAATGAATTTTGAGCCCAGGTGGCAAAAACAACCTGATAGCACCAAGAGTTAATTTTCCCCTGATATACACCATCAAAAACATCTCTCCAATAATGATAAATAACTCCTTTATTACCTAATATCTCTTCAAGCCAAAAAGTTTTTTTAAGCTCTGCCCAAACCTTTAGATTAACATCGTATGATTTCCAAAACCTTCGCCAGGTTGCCCATCCCCATATTTGAGGATAACGAGAAAAATAGTAACTGTAGGAACTGTTTTTCCTAATGATTTCTAAATTAGTACCACTAATTAAGGCGATGCGTTCATCATCGCGATACTTCTCTAAAAGCTCTTTACAAAATTGAAAAAAACTTGGATGAGGAAGGATATCATCTTCTAAAATAATGGCTTCTTCTACCTGAGTAAAGACCCAATTTAGCCCACTGAAAACTCGCTCTCTTAATCCCAAATTTATCTCTGAATAATTAGTTAGAACCTCACAATCCCAATCTACTTCATTGATAATATTTCTGGCCTCCTGACATCTTTTTACATCTGAAGGATAGCTCTCTCGAGGACCATCGGCGATTACTAAAAGTTTAGAAGGTTTAACTTTGGCAATTTCAGCAAATACCTTTTCTGTGGTCTCCGGACGATTAAAGATGATGAAAACAACAGGGGTTTTCAAAGACATAAACTTACTTTTTTATACACCTCTAAGTACTTTTGGATCATCTTTTCCATTGAAAATTCTTGGGCTCTTTTTAAACCAAGATTTCTCAGTTTCTCAGCTAAAGCTGGTGAGGAAAGCACTTGATAAATCTTTTCAGCGATATCTTTGGGATTCAGAGGATCAAAATAGAGCCCAGCCTCACCAACCACTTCAGGAAGTGATGAAGTATTAGAGACAACAACTGGTGTACCACAAGCCGTTGCCTCTAATGGTGGGTAACCAAACCCTTCATGCAAAGAAGGAAAAACAAAAACATCAGCCCTTTTGTAAATCAAAGGTAAATCCTCATTGGAAATAGCACCCGTTACAATAACCTCATCCTCTAAATTCAATCTTTTAATTTCTAAAAAAATCTTTTCATTACCCCAATCCTTGGGCCCGGCTAAGACAAGTTTCTGAAAAATGCTTTTCTCTTTTTTGAGAATTTGAAAGGCCTTTAAAAGTGACTCAAGATTTTTGTTTTTTCTTAAGGCTCCCACATAGAGAATATATTTTGGAGGCAAATTATAGCGTTTTTTAAGGACATTCAAATTTTCTGGAGAAGTTTCTAATAAATGAAGTAAGATATAAGGATAAATAACTGTTATCTTTTCTTCAGGTAAATAATAAAATTTAAGAACACTCTGCTTTGTATTTTCTGAATCCACTACTATATGGGTACTTCTTTTCAAACTTCTGGGCCAGACAAAACGCCACCAAGCTACACCCTCCGGTCTAAAATGTTCTGGAAAAATTTTCCAACTTAAGTCATGAAGGGTAATAACAGTTTTCACTTTTTTGGATAATAACAATGGAAGGGGTGTTACTGGCGAATGTAATAAATCAAGGTTCTGAAGTTTTTTTCTATGAAAAGCAAAATAAATCTGATTCCAGGGTGCGTATTTCCGAGATGGAGTTTTGACTACCTGAACATGGAATCTTGGATTGTTAACATAAATTTGGTTTGATATCTTTTTATTAATATTATTAATAAAAAGAATATATTCATTTTCTCGATCGAGGGTAGCCAAGCCATCAATTAATTGCTGGGCATACCGACCCAAACCCACATGCAAATCATATAAGTTTATAAGATCTAAACCTATCTTCATTATAATTCCGTTCTTTGAATTATAACCGAACCTCCTCAGTCTTACAAGCGAAAATATGATATTCGCTTCCCCTTACCTGAACCTTGAGATGTCTAAAGCCTAAGGATTTTAACAAGCTTAGAATCATCTCGGGTTTCAATTCCAAAGGTAAAAGTTTAGGATGAACCTCAAGTAAAATTAATTCACAAGATGGTTGAGATAAAGTATTCTTTAGTCCTTTTAGAACAGAAAATTCATATCCCTCAACATCGATTTTTATAACCTGAGGTAGAGGCAGGTTTTCAACTTCTTGGAAGTCATCGCCTCTCACCACCTCAATTACCTGAGAACTAATATCTGTTCTATTGGCTGGAGGACTTATCAAACTACACCATTTGCCATCTTCTCCAGCATAAAATTTCACTTTTTCATTACGCTCCCCAAGAGCCTTTCGAAACGAGCGTACATTGGATAAGCCATTCAGTCTTAGGTTATCCTGAAGGCGATCAAAACTTTGGCTCCCCGGCTCAAAGGCAATCACGTGTCCTTTTTCTCCTACCGTTTTAGCCATTAAAATAGTGTAAAGACCGATGCTGGCTCCGATATCCCAAATGACATCGCCGGGCTGAACAACAGAGATCAACCGTTCTAAGGAAGAAGTCTCTCCTTGAATGACGTACTCTAGTAATCGCAATTCACCTGGTGAATGAATAAAGAATTGACCGGTTATGCCAGCCATTTTAAAAAGAAAAATACTATCCGGGGGTTTGGACCAAAGCCAATAAAGTCTCTTAGCCATTCTACTAAGACCAAGGGCATTAACTATTTTCCTGACCATCGGCCTATATGTTAATTTCTTTAAAATACTAAACATTTTGTTTAAGTTTTAACTCAAAATAATTGACTATTTTCTTCCAACTATATTTTTGCTCAACCAGTTTTCGGGCTGATTTAGCTAAAACTTGGGCTTTTTGAGTATTGATTAGTAGCTCAATTACTTTTTTGATAAATTCATCTTCATTTTTAGCAATCAAAAGATGTTTACCATCAATAACCTTTATTCCTCGACAGCCTGCCTCTGTGCTGACAATTGGTATTCCCAT
>JBFLWW010000015.1:0-43201 GCA_040757475.1 Nitrospirota bacterium
GATTCGCGAGGCCGTTAATTTTTACGTTTCAGGGAAAAAAGATTTTATTGATGCTTATAACATTGTATACATAAGGGCAAAAGGATACAAAAAGGTCGCAACATTTGATGTAAAGGATTTCAAAAATATCGAAGGAATAAGTTTGTTCTGGTAATAGATAAAGTGCTGAATTTATTAACCAGAAGGCGGATAAGGAGCTGCTTAAAGGGGTGAGGAACTGAAATGTGGGATATGCTACTGATAAAATTTAAAATTAAGGGAAAATGATGAAGAGTGCTTTGATAGATTACGCATTTAAGATTGATAAAAAAGGATATTTGTCTGCTGACGAAATTATTCATCTCTTTAAATCAAGCACAACTGATAAAAGCTGGTCTTTTATTGAATATAAACCAAGCGAAACTTCTAAATTAACCCACTGTTATCATCGCTATCCTGCTAAATTTATTCCTCAATTGGTTGAAAAGCTAATGGATGAGTATCTTATTGGTATTAAAGAGCCTCATGTAAATGATCTCTTTATGGGAAGTGGGACAACAGTTGTTTGTGCAATAACAAGAGGATATAAGGCAAGTGGGACCGATATTAATTATATTTCTGAGTTGATTACACGAGTTAAAAGCACACCAATTAACCCTATCTTGCTTAAAGAAAGAATAGAAAACTTGCTTTCAGACTTATCATTCTTAGAATCCATTACTTTATTTTCTAAATCTCATATAACTCCCTACATACCAGAAGCTGATATAGAGAGAATAGATTACTGGTTTAAGCCTGAGATAAAAAAAGAATTAGGTACTATACTTGCCAGAATCAGAGAAGAATCTTATATTCACATACAGAACTTTTTCACTGTATGTTTTAGTCATATTCTTAAAACCGTTTCCATATGGTTAATGGGTAGTACAAAACCAACAAGAGATCTCAAAAAAGAAATACAAAAACCAATAATTTGCTTTAGAAGACATCTGAAGAAAATGGAAAAGGCAAATAAAGAATTCTGGGCTGTTGTTCCTGAGCATATCAAGCATAATTTAAATGCATACCTTAACATTAAAAGAGGCGATGCCAGATGGCAGCCCGTAGACGATGAAACAGTTGATATTCAGATAACATCAAGTCCTTATGTAACAAGCTATGAGTATGCAGACCTACATCAACTCAGCACCTTATGGCTGGAATATACTCGAGACCTATCAGAATATCGTAAAGAATTTATTGGAACAGCATATAAAGGATATGAAGACAGGCACCTTAGAAGTAAGATTGCACAGTCTATAGTAAATAATATGGCTTTAAAGGACAAAAACATGGCAAAAGAAATCGAAGCATTCTTTATTGATATGCAGGAGTGTTTTGATGAAACTTATAGAATATTAAAACATGGAGGCAGGTGTTGTTATGTTATTGGCAATACAGCATTAAAGAAGGTAGACATATTAAATGCCGAGGTCTTTGCAGAAAGTATGCAATACTCAGGTTTGATAATAGATAGAATTATTAAAAGGGAAATTCCCTCAAAGATTCTTCCTCAAAAAAGGGATGCCGAAACAGGGAAATTTGCTAAAAATGGGGAAGAGGATTTCTATGCTTATCCAACAGAGTATATTGTGATTGGGAGAAAACTTTAGAAGAAAATACTAAAAGGGGTTTTAGGATGGAAAAAGAATTCGATGCTAAACAAGCAGTGATAGGTGCTTATGAAGAAATGAAGAAAAAATATGGCGAAAAAGCATTTGATCATGTTATCGAAATATTCGATGTAATTGAACCAAAATTTATTAAAATGGTGGTGTAAAGGGCCAGGTCTCCTTAAACATTCTAAAAAAGGTTTGAAAGGGCAAGCCCTAAGAGATGAAATTAATCGCGGTGTTGGACAGGCATGGCGGAGATGGAAGGGAGAGAAGTATCAAGAACTGGTTGAGCATGTTATCCGAAGATATATCGAAGATTTTGGATTGGCAACTACAACAGATGATGAATTAGAAAGTCCTCCTAGTATTTCGCTTGAAAAAGCTAGAAAAAATGTGCTTGTAAGGTATAGCAAAGAGATCGATGTACTACCAGATATGGATATAGTAATTTATGATCCTAATTCTCTTGATGTTCTCGCTATTCTTAGTTGTAAGGTTTCATTGCGGGAGCGAATAGCCCAGACTGCTTACTGGAAACTAAAACTTCAGGTTTATAATTCGACCAAACACATTAAGACTTATTTAGCATCGCCCGATTCCGATGGTGTATTTAGTCGTGCAAATGTTAACAAGCAGAGAATTATTGCAGAACACGATACTGATGGGGCATTTATTATGGGAGAAGTTATAGAGAGTGATAATGTAAAACATTTCAATAAGTTTTCTGAAATCTTAGCTGCCTTGAAAGAAAATGCGAAAAGACACTTTACAGATTGAATCAACTACCCTCTGGGACTTCCCTACTCAGAACTATGGGGATAAACCGCATGGCGATAACAAATTTAATGGTGTTACGCCTGCTTTTGTTATATGGAATCTGTTGCAGCGATATACAAAACCTAATGACTTAGTCGTTGACCCGATGGCTGGAAGTGGAACGACTATTGATGTTGCAAAAGAATTAAATCGTAAAGTAATCGGCTATGATATTTCTCCTTACAGAAAAGATATTATTCAAAATGATGCAAGAAAAATCCCTTTAAAAGACGACTCTGTTGACTTTATCTTTATAGATTCTCCTTATTCGGACAATGTCAAGTATTCTGATCATCCAAAATGTATTGGAAAGATTCCTTGTACAGATGAAAGATTTTTTAAAGAATTAGAGAAAGTTGCTAAAGAAATATATAGGATTTTAAAACCCGATAAATACATGGCTTGGCTGATAGGCGACCACTGGAGAAAGAATACAGGATACATCCCTGTTGGTTTAAAGGTTTATCAAATGCTTGCGAACTATTTTCAGCCAATAGATGTTATCTGTGTTGTTCGAAGAAATCAGACATCTAACACAGGAATCTGGCATAAGAGGGCAAGAGAATTTAATTTTTATCTTAGAGGATTTAAGTATCTTTTTATTATGAGAAAAACTTAACAGGAGGAAACATGAAACCACATTTTGTAGAGATAAAAGATCATGAAACCCGTGACAGTATCATTGTTGATATGGAAGGACCGTATCATCCTAAAAACAAAAGGATTGGTGAACACATTTATGGAATAACTTTGTTGATTGATAATGTCCCATATCACTTTGAGAAATACATCCCAACCCAAGAAGAACTGCGAAGGTTCAAGAAGGAAAATGGAGGTGATGCTCGATTTTCGAAGGGCGGCTTCCTTTATCGCCTTGTACCATTTACGAAGTAGTAGAGGGAGAGATAGTTAATATGTGCGATAAAAATGTATTAACCTCAAATGGCAAAAGACTCTATCTTGCAGCCTTTGATTTTGTCTGCAGTGAATATGAGCAAAGTTTTCACAGACTTTTATATGCATTCTCTTATAGGACTTATAGGATAAATAATGCACATAAAAAATGAAAAACCAAATCTAATCCCTCCTCATGGAGGATACTGGTAACTGCAACAACTTGAGAAACAGTTCCTGAAAGAAGGCGGGTTTACTGAAAGGCTTTATCAAGCACGGCAAGAGGCCAAAAATAATAAATGACCATTTACAACCTTTATAAATTCCTCAAAGAGGAGCTTAAAAACGGCTCCAGTGACCTTGTGACAAGGCAGTCAGGCCAGGTGATAAGGGAGCGGATTGAGAGGGATATTGAGAAAGAAAAGAATGGAGTGGTAATTGCCCTTGATTTTTCAAAGGTAGGGATAATTGATTACTCATGCGCTGATGAGGTAGTTGCAAAGCTTATTTCTCGTCTGTTGAGCAACGAGTACGGAGATAAGTACATCCTTCTGATAGGACTTAATGATAATCAGAAAGAAAACATAGAGGTTGCACTTGAGAGAAAAGAGCTTGCGGTTATTGCTGAGATGGGAAATGGGAAGAAAATCCTTCTTGGAAGCCTTAATAACTATCTCAAAGAGACATTGAATCTAATTGTTAAAAAGGGGAAGATTACGGCAAACGAACTTTCAGCAGCCCTGAAACTGCCGGCTAACACAAGCGGTACAAGATTGCTTAATCTCCACAAAAAAAGGCTTGTAAAAAGAATGGATGAGATAAAGGATGGCGGAAGGGTGTGGGTGTATGAGAGTCTGTAAAAGGAAAAGCCTCCTTTATCGCAGCAGTGCCGGGCGTGGTGATTTCTGTATCAATCATGTAGAGGGTTGCTCACACGGATGTCTTTATCCATGCTATGCGATGTTGATCAAAAAGAAGGCAGGTGTAATTTCTGACTACGAGGATTGGCGGCAGCCTAAATTAGTTGAAAATGCACTTGAGTTATTGGAGCAGGAGATATCACGATATAAAGATAGGATTAAGTCTGTTCATCTCTGTTTTTCCACAGACCCGTTTATGTATGGATACAATGAAGTAGAAGATATGAGCATTGAAATAATAAGACGGTTAAACAACAGGAGTATAACATGCTCCCTGCTTACAAAGAGTGTTTATCCTGTTGAGCGCATTGAATATCTGGGCAACGACAACGAATATGGTATTACCCTTGTGTCCTTAGATGAAAATTTCCGTAAAGACTATGAGCCTTATACAGCACGATTTGAAGAAAGAATAGAAACATTAAGGTATCTATATGAAAAAGGATTTAAGACCTGGGTATGCATGGAGCCATACTCTACCCCTAATATCATAAAGCAGGATTTGATCAAAATACTGGAAACAATATCATTTGTAGATGAGATAGTCTTTGGAAAATTAAATTACAGTCCTAAAGTAAAAGCCTTTCCACATGCAAAGGAATTCTATAACAGTCAGGCCAAAGCAGTAATAAATTTCTGCAAAAGGAATAAAATTAAATGCTATATAAAAGCCGGGACAATAACGCACTGCTAAGAGGATAGGAGACTATATGGAAACAATAACATTTTTGATTATAGGTGGTCTAATTGGTGGGATTGTTATATGGATTATTGCGTCTTCTCGTCTTAAAGAATCTCATTCCAGACAGATTGCCAACCTTCACATGAATTATTCAGGTCAAATAACTGAACTCGAAGGCATGGCAAAAAGCACTGAAGCGGTAAATAGTGAACTGAGGCAGCAGTTACAGCAGAAGGACTCTGAGATAAGTCAGATCAGGAATGAACTCAATTCTGAAAGGCAATCTAAGGTTGAGGCCCTCACAAGACTTGAATCTGCACAAAAGAATTTTGAGGAGCAGAAGGCACTTATTGAGGCAATGAAGACAGAGATGACAGATACATTCAATGCCCTCTCAAAGGCGGCCCTTGAAAGTAGCAACGAGAGCTTCCTGACCCTTGCATCAGAGCGTCTCGGAAAGGTTGTTGAGGAAACAAAAGGCAAGCTCGGCGAGCATCAGGCAACAATGGATGGGCTTATAAAACCGTTGCAGGAGGCATTAGAGAGGTATGAGAAGGAGATCCACGCTATAGAGATAAAAAGAAAACAGGACTACACGAGTCTTGATGAACAGATAAAGATGCTCTCATCAACTGCAAGCAATTTAGCTACTGCATTGAGAAAGCCACACATTAGAGGAAGATGGGGTGAAATAGCTTTAAGAAATGTGGTGGAATTAGCAGGAATGTCCAATCATGTAGATTTTGAAGAACAGGTTGTTATTAAAGATGAAGATACCACCAAAAAACCAGATATGGTGATTAAATTGCCGGGTGGAGGTGTTATTGTAGTAGATTCAAAAGTTTCGATAGATGCCCTCTTAGATGTTACTTCAGCCCAGTCAGGGGAAGCAAAAAAGGAGGCATTAAAGAAACATGCCCAGCATGTTAAAGATCAGATAATAAGGCTTGGCTCAAAGGCATACTGGGAGCAGTTTGAGAAAGCACCTGAGGTTGTGGTACTCTTTATGGAAGAATCTTTCCTTGTTTCAGCATTCGAGGTAGACCCAACACTACTGGAATTCGGTCTTTCTAAAAAGGTTTTAGTAGCAACACCAACAACATTTTTTGCTCTTTTAAAGGCTGTTGCACATATTTGGAAGGAGGAGCAGATCACAAAGAATGCACAGCTGATCAGTGAACTCGGGCGTCAATTATATGAAAGGATGAATACCCTTGTGGAACATCTGGAAAGCATAGGTTCTGCCCTTGAGAAGGCAATCGGGGCATATAATAAGGCAGTGGGGTCCCTGGAATTAAGGGTATTGCCTTCTGTAAGAAAGTTTAAAGAACTTGGCGTTACCAGTGCTGATGAGATTCCCATCATAGAACAGATAGACCAGACACCGAGGAATCTGAATCTTCTTGAATCAGATTCTAATGAAAGTGATAAATAGCTTTTTAATCCTAAGGGAGGTAGCCATGTCAGAGAAGTTAAGCCATGAGGAGTTTATAAGAAAAGCAATTATAAGCCTGAGGAAGGGTATAGGGGAATCCATACTGTCTATTCAGGATTTAATGCAGCATTTAAAAAATATTTTGATGGAGAAAACCCTGTTGAGGTAACAAACAGATTGGCAAAGGAAGGAAAGATAGTGATAAGGCTTGTAAAAGGTGGAGCGATGCTTTATCTGCCAGAAGAAGCGCCTGTCTTAAGAAGTTTAGGTGATGAGGCATTGAAAAAGATGGGGCTATAAAACAGTCAACAGTTGTCAGTTATTAGTTGACAGTTTTTGTGCTATGAAAAAGGATATTCTTGAACAGGCAAAAGAGTTAAGAGAAATCTGGAGTGGTTTCAGGTCAGCAAGGGTGCTTCTTACTGCTAATAACTACAGGGTGTTTGATTACTTAACAAAACTTCAATCAGTTAGGGCAATCTCAGAAAAACTCAATACAGATTTAAGGGCAACCAGGATATTGCTTGATGCACTTACAGGGCTTGGTCTTTTGAAGAAAAAGAAGAAGATGTATTCAAACTCGCCTCTATCATCTAAGTTCCTTGTCAGTGGTCAGCCTTATTATCAGGGTGATATCTTAAGGCATGCTGATACACTCTGGCAGAACTGGTCAGGTCTCGATGAGGTTATGAAAACAGGAAAACCCTGTCATAAGGCGCATGACCAAGAGGCATTCATCCTCGGGATGCATAACTTAGCATCCTTAAAGGCGAAGGATATTATTAAGGCAATTGGATTAAAAGGTGTTAAGACCGCATTGGACCTTGGCGGAGGTCCTGGCACATATTCAATCGAGATGGCAAAGAAAGGTGCAAATGTAATATTATTTGATTCTCCTGAGACCATTGAGATTGCGAAGAGGATTGTTGAAAAAGAAGGTATAAAAGGTATCAATTTCATTGAAGGTGATTTTCTGAGCGATGATATTGGTAGAGGTTATGACCTTATATTTATATATTTATAAGCCAGGTCTTACATGCATATTCAGAGAAGGATAATATTCAGGTGCTCCAAAAATGTAAAAAGGCATTGAATAATGGTGGAAGGGTAGTTATTCAGGAGTCTTATGTCTCAAAGGATGGGACACATCCTGCACAGGGCGCCCTCTTTTCAGTAAATATGCTCGTTAACACAGAAAGTGGAAGATGTTATTCGCCTGATGAGATAAAGAGCTGGCTTTTAAGGTTGGGGCTGAAAGATATAAAAAAAGGCTTATTGACGATGCAGTCCTGATTGAAGGGGTTATGAGAAAGTTTTAATGTATTCAGTAAAACTGATTAAAGAAAGACGCAAATCCAATATCCTCAAGCCTCCTGCCTTTGACTGTCTGAAAGGCACTCCTGCCATAAACATCACGAGGGGATGTTTTCATTCATGCGTCTATTGCTATGCGAGGGGGTTTACAGATGCACCACCAAGAGGAGAGGTTCATCTATATGAAAATCTTCCCGAGATGTTAGAAAGAGAACTCGCAAGGAAAAGGAGACTACCTTCGTGGGTATCCTTTAGCACTGCCTCTGATGCATTCCAGGATATGGATGAAATCCTTAATACCACTTATGCTGTAATGAATCTTCTCATTGAAAGGGGTATCGGCATATCATTTCTTACAAAGGGTTTTATACCATCCGAGTTTCTTGAATTATTTAGAAGATACCCTCGCGCCATCAAGGCACGAATTGGCCTAGTATCTCTGAACGAGGATTACATAAGACTGTTTGAACCCTTCTCAACCCATCCTATTAAGAGGCTTTTAAATATAAGGAATCTTATTAATGCTGGCGTTGATACTGCTGTGAGGATTGACCCTGTAATCTCAGCAATTACAGATTCAAAGGACTCGATGGAACATCTGATTAAGAGACTTAAAGTTGCAGGTGTAATAAATATATCAGTAAGCTCACTTGTTATGAGGCCTTCAATTATGAGTCAATTTATTACAGAGTTACCCTTTAAAATAGCAAAGGAGATTCTGAGGCTCTACAATAACCAGCCATGGCAAAGGGTTATCACATCTGCGAAGACAAGACTTCTGCCACAGGCGATGAGGATAGCCCAATACAGGAGTATTAAAAATATAGCAAACCAATACGGCATAGACTGCCATATCTGCGGCTGCAAAAACCCAGACCTTCCATGGGAGTTCTGTAACCCATGGATAAGCGAGAAGGATGCATTGAATATAAATAACAGACAGTTTAGTCTATTTGCATGACCATTCGTGAGCAGACAGAGGAGATAGAGAGGAAGACCCTTCATCCGAAGGCATGTCTGAGCTCACAGAGCAAAGGTAGGTTAAGGCCTGAGAAGGAAGGTGAGGTAAGGACATGCTTTCAAAGGGACAGGGACAGGATTATACATTCAAAGGCATTCAGGAGACTGAAACACAAGACACAGGTTTTCCTTGCACCTAAGGGTGACCATTATAGAACACGCCTCACCCATGTTCTCGAGGTATCCCAGATAGCAAGGACTATTGCAAGGGCATTGAGACTAAATGAAGATTTAACAGAGGCGATTGCACTTGGGCACGACCTTGGCCACACGCCATTCGGTCATGCAGGTGAGGCGATTCTGAGAGAGATACATCCTGGAGGCTTTGACCACTATAAGCAGAGCCTCAGGGTTGTTGATTTCCTTGAGCAGGGTGGTAAGGGGTTGAATCTTACCTATGAGGTAAGGAATGGAATAGTTAAACACTCAAAAGGTAAGGGATTAATTATACCTGAGACAAAGGCTGAAAGGGCAGATACGCTTGAAGGTCAGGCAGTTCGTGTCTCTGATATCATCGCATATGTGAACCATGACTTAGACGATGCACTGAGGGCAGAAGTAATTAAGAGGTCAGATATCCCGAAAGAGATTATAAAGGCTCTTGGAGACAGTCATTCAAAGAGAATAGATACAATGGTCAAAGACCTCGTGTATCATTCTCTCAGGACAGACCTTGAGAGACTCTGTATGAGTGAGGATGTAGCATCAGCTACATATATACTCAGAGATTTTCTATTCGAAAATGTATATGAAAGCGATATGATAATAAAAGAATTCAAAAAGGCTAAAAAAATACTCAGGGATTTATACGCCTACTACCTCGAACATATAGAAGAGATATTTGCCGATATCCCGAAAGAAGAAAAAATAAATAAACACCATATGGTCTGCGACTTTGTTGCAGGCATGACTGACAGTTTTGCACTCACAACATATGAGAGGCTCTTCCTCCCCCAGCAGTGGATGGTTTTTTGACAGAAAATACTATTCAGGAGCTATTTTTAAAAACCGTTATTGAATATGGAGGCAATATTGCCTTCAATTACCTTGACCAGACATGGAAGGCAATTACATACAATGAGCTTTTGATTAACACAAAAGGCATCGCATCCTATCTCATAAAGAATGAAATAAGGAAGGGTGATAGGATTGCAATTATTTCTGAGAATAGACCAGAGTGGTGCATATCATATCTTGCCATATCCATATCAGGTGGGACTGCTGTCCCAATAGATGCCCAGCTCGGAGCGAATGCGATAAGAAACCTACTTGCTGATTCTGAGTCAAAGGTAGTATTCCATAGTTCAAAGACAGAAGAAGATGTCAGAAAGGCGGTCAAAGACCCGGTCACTCTAATAAATTTTGATTCTCCTGATTTCAGAAATATGTACAAGACTCCGGATATCAAGAATTATCCCGAAGTTTCAGGGGAAGATGTTGCATCCCTTATATATACATCAGGCACAACAGGTATACCAAAAGGTGTGCAACTCACCCATAAAAACTTCTGTTCTGATGCAAAGGCCATCATAGAGGCCAAGATTCTTACACAAAAAGATAATGTGATTTCAGTATTGCCATTGCACCATACCTATCCTTTTATGTGCACATTTCTCGTACCTGTTTTCCTTGGTGCTTCTATCACATATCCACCAAGTCTGAAGGATCCTGAGCTTATAGCAGCTATCAAAGATAGGGGAGTTAGTATACTTCTCGGTGTACCACAGCTTCTCGAGCTTATAAGAAATGGACTCCTGAAGAAGATGAGACAATTACCCAGCCCTATGCCTAAAATAATGGCTGGCATTTTTAAGCTCTGTGGAATCCTCAGGGAAAAGACAGGTATAAATCTCGGTAAATTAATCTTCAGGTCAGCTCACAGGGCATTCGGTAAGAGTTTCAGGTTCTTTGCAAGCGGTGGTGCAAAACTCGATCCAGAGGTGATGGAAGACCTTGAGGCGTTTGGTTTTACAGTCCTTGAGGGTTATGGCCTCACAGAGACATCACCTGTTGTTACATTCAATCCGATTACAAAGAGAAAATTAGGTTCAGCAGGCAGGCCTCTATCATCTGTAGGGATAAAGATAATAGACTCTGTAAGGCTTGAGGAGTTAGGCGTAATGGAGGAAGGTGAGATCGCAATAAGAGGGCCTATGGTCATGAAGGGCTATTACAGAAATCCTCAGGCAACAGAACAGGTGATGAAAGGGGGATGGCTTTTGAGTGGAGACCTTGGATATCTGGATAAGGATGGCTATCTATTTATAACAGGTCGATCAAAAGAGGCGATTGTCCTGAGTTCAGGCAAAAATGTCTATCCAGAGGAGGTGGAGAGAGAATATATGAGGACCCCACTTATCAAGGAGATATGTGTGATGGGTATCGAAGAGAGAGGTATTATTGAATCCCTTCATGCGGTAATAGTGCCGAACATCGAGTATGCAAAAAAGGCACAGATAGGAAATTTACAGGAGGCCCTGAGATGGGAAATAAATAATGTCTCACTCCATATGCCTCAATATATGAGGATAAAAGGCTATACCCTTTATCCAGACCCTTTGCCGAGAACCCCTCTCGGAAAACTCAGGAGATTCATGGTCAAAGACCTGATGAAAGCAAAGAGCAAAGAGCTAAGAGCTAAGAGTGAGGACAGAAGGCTTATAGAAGATGAGATTGGTAGAAAGGTTGTTGAATGTATAAAACCTCTGCTGAAAGAGGAGATTCAAATACAATCAACAGACAATCTCGAGCTTGACCTCGGTCTTGACTCTCTTAAGAGAATAGAACTTGTTGTTTCGCTCGAAAAGGCATTTTCTCTCAAGCTCCCTGAAACATTTGCATCAGAGATACAGACTGTTGAGGAGCTCGTCACAAAGATAAAGGAATATGGAACCCGTGAAGTTATTGAAATTGAAAAGATGCCAATGTGGAAAGACATATTAAAGACTGAGCCAAGTTCTGAAGACAAAAAAAGGGTTGGACTCCACCACAATGCCTTAGAATGGCTGATAGTCCTTATTGTTTTAAGGACAGTAAAGATTCTCTTGAGAATATCTTTCAGACTAAAGGTTAAGGGTCTTGAGAATTTACCTGAAAAAGGACCTTACATCATCACACCAAATCACACGAGTTATATTGACGGATTTGGTGTTGTTACTGCACTTCCATCAAAATCATTCAGGTATTTATATTCCCTCGGTTTCCAGAGATACTTTACCGGTAGATTCAAAGAGTCTTTTGCAAGGCTTAGCCATGTTATTCCAATAGACCGTGAGACCTATCTCAACAAGGCATTTCAGATGGCTGCCTATGTCCTAAGGAATGGGAAATCCCTCTTAATATTTCCTGAAGGGGGGAGGTCTTATGATGGGGAAATAATGGAATTCAAAAGGGGAGTGGGTATTCTTTCCCTGGAACTTAATGTCCCTGTCATTCCTGCATATATCAAAGGCTCATTTGAGGCCCTTCCACGGGGTGCAATATGGCCTAAATTTACTGAGATAAAAATCACATTTGGAAAGCCTCTTTATCCATCTGACTTAGACATGTCGAGGAAACCAGAGGGCATGGATAAATATCAGTTCTTTATGAATGAGTTAAGGGAGAGGGTAAGGGAATTAAGCCTATAACACCTCGAGAGCCCTGTAAAGTCCAATAACCAGTTCTGCCATCCTGTCATAATCAAGTGTATCATATGTATCGCCCGGACTATGATAATTGGGGTTTCTGTAAAACGCTGTATCTGTAATCATGAAGGCTGGATATCCAAACCTCCAGAATGATTGATGGTCAGAGAAGTTAACGCCTGGTACAAGTGAGACAGTGTTCAATGACTCCACAGGAAGGCTAGATACCTTTTTAAAGGCATTTTTAATTTTTTTAGTAAATGGCTTTGAAAATAGATTGCCTACAAATGCAATATAGTTTCCCGCATCTGGATAAAACCATCTAAAAAATGGCAGTGGGTAATACTGACATCCCTTTCTATCACAGAAATACCCAATCATCTCAAGCGAAATCATCCCCTCGATATTTATCCCTTCATGTTTAACACTTTCAGCATACACATAACTACCCATATGCCCTGTCATGAATACAGGTGGCTCTTCGAGGGTGAAAGCAACAAATCGAATTGTCCTTGAGAGAGGTCTCAGGACAGTAAGCCGCACAAGCTCAAGGAGTCCTGCAATCCCGCTTGCATTGTCATCAGCCCCTGGCGTGCCTGAAACCGTGTCATAGTGTGCACCGATTATGAGTATGCCATCCTTTGTGCCCGGAGCACCTTTTACCTCTGCGATTATGTTGTAATATGTATTGCCTTGATAAGTGAAAGGCTGACTTTTTACATCACAGCCATATGAGCGGAATTTGTCTTCTATATAATTAGCAGTCGTGTTGAGCTTTTTGACATTGAGATAGCTCCTCTGGCCTATGTCATGAGAAAGATATTTGACAATAGATATGAGATTTGCTTTTACGCTTTCCATCTTTACATCTTCAAAAGTTACTGGGCTTAAAGATACCAGAATCAAAAAAACTGGAATAGTAATCACTCCTAATAAGTATTATAAATAATTTTAGGGGCTCAAAGAGGAATTTAGAGTTTTTGATGATTAGTAGAGCAGGGACATTATATGGAAGCCCTGACTTTAAGTCAGGGCTTCACTTTTAGTGGTTGTGCTCTTCTTCTAATTCTTCATATCCTGTAAACATAGCCTTAAAATGGGCAAAGGTCGTATGTCCCAGGGTAGCTAAATAGAAGTGGATAATAATAAATGAACTGAAGAATATCCAGAGGAGGACATGGATCGTATCAAAAACCTGTATTCCGACAAGGTTTACAACAGGGGAGAACAGTTTCGGATCCCATAAAAAAAGACCGGTAATAATCTGGACAGGGATAAGAACTGTCATAATCATGAGGTAAGCCATCTGCTGCATAGGGTTAAACTTATTGTCCGGCATAGGGTGATGGGGATTTTGATCTCCAACCATTATACCAAAACCATAAAACTTGGCCTGACGCAGGGCCGTCTTAGCAAATTCAATTGGATGGTGAAGAGGAGGAATATAAATCCTTATTTTCAGTGTGAGGAGATAATAGAAAAGCCATATAAAGTAATTTGCGATGAGAATAAAACCTGTCCAACTGTGGATTTCAACCGCCGTCTCAACAGAGAACAGATTAATTATATTCCTGATATTAGCTCCGGTGAGAATCAAGAGTACAAAACCTGAAGCGTTTATCCAATGCCAGATTCTTATCGGTAGCGGATGTAGATATATCCTTTTCATTTATTTCTTACCTCCTTTTCCCATTCTTCGTAATGACCTAATTGGTGAAGTAATTATTCGCAATGTAATATGACCGATAGGAACAGCTATGCCTCCAAGAAGAGCAACGTAAAAGAGGATATCAAAAAGACTTATATTTGTTCCTCCAAGGGCATAAAACTTACGCACCGGTATTATTGAGTATACCGAACTGAGCACTCCTTTTTTCGCAGGCAAAACTGTTGTCTTTCCGTCAGCCTTGCTCATCACAATAAAGACATTTTCAAAGTACTTAGAGTCAGCATGATGACATTTTGCACAATCTCTTGTTGCCTCTGCTTTTGTCCCAAGCTTGTGTGCTTCAGAAGCACTGCTCACGTCCATCTTTCCCATGAACGTTGTTCTTTCACCCCTCTTCGATAAAAACCAGAAGAGATTCCATACCTCTTTCCCCTCTATACTACCATCGCTGTTTATGTCTATCTTCTCCATCAAGTTAGCAGCGTCTATATCGAGAAGTTTGATGATCTCTTCATCTGTCAAAGGCTTTCCTGTTTTGGTATCGAACAGACTGAGATAAATTCTACGAGTGGCATCAGGGCAGTGGCATGCTGCACAGGATATGACATCAAAATGGGCTTCGGTAAAGGAAGACAATGTAATAGGAGGATTAGAAAGCCATTTTTTATGGACCTTGGCCATATCTTTATGACATTTAAAACATCCTTCCTTTATCTTTGTGGTCAGTTTAGTAGACTCAATGTTATGTGCATTATGACATGATGAGCAGACAGGGGCGTCTGCTTTTCCTTGAAGCCTTGCCCTATTGTGAACACTTGCTTCGTATGAGCTTTTCAATTCCCCATGACATTTGTTGCACGATGTTAGGCCGAATGTCTTATCAGTCTTTGTACGTGCTACCGAGTGAACATTTCCGTGACAGCCTGTACAATGAGGTGCCTGAGGATTTTCACTCTTGAATAAGGCATAGTGGATGCTGGTTTCATATTGTGTATAAGCATCTATGTGGCATTTTTTACACCGTTCTGCGGCTACCAGAGTATACTCACGAATACTGTTGAAAACCCTCACCGGATGTTGTGTCTTTGAAAATTCCGTATGGCAAGCAGTACATTCCAGATGCCCATGTGCAGATTTTCTCAAGGATGCTTCATCTACATAAACGGATAGTGATTCCCCATTCTTCATAGTCATACTCAGTCTGCCTCTATGGCATGTAAGGCAGTATCGGGACTCTGTAATTACAGCCTTCTGTATTTTTATTCCCTTTATAGTATGCGAGCCGTGACATTCAACACAGGTGGCTGCAGCTATTAAAGAAGCATGTACAGGGCTTTTTCTGAGCTGGTCATCTGGATGGCACATTGAGCATGATTTCGTGACAAGAGCAGTATATTCCTTTTTATTCTTGTAAGTTCTCACCGGGTGATTCGTCTTAGAGAAATCTGTATGACAGGCACTGCATGAAAGAGCTCCATGTATAGAGCCTTTGTAAGATGGTTCATTTATTAAAAGAGATAGTACTTCACCGCTCTTTAAACGCTTGGTAAAGTCGTGTCTGTGGCATAAAAGACAGTATTGTGTTTCACTGATATCTTTTTTCCACTCTACCATTTTCTTGATATAATGCGAACCATGGCATTCGACACATAATGCCTTTGTCATCAATGGACTGTGTATAGGGATTTTCTTGAGCTGGTCATCTGTGTGGCACATCAAACATGCCTTAGAGGCATTCATAGTATATTCCTTTTTGCTTTTTATCTTTTTAATCTGAAAATGGTCTGCTATTCTTGTTGTTGATATGCCTATATGGCAGCCGGTACACCCCATTACATTATGAACAGAATCTGCAAATTTATCTCCATTTATATACAAAGAAAGTATCTCCTTATTCTCCAACTGCTTCGTCATCTCCTTGCTCGAGTGACAGCTGAGACACATCTGGGCCTCATCTGAAAGAACACCTTTTGCAGCACTGGCATATACAGGGAAAATCATGAAAACAAGAAACAAGGATATCAGTATCTTCTTTCTATCATTCATAAACCCCCCTTAAAAACATTTTTATTTATAACAACAATTTATAGCATACCTAAATGTATAAATGCAACCGAAAAAAGCAAACTTTTTATTTTTTGACACTGATGGCCCTTTACCGTATAATTTGCTATGTTTCTTGTCAGTGCGTGCCTTGCTGGCTTTAACACAAGATATAATGGGACAAACAGCAAAGACAGAAGGATTGTCAAACTTGTATTATCAGGTAAGGCAATTCCTGTTTGTCCCGAGCAACTCGGAGGTCTTCCAACACCGAGAAGTCCTGTGCAGTTTATTAACAATGATGTTGCACTCGCTTCAGGTCAGAAGAATAGGGCAGTAGGTAAAGATGGAATAGATTATACCATGTCACTGTTAAAAGGCGCTGAGGAAACCCTAAGGATTGCAAGAATATTCCATATAAAGGCAGTGATATTCAAGGATGGAAGCCCATCCTGTGGTGTAACATATGTATGGACTTCAGGTAAAAAGTCACATGGTAAAGGAATCACTTCAGCATTGCTGGAGCAGAATGGTATAGAGGTAAAAACCCTTGATTCCCTATAAAGACGATAATCCCACACGTACATTCCCATTTTTTACTATAGGGATTATTGCTCTTAATATATTCATATTTTTATGTGAGATTACATCTACCTCGGGTATGGAAAAGGTTGCCTATACATATGGTGCGATACCCCATAATATCCTGACCCTTGAGACAGATCAACCAGTACATCCTCTGCTCACAATCTTTTCTGCCATGTTCATGCATGGAGGAATTTTTCACCTCGCAGGCAATATGCTTTATCTCTGGATATTCGGCAATAATATTGAAGATAGATTAGGTCATTTGAGGTTTATTGTATTTTATATATTCTGCGGAATCATCTCTGCATACGCCCATGTTTTAACAGAGTCCCACTCAACCATCCCCATGATAGGAGCAAGCGGTGCTGTGTCAGGGATACTCGGGGCATATGTGCTTCTATTCCCCCATGCGAGGGTACATACATTAGTATTTCTTGGTTTCTTTGTTCAGGTCATAAGAATACCCGCACTGATAGTTATTGGATTCTGGGCTATCATACAGCTTATAAATGGGCTGTTAAGTAAGGGTCTTTGGGGTGAGGGTGGCGTTGCATGGTTTGCCCATATAGGTGGATTTTTGATAGGGCTTATAACAATAAAACTCTGGCTTCCTAAAAAAAGAGGGTAAAAAGTTAAAAAATAATAGTTTTTTTTCAAAAAACAGATGTTTTTGCCTGAATTTTATCTTTTTCGCATAATAAAAGCCCTTGCCTTAAGTATAGTCTCACTATTATAATTAGCACTCACTAACTTTGAGTGCTAACAAAATCAAAATCTTATATAAAGAAAGGAGCCATGTCTATGAAGTTCAAACCACTTAGAGACAGGGTATTTGTCAGGTATTCCTCAGAAGAGGAAAAGACAGCAGGCGGTCTTTACATCCCTGATGCAGCAAAGGAGAAACCTCAGAAGGGAACAGTAATAGCAGTAGGTCCTGGTAGGGTTACGGATGATGGCAAACGTCAGCCTATGGAGGTTAAGGTGGGGGATACTATACTTTTCGATAAGTATTCAGGCTCAAAGATTAAGATTGATGATGAAGAATACCTCATCATCAGGGAAGAGGACATCCTTGGAATCATTGAAGGATAAAAAAATAAGCTGACAGCTATCAGCTTTCAGCTTTAAATAATTAAGGAGGATTAAAAGATGGCAGCTAAACAGCTTATATTTGACGAGGCAGCAAGAAGCTCTATATTCAAGGGTGTAGCTCTGCTGACCGATGCAGTAAAGGCAACACTTGGACCAAAGGGAAGGAATGCAATCCTCGACAAGAAATATGGTGCACCCACAATCACAAAGGATGGTGTCACTGTTGCTAAAGAGATAGAGCTCAAGGACCCTTATGAGAATATGGGTGCACAGCTTGTAAGGGAGGTTGCATCAAAGACATCTGATGTAGCAGGTGATGGCACAACCACTGCAACAGTCCTTGCACACGCTATTTATAGAGAGGGCATTAAGAATGTTGCTGCAGGTGCAAACCCGATGGACATCAAGAGGGGAGTCGAAAAATCAGTAGAGGTGGTTGTAGATGAACTTAAAAAGCTCAGCAAGCCTGTCCAGGACAAAAAAGAGATAGCACAGGTCGGTACGATCTCTGCAAATAATGATGCATCTATTGGAGAGCTTATTGCAGAGGCAATGGATAAGGTGGGTAAGGATGGTGTAATCACAGTTGAAGAGGCAAAGAGCATGGCAACAACACTCGATGTTGTTGAGGGCATGCAGTTTGACAGAGGATATATATCACCGTATTTCATTACTGATCCTGAAAGGATGGAGTGCACACTCGAGGATGTGTATATTCTTATTCATGAGAAGAAGATTTCGAGCATGAAGGATCTTTTACCCATACTTGAGCAGATTGCAAAGATGGGAAAACCTCTATTACTCATTGCAGAAGAGGTTGAAGGCGAGGCCCTCGCAACACTCGTTGTCAATAAGCTCCGTGGCACAATACAGGTATGTGCTGTCAAGGCACCTGGTTTTGGCGATAGAAGAAAGGCGATGCTCGAGGACATTGCGGTGCTCACAGGTGGTACAATGATATCAGAGGACCTCGGTATAAAGCTTGAGAGTATAAAGATTTCTGACCTTGGAAGGGCTAAGAAAATCACTGTAGACAAAGAAAACACAACCATCGTTGAAGGTGCAGGAGACCCTAAAAAGATTGAGGGAAGAGTCAAGCAGATAAAGACACAGATAGATGAAACAACATCCGACTATGATAGAGAAAAGCTTCAGGAACGTCTTGCAAAACTCGTTGGTGGTGTTGCAGTAATTAATGTAGGTGCAGCAACAGAGACAGAGATGAAGGAGAAGAAGGCAAGGGTTGAAGATGCACTCCATGCAACGAGGGCTGCTGTTGAAGAAGGTATCGTCCCTGGCGGAGGCGTTGCATTTATCAGATGCCTTCCTATACTTAAAAACCTTAAACTCGAAGCTGACCAGCAGATAGGTGTTGAGATTGTAAAAAGGGCACTCGAAGAGCCAATCAGACAGTTAGTTAATAATGCAGGACTTGAGGGCTCAGTGGTAGTTGAGAAGGTAAAGGACTCAAAAGAGATCAACTACGGCTTTGATGTAGATAAAGAAGAGTATGTGGATATGATGAAGGCAGGGATTATTGACCCTACCAAGGTAACAAGATATGCACTTCAGAATGCTGCATCAGTTGCAGCACTGATGCTGACGACCTCTGTAATGGTCACAGAGATTCCAGAGGAGGAAAAGACCCCAAAGATGCCAGGTGGCATGGGCGGAGAGATGTACTAAAAGATAGCCGATAGTCAGGAGTCAGTAGCTAAGAGTAGGGGCGTATTCAAGAACGCCCCTATTTATTTTGCCAATAAGTTCAAAAATAAAAAAGCAAAATTAAAAATTTGGGGCTCCTTTATTTTGTCCCGAATTTAATTCGGGATTAATCTTTGCACTTTTAAATTTGACTGTCTACTGTCTATTCTGGCATCCTAAAGTCATGAAAAGAAATATCATCTTTATCTTAGCTGGTATGGTCTTATTGTGTGGAATCTATGTGGCAGTAGAACTTCTGATTCCGCTTCCTGTTGGCAGTAAGAACATAGAGATTGAAATACCAAGGGGTGCTACATTCAGGCAGGCAGTTGAAATCCTTTCAAAAGAAAGACTTACGCGGGACAAAAACCTCTTCCTGTTTATTGGCAGGATAAGCGGTCTGGATAGAAAGATAAGGGCTGGATTCTATTCTATCTATGGGTCAATGAGCCCTTTCGACATCTTTAAAATGTTGAAAATGGGACAGATAATAGAATATGAGATAACAATAGTTGAAGGAGATTCACTCAGAGAGATAGCAGAAAAACTTTCAGAAAAGGGTATTATAAATACAGAGGATTTCATACAACTTTCGGCAGATAAAGATTTCCTCTTTTTATTTAATATTGATGCCCCGACATTTGAGGGCTATCTATTCCCTGATACATATAAAATCCCAAAGGGCATGAATCCTGCAGATGCGATAGGTATGATGATAAACAAGATGCGTGAAAAAACAGGTGAGCTGATGAGCAAGACATCAGAACTCAGACTTACAGAAAGGGGAATACTCACCCTTGCCTCTATCATTGAGAAGGAGGCTATAACAGATGAAGAGAGACCGTTAATCTCTGCTGTATACCACAACAGGCTCAAAAAGGGAATACCACTTCAGGCAGACCCGACCTGTATTTATGGTATAAAGAGTTTCAAGGAGAAAATAACCATGGCAGATTTACAACGGAAAACACCGTATAATACCTATATCATTAAGGGTCTTCCACCGGGTCCTATTGCATCGCCAAGCATCAAATCAATTATTGCAGCACTTTATCCTGCAAATGTTCCCTATATCTATTTTGTGTCAAATAATGATGGTACACACAGTTTCTCTATTACACCAGAAGAACACCTTTCTGCAGTGAAGTCGTATAGAGAAAGGAAGCAGATACAGATAGAGAATAAGAAGGAGAATGAAGAAGGCAGAAGGAATAATGGAGGCTCGTAAGAAGACCAAGGTGATTTATGTAGGTAAGGTGCCTGTTGGAGGTGGAAACCCGATTACTGTCCAGTCAATGACAAAAACCAACACAAGAGATGTCGAGGCAACAGTTAACCAGATTATGTCCCTTGAGGCTGCTGGATGCGAGATCATAAGGCTTGCAGTGCCTGACATGGATGCAGCAAAGGCACTCAGTAAGATAAAGAAATCTATCAATATACCAATGATAGCTGATATACATTTTGACTGGAGGCTTGCACTCGAGGCTGTAAAACAGGGAGTTGACGGCCTCAGGGTGAACCCAGGCAATATAGGTGCAAAATGGAAGTTAAAAGATGTGGTTACTGCTGCCAAGGAAAGGGGGATACCTATCAGGATAGGTGTAAATGCAGGTTCACTCGAAAAGGAACTCCTGAAGAAATACGGACACCCAGAACCAGAGGCACTTGTTGAGAGTGCAAAAAGGCATATAGAGATGCTCGAGGAGATGGATTTCCGAGATATAAAGGTCTCTCTCAAGGCATCAAGTGTTCTCACAACAATAGAGGCATACAGACAGTTTTCAGAAAGATATGACTATCCACTTCACATAGGAGTATCAGAGGCAGGTCCTCCATTCACAGGGATAATAAAGAGCTCAGTCGGCCTCGGCATATTGCTTTCAGATAGGATAGGAGATACTATCAGGGTATCCCTAACCGCAGAACCTGTTGAAGAGGTGAGGGTAGCCTATGGAATCTTGAAAGCCCTTGGTATAAGAGAAAAAGGTGCTGAGATAATCTCATGTCCAACCTGCGGCAGGTGTAACATAGACCTGAAAGGACTTGCAACAGAGGTTGAATCCAGGCTGAGAGATATTGACAAACCAATAACAGTTGCTGTGATGGGATGCATTGTAAATGGCCCCGGGGAAGCAAGAGAGGCTGATTTTGGGATAGCAGGTGGAAAGGGCAGAGGGATTCTTTTCAGAAAAGGTAAGATAATAAGAAAACTCAAAGAGGAAGAACTCCTCGATGCTTTACTTAATGAAATAGAGTTATGAGATGGAGATAATACGAATTCTCAGGATAATGCAGGACACATCCAAAGGGCATCTTCTGCATAGCAGGAGCATAGGCTTTGTGCCGACAATGGGCGCGCTTCATGAAGGACATCTCAGCCTGGTCAGGAGGGCAAGAGAAGAGAATGATATTACAGTGGTAAGCATATTCGTTAATCCACTTCAGTTTGGCCCATTAGAAGATTTTGAGAGATATCCGAGGGACATAGAGGGTGATACAGCAAAGCTTCGTGAAGAAGAGATCGACATCCTCTTCCTCCCTGATATGTCTCTGATGTACCCTGAAGGGTTTTTGACATATATAGAGGTAGAGAAGATTTCTGAAAAACTCTGCGGTTCATTCAGGCCAGGCCATTTTAGAGGAGTAACAACAGTTGTAACAAAACTCCTGAATATCGTAAAACCAACAAGGGCATACTTTGGACAAAAGGATTATCAGCAGGCTGTTATTATAAAGCGTCTTGTAAAAGACCTGAACATGGATGTGGATATTGTTGTATGCCCAACAATAAGAGAACACGATGGCCTTGCAATGAGTTCAAGGAATACATACCTCAATAAGACACAGAGGGAAACAGCAACAGTCATCTACAGGTGTCTTACAGAGGCCTCGGATTTAATAAGATCTGGTATAATAGATGGAATTTATATCAGGGGATTAATGCATGAGAGACTTCTAAAGGAAGCCGCAGTATCAGGGATTGATTATGCTGGAGTATACGACCCTGAGACCCTTGATGAGCTTTCTGAGATAAAGGGAGATGCACTGCTCGCAGTAGCAGTAAAAATCGGAGATACAAGGCTCATAGATAATATGTTAGTAACCACAACGAAAGAAAGGTAATCTGAATGCTTCAGAGGGTTCATATCCAGATATTGGACAATCCGATGGAGGGCATCCTTTTCAAGGGGGATGTATTCGAAAACTCTATAATAAACAAGGTGCTTGCAGATGAACTAAAGAAAGAGCTGAATTATTTTTATCCCTCTGTCGTGTCTGTTGAGTATATAGACCTGTTCATGGATGAGGAAGAAGAGTTTGACGATATAAGGGAGCTTTTAAGACTGGGTGCTGTAAACACCCCTGTTGTTTTAATAAATGGGGTGCTAAAGATACATGGTGGTATACCCTCTTCAGTAATAAAAAAGGAGGTAGAAAAACTTCTGTCTTCAGGGCCAGTCCACTGAGAAGTAAAAAGTAGGAAGTAGGAACATTTCATTTCTCACTTCTCATTTCCCATTTCTTACTTCTTGGATAGCAGTTTCTCTACTGTTGGGAATAGACCCATATCCGTATGCGGCAAGAAAAGGGCAGACATATACTCATCCATGAACCTTCTTGAAACAGAGAGTTCCATATATGTCATCTTACCTGCAATTTCCTCTGCCTTTCTTCTCATGGTATCTGAGAGAAGACATAGATAGGCACCTGCTATTGATGTATTTCCGAGAAATTTGAATTTTTCCTCCGGGAGGTCAGGGAGCATACCCAGAATAATCGCCTTATCCACACTTAGATAATTTCCAAACCCTCCAGCAATATAAACCCGGCCTATTTTATCGAGTGTAATGCCAACCTCCTTCAGAAGCAAGGAGACGCCTGCATAAATCGCAGCCTTTGCCCTCATAATGTTCTCAATATCAACCTCTGTAAGGACAATGTCTCTTCCATCTCTGCTGAAAATCAGAAACTCAGGACCATCTACACCATCCCTTATTCTGCCAGTCTTGACCTCTCTGATAAACCTGCCTTTCTGGTCTATTACACCTCTCAGGAACATCTCTGAGATAGCGTCTATCATACCTGAGCCGCATATACCCATGGGTTTCCCATTTCCAATAATATTAACTACAACTTCGAATGTCTTGGGGTCTATCTCCACTGATTCTATCGCCCCTTCAGTCGCCCTCATCCCATGTCTTATCCCGCTCCCCTCAAAGCATGGTCCTGCAGAGCACGCAGCAGTGACAATCCATTCGTAATTTCCTATGGCAATCTCTCCATTAGTGCCTATATCCATAAAGAGTGATATTTCATCACTTCTGTGCATCTTTGAGGCTAACACACCTGCAACAATATCACCCCCTACATAGCTCGCAACACAGGGTAGTGTATACACAGGAGCCTGTGGATTTATATTCAATTTAGCTGTCCCTGCCTTCCATAAGGGAAATGTATTCAGCATAGGGATATAAGGTTCTTCCCTTATATGTGCGGGATCGAGCCCCCAGAATAGATGTAACATGGTTGTATTCCCGGAAATCACAGCAGATTCGATATCTTCTATCCTTATATCATGCCTCTCAATTATGGGTGTTAAGAGGGCATTAATATCACTGACTACTGTATCCCTCAGCTCATCAAGCCCTTCACCTTCTGTAGCATAGATTATCCTTGTGATGACATCATCTCCGTATCGCATCTGAGAGTTATAGGTTGACCCAACATCAATAAGCCGTCCATCTGTAAGATTAACGAGATATACAACTATGGTGGTTGTGCCTATATCAATTGCAATACCATATCTGTCCTTACTTTTCAGGGACGATATAAAAATAGCCTCTGGGCCATCTGTATAGGATAGATTCACTTTCCAGTCAGCTTTTCTCAGGGCAGTTGCCATACCGGATACAAAGCCATATGAGAATCTCATACCCTTCATCCCTTTTCCATCGAGTGCCCTCTTTAGGCGTTCAAGGTCACTGATATTGTCGTGGATGGTAGGGAGAGGTAGATTCAGTTGAATTCGCTTCACAATTGGGGATATCTCAGCCTTTAAAGAGTGAAGCAGTTCAAAAAGGTCTCTTGACTTTGATATCGCTATTTTCTCTCCTACGACAAGCCTCGATTCCTCAGGTATCTCGATGAAGAGGTTTTCTTCAGGGAATGTTTGACAGGCAAGCACAAACCTTGCATCTATATCTATTGGGGTAAGTTTTCCTGTGGATATAATCCTGCCTCTGCCTTCAAGAAGCTTAACTCGACATTTTCCACATACCCCTTTTCCACCACATGAGGAAACAAGGTATACGCCCTGCCTCCTCAGTGCATGATATAAGCTCTCATTTTTTGTTACAGGGACTGTTTTACCTGATGTCAGCTTAATCTTCATTAACTCAAGTATAGCCAAGATAAAGAGAACCATCAACCAGATTGATATAAAAAAGCTGGCTTTAACCAGCTATGTTTCCTAATGGAGCTGAGGGGAATTGAACCCCTGACCTCTTGAATGCCATTCAAGCGCTCTCCCAACTGAGCTACAGCCCCAAAAAGATTTACCAGCATATCATCTGCAAAAAAAGATTGTCAAGGTTGCCAACTCCCGGTTTATCATTAACAAATGCCTAACAACCAATTCACAGGGAAAACCTATAAAAATCAAGGAGTTACATATCTTTAATTTTTCCCTTGACATCCACAATATCTTGTGGTTTAATTCTTTTAAAATTACTTTTAAACACAACTTATTGATAATAGCCGAATATGTAAGAAGTGGAGGTTTTTATGGAGCTATGTAAGGGGTTTGAGGATTGGCTTGCATGTCTGAAGTGTCCTAATTTATGCACAAAAGAGTGTCCTATCGAAGGGGAGGATGTTGTGGAGGAAATGAAAAGACAGATACGGCTTTTATCCATTTCAGGGATGACAGAGGATGGAGAAACTCACAGCAAAGAACACGATAAATGGATTTAAGAGAGAAAACAATAATGTCATTAATGTCATTTTATCTCCCATTTTGGAGAGATAAACGAACTAAAATCAGTTGTTTTAACCGTTATCAGAAATGCTTATAAATCTGCGAGGTCGAAAAAATGAATGAGAAGATAGCAATAATTGCAACAACTGCGGCGTTGGTTTCTTCTATTATGGCACTCATATCTTGGTGGTACAACAGAGAACTATCTAGGGCATCGGTTTCTTTAGTTGAGGTGAAAGTTGATGGGAAGAGAGTGAGGAAGGACAAACTAAGTGTTAATTTTCTGTTTATTTTTAGAAATGTCGGCAAAGAGACACTTAAAATAAGCCAATTACATTTGGGGCATGTTGACTTTAAGAGAAAAATATTCGAGAAAGTGGGGAAAGAACCAATATTGAACCCTATACATACCGAGTCTATTTTTAATTACTCTACTTCTTTCATAATAGATATTGATCCCCAAATTCCGAATGAAGCACTTGGGAATGTTTTGCCAACAATAGTCGGTAAACATGCGATTATTCTCAAATTAAAGTACAAAGGAACTTCGGTTTTTTCCAGGAAAGAAATGACAATAAAATATTAGGTTATGAAGGCTACGGAGCAGTATATCAGTTAACTGATGAAGAATATAAGGAAATAAAAGAGGTATTACCACAAGAATTTAGGATAGATGAATGAAAGAAGAAAAGAAAAGAGAAAATGGGACAGTTCTATTTTAAGAACATCCACAACAGACAGGGAGGACGATTCTTTTTGTAATGACTCCTGAAACCACTATAATCATCGGCGATAGTCGAAGGATGAAGGAAATTAAAGATGAGAGTATTCATCTCATTATCACATCTCCTCCTTACTGGCAACTGAAGGATTATGGCAATGGTAGTCAGATTGGGTTTAATGACAGTTACGAAGATTATATAAATAATTTAAATCTTGTCTGGAAGGAGTGTTATAGGGTTCTGCATAAAGGATGTCGTTTGTGCGTGAACATAGGAGACCAGTTTGCAAGGTCTGTCTATTATGGAAGATACAAGGTTATCCCAATAAGGGAGGAAATAATCAAGTTCTGTGAAACAATCGGTTTTGATTATATGGGTGCGATTATCTGGCAGAAGGTTACGACATGCAATACAACAGGCGGGGCAACGGTTATGGGTTCTTTTCCATATCCCCGAAACGGTATCATAAAGCTTGATTATGAGTTTATCTTGATCTTTAAAAAGTTGGGTGAGCCGCCGAAGGTCAGCAGGGATGTAAAAGAGAAATCAAAACTAACTATAGAAGAATGGAATGAATATTTCTCAGGCCACTGGAACTTCCCCGGGGAAAGACAGGACAAACACCTTGCGATGTTTCCTGAGGAATTACCTAAGAGACTTATAAAGATGTTCAGCTTTGTCGGAGACACAGTCCTCGATCCGTTTTTGGGGAGCGGAACGACCTACCTTGCTGCGAGGAATCTGGGAAGGAACTCAGTTGGATATGAAATCAACAAAGATTTTCTGTCAATAATCAAAGAGAAGCTAAATATAAACAGAAGGTCAGGAGACTTTGAAATAATAGTCCAAGAAAAGAAATCTATAGACCTCAGAAAAGAAATTCTTAAACTCCCGTATATTTTTAAAGACCCTGTCAGATTTGATAAAAAGATAGACCCAAAGAAATTGAAGTTTGGCTCAAAGATTGATAATTCAGACCACCAGAGGGAAACTTATTATTCAGTTAAAGAGATAGCAAGCCCAGAAATTCTCATACTTGATAACGGTCTCAAGGTTAGGCTTATAGGAATAAAAGAGAAAAAGGAAATTAACGGTGAAGCTGTAAAATTTCTGTCAGAAAAGGTCAATGGGGAAAAAGTTTTTATCAAATTTGACAGCATTAAATATGATAAAGATGGAAATTTGTTGTGTTATCTGTATCTAAAAAATAAAACATTTATCAATGCACATTTAATCAAAAACAATTTAGCTGAAGTGGATACTTCTATAGATTACAAATACAAATCCAGATTTTTAGCTTATAAGGAGATAGCATAGTTAAACGAATAACAGAATAGGTAAAAATTGATTAAATTTTTAAAAGATAAAAATTTCAAATTGGAGGGGTTATGAAGGTATTAAATGGGCTTAATCTTACACCAAATGCATTAAAGGTTCTTGAAAAGAGATACCTGAAAAAGAACGAGGAGGGCAGGGTAGTTGAGACACCTGAAGAGCTATTCAGACGAGTAGCGAAGGCTATTGCATCCGCAGATTTAAACTACGGTAAATCAGAGATGGATGTTCGAACTGTTGAAGAGGAATTCTATGAGATGATGACCTCATTGGACTTTCTCCCGAACAGTCCTACCCTTATGAATGCAGGAAGAAGACTGGGACAGTTGAGTGCATGTTTTGTCCTCCCTGTCGAAGATTCTATGGAGTCAATATTCGATGCAGTAAAAAATACAGCAATTATCCATAAATCAGGTGGTGGCACAGGTTTTAGTTTTTCAAGGCTAAGGCCGAATGGAGATATTGTTGGCTCAACAAAAGGTATATCTTCTGGTCCTGTCTCTTTTATGACCGTCTTTGACACAGCCACAGAAGCTGTTAAACAGGGTGGGACAAGAAGGGGTGCAAATATGGGCATCCTGAGGGTTGACCACACTGATATACTCAGTTTTATCACCTGCAAGGATGACAATAAAAAATTCAATAACTTTAACATTTCTGTAGCACTCACTGATGAATTCATGCAAGCTGTAGAAGAAGATAAGACATATGACCTTATTAATCCCCGAACAAAGAAGGTAACTGACACCCTCAGGGCAAGAGAGGTTTTTAATCTCATTGTAGAGCATGCATGGAAGAACGGAGAGCCTGGCATTGTGTTTATAGACAGGGTGAATGAGTCAAACCCCACTCCCCGAATAGGACGAATAGAATCAACCAATCCCTGCGGTGAGCAGCCTCTCCTGCCTTATGAGTCATGTAACCTTGGTTCAATAAATCTTGCAAGGATGGTGAAGGATAATGAGGTTGACTGGGATAAACTCAGAGACATTACATGGAAGGCAGTCCATTTCCTCGACAATGTTATTGATGTAAACAAATATCCCCTCCGGAAAATCGAGGAGATGACCAAGGCCAATAGAAAGATCGGCCTTGGTATCATGGGTTGGGCAGACATGCTCCTACAGCTCGGAATACCTTATAACTCAGACAGGGCTATAAAACTTGCAGAAGACGTAATGGGATTCATACAGAGGGAAGGCAAAAACGCATCAGCAGCAATTGCAGAGGAGCGCGGAGTCTTTCCAAACTATCAAGGAAGTATTTATGATGGAAAGATAAGGCTGAGAAACGCTACTGTTACAACTATTGCACCCACAGGCACGCTCTCAATAATCGCAGGCTGTTCGTCAGGCATCGAGCCCCTTTTTGCAGTCTCTTTTGTAAGAAATGTCATGGAAGGCACAAAACTTATAGAAGTGAACCCTTATTTTGAAAAGATTGCAAAAGAACGTGGATTCTGGTCCAGGGAGCTTATGGAGAGGATCGCAGATAGTGGATCAATACAGGGCTCTGATGAGATACCAGATGATGTCAAGGCTGTCTTTATTACCGCCCATGATATTACACCCATAGAACATATCACAATGCAGGCTGCATTCCAGAAATTCGTTGATAATGCCGTCTCAAAAACTGTGAATTTCCCTCGCAATGCTGTACCAAAAGATGTCGAGGATGTATATCTGCTTGCATATAAACTCGGCTGTAAGGGTGTAACAGTCTATAGGGACGGCTCAAGGGAAGAACAGGTGCTTTCAACAGGTAAGACGAAAGATAGTAGTCAGCAGACAGCCAAGATAATACCGAGGAAAAGACCTGAGATGATTAAGGGTGCAACGCGGCTTATGAAGACAGGCTGCGGACATCTATATATCACAATCAATGAGGATAATAATGGACAGCTTTTCGAGGTCTTTACACATATGGGTAAGGCAGGTGGATGTGCTGCAAGCCAGTCAGAGGCAATAGGAAGGCTTGTTTCACTCGCATTCAGATCCAATATAGACCCTGATGAGGTTATAAAGCAACTCAAAGGGATTTCGTGTCACTCACATGCATGGTGTGATGGCGGCAAGATAACTTCATGTTCTGATGCGATAGCAAAGGCCCTCGAGAAATATCTCCAGAAAAGAGATGGTGGAGATGGGGATGGCCGCAAAAGCCACAAGGAAATCATTCTTATAGGTGCATGCCCTGAGTGTGGAGGTGCTGTTGAGCATGAAGGGGGCTGTGCAGTCTGTCACAATTGCGGGTTTACAAAGTGCTGATGAAAGGTATAGACTTGAGAAATGAGAAGTAGGAAGTGAGAGACTCTGTGAAGAATATTTATTTTATCGAAGCAAAATCACCAGGGGCTCATATCTACAGCAGGACACCCTTTCCGAGACTCGGCACAGTCCTGCTGGCAACCATCCTAAAAGAAAGAGGCTATAATTCGAAGGTCTTTATCGAAGACATTTCAGAGCCTGACTGGAAGGCGTTGAAGGAGGCGGATATCATCGGTATCTCTTCCATTACATCCACTGCACCAAGGGCATTCCACCTCGCAAAGAGATTCCGCTCCATAGGCATTCCAGTTATTATGGGAGGCCCCCACTCCACATTCTTACCAGAAGAAAGCCTGAGATATGCTGATTATGTGGTAAGGGGCGAAGGTGAAGAGACTATAGTTGAATTTATAGAGCACCTTGAATCTGGAATACCTCTTGATGATATTAAAGGTCTTTCTTACAGGAAAGGTGATACCTTTGTCCATAATCCAGCCCGACCACTCATACAGAACCTGGATTCTGCTCCTATCCCTGATTTTGATGTAGTCCACAACTGGAGGGAAAGGACCACTATTCCTATCGCAACCTCAAGGGGCTGTCCGTTCGGCTGCAAGTTCTGTTCTGTTATCCAGATGTTCGGCAGGAAATATCGTTTTAAATCCATTGACAGGGTCATCGAGGAAATAAAGGAAGTTGCCTCAAAAAAAGCCCACATCTTTTTTATTGACGACAATTTCGCAGCAAACAAGGAGCGAACCAAGGCACTTCTCAGGAGGATCATTGCTGAAGACATTCATATAGAATGGTCAGCCCAGGTCCGCGCAGATGTTGCCAGAGATACTGAACTCATAGAGCTTATTGCTCAGACAGGATGCTTTAATGTCTTTGTTGGATTTGAGTCCATTAACCCTCAGACCCTTTCTCTTTATAATAAACACCAGAAAGTGGATGACATCATTGACTGCATCAAGACCCTCAAGAATGCCTCCCTTAACATACACGGGATGTTTGTCTTTGGTGGAGATACAGATGATATCGAAACCATAAGGAGCACACAGAAGTTTGCCAAACGCCTCGATATAAATTCCATTCAGTTTATGATGCTTACTCCCCTTCCAGGGACACCTGTCTTCGAGGAACTCATGCAACAGGGCCGCATAATCCACACAGACTGGGCCAAGTACGATGCCCATCATGCTGTCTTTGAACCCAGGCTCATGACCGCCTTTGAGCTTCACACCGAGACCCTTAAGGCTATGGCAGACTTCTATTCGTGGGGAACAATACTAAAGAATCTCCTGCACGGAGACCTCTTTTACAGCCTCGTGAGTCTATATGGAAAAAGGTCGTTGAATAAAATAAGGGTGCCGAGCAGGAAATATCTGAGAGACTTGAAGAATATAGTCAGCGCTAAATTCGATGAGAAGACTGATAGGTTCAGGGAATATCTCTTGACGAAAAAGAAGGCTGTAACAAATATTGTACTGAGCAGTATCACAGAGGAAGGAATCGAATCGAAATTTTTTAGGACCTTTTTTGAAAAGATAGGGAAAAGGTTGATTATCAGTCGTGAAGAGTCTGATCTTTCCCCTGACACCCTGACTATCATGCCCATTCTGCAAAATACAGGTAGCGAGGATAAACCGGACAGAAGACTGCTGTCTGAACTATATGAAAAATACAAAGCAAAGTTTCACCGTTTTAAAATCATGCCATTAGAAACCGGCTCTCTCTATAGAGTATGTGTTGACCTCGGATTGCTCTTGGGCATTAATATGAAAAAAATCAGAAGGGCATACGAAAAAGCTGTCAAGGGGATTAATGGTAAAGCCTTTGATTGCTATGCCATATTGATTATTACAGTTTAATCAGGGACGCATTATAAACCGGTAGAGCAGTCGGAAATGATGTATTATAGATGCTATCGAGCGTAGTCGAGATGGAGGTCTGTACAGCCAAGAGGAAAACCCAGAAAAAGTATTAATGGGATATGTCCCTATTTATACGACCTTATAGACCAGGTCTTTCTCCCTGACATCTCCCTGAACCTTTAACCCTATGCACTGACCCTTTTCTGCTCTTTCTACATTCTGATGCTCTATCTGCATGGATTCTACCTTCTGTGTAATGTCTGTTGTGCGTCCGAGAATGCGTATGGTGTCTCCAACCTGTAAGGGTTCTGAAAGATCCAACACTGCCACGCCTATCTTTTTGTAAAAATGTGTTATCACACCAGCCTTGAGTTCCATGAAACAATTTTAACAAATGCAGAGGATTTTTCAATAAAAAAATTAACCAAAGTGAGATTGCTTCGGGGAATGCTATAATAAAATATAATAAAAATAGAGACTTAGAACTATGCGATACGTAATCCTCGGCACAGCAGGTCATATTGACCATGGAAAGAGTGCTCTGGTTAAGGCACTGACAGGCATAGACCCTGACAGGCTAAAAGAAGAGAAGGAACGCGGCATCACAATTGACCTCGGGTTTGCAGACCTCACCTTTACAGATGGACTAACTGTTGGAATAGTTGATGTCCCCGGACATGAAAAACTTGTCAGAAATATGCTCGCTGGTGCAGGTGGAATAGACCTTGTGCTTCTTGTCATCGCTGCTGATGAAGGGATTATGCCCCAGAGTCGTGAGCATCTCGCAATCTGTAACCTTTTAAAAACAAAATCCGGCCTTATTGCAATCACAAAGGCAGACCTCGTTGAGAAAGACTGGCTTGATCTCGTTGCAGATGAGGTCAGAACTTTTGTAAAAAATACATTTCTTAAAGATGCAGATATCATACCTGTTTCTTCAAAGACAGGGCTCAACATAGGTCTTCTGAAGGAAAGGATTAAAGAGGCTGCATTGCAGGTCGAACCAAAGTCAACAAGGGGACTATTCAGGCTTCCGATAGACAGGGTTTTTACTTTAAAGGGTTTTGGAACTGTTGTCACAGGGACTGCTATCTCAGGGAGCATATCTGTTGATGAGCCGGTTGAGATACTTCCAGTCAATATCAAGAGCAGGGTTCGTGGACTCCAAAGCCACGGCAGACCTATACAGACAGCTTATGCAGGCCAGAGGGTAGCGATTAATCTTCAAGGGGTCGAGAAGGAAGAATTAAAAAGGGGGGATTCTGTTGTAGTACCTAAAAGGTTTACCCCAACAAAGGCAGTAGATGCAAAGGTAGAACTGCTTTCAGATGCGCCACCCTTAAAGAGTAAAAGCCTTGTCCATTTCCACCTCAGCACATCAGAGACCATTGCGAGGGTTATCCTTTACGGCAGGGATGAGCTTAAGGCAGGCGAGAGCTGTTACTGCCAGTTCAGGCTCCAGGAGCCTATTATCTCGATGTCTGGAGATAGATATATCATAAGACGATTTTCACCTGTAGAGACAGTTGGTGGAGGTGAGGTCCTTGAACCATCTCCTTTACTGAGGAGAAAAAAGGGGGGTGTTGAAGACCTGATGATATTCGAGAGAAGTGGTCTTGATGAAAAGATTTCTATGAAGGTGCGACAATCAGGACTTCATGGTATTTCTCCAATGGCTCTTGAGGGCTGGATAAAGGCTGAAGTCCCTGCAATAGAGGATTCTATAAGGATACTGAAAGAAAAGGGTCTCATCCTTAATCTGGAAGATATCCTCATTCATAAGACTGCCTTTGATGCATTCAGAGAAAAGGTTTTTCAGACCCTGAATGATTTTCACATGAAAAATCCCCTGAAACCAGGAATGCCAAAAGAAGAGTTCAGGACTTATCTAAAAATTGACCCTGAACCATTTGGAAGCCTTATTACATCACTTAAAGAAGATATTGTTATAGATAAAGAAATAGTTCGGCTTGGGAGTTTCAGGGTGGCCTTATCTCAGGCAGATGAAACCCTGAAGACAGAGATACTTGGACTTCTGGAAGAAGGTGGATTTCAGCCTCCAACCAAGGAAGAGCTCTCTACATCTTTTGGACTGGACCAGAAACATCTGTCAGACATACTGCAACTAATGGCAAAAGAAGGAAGTCTTGTAAGGATTAATGATTCGATGTATATAACATCTTCTGTCTATAAAAAGATGATTGGTGCTCTCAAGAATTTTTTTAGTAGAAAGCCGGAAATGACTGTAGCAGAATTCAGGGACATCCTCAGCACTACAAGAAAATATGCCCTGCAGTTGCTCGAATACCTTGATTCAAATAAGATTACACTCAGAGTAGGAGATATAAGGAAGCTCTTGCTCAAATAAATTTAAAAGGTTCAACCCTTAAGGGATTGACCTGTCCTCACTTTTTGGGAATAACAATTTCCCCAAGATAAACATCTTCGCCAGAAATATTTATTTTTCTTTCTACTACCGTTTTTCGTTCTCCAAACAAAGGAGCGTGTACTATTCCTAGTGTGTACTCTCCGTCTGGCAGAAACCCCGTTTTTAACACATTTCCGTATATGGGTGTATAGTAATCATCAACAACAATTTTGTTATTCCTTGGTATTGCTTAATACTTTCAATTAAAAGTAGCCTGTCCCTTTGCTTTGTGGTTCAGTAGGAATTCCCATATCCAGAATCTCTTTATTGGCTTTTTCTAGGAACTTGGATTCCAACACGCATTTTGTTCACCTCCCTTCCTTGTGAAGCCAAAAAAGCCACTCGCATGGGAATGGCTTTTTAAAAAGCTCAAAAATCTAGAACATTACGCCAAACATTACGCCAACCTGCTCCTTCAGTCTACCCTATTTTTGTGAAGGAATTGGATAAATGACCTTGAGTGTGCCCTTGACCGATCCCTGCTTACTGAAGTTGACAATGCTAGCTCTCCAGGATTTGCCTTTTGCCATGTCCTGATCAGTCACGGTATATTTCACCTGAAGGGGACTGAAACCATCCTCGCGGGCATAGTAGCCGACTTGGCCAGGTCCGTTGAGAATCAACGCTAGCTCTACTTTTTCTGTCCAAGTAGCCTCCAAGGTAATCGTACCTGGGGTACTAACTTCAAAATTTACCACTTCCCGAGTTCCGAACTCACTGGAGAGAGAAAACTGCTGCGAGATCATTGCTGTCTCATATTTATAGGTTTCACTCGGACCTTCTCTAATCCAATCGGTGTTAAAATTTTTTCTTTGAATTAAATGGTTGCGGTCAACCACTCTGAATGTAAACTTTTCTTCTCCTCCAGAAAATGTGGGTGGGAGAACCCATTTAACCAAGATTCGGTTGCCAGGAATTTTGTCTTCAAATGTCCAGGTACCATCGCATGAATATTTCTCTCCCGTCATCCCATAAAGAGTATATTTACATGTTCCATCCGGTCTCAATACTAATTTCTCGGGTATCCACGGTGGCATCCTTCGTTGGGCCCGATAAGTTCCACTTATTTCCTCGGGAGAAAAAGAATACCTGAAACCCTTTTTTACCCATGCTTTACCATTCTCACTGTCTACAAGTACACCTTTTCCTCTGATAAGAAATTCTCTCACCCATTCTTTGCCACCCCTGTAAATAGAGTCTCTGGTATGACTGAAAATATATAGGGCATCTTTTTTGACCCTATCTGGAAGTGTCCGCCAAATAATCAATTTGTCAAACATATCCCATTCATATACGCCACGTTCCTCTTGAGCTTTTAACGTCTCTACATCTATATCTTTACCAAGCATCCATCGAGCACGTTCAGGAAATGGATCCCAAGAACGATTCGAAGTTGCAGTTCCACTCCTTCTCAATTCAAGATATACTTCTTCATAAGGAGCGGTAAGCAGTTCTTGCTCTTGCTCGAAGTATTTTCCCGGAATGTCAGCAGCAATTATTGACGTTGGAAGCTCACGAAGAGTAAAATACTTACCTACAAGGTCTTCAGGAGTCTTAGCCGGCGGTGTAGGTGCAGGTTGAGGAGCTGGTGCTACTGCAGGTGGTTTAGGCTGTGCTACTGCTGCAGTTACAGGATATATAAATCCTAATATTTTCATACCCTTGTAGGTGGTAGCTCCGATTTTAAGAGCATCCATCGTTATTTTGTTAAAACATTCTGTTTTAAGCGTCTTAGGGTCAATCCTTGAGCCAGCGTTCATCTGTGAGATTGTAAAAGTGCCTTCTTTTTTATCAACCAACTCAACATATGCAACATGGCCTCCTGGATTGTTAGAAGTAGCACCAAAGACCACAATACTCCCTTTGACTGGGTTTTCAGAGTCAACATATAAACCTTTCTTCTTTGCGTCTTCTGCCCACATATTGGCATCCCTTATAGATGGCAACTCTTCTTTTTTATCCCAAACCCTCGTCTTTGGTTTAAATGCAACATAATCACCCATTTCTATTTCATCCCTATCCCAGAGCCATCGCTCTGCTGCATACCAGGTGCAGTATCCCCTGAGACCTACTTTGTCAAAATCATTTTTGTGATGTGCTACCTGAGGGTATTCAGCGCCGTCTGGACATGATAACTCTTGTTGAGGCACAACCTTGATATCTATTGTATTGAGGATGTCTGGCGCTGTTGGAATAGCTGTATTCCATCCTTCTTTTGTCCTGTAAGCAGTAAAGAAATGGTAATTGCCAGGGGCTTCAAGTGGTAGTGTGCCTTTATAGGGATAAACTTCATTTGGCCGTAGAGTAATATTCTCCTTCCAAGTAAAGTCAGGACATATATCCTGTGGACAAGTGTCATTTACTCTACCTCCGACAGTCAATACATCAAAAGTGATAGGAGCTGTACCAATATTCTTAATCGAAAACTCTGCTGTTATAGTGTCTCCTACTTTGTAAGGTGAAGGGCCAAGGATTCTCAGGGAAGAAGTTATTTGTACTTTCGTGCTTACGCTTTCTTTGTCCTCTAAGAAAGTAACCCAAGGTCCTTTAATAGTCTCACCCCAACTTTCGTATGTTTTAACTTCACCCAACTCGTATACCGTTCCTCTTATTATGAGCTTAAAGGGTCTCACAATGCCTTCGTCTGGAAGTTGTCTTAATTTTTCATCCAATCCTATAGGAGGAACATAAATTGCGAAGCGTCCTCCCCCTGATTTTACTTGATCCTTAATCTCTTTGATAGAGATGGAATGAGGGGAATAAAATACCATCAACGCTTCTCCATCTACCTTTCCATGACGACCGTCTCTCTCTTTATAAGGTAAGTATATAGGAAGAACCCCAATATCCTTCCATCCAAGGCTAAAGACTTTTATGTCAGCTCCATGGCTTTTTTCAAATTTATCTTTTATTTCTCTGATTTTTTCCCCAATTACTGTCTCTCCAAGAGAGATAGCCATCTGTGTAAGCTCATCTAATCCAGATAAAATTAGTTTTTTGGCAACCTGCCACACAATAAAACCAGAAAGCCACTTTCCTGACTTTTTTGTAAGGAGATGACTTATGACCACCTTAGCTGCTTCTTCCTCATTATCATTGCAACTTTCTTTTGGGCATTTTAATACATTCGCACGCATGCTACCCAAGAAGTAATTGAGGTTATTAAATTTGGCTGTATACCCTGCAATCTGTGGCTTAGTTTCTCTTTTTCTCTCCGATATTGATTCTATTTGTCTCCTGTACTTTTCAATTTCTTCTATAGGTTTTTTAACAAAGACTATATCGGCCGTTTGTGGAAAAAACTCTACAGTGGATGTAGAAGAAATAAGTTTATTGCCTTTTTTTATAAGAGACCATATACCCACGCCAGGGCCTGGTTCTACCAGCAGCGGTGGCCAGAAATCAATTGTATCTTCTACCTCTCCTAGTTCTCCCGGTCCTAGTTTTCTCATTTCTTCTACTTCTTCTTTGGTTATTATTTTCCACTTCCCACTTTGAACGTGAGGTGCCCAGAGGTGCTGCCACTTTGGATCTGATGTAATCGTTCCTTGTGTTAATCTATAACTGCCATCCTTTTCTATTTCCAAAATGTAAATATGGTGGTATGATATCGTACTTAGTTCAGGACGCTCCTTGTACTCGTAAATGTACGTGCCAACGTATTCTTTCTTTCCCTTCTCAAGCCCCGCCGCCTTCCCAAGTAAAAACAGAATAGCCCCAAAGACCATGATTATTTGCATTGTTCTCTTCATACAAAACCCCTCACTTCTGTTCTCCTGTTTCTACTCTTTAGAGCAGTATTTAAAGAGGGAGAGCAATAATATCCCTTACCCTCGCACGAAGTCTTATAATTATCAATTGACCCATTATCCGCTTCCATATCTCTGAGATATTATGAGTCTTTTGCGGCAGATCAGGCACTCCCACTATACTGATGAAAGTCTATCCGCCGAATTGACATAGGAGCGTTGCACTTCTTTGTTTCCTTCCGTGCTATCTCCATAACTTCTATACGCTATTTCTGCAAATTCTTGATTACTAAGCCAGAAACAACTGACGTAGAAACAAATTTTCCCCTTAGAAGCTCTTGAGGCGGGGTTTTTAATGTCTTGATTCTCCCTTTGTTTATATCAAAAATATAGATTTTTCCTTGAGTATAGAAAATGTCAATATCAGGCACAGAACTATAAATGTCAATATCAGGCACAGAACTATAGCTGAAGGAGTCTTTCCAAAGAACTATCTTATCATTAGAGATCCAAGCATAAGCCAAGTCACTACCTCCAAACGCAACTCTTCGTATATTACTTCCATCCACATCCATCATGTAGATAGGTAAATACCCTTCAGTTGCTATAAAAAGGATTTTTTGGCCATCGGGCGAAACCAGAGGAGCAACATGGTCCGTATGCTCTTGCTTTTTAAACTTTATCTCTTTTTTATCAGTTCCATCAGGATTCATTATGAAAATTCGACGCTTTATCTCTTTTACCTCTTTACCCCAAAAGTCTTCCTTGATTTTTTCTGTTTTTTCACTAAGCACGATTTTTGAGCCATCAGGAAACCAATCGCCGTCTTCAATGTGAGAAGGGACAGGTTTTCTTGGAGATAAACTTGGTAAAGCTATTTCAGAAGGAATAATATCTCTTTCCGAGATATAGAGAAAGCCCAAGAACTTGGGCTTGGGGTCGTAACCAGGAGCGACAGGAAAAAACGCCAGGAAATGGCAAAGGAGCAGGCAACCGATTTACCCAAATAAGCTGTACATGCTCATTTTTCTCTACTTCTACTTTAAAGGAATGCTCAAAGGTCTGTTTTGAAATTCCTTCAACTGTTCTTTCTGTTTCCAACCTTTCAGATATGCTTCTGCCACTGTTAAGCTGAAGTTCGCATGCAAACAGCATCTCTGCATATCGAGGATTATAATCTCGATTTTCAATTGTTACAGGGACACTCACAGAAATGGCTTTTTCAACTGACTTTTCCTCTATTGTTTCCTCTATTTTTGCTTCTCCCAACCATATAGATATATTTTTATCCTGTTTTATCTCTTTCCCGGTGAGGACTTGCTCGTGATTAATCTTGAATCTCAGACTGAGAGGAGGAAGGGGAGTGAGCTTTCGATAGTCAAGATTAAACTTGCTGGGGATCTTCCCACGTAAGTTGTCAGGCATACCCCCTGTGTCAGGAATCAATTCAAACTTGGAGATAGGGGCTATTTTAGGGATTTTGATGATAACTGGCGAATCTGTTATCCAAGTAGATCCTACTAATGGCATAGGTAAAAAAGGATAATGGTTAAACTCTGTGCGATATTCATTACCTCGGTCATCTGTAATAAGAAGTGAGAACTGCCGAGGAAACCAACTCTCATTGATACATCGAAAAGCAAATCTTACTAAAGCTATATTCTTCTCTCGTGTGAACTCAGTAATGCTAATACTGATACCACCGATATTAATACTATCAGCAAGCGGCGGAACTACCTCTTTTGTCTGTTGGCTTGGTTTTTTTAGCTCAGCAGATAGACTTTTAATCTCTTTTCCTTTCTGGTTAGTATCATCGGCTCTACTATAGTCTGCCATGATTCCGAGTAAAGGCACAATCACTGCTAAGAGAACTGCCATTTTTATTCCTTTCATTTTTGTCCCTCCTTTCCTCAATCCTGTTTTACATAGGATTCACCCATTAAATTAAAGGCTCAACAAGCGTATTGCCCTTTTTCTTAAGAACCGCTATATAATCCATCGGGGAGGGCTAAAAATTATCCCTTCTTCACCCTCATACTTTTCTATTTCCCATGTCCCAGCGGTCCTATATCTAATCCCAAGCTCTCCAGTCTTATAACACTTATATGTGCCGTCTGATTTAATCTCTAAAGTCTCTAAGTGCGTGGTTTTCCAATATGGGTTTTACTTGAAAAGTATATCGCTGCAATCAGAGCCTCTTTATTTTGAAACCATGCGAGTTCTTTTGGAACCCGAGCCAATTCAAGTGTTATAGTAGGAATAGCTCTTTCCTTACCAGCATATGTCCCTAAAGAACCCTGTGTTGGATATCCAATATAAGGACGAACCGAATAGCTATTGTAACTTGCCATTTCCATTGCTAATTCCACCGCAGGGCCATCAAAGTTGATTTGATAATAAGGGGAGTGAATCGAAATGACCTTGTTGGGTTTAAATTCTTGGAGAGCGCGAATAATTGCCTGTGTTTCGGGTTCGGAACCTGGATGCGGGCCAGGGTTATACCTTTTATTTCTTGCGTTAGGGTTCCAGTCTCGAGTAGGAAAATTCCTGTTTATATCAACCTTGTTGGCATTGACCCTTGTCTTAGATGCCAACCCGTCTGGATTTACCTGAGGAATAACAATAATCTTTTTCCCTTCAAACCGGTTATTCTTCTCTGATAAAAGATATTTAATAAGCATTTCGGCCACATACGTTCCATCGGGTTCGTCTCCGTGTACTCCAGCCAATATTAGAGTCGCGTCTTCACCTGAACCTATCATAACTGCTTCAATTGGTCTCTTTTTAACTGACAATCCTATTGTAATCCCATTTTCTTGTTCATCAACTGTCTGGGTATCTGAAGCACTTGTAATTAAAGTTTGTTGAACTTTTTCTCTGTTCGATAATAAGTTCTCTTCTCCTTGAAAGAAAAAGAGAAAACTTACAACTCCGATCACTATCGCTAATAACAAGCCAGTTATCCACCGATATCCTTTATTCATGTTCTATCCAAAACTTACCCTCTATATTCCACAAAATCTTCCTCAACGATTTTCCAAACACCATTGATTTTTCTGAAGGTTAGCGTTTTCTTTCCCAAATCCGAATATATATCTGATCGATAATCTTGATCAAACTTAGCATATGCTTTATCTCCATTAATATTGACTTGAAGGTTTTTAATCACAACTTGGATTCTGGAGGATCTTCTGAAAAGTCCTTGTTTATAATTTAGCCACTTGTTGTAGTTCATCTTTTTGTAAGGAGCATAAAAAGTTCCATCATAAAAGCTCATATATTGCTCTATGTCACGACTTTCCCATGCTGTTTTCCATGCATTTATTAAACTGATGATAGCCTTCTCTTCTAAACTTTGTTCAGGGATTAAAGGTGGCTGTATGGGAATTGTAGCTGGCTCTTTTTTAGACACCACTGTATCTGGCGAAGTTCTTGTTTCTTGCAAAGGTACAGAAACTTCTTTTGGTTTTTTAAAGTACAGATAGCTTCCACCAGCAAGGATAACCGCCAGGACGGAAATAGCTATCCATATAGGTATCCTTCTTGCCTTAGAAGGGGCTATCTCTTTAGGTCTCTTTTCAATAATTCTTTCAGGCTTAATATACTCCTTCACTATTTCAGATGGCTTGATCTCCTCTCTCAAAGGAGTTCCATCCTTCTTACAGAATTTAGCTGTTAAAGGATTTGGTGTTTCACATTTTGGACAAATGATTACACCCTTTGGCTTTTCAATCTCTGGTTTTATCTCCTCTGCTGGTTTTCCCTCGGCTTGCTGGAAGTTATAGCCATCAACCTTGCAGAATTTTGCAGATACAGGATTTTCAGCACCACAGGAAGGACACTTCTTTATCAAAACCTCAGCTTTTGCTATCTCAACCTTCACCCCACATTTTGGACAGAATTTTGCGGTATCAGGGATATCGGAGTTGCATTTTATACATGTCATAATAACCTCACTCTACTTTCCTTGTATTCTTTTCTATTGCTAAAGCAACAAGAATCATAGAGATCATAGTAATAGTGTAAATCATTGCCAACATGATACCAGCCCATATCCCCAAGTTTTTTAGTGCATCTGCCTTTCTTACCTTAATAATGTTCTCTTTTTCAGTTTTTATGACGAAAAATTTATACATAGCATCAGCCCGTTGTTCCTCAGAGAAATTTTTAAGCAAAGCTCTTGCTTCCTGTATCACAGTTAACTTATCTTTTATATTCTCCCAGGAAGCAACACTATTTCTAATAATTCCCCTCAACCTCTCAACATCCCATTCAGATTGCGTATCTTTAGGTAAAAGATAAATGAGTTCATATATTTCCTTATCCAGTTTAGCCAAAAGTTCAGGACTTATTCTCTTTCTCTCAGATTCCATCTCATACTGAAACCCTCCACTTGATTTTCCAGCGATAGCGTTTCTTACTTCTTCCTGTGAAACTTTTGCACTTCCACCAAGCACCTGAGGTGCGGTTTTAAGCACATATATAACAGAAACAATAAAACCAATTGTAGCAAGTGCTGCAACTAACCACGCAAAAACCCGTGTGATCCTGAAATAGATATCTTGTTCAATCTTTCTCATTAGGCCCTTTTTAGGAATAGCCTTCGAAGCTATTTTTCTTTCTACTATGGCCCCGCAGTTTTGACAGAAACTACTACCTTCCTCAACCTTCCCTCTACACTTTGGACAATAAGTCATGGTTCACCTCCTCTTTATACCTATTCCTAAGCAAACAATCCCTGCTAACATAATATATAGGCCAACCCCCATTGCTTTAAAAACATCTCCAAAACTACCCGACATCTTCTTTATATCAGTTCCTATACTAAAAAACAGCCAAACCCACACAAGAAGTGCAACTGCCCCAGCAATAAGAGATGTAATTGTTGTATTTCTATTTTTGTATATGCAAGATATGCAGTTATCCCTCCTCCAATTGGAACAAACCATGCTATTAAAGCAAGGAGTTTTTCGGCACCAGATGCTGCTTTTAAAAGATTAAAGCCAGACACAGAAATAAAACCAAGGTCTATCCATGGCATAAAGAAGGAGAGTAAAAGGAAGGCACCTCCGATGAGTGGAAGATTTTGTTTACCAGCAACGCCAATAGACGGGGACGCTGATATACCTTCTTCGATCATTGTCCCACAGTTAGAACAAAATCTATCTCCTTTGCCAATTTCGCTGCCACATTTTGGACAAAACATGTCTTATCCTCCTTTCCTTAGTTTTAAAGCACCTTACTCTATCTTTCCCCCACACCTCATGCAAAACTTTGCCCCCTCTTTTACAGGTGCGTTGCATGTAGGACAAGCCTTACCTTCTACTTTAGCCTCTACCACCATAGCAGAACCACAACTCATACAAAATTTAGCATCTGATTTATTATGTCCTCCACATTTTGGACACA
>JBFLWW010000016.1:0-34004 GCA_040757475.1 Nitrospirota bacterium
CACCTGAGGAGATGGGTGAGAAGGAGATTAAGGAATATCTACTTTATCTCATCAGGGAAAAGAAGGCTTCATCTTCAGCAGTGAATCAATGTTACAGTGCCCTGAAGTTTCTTTATGAGAATACCCTATATTAATGAGGGTTAATATAAACTGGAGAATGACCAATATTAATGACATTCTGTATTATAAAGATGCATACTTCTATATTTTTACAAGTGGTTCTTCATTGTTATATATTGGAATTGCATATCTTCAGGATGTAGATAGTGAGATAAAACAAACTATCAGAGCAATTTAACTTAAATTCAAAAAAATTATCCATCTGGCTTGGATTTATTGAAAAAGCAAATTTCGGTAGGATAACCAAAGAAATTGTAAAGGATGTCGAATGTCTTTTAATATATGCCAATCAACCTTCACTTAATACATCCTGCAAGGAAAGTTATGCCGGGAGAGATAACCTTATGGTCTTAAGTGATGGTTGTCCCCATCTAATAAAGTGTATAAAGTGTGAGGATGATGAAATATCTGTATGTTAGGTTTGGTTCTGGCACTCTACGGACACTTCGTGTCCTTGCCTCGCCTTCGGCTCGGTCATATAACTCGGTGTTTGCGGTTCGCCCTGATGGGCTCACCCAAATTCCCTCACTTCGTTCGGGAACTTCACAAACACCGATACCGTTATGTGAAATTTTGACGGCCTTTTAAAAACTGAGGGAAATAGAGGGACACTCCCATATTTTAATTGCCCGCAACGGACAGATAACATCCATTGAGAAGGGCATTATCAAAAGAAAATCAAGCAGAGTGATATAATATACAAAGGATCCTAATGACAATAAAAATTATAGATAGACAAATTCACAGTAAGGGCGAGATTTATACAATAAGAATTCAAGAGAAAACCGTAAGAATTCTTTTCCTTATTCATGCTATTGAAAGAATCAAAAAATGGAATATCAAAGAAGAAATGGTAGTAGAGACCCTTCTTCTACCTGAGGAGGTAATAGTCGGTCATAGAAACAGATATATTGCTCATAGGAGATATGGTGACCACTTAGTCAGAGCTGTCTATGAGTATGAAGGAGAATTACCTGTATTGCTCACGGTGTATTTTCCATACATAGACCGTTACTTTAAAGGAGGTGGTGTTTATGAAGATAAAATACTCAAAGGAAGCTGATATTCTTTTAATAGAGCTTAGGGACGGAACTCCTGTAGATTCAATAGATTTAAAGGAAGGTGTTATTCTTCATCTTGATAATGACGGATTACCACTTGAGATTGAAATACTTGACGCTTCCAAGATAGCAACGCTTAAAGAGATAAGTCTAATGACTCCTTTAGAGGCTGTAAGATAGAGAAAAAAAGGAACAATTAAATCTGCCCGCACCGACAGATAACACGTTGCAAAAGACTGACATCCAAACCTTTCAGGCTTCTTTTGCAACGGAACCATTATCATTTGATCTCAGACAGCAAGCATCTCAAGGGTTATCAATTCAATAGCCTTCAAAGGGTCGGCCTGTTGCAGGACAGCCCTCCCCATAACAAGATAATCAGCCCCTTCCCTGATAGCTTCTTTTGGAGTCATGGTTCTCTTCTGGTCATCCGGTGGACTCCATGAGGGTCTGATGCCAGGGGTTACTATCAAGAATTCCTTTCCATAGTGATTTCTTATTACTGAAACTTCTCCTGCTGATGCAACTACACCATCAAGACCAGCCTTAAGGACGAGTCCTGAAAGATGTTTCACATGTGTCTTCAGGCTGTGCTGTATACCAACTTCATCTCTGAGGACCTCCTTTGAGATGCTTGTAAGCACTGTTACACCGAGGATTTTTGGTCTCTCTATGTTTTCTTTAAGACATATCTCAACAACACTATCCCTGCATTTCCTCATCATTTCAAGACCACCTGATGCATGTACATTGAACATATATACTCCAAGCCTTGTTGCAGCAATGGCTGACCTTGAAACAGTGTTCGGGATGTCATGGAACTTAAGGTCAAGGAAGACCCTTCTGCCCTTTTTATTTATGTCTTCAACTATCTTCGGGCCAGAGGATACGAAGAGCTCGGGGCCAACCTTAAAGATTCCAACATAATCCTTGAACTTCTCCACAAGTTCAATCGCATAGTTATGTTCAGACACATCAAGGGCAAGTATCAATTTTTCACTTGCTGGCATCTTAACCCCGCCTTCAGCACTCATCAGTCAACAACGTTTATTGGACCTTTGACTCATGACTTATGACTTTTGACTACTTTTATCGCTGTATCTTAGCCAGTGTTATTCCCTTCTGGGCCTGGTACTTCCCTGACTTATCAGCATATGAGGTCTGACAAGGTTCTTCTCCTCCAAGAAATAATAACTGGGCTATGCCCTCATTTGCATATATCTTTGCTGGAAGTGGTGCTGTGTTTGATATCTCTATAGTAACGTAGCCTTCCCATTCAGGCTCAAGCGGTGTCACATTTATGATAATACCGCATCTTGCATATGTTGACTTTCCGAGACATATCACAATGGTCTCTCTCGGAATCCTGAAGTATTCCACTGAGCGGCCGAGTATAAATGAGTTTGGTGGGACTATACATATATCACCTTTGAAATCAATAAAACTCTTCGGGTTAAATGCCTTCGGGTCAACAATAGTATTATTTATGTTTGTGAATATCTTAAATTCATCAGCAATCCTCATGTCGTATCCGTATGAGCTTACACCGTAAGAGATAATGCCCTCCCTGACCTGGTCTTCATTAAAAGGCTCTATCATACCCTTTGCAGCCATTTCCCTTATCCAGCGGTCATTTTTAAGCATTTATAAGCCTTCTCTTTTTAATGAAGATTAACATAAAGGAATAATTCATGACAATCATAGATGCTTATTCTTCAAAGACTGTTTTGATAAGTCTGAGGGTCTCCTGTGCTATGTCCTTCTGAATCTTCTGGATTGCAAACCCAGCATGGACAAGCACATAATCACCTACTGTCACATCCTCTGGTATAAGCAGAAGACTTACATTTCTACGTGCACCATAGACATCAACAACTGCCATGTTATTGTCAATACTGATTATCTTAGAAGGAATTGCAAGGCACATATCTCGTCAACCTATTCTTTCCTTCTGTATTTGATCTGCATTTATCTTTTTCAACTCGGCAAGAATTAGTTCTTTTATTCTCGGTATAGCATCTCTGACTGTATCAGATAGCTCTAAAGACCACGAAGAAACATCTTCCGGCTGAATCCCAAATATTATGGTCTTTGGCATTTTCCCTGTTAGAGCCACCATATTTAAAATATCCATAAGGCTCATCTGATGCAGTGATAGTTTTTGTTCGGACCTAAACTTAATGTCTTCCGGAGAAAATTTGTAGATTAATCCAGGTCTATCACCTCCCTCTAAGGCATCAATGACAATAAGATAATCTATCTGATTAAATAATGGAATAAACTGGTGACTAACTGTTCCAGCCTCAAGTAATTGAACATTTTCAGGCAAGACAGATTTTTCAAGTTCCCTTATAGCATGTATGCCAATTCCCTCATCTTTTAAAAGGAGATTTCCAACTCCGAGTATAAGGATTTTAGGGAGAGGCATTATACCTTAAATTTCATTATCCTATTGGATTCAGGATGTATTATATGGACTGTGCATGCGAGACATGGGTCAAAAGAATGCACGACCCTCAAAACCTCAAGCGGTTTCTCTGAGTTTATTACAGACATTCCCACAAGTGCCTCTTCTACTGGGCCTCTTACACCTTTATTGTCTCTTGGACATATATTCCATGTTGTAGGGACAACGCACTGGTAGTTCTTTATCTTTTTACCTTCTACATCTATCCAGTGGGCTAAAGCCCCTCTTGGTGCCTCCCACAGCCCTACCCCCTCTGCCTTATCAGGAATTTCATAGGGTGTATATACCTTTGTCCTGCCTTTCTTAATATTTTCAATAATCTCGAGACCCCATTCATACATTGCATCAGCAACCATCTTGCATTCGAGTGCCTTTGCAGCAATTCTACCTACCACACCAAAGAGAATCTCTGGTCTGCCTGCATGCCCAATCGCTGAAAGGGTGTTATCAATAAGCTTCTTAGCTGTAGGCTGGCCTGATAGATATGCTATAAGCATTCTTGCAAGTGCTCCTACCTCCATTGGTTTATCATTATATCTTGGAGATTTTGCCCATGAGTATTTCTTTTCAGGATCGTAACCTGTATATTCAGGTTCTGTTTCCCCTACACTCGGATTGAGAGGCTTTGTGCCTTTATACCAGCTATGCGTAACATCTTCGGTCACATCTTTAGGTCTTGCATCATGAAGCTTTGGGAAGTCAGATGCAAATATTGCTCCTCTTGGAAGAAGTCTCTTTTTAGGGTCAAAGGATGCATCTTCAAATACGCCCCAGGCGAGGAAGTTAACATGCCCCTTAGCGACTCCTGCATAATCAAGATAATATGGAGTAATTGCCAGCACATCTGGTATATAAACATTGTCAATCCAGTTCTGGAGTTCTTTTATCCTGAAAAGATAATTTGCCATATCATCAATTGTTGGTATATGGGTGCTTCCACCTGGAGGGCTGGTCATTGTCATCGGCATCTTTCCTCCAAAAAGTGCACTAAGGTGTGATGCCTTGGCCTGCATATCGAGTGCCTCAAGATAATGGGCAACAGCAAGGAGGTTGAGGTCTGGAGGTAGCTTGTATGCAGGATGTCCCCAGTAAGCATTAGCAAATGGCCCGAGCTGTCCTGATTCAACAAAAGACTTGAGTTTTTCCTGTACTCTCTTTAAGGATGCCTCTTTTGGCTGTGCCTTTAATGCTGCTATAATATCAACATAATCAAAGGCTGATAGGTGATAAAACCAGAGTATATGAGAATGCACAAACTGACAGCCTTCAATGATGTTCCTTATAATCCTGCCGTTGTCAGGGGGCCTTACTTTAAAGGCATCCTCCATGCTCATAGATGATGCATGACCATGAGAGGTCGGGCAGACACCGCATATCCTCTGGGTTAAATGCCATGCATCTCTGGGGTCTCTGCCTTTTAAGATTATTTCAAATCCGCGGAAGAGTGTTCCTGTCGTCCATGCATCTTTAACCCTTCCACCTTCTATCTCAACATCTATCCGTAGATGTCCCTCGATCCTTGTCATAGGGTCTATTGTTATTCTTGCCATAGGAGCCTCTCATAAAATCCTGCGAATTTATCAGGCCATCCTTGTTCTGCACATCCTATACAGGGAGCACCAGCGCCGACACACCAATTTATCTTATCATTATATCTTATCTTTGGACATTCAGAATAGGTCATTGGCCCTTTGCAACCCATCTCATAGAGACAGTAACCCATCTCTTCCTCTCTCGAGCCGAACTGTTTTACAAATCTGCCAGTGTCAAAATGTGCACGCCGTTCACAGTTATCATGTATTGTCCTTCCATAAAACATCTTTGGCCTGCCGAAACTGTCAAGTTCCGGAAGCTTACCAAGCAGAAGATAATTGACAACAACCCCTACAAGGTATTCGACATTTACAGGGCACAGATCTAAGTTAATTACAGCCTTATTCATGCCAACCTTCTTGAGTGCCTCTGATACACCCACAATCTGAGAAGGATTAGGTTTTGCTGAAGGTACTCCTCCAAATGTGGCACAACTCCCAACAGCGATTATGGCGACAGCAGATCCAGAAAAATCTTTAAGGATATCAAGCATTTCTCTTCCTGCTATAGTGCCATGTCCCTTTTTTGTTGGCACCCCACCTTCAACAATAAGGATATAACCGCCATCTTTAAGAGACTTTGCAAGGATGTCTTCAGCATGCTTGCCTGCTGCTGCCATTACTGTCTCGTTGTAATCAACACTGAGGATATCAAGGACTAAGTCTGCTGCATTGGGGTAGGTTGCTTTAATCAGGGCCTCTGTACATCCACTATCAGATGCAAAATTGAGCCATACAACAGGTGGTCTTTTTGATGCCTTTTCGACCGCTGCGGCTATCTCTGGTATATAAAGTTCTGATAATCCAAGAAGGGCAGCGGTTGCCCCACAAAATTTCAGGAAGTCCCTTCTTTTTATCCCATGAAATTCTAAGGCATAAAGGAATTCTTCACTTATAAAATTCTTTTCCCCCATAAAATTATCTCTTCTTAGATTTTAGTTTCACACATTTATCAGCGGCTGTTATTCTTTTCGCTATATTGTAATTTAAGACCTCCCAATTTATTATTAAATTACCAGAAAAGTTTTTTATTGTCAAGATTTTTCCTATCTGGGTAGTGTCCGCCTTGACTAAAACAGAATGTTTTTGTTAGGCTATCGAAACTCAATATAGGAAATTTTATGGTGCAGCGTAGAAATATCAAGAGAGATAAAAAATTGAGGAAGAAAAAGATACAGGAGATAAAGAAAAAACTGATTCAGCAAAGGGAGTCCCTTCTTGCAGAGGCTGAGGAGGCCCTTAATTCTCTTCCAGGCCAGACCATATTTCCTGATCTTGGTGACCAGGCATCTGCTGAGACAGAAAGAAGTTTCATGCTCAGGTTAAGAGGGAGAGAACAGAGACTTTTAAAGAAGATCGAGGATGCCATAGATAGAATTGACAATGGTGTATTCGGCATATGCGATAAGTGTGGAGAGGAGATAGATATAAGGAGGCTCGAGGCAAGGCCTGTCACAACTATGTGTATAGAATGCAAGACACAGCAGGAAGAAGAAGAAAGACTAATGGAGATGTAGGCCATACCTGTCTCTTAAAGTATCACCCATGGTATTAAAACATAGAGCAGTAACGGCAATCGTTAACCCTGGGAAAAGTACCATCCAAGGGGCTGAAGAAATATAAGACCTGTTTGCACTTATCATAGAACCCCATGTTGCTGTTGGAGGTTGCGCACCTAATCCTAAAAAACTCAATGATGCCTCTGTCAATATATAACCTCCGAGTTTCAGCCCCATCATTATAAGTGAAAGTGGGATACACTGGGGCATAAGATACACAAACAGTATCCTCATATCACTGCATCCCAAAGCCCTCGCTGCCTCTACAAAAGGAGCTTCCCTGAGGGTCAATATATATCCTCTTATAAGCCTTGCAAATGAGGCCCAACCCACCGCAGCAATTGCTATCATCACAGTATAGATACCAGGCGGAAATATAATTGAGACACCTATAGCAAGAAGGAGTGACGGGAAAGAAAGTATTAGGTCAACAAAGGCCATAATAGCTGTATCAATCTTCCCTCCAAAATAACCTGAAAAGAGGCCGACAACAAGCCCTATCCCCATAGAGAAGAATGCAGCTATTAGAGCTACGCTTATCGAAATCCTGCCTCCATAAAGTACTCTCGAAAAAATATCCCTCCCTTTATTGTCTGTCCCGAATGGATGTTTGAAGCTCGGAGGTTCCTTTAGGCTATCAAGATCTATCTTGTCAGGGTTATACCAGGATACAAAAGGTGCAAATAGAGAAAGTAAAGATATTAAAATCAGTATGGCCATAGAAATCTTACCTGTTGTTTTCATGCAACCTTACCCTCGGGTCAAGATAATGATAAATGACATCAACAAACAGATTGATAAGCACAAAAATAATAGTGCCCACAATTATACATCCCATTATCACGGGATAGTCCCTCTTTATTATCCCCTCCATAGTGAATCTTCCTATACCATCCCATCCAAATATTGTCTCTGTAAGGACTGCACCATTAAGATAGCTTCCAAAATCAAGTCCTATTACAGTCACAAGAGGGATGAGTGCATTTTTAAAGACATGGATAGAATTTATCTTAAGCTCTGCTATTCCTTTTGCCCTTGCTGTGGTAACAAAAGGCATATCATAGATTTCTATCAGTGTGGTTCTTGTAACTCTTGTGAGCGTGGCAATAGCAGGCAGGGAAAGGGTTATTGAGGGCAGGATAAGAAATCTTATGTCACCAGTACCAGAAGGGGGGAAAAGTTTAAGCTTAAGACTGAAGAAAAGCATAATTAAAAGTCCACTCCAGAAGACAGGAAGGCTTAGACCTGTGACTGAGAGCGATGATATAATCCTGTCTGTGATGGTATCTCTTTTATATGCAGAGATAAAGCCTAAAAACAGGCCAACAGAGATGGCGATAATCATAGCACCCAATGCGAGCTTTAAGGTATTCGGGAATTTTAAAATGAGGTCGTCAAATACCTCTCTGTTTGTGTAATATGAACGTCCAAATTCACCCTTCAGCATCAGCCTTACATATCCAAGATACTGGCTGAATACATTTTTATCAGCACCAAGTTCCTTTCTTATCTTCTCAATAACCTCAGGCTGCGCCCTATCTCCTACCATACTCAAAACAGGGTCACCTGGCAGTGCCTTTGTGAGGGTGAATGTAAGCAATATCACACCCAATAAGAGCGGGACTAAAAGAAAAAGCTTCTTTAAGAGATATGTTCTCATCAAAACGATACCTCTGTACCTTTATCCATACTATATATCGGGTAGATTTTATAGTTTTTAATCCATGGCTGTCTGATTGTAAAATCTGTCCTGTGCCAGAGAAAAACCCACGGTGAATCCTCAACAATCATTTTCTCTGCCTTTCTATAAAAATTGTTTCTCTTTTTTTCATCCATTGTATACTGTCCCTTTTCTATCAATGAATCTACAGTCAGGTTTGTATACCTCGTCCTGTTTCCGCCTGCACCGTGATTGGAAGAATGAAATAAAGGGAAGAGGAAATTCTCTGGGTCAGGATAATCAGCCCACCAGCTAAGATAAAACATATCAGGCTCTCCTTTATTAATAGCCTCTTTATAAGCACTCCATTCGAGCTGTTTTATCCTTACATCTATCCCGACAGCCTTAATGTAAGACTGGATAACCTCTGCTATATCAACAACCTCCTGGTCTGCTATTATGTAAAGATTTATTGTAATGCTATCCAGACCTTCTTTTTTAATCAATTCCCTTGCCCTTTCAGGATTGTATTCATAATAAGACGGCATATCCCACTTTCTCATGATATCAGGCACAGGGCCTGATGCCAATCTTCCACGCCTTTCATAAATCGTATTCAGTATCTTTTCCCTATCAATAGCATAGCTCATCGCCTTTCTGAGGATGAGATTATTAAAGGGCGGTTTTGAACAATTAAGGCCGAGATAATAAGTATTCGGGCCTTTAATGGACGAGATAAGACCCTGCCTTTTGGGATGGTTTTTACATCTCGAATACTCTGATACTGGTATTGTGATTACATCAAGGTTTCCGAGTTCAAATTCTGTTACTGTAGTCAGGTCTTCAGGGATTATCCTGTAAATGATTCCTTTCACCTTTGCAGGGACATCAAAATAACCCTCTCTTTTTTCGAGTTTTAACTCCCTGTTTGGTAACCATTCTTTCAATACAAAAGGACCTGTCCCAACAGGATGGCTTGAAAAATCAGGACCCCATCTCTCTACTTCCTCCTTGGGAACAACATAAGCAGCAGTCATGGTAAGAAGGCTGAGAAATGGAGAGAATGGTTTTTTAAGACATATCTCAAGTGTATAATCATCCATCACCCTTATCCCTTTAACATCCCCAGCCCTACCCTTCATGAAGTCATCTGCACCGAGGATTTTTTCAAGCACCCATGTATTAGGAGACCTGGTTTTAGGGTCTAATATTTTCTTAAAGGAATACTTGAAATCATTGGCTTTAACTTCTCGTTTATTAGAGAAATATACACCATACCTTAATTTAAAAATATATCTCAAGCCATCTCTGGATATTGACCAATCTTTAGCGATATCAGGCTGGATGCTTAGGTCATCCCCGAGCCTGACAAGGCCATTAAATAATTTTGCTGATATTAAACCGCCTGTGACATCAACTATAAGTGCTGGATCGAGGGTAGTCGGATTTGTACTCAGCCTGTAATAGATATACCCATCGAGACGATTGCTTGAAAAACAGGAAGCAAGAAAAGTGAAAAGTGAAAATACAATAATTAATCCGAACGCACTAACTGAAATGTCATTGCGAGGAGCAGAACGACGAAGCAATCTCAATAAATCGTAATTGCCACGCCCTTCGGGCTCGCAATGACAATGTGAAATCCTCACTCTTCGCTCATCATTCGTCACTGCTATCTTAGAATCTCAAAAATGCACCGATACTTCCAGAGTCCTGCAACTTTTTATTCTCAGATATTATCTCAACGAATGCTCCATGCTCAACCGCCTTCTGTGCTGCAAGGTCAACAATGTAGTTTACCTTCTGCATTTCATCTTTGCAGTAAGGACAGATTAAGATATGCTGGACAGTAAGATACCCACAATTTCTGCATATCAATCCAGATTGTCTATAATCCTTTAGAAATACAAGCCTCATGATACGCCCTTCCTGCAGGGCATTGAGCACATCTTCTATACCTATAACCGCATTTTCATTCTTTAAGGCTCCAGTAAGTAGTCTATCAACAGTCTTAGCCTCTTTCTTTTTCTCAAATGCCTGGAGCACAGGTTGTGCCTTTTCAAGTATCTCATTGCTCTTTGCATACATCTCTGCTTGGAATGTTCCTATCACCTTATCCGCTACTGTCTGTGGAAGCATGGCCCTTACCTTTGTGACAGCCTCTTCTGGGCCACCGATTATCAGCCGGCCAACATATTCGTGGGAGAGAAACGAGTCTAATTGCTTAAGCACATCTTTAAGGTGAAGCCCCACATGGTAATCTATGTGCCTTTCATAACTCTTCTCTGAAAGGGCAAACCAGCCACCCTTTTTATGCCTGCCGGGCACATCAGCAGTATGAACCTCTGTGTATTCTTCTATCTCACCGAGATGGATGATAAATAATCGTGCTGATTCCCTGCCTACAAGGAGGATTGCATACCGCTGATAGTTGTCCAATATGTCAAGGAGTGGTTTTATGTATGGTGTCCTGTCCACAATAACCTCATTTTTTACAGGAACTGAAAGATGAAATTCCCTCCAAAAATTCCTTTCTTTAGAGCTCAGGATAGCAAGTCCTTTTTTAAACTCCCTCTTGTTTCCGAGAACATACGAGTCAATCTTATCAAGGTCTCCTTTCACCTTTTTAGATGTAGCCCTGTCGAGGCCTTCTATAGTATTCTTGAGCATATTTTTTACATGGATTATATAGTCACCTTTCATATTCATTACCGGATTGACATTAAGGTATAGACTTACAAAATAGGCTCCACCGCCCTGCATCTTTGCTATCTGTTTGAGTTCTTCACGGCTAAGCATTATCTCCTCCTTTTAAGATTTTGCAGATTTGTTCTTTCTTGATGCCCTTACAAATGAATTAAACAGGGCTGAAGATAGGCTGTCATCTATCAGGCGTTCTGGATGCCATTGCACACCAACAAGAAAGTGATAGTCTTCCATATAAAATGCCTCGATCAGATTATCAGTGGAATATGCAAATGCCTTAAGGTCAGTACCAAGTCCCTTTATTGCCTGATGATGTGTGCTGTTTACAGAAAACCTGCCTTTTTTTAAAAACCTGTTTTCTGTTATCACAATTATATGATAACCCTTTCTATGATTAATTTCTACTGACAACTGTGAGTCAATATCCTGGTAGAGCGTCCCCCCGAAGGCAACATTTATAAGCTGCATACCATAACATATGCCGAGAACAGGCTTCCTTGACTTAATTATCTCATGAATCAATGCAAATTCAAAGTCGCTTCTTTTCCTGTCAACGATCTTCATAGTAGCTGACAGCTGACAGCCTTCAGCTATTTTCTCGTTGTAGTAAGATGGATGGAGGTCATTCCCACCTGATATAAGGAGTCCATCAATCCTTTCTGCATAGGATACAGGATTACCTGTTAGAGGGATTAATACTGGAGCTCCACCTGCCCTTATTATTGCATCAGAATAATGGTGCTTGAGTCTTAAATATTCACCTTCTATATCTACTGTTATGCCGATCAGCGGATTATCTTCCATGTTTAAGTATCCTACCTGCTCTAATGTCTGTCAGTTTTCCTTCCCACATAACCGGTAAACCATTAACGATAACATAATAAATCCCTTCTGGTTTTAAAAAGGGCTCATCAAATGTTGCCCTGTCAATTATCCTTTCATGGTCAAAGACAACAATGTCTGCAAATGCACCGTTTTTTATAATTCCCCTTTTATTTATACCGAATGTCTTAGCAGGAAGCATTGTTATTTTGTGTATGGCTTCACTCATGTTCATCAGTCCATTGTCTCTTACATATCTTCCGAGAAACCTCGGAAAACTTCCGAAGCCTCTCGGATGGGGCTTACCCTTATGTGTAGGGCCATCTGCAGAGCGTGCAGAACTATCAGTGCCTATCATGACATATGGAAGTGAAAGAAACCTTCTGAGATTATTCTCAGTCATAGATGAAAATATCGCACTAACCCTTAATTTTTCTTCGATAAGGATTTTAAAGAATATATCAACAGGTTCAGAACCTTCATGATCTGCAATGTAAGCGAGGCTTTTGCCTTCCATCCATCTGTTCTTCTCAGAAGAGAGAGATGATATATAAACTCTCTCCCAATAATCTCTTGAGGGATATGCCTCAAGTATCTCTTTCTTTATCCTCTCTTTAACCTTTGAATTTTTTAACCTTTTTAGCTCTTTTTCCGCGCCTCCTTCATATACCCAGGACGGCATTATTGTATCGAGGTCGGTAGATGCAGCAGTATATGGATATCTATCACATGTAACCCTTATACCTTTTCTCTGTGCCTCTTCTATCAGCGATATAACATTGTCTATCTTATGCCAGTTCTTCTCGCCACTCGTCTTTATATGAGAGATATGAACCTTAACCCCTACTTTCTCTCCAATACTGATCGTCTCCTTGATAGCCTCTACTAATCTATCTCCTTCACTTCTCATGTGGGATGTATAGACAAGTGACGAGTGAGCAGTGACGAGTGACGAGTTCAGACATCTACATAGTTCAATTAACTCCCCAGTCTTTGAATAGATTCCCGGTGGGTATATCAACCCTGTAGACAGCCCGATGACACCTTTGTGAACAGATTTCTTGAGGAGAGCACACATCTTTTTTATATCTGACCCTGTTAATTCCTTGTTTTCATATCCTATTACAGATGCCCTTATATTGCCGTGGCCTACGAGTGTAGCAAAATTGAGAGCTATACCACTTCCCTTGAGAATCCTAAAATATTCCTTGAATGTTAGCCAGCGTTCTTGTATACCGAGTTCCCTAAGGTCTTCTTCACGCTGTTTCAGTGCCTCGCCGTAGAGGGGGGCAGCAGAAAGACCACAGTTTCCATTTATCTCTGTCGTTATTCCTTGACATATCTTCCCCTCTGCACGGGGGTCAGCAAGTAGTGTAAATTCGGAATGTGAATGGGTATCTATAAATCCCGGGGATACTGCCATATCCTGTGCATCTATGACTCTGTCTGCTCTGATGCCTGATGCCCGATGCCCGATACCTAACGCCTTATTTATAAAGGCAATCTTGTCCCCTGAAATACCCACATCTGCTTTAAAAGGTTCTGAACCTGTGCCATCGAAAACAAGACCATTTTTTATCAATATATCAACCCTCACACAAACAACCTCTGTATCTGCCTTCAGCCCTCATCCTTTTCAAAAAAAATCTCCGGTGACTGTATGCTCTTCACAAATAATGGCATCAGAAACATCGAAACAACCCTTGCACGGCCCCAGAAACCTTTTATATCACCTTCTTTCATTTTCTCCCTGTAAGTTTCAGCTATCTGGTCTTTGAGTCTTGGAAGGGCTTTCATAGTAAGACCCATTGTAGAGAAAAATTCGACAATGGGTATACCTAAACGCTCAAGCGGTTTTAAGATTTTTCCAAAGGCACCTGCAAGTAATTCTATCTGTGTCGTGGCAGTAAGTATCTTTGCACCAGCAATCATAAAAAACACCCTCATCGTTCTGATAGATGCTATATTGAACCCTTCCTCTGTGATAACAAAAGGCCCTCTACTGTAAAGGATTCTTCCGTGCTGAAATAATACATTGCTGATGAAGGTAAATAAAAGAAAAAGGCTTATTGGAATCCAGCCACTCCTCAGAGATTTGAAAGGTATCCGAAGGAGGAATATCGAGATTGCGACAAATATAAACAGATAAACAGTAATGTCTTTTATAAGGAAAAGACAGATAATAAAGGCTATATATGAGATAATTTTAATCTGGGGGGACAACAGGTTACCTATCGCCCTGCAACCTTCTGTGTTGCCGGGGTAGAAGTCACATATGTATTCAGCCCTGCAGCGATTGCTTTTGCAATCTGTAGCCTGTAAGAGTCTTTTGAAAGCAACTTCTCCTCTTCATGATTACTTATAAACGAGACTTCAACAAGGATCGAAGGCATCTTAGCACCAAAAAGAACATAAAAGAGAGCCTGTTTTACGCCAAGGTCTAATATATTTTTATAACCACTGTTCAGGGTTGAGACAATGGATTTCTGAATATAATGGGCAAGCTTGATAGATTCATCTCGTTTATTTTCCCTCCTGAGGTCACTCAGTATTATGTCAAGGTCACTTTTATATTTCTCCATCTGTTCCTTCATCCTCTTAAGAGATATTGCATTCTCCCTTGCAGCAACCCTCATGGCCTCTTCGTCATTTGTCCAGTTAAGTAGATAAGTCTCGACCCCTCTTGCCTTTCTTCTCGGACTCGCATTGGCATGTATTGATATAAATAGGTCTGCATTTTTGTTGTTTGCTATAACTGTTCTTTCTTCGAGGGGGATGAATATGTCTGTTTCTCTTGTGAGAAAGACCTCATTAGCTGGATCGGTCAGGAGAATTTCCTTCAGTTTCAGGGCTATGTCAAGCACAACGTTCTTTTCATAAAGCCCTCGTGGTCCTATTGCACCAGGGTCATGGCCTCCATGCCCCGGGTCAATAACAATCTTTCTTCTGGCTACTTCTGTATCTGGTTTCTTTATCTTCCTTGTTCCATAGACATCAATAACAAGTCTTGCAGGATTATCGAGAACAAAGGCACTAAAATCTACAATCTTTTCGAGGTCAAGGACAACCCTTACTGTATCAGGTTTAAACTGGCCTGCCCTGACTGTCTTCAATATTCCGTCTCCGACAGGAAGGCTGGTTTTTATCTCCTTTGCGATGGCGGTATTCATCAGGTCAAAATAAAGCCTATCAGGATTTGATATGTGGTTTTTTGAAAACTCAACAGGTTCTGAGAGGTCAACTACAACCCTCGTGTAATCAGGGGATGACCAGTAGCGAATGCCTTTAACATCTATTTTACTGGAGGCTATTGAAAATAAAGGTAAGAAAATCAGCGATAAAACAGCGATGTATTGTAATATGCCTTTACTGCTTAATTTAAGGGGTTGTGGGGGTTGACTAAACAGCCTGGACAGCACTTATCTCCGGTATCTCTCTTTTTAGGTTTGTCTCAACCCAGTTTTTAAGTGTAAGGGTTGACATCGGGCATGTACCACATGCACCTTTAAGCCTCACATAAACAACGCTGCCTTTTATATCAACAAGTTCTATATCTCCGCCCTCTGACCTGAGGCCAATCCTTACCTTTGCAAGAACCTCTTCAACCTTTTCCTTAAGCATAAACCCTCCTCTTTTGCATTTTTTATTTTATAATTATACTCTAATCTTCAATGTAAATCACTCGTTATAATTTCCAATGAAAAAGGTTATGTTTCTATGCACTGCCAACTCCTGTCGGAGCCAGATGGCAGAGGGTTTTGCAAAAGAATTCGGTAAGGGACTGATAGAAGTCCACAGTGCAGGCCTTATGGCTGCTGGTGTTCATAAAAGGGCAATTGCAGTAATGGAGGAGATTGGCATAGATATTTCAGAGCAGAAATCTAAAAGCATTGATTTATACCTGCTCGGACAGATGGATATTATTATCACACTCTGTGAAAATGCTGAAGTAGCATGTCCCACAACACCGCCCGGAATAAAACGCATCCACTGGCCCATCAAAGATCCTGTAGGGACAATAGGAACAGAGGAAGATATAATGAGAGAATTCAGAAGGGCAAGGGATGAGATAAAGGAGAAGGTTCAGAAATTAATAGAAGAGATTGCCTCTTGAATAAATAACCAATCACCAAATTACAAATTCCAAAAATTGGTCATTGGTGTTTGGTTATTGTAACTTATTTGGCGTTTGGAATTTGGTTATTGGAATTTAAATTAATCAGTATCTGTAAACCTTACCAAAGTTCCTTTCTTAGAAGTTCCATACCTGAAGACTGTAATTCCTTTACAGCCTTTTTCATATGCAAGCAGGAATGCCTTTGCAATATCCTCCTTCCTTGATCTATAAGGCATATTGATAGTCTTTGATACTGCATTATCAGTAAATTCCTGGAAACATGCCTGCATCTCTATATGGTCTTCAGGCGGGATTTCATGTGCTGTTTTAAAGAGCCTTCTTATCTCTTTAGGGACCTCTTTAATCCCTCTCAGATAACCTTTTTCTATTACCTTATTTCTTAATTCCTCACTGTAGAAGCCTATGTTTTTAGCTATCTCGAAAAAATACTTGTTAATCTCATAAAACTCTGTGTCCAGTATAAGCCTTTTGTACGCGATGGCAAAAAGGGGCTCTATGCCGCTTGAGCAATCCGCAATAACTGAAAGTGTGCCTGTGGGCGCTATGGTAGTCGTTGTTGCATTCCTAACACGTGGCATCATAGGTGCATCATAAACAGCGCCTTTAAAATTAGGAAAGACTCCCCTACTTTCTGCAAGCTCGACAGATGCCTTCCTTGCTATGTCCCTTATAAATCTCATTAAATTTTTTGCGAGCCTGAATGCCTTTTTATGATTGTAGGGGATACCAAGGAGTATTAACATATCAGCCCATCCCATAACACCAAGGCCTATCTTTCTGTTACCCTTGTGCATCTTCTCTATTGCAGGGATTGGATATTTGTTTACATCTATGGAGTCATCCAAAAATCTCACGGCAGTCTTGATATCCTTAGAAAGAGAATCCCACTCAATATATCTCAGTGACGAGTGACGAGTGACGAGTGACGAGAAGTTTGAAAGTTTAAAGTCTTCAGTTTTTAACTTGTCACTGTCTTTAACATATTTCGACAGATTTATTGAGCCTAAAACGCATGCCTCATATGGAAGTAAGGGTTGCTCCCCACACGGATTAGTGGACTCAATGGTTCCAATATGTGGTGTCGGATTTGCCCTGTCAATCCTGTCTATAAAAACAATGCCTGGATCGCCTGTCTCCCATGCACTTTCGACCAGTGCATCAAATACAATCTTTGCCTTCAGTCTGCTCACTACGGCCTTACTTCGTGGATTGATGAGCTCATACTCTTCATCATTCTTGAGTGCATTCATAAATGTGTCTGTCACTGCTACAGAGATATTGAAGTTTGTAAGTTCTCCCTCTGATCTCTTAATTTTTATAAAATCAAGAATGTCTGGATGGTCAATACGCAGTATCCCCATATTTGCTCCTCGCCTTGCCCCACCCTGCTTTATCACCTCTGTTGCAGTGTTGTAAATCCGCATAAACGATACAGGGCCGCTTGCTATACCACCTGTTGAGCGGACAATATCTGCCTTTGGCCTGAGCCTCGAAAAAGAAAATCCTGTGCCCCCGCCACTCTGAAGGATTAATGCAGCATTTTTTAGGGTATCAAATATGGAGTTCATCGAATCGTCCACAGGAAGCACAAAACATGCAGCGAGCTGACCCATATCTTTTCCTGCATTCATAAGTGTCGGGGAGTTAGGAAGGAATTTAAGGGTTGACATAAGCTCATAGAACTTCTCTCCCCATTCGTCGGAGCTACTGCCATACTGGCTCTCTGCTGAGGCAATGGTTTTTGCAACCCTTCTGAACATCTTCTCAGGGGTCTCTATGACCTTCCCTGCCTCATCCCTGAGGAGATATCTATGCTGAAGCACCTTCAGGGCATTTTCAGTGAGGTTCATGAAATCATTATATCAAAAAGTAAAACCAACTTTCCTATCCCTACATTCTGGTTTTTTCTTTGACATGGCCTCATTAAATATGATATTTATTATACATGAGAAAACTTGACCTAATTATTTCCTTCATTGTCTTCTTTTCTTTGTCCATTTCTTATGCTGGAACTGTCATAGTAAAACCAGGTAAATTTGACCATTTTACACTGCAGGTCCCAGATAGAATCATAGCGGGTGAGAGTTTTGTTATAAAGGCACTGGTCTATGACTCCAATAATAACCTAATCACAAATTTTTCAGAATCTGGAAAGGAGTTTAAGGTTAGTGCAACTGGCTCAGCACATGTCCAACCGTCTCTTCTCGGGCTGACATCCTTTCCTGGGGGAGCTGCAAATATTACAGTTACAGATAAGAAGGCAGAGACTGTAGTTTTTTCTATTTATGAGGCTGAAGGAACTGTACCTGTTATCTCAAAAGAGATAGTTATCTCTCCTAATAGATTGGACCATTTTATACTTCAGTCACCGGCCGAGGTAACAGCAGGAAGTAGTTTCGATGTAAGGGTTGTTGCAAAGGATGTATTTGACAATACTGTCAGCGATACAGAGATAGGCAAAAATATCAGGATCACTTCAAGCGGGACATCCCCTTTAAAAATACTTGGGCCTCCTACACCTGACTTCAAGAATGGCACTGCTTCCATCAGTTTTGTCTCAGAGAAGGTTGGAGATGCAATAGTCCAGGTGCAGGAAGTCTCAACTGGAAGCAAAGGGCAGAGCCAGAGTATTGTTGTCAATCCTGCAGCCCTGAGTTATTTCAGGCTTCAGTCGCCTAAAGAGGTGGTCGCAGGTGAACCTTTTGAAATTACAGTTACAGCATATGATTCTTATGCCAACCTTGTCCACAACTATACATCAGGCGGTAATGGAGTATCACTTTACTCTACAGGCCATTCAAAGATAGAGCCCTCTTTTATCAAACCTTCTGAATTTAAGAATGGGCAGGCTACTATCAATGTTACCTATGAAAGGGCTGAAGATATCGTTGTTATAGCGAGAGAGCACAATAAAACCCAAGAGGGTAAAAGCAGTTCTATAAAGGTAACCCATGCCCCGGGAGACCATTTTGTAGTTGTCACCCCTGATGTGGCTATCTCAGGCCAAAGATTCAAGATAAAGATCGAGGTATATGATCGATACAATAATATTGCAAAAAATTACAACCTGACAGGAAATGATGTTCTTCTACGTACAACAGGGACAGGGGTAATCTCTCCTTCTATCATCTCCCCTTCGGAATTTGTGGATGGTATAGCCATGGTCGAGGTCACTTATGATAAGGCAGAATCATTTGCAATATCAGCCTCTATGGCAGCTGTCAGGGCTGGCAGAATGACCATAAAAGAGCAGGAGCCAGAGAAGGTTGTGACCGAAAAGATTGAGCAGATACCTATTGCCAAGGTAGAAAGGCCTCAGGAACCCTTTAATCTGAATAAAGTCTCTATTATCGAGGCTAAGGAAAAGGCCATGTTAGTCTTTAATATCAGCGCCTCTGACGGCACTCTCGAATATAGAGATGCGAGAGAATCAAAAGATGGCAGAGAATGGCTTAAATTAACACTGAGACCTGCTATCAGAAAGACAGAGAAATCCATGAAATTCAGGTCTGCATTTATCGGTAATGTCCTTGTTGAGGAAGATAAAAGCGAAAAGAATGTCGTGAATGTCTATATCGAGTTGATCTCTAAGGGGATTAAATTTGATATAGCGAGGGTTAAGGATTCCTTAATCATTACTGTAGCAAAGCCATAATATCAATTCATTTCTTTTTCTTTGTGCTCGAATATTTAACAATCTTACCTGTAACTATCTCAACCCTGCCTGAGAAATACCTGTACCATCTGTAAAGGATGTTTATTAATACAATGATGCATAGTGCTGCCATGCTGGCAACGAGGAACGCATCTATGTTGAAAGTAAAGGCCTCTGTCTGAGATGTAGCGCTGGAAGCCTTTTCTCTAAACATCTCGATCAACTTCCATGAAGCTGTAAGTGTGGTGGTAAACATAAAAATCATCGGGATAAATGTAGTCCACGCATATCTCAATTTTCTGGATTTGATGATAATTGTTGTACCAACGCCAAGTGCAATGGCAGCGAGAAGCTGATTTGCAACACCAAACATTGGCCAGATAGTAGATATGCTTCCTGAATAAATCAGATAACCCCATGCACTAACCACTATGAAGCTTGTAATGATGTTGCCCGGCAGCCACCCTGTTCTTGACAGGGGCTTATAAGCGTAACTTCCGAGCTCTTGGAGCAAAAACCTCGCAACCCTTGTCCCTGCATCCACTGTAGTAAGGATAAAAAGGGCCTCGAACATCAAGGCAAAATTATACCAGTAAGGCATCAGACCCTTCATACCGGGTATGCTCGAAAATATGGATGCCATTCCGACTGCGAGTGACACTGCACCACCTGGCCTCCCTGCCACATCCGTGCCCACCATTTCAGAGAATTCACTGACACTCTCTACAGGGAATCCGAGTGCAGCAATAGCATCAAAAGAGAGTTTTGTATTTATTGCAAAATAATCACCAGGAATTAATATGGTCGCAGCGACAAGGGCCATAACTGCCACGAATCCTTCAACGAGCATGGCGCCATAGCCGATGAACGGGATATCCTTCTCGTTCATAATCATCTTCGGTGTTGTGCCTGATGAGATAAGGGAATGGAATCCTGATATAGCACCACATGCGATTGTGATAAACATGAATGGAAATAGTTTACCTGGAATAACCGGGCCGCCACCTTCAATAAACCTTGTTACAGCAGGCATCTGAATAGTTGGTGCAATAATGATAACACCGAGGGCAAGGAGAAGGATTGTGCCGACCTTCATGTATGTTGAGAGATAGTCCCTCGGTGCAAGGAGCATCCAGACCGGGAGGACAGAGGCGATAAAACCATAGATAACAATTGAAAGTACGAGGTTGTTTCTGGAAAGATTAAAAAAAGGGTCAAGAAACGAACCAGGGATGTAGTGACCTGTGAAGACCGCCACAAGGAGCAGTGTGACACCAATAGCGCTCACTTCAGCTACCATTCCAGGTCTTATACGATAGAGATATATCCCCATGAAGAATGCAATAGGGATAGTAAGGGCGATGGTAAAAGTCCCCCATGGACTCCTATAAAGGGCATTCACCACAGCGAGGCCGAGGCCGGCAAGGGCAATAATAATGATAAAAAGTATTGCGAATGCTGCTGCAATACCTCCAATAGGGCCGACCTCATCTTTTGCTATCTGTGCGAGGGAACGGCCGTTCCTCCTTACAGATGCAAAGAGGATAACCACATCATGCACAGCACCTCCGAGTGCAGAGCCTATCAGTATCCATAAGAATCCAGGGAGGTATCCGAACTGTGCAGCAAGCATAGGGCCGATTAATGGGCCTGCACCTGCTATGGCAGCAAAGTGATGGCCGAATAAGACCCATTTATTCGTAGGATGGTAGTCAACCCCGTCGTATAATCTCTTTGCAGGGGTGATGCGTCTTTCATCAATAGCAAGAACCTTTGCACACAGGAAAGATGCATAAAATCTATATGTGATAACATAGAAACATCCTGCAGCAACAACAATCCAGAGTGCATTTATCTTTTCGGATGGGTTAATGATTCCAACAATCACTGCAAGTGCAATCGTAGCAATGACTGATATTGTTATCCAGATGGCCTTCTTAAACACTTAATTATTACTCCTCCGAAGAGATGAGTCCCTTTATCCAACCCTTCAGAAAGAGATTCTTTTTATCAGTCAATAATCTTTCTTTTATCTCAGACCGTACTTCTTCGAATGGACGATAGGAAGTCCCCTTCATAACTGGTTTCAGAATCATGAACCCCTGCTCTGTCCATATGACATCACTGACATCGCCACTCTTTAATAAGTTAACCTTCTCTTTAATCCACAGGGGCAGTTCATTTATACTGACCCGTGTAAATGTTATTGTATCTATATATGACTTTCCTATCTCCTCAAATGATTTTCCTTCAGTAGCCTCTCTCTGTATTTCGACGGCTAAGATTGCCTTTTCATTCTCATCCGCTTTTGAATATCTGACAATAAGAGACTCTACTGCCATTTCCTCAGGCTGTAAGAACAGGCAGGCCTTATTTTTTTCATAAAAATCCCTCAGTTCATTCTCGTCCACAAACATCGCTTTCATTTTTTCGTCAACCTCTTTTAATTTTGCCTTGCTGATTACTTCAGGTTTATCAGCTATAACTTCAGGTTGTGTTTCCAGCTTGCTTATTAATTCCAATTCTGTATCCACATATTGTTTGAATGGGCTATCAGGGAACTCTCTCTTAATTTCAGAAAAGACCTTCTTTGCCTCTCTGAGAGACCTGATCTGAATCAATGATTTCCCAAGCCAGAACATTGCAGCGTCTTTAGCAGAACTGTCAGGGAACTCTTTAAGAAACATGTTAAATGTCTCCACAGCTTTTACAGGCTGGTATGAAAGATAATATTCATAACCCTCGTCAAGGAGGTCAAATTCTCGGTAGGAGGCGTAAGAACTTGAAACAATAATCAGTATAACCACAGAGAGGACTACTAAGCTCGACAGATTAAAAACTGAGGACCTTAGACCTTTAAAACCTCTTGTTACTCGTAACTCGTTACTCGTTACTGATATTTTATTGTTATGGAAGTCTTTTCCCATAATGTCTTCATCCATTCATTAAATAATTTTTCTCTTTTCTGAGTATATAGGTACATACGTATCTCTTCTCTGACATTTTCGAGCAGTTCAAAAACCTCCTCAGTCTTATCAATAAGGTTAAGAATATATACTCCATCCCTGACCCATATAGGTTCGCTTATCTCACCTTTTTTCATAGAGAATGCCTTATTGCCAAGAGGTGGAACCATCTCTCCCCTAACAAACTCACCCAACATCCCCTCCTGTCCTTTTAGGGGTTCGTCAGAATACCTTGTTACCAGACTATCAAAACTATTACCATCTTTTAGCAGTGCACTTATTTTCAGTGTCTTTCGTTTTAAGTCTGTAATCTCAGTAACTGATGCATCTTCACTCAGCTTAAGGAAGATGGCTTTAACTTTCACCTTCTCCGGGCTGATAAGGAAATTATACTTGCTTACATTGTAAAAATCTTCTATATCCTCATTTGTTACAACCACCTTTGAGTCCACATCAGAATCTATAAGCTTCATTGTTATTATTTTGTCCTTTATCAACCTGCGATAATCCTGCATATTCATTCCTTCTTTAGAAAGCACTTTCCCAAATTCTTCCTGGGATAAATTATTCTGTCTTTGAAACTCAGCTATCATATTATTGACTTCCTCATCACCTGCCTTGACCCCTCTTTTTCTGGCCTCAAGTAAAATAACCCTCTCCTCTACTAATCTTCTCAACAATACCTCATCAACCACATCTTTATTTTCTATATTGCCCATCCCTGTAACAAAACGCTGATAATCCGAGAGAGTAATCACTTCATTATTGACTGTAGCAAGAACTCTATCCACTGTGAGGCCGTAAGAAGGGTTCACAAATGCAATCACAGAATACAGGATACAGAAGACAGATAACAAATTGCCTGTGCTCTGTAGTAGCATTTCATGAATTAAAAATCGTGAAAAGCTTATCATAAGTGCTCATTATATGCTCAGGAATCACCCTCACTTCACCAAGAACTGTCATGAAACTTGTATCTCCTGCCCACCTCGGTACCATATGGAGATGCATATGTTCTTCCATGCCGGCACCAGCTACCGTTCCAATATTTATTCCGATATTAAACCCTTCCGGCATAAATGCCTTCTTAAGAGACTGGATTGAATGCTGTGTCACCTTCATAAAATCAAGAAGGACATCATCTGTCAGTCCATCAAATGAGGGGGTATGGAAATACGGAACAACCATGAGATGACCGTTGTTATAAGGATAGCGATTCATCATAACGAAATTATGTGAGCTTCTGTAAAGTATAAGGTTATCCCTGTCTTTGTTTCGACTCTGTCTTGGCATTTCACAAAATATACATTCAGATGTCTTCTCTGACAATATATATGTCATTCTCCATGGTGCCCAAAGTGGTTTCATATTACCCCCATTTTATTTACTACCTTTGAGTTTCTCCATAACCTTCTGTGCATCAGCCCATGTAAGCCATTTATCCTTAGGATTTCTTAGCAGGTAGGCAGGATGAAATGTTGGCATTAAAGGAATCCCCTTATAATCAAAGAAATTTCCACGTATTGCTGTTACTTTTAACCCTGTATGACCTATAAGCGTTTGAGCAGAGATCCGACCTAAGGACATAATTACCTCAGGATTTATAATCTCTATCTGCCTCTCTACAAAACCCCTGCATCTTTCTATCTCATGTTCGTCAGGGTCACGGTTCATCGGAGGTCTACATTTCACTATATTTGCAATATAGACATCCTTTCTCTTAAATCCCATTTTTTCTATAAGCTTTGTAAGTAGTATGCCTGCATCTCCTACAAAAGGTCTTGCCTGCAGATCTTCATCTCTTCCAGGTGCTTCACCAATGAACATGAGTATCGCATCAGGATTACCCTCACCAAAGACAATATTCGTCCTTCCCTCTGCAAGCCTGCACCTTTTACACTCACCAATCTCCTCCCTCAGTGCCTTCAGCATAGCTTCCTTTTCAAGTAACGAGTGACGAGTAACGAGTGACGAGTTTAGTTTGGGAGTTCGGGAGTTTGGAAATTCGGAGTTTTGATTTCGGTTTTTACTCGTAACTCGCAACTTGTAACTCGTAACTGTTTTTATTGGCAACCTTTCAAAGCCCAGTGCTTGATAAAATTCAAGAATGTTTTTTATATTTTCAACTATATTGACTTTTGTTGTGATGCCTTTTCTCGTAACTCGTAACTCGTTACTTGTCACTTGAGTTATCGTTCTCCCCATTTTAATTTTGTCCTTAGGACCTGGAAATAATCCTTCTCACAGGGGATAAGGAGTTTTGTCTTGAATGGCGCCTTCCTGACTTCAACAATATCGTCCTGCCTTAAAGAAAAACCGACCTGTCCGTCGAGTGTAAGAAAGACATTCTCGCTCTGTGACCTAAGGACTATTTCTACCAGGACATCATCAGGCAGGACTATCGGTCTATTTGTGAGTGTATGTGGACATATCGGTGTGAGCACTATACTGTTAAGTGTAGGATGAAGGATGGGACCTCCTGCAGAAAGCGAGTATGCTGTAGAGCCTGTAGGAGTAGAGACTATTAAACCATCTGCCTTAAAGGTAGTAACATAAGTATGGTTTATGTATGTCTCGAGGTCGATTATCCTCGCAAGGGCTCCTTTATTAACCACAACATCATTCATGACAATGTATTCTGCAATACGCTCACCATGCCTGAGGATGTATGCTGTGAGCATAAGCCGTTCTTCAAAAGAACACTCCTTTGTGAGCACTTTTTCAAGAACCTCATAAAGCTCATCCCTCTGCACTTCTGTTATAAATCCAAGTCCCCCTACATTTACACCGAGAATGGGAATCCCTTTATCTCCTACAAGCCTACATACGCTCAGCATTGTCCCATCTCCACCGAGCACAACAATAACATCAACTAATGAAGGAATCTGTGAACGTGGAAAACCATCTATATTCAGAACAGAAGCAGTCTCGAGGTCCACATAGGTTTCATAACCTTTCTGATTCAGCCAGGGCAGCAGTCCTTTCAATATTTCAGGTGGTTCTGACCTTCCAGCCTTACAGATTATCCCAATCTTTCTCATCTATCCCCTCGATTGTTATCTCCCTCATAGTTTCACTCACAGATTTTAACTCAACCCATATCGCATCTTCAGGCAATTCTCTTTCAGCCTTTTCAGCCCATTCAATAACCGAAATGCCCTCACCTCCTATATAATTCCGAAAGCCTATTTCATCAAGTTCAGCATCCTTCTCAATCCTGTATAAGTCTATATGAAAAAGAGGCGGGGTTGCATTATACTCGACAATCATCGTAAAACTGGCACTTACAATTTCTCTTTCCTCAATACCTAATGCACTTGCAATCCCTTTTACCATTGTTGTCTTTCCAGCACCTAACTCTCCATAAAGGCACACAATGTCACCTGCCCTTAAAAACCTTCCTAATCTGAAACCAATATCTTTGGTCTCACTAGGCCCCTTGCTCAGAAGCCTCACCTGAAATAACCTCTACCCATCACATCTTAAAGAATGAAAAGCGGAAGGTATTTTATCTATGATATCAGTTGCAATCAAAGAATATTCACCTTTTTCAGATACTGAAATGTCCCCTGCGAGGCCATGCATATAGACTCCAAGTATAGATGCATGGAGTGGGTTTATGCCCTGGCCTAAAAATCCTGAAACCATTCCAGTAAGCACATCGCCTGTGCCTGCTGTTGCCATTCCAGGGTTTCCTGTTGAATTAATAAAGGCCCTGCCATCTGGTCCAGCAATGATGGTCGGAACACCCTTAAGCACAAGATAAGTCCGTGTTTCTTTTGCAAATAATATTGCAGTATTAATTCTGTCCTTTTCGATCTCCTGACTGTTGACTATTGACTGATGACTTATCAGTCTTGCCATCTCACCCGGATGTGGTGTAAGGATAATCGGAGCCTTTGACTTTTTGAGGAGATGTGATTTATCTTTTATAGAATTGATTGCATCTGCATCCAGCACCATAGGCGAAGTTGAATTTGATATAAGGGAAGCGATTAGTTTCTCAATTTTGTCACCTGTCGAGATACCCGGCCCTATCGCAAGGACATCAGCAGTCTTGGCCAAAAATTTGAGGATGATACCTGAAGCCTTTGATGATAGAGTTCCATCTCCATTGTCAGGCAAAGGTAGGGTCATTTCTTCAGCAACACGTCCCTGGAATATATTTAGCAGAGATTCTGGAACCCCTATTGTTACAAGCCCTGCACCTACCCTTAGACATGCCTTTGCTGCCATGAGTGCTGCCCCTGTCTTTCCTCTCGAGCCAGCAACAATAAGCACATGACCATAATCACCTTTGTGGGAATATCTACGCCTTTCAGGGATTAAAAAGGACACATCCTTTTTTTCGAGCAACTCGACATTGAGTTTATCGGATCTAAGCAATTTATTTGGAAATCCTATGTCTTCTATAAAGAGCCTACCTGTATGTTCAGCACCTGGATACAACAGATGACCCCTCTTAGGAAGACCAAAGGTTACAGTATAATCAGCCATCACTGCATTACCCATAATTTGGCCTGTATCAGATGATATGCCTGAAGGAATGTCAACTGAAATTACGGGCACATTTGATTTATTCAGGAATGAGATAACCTCTGCTATTGTGCCTGCCACATTTTTGCTTAACCCGGTCCCGAAAATGGCATCAACTATAATAGAGTGACGAGTGACGAGTGACGAGTGACGAGTAAGAAATTCTTTTATAGGCTGTATATCCACTCCAAACCGAACTGCAGTTTTATACTGTAACAGTGCATCGCCTTTTAAGTCTTCTGGCATTGATGTAAGAAAGACCTTAACATCCCAGCCTTCGTTATGGAGGTTTCTTGCAATTACCAAACCGTCGCCGCCATTGTTTCCACCACCTGAAACCACAATAACCTTTTTGTGACCAAATATTTCTTTTATCTTAGAGACAACTGCAAGCCCTGCCCTTTCCATGAGTACAGAACCAGGAATCCTGCATTCCTCAATGGTCTCTCTATCTATTTGCCGCATCTCTTCAGCAGTAACAACTTTCATCTAAACCTCTAATACCACACATGCAACGCCATACTCGTGCTCGTGGCTTAGACTAAGGTGTGCTCGTCTTATTGATTTCTCATTTAAAAAATCTTCAAGTCTTCCATTAATCTTTAAAAAGGGTTTTCCTGTCTCTATGTTCATTACCTCTATGTCAGTTAAAGGCACAGGGACTGCAGAGCCTATTGCCTTTATCAAGGCCTCTTTTGCAGCAAAACGGACTGCAAGTGAAAGATATGGGTTCTTTTTTTCATAGCAGTATAGGATCTCGCCTTCTGTGAATACCCTTTCAAGAAACCTTCGTCCCCATTTCTCCACAACCTCCTTCATCCTCTCAATCTTTACAAGGTCTATGCCAACACCGTATATCATAATTTTAGTGACAAGTAACAAGTAACGAGAAGTTTAAAAGTCTAAAGTTTTCAGTTTTTAACTTGTTACTCGTCACTCGTAACTCGTTACTGATGTTATTAGTTCCTTCATCTCCCTAACTGCCCTTTCTATACCAACAAACACTGCCCTTGAAACAATACTATGTCCTATGTAAAGTCCCCTGAGCCCCTGTATAGAAGCTACTTTTATAACATTAAAATAATTCAGGCCATGACCTGCATTGACTAAAAGACCAACATTTAGTGCATGGCTGACTGCATTAATAACACGAATCAATTCTTCTTCCTGCTTTTTTCCTTTTGCATTAGCATACACTCCTGTATGTATCTCGACCATGTCCGCACCTATTTCTTTTGATATATTGATATCATCAAAATCCGGATTTATAAATAGACTGATAGGTATGCCAGCACTCTGAACCTTTTTTATTGCATCATTAATACTTTTCTTATGTGACCTCACATCAAGCCCACCCTCTGTTGTAAGTTCTTCTCTCTTTTCAGGCACAAGTGTAATTAGGTCAGGCTTTATCCGGGTAGCAATGCTTAACATCTCTTTTGTTGCTGCCATTTCGAGGTTCAATTCAACAGGCACAAACCCCTTTAACATTTCCAGGTCCCTGTCCTGGATATGTCGTCTGTCTTCTCTTAGATGTATTGTAATCCCATCTGCACCGCCGAGTATGGCTAAGGTTGCAGCCATAACAGGGTCGGGCTCGATACCCTTCCTCGCCTGCCTTATGGTTGCGACATGGTCAACATTAACCCCAAGTATCATCTAAAACCTCCACAAATAAAAATCTTAACATATCCTCGGTAGTTGTTCTCCTGTAAGCATCTCTATAACTCTTGTCCCGCCAATGGATGTCCTGAGCAAAACCATCCCCCCTGGTGCTTCCTGTACCTCTCCTATTATCCGGGCCTCTTTACCGAGTGGATGTTGCCTCATTACACCTATAAGTGGTTCCATAGCATTATCTTTTACTATAGCAATAAATATCCCTTCATTTGCAACATAAAGGGGGTCGAGACCGAGAAGCTCACATGCACCTCTGACACCCGGAGGTACAGGTATCAAATCTTCTTTAATAACAATGCAGTATCCTGAATCCTTTGCAATCTCCTTAAGGGTTGTAGCAAGTCCTCCTCTCGTGGGGTCTCTCATGACATGGATTTCCTTACTCGTTTTGAGCATCTCTTCGACAAGACTGTTTAGGGGTGCTACATCACTCAATATTAGAGGGTTAAAACTGATACCATGCCGCTGAGCAATAACAGAAATCCCGTGATTTCCTATCGGGCCACTTAAAATAACTTTGTCACCGGGGACGACCCTTGAAGGGGATATATCAAGTCCCTCTTCGATTATCCCAATCCCTGATGTATTTATAAATATTCCATCGGCCTCACCTTTATTCACCACCTTTGTATCTCCTGCAACAATTTTTACATTTGCCCTTTCTGCGGCACTGGACATGGATGAAAGAATCTTCTTTAAATCTTCAAAAGGGAAACCTTCCTCCAGAATGAATCCTGCTGTAAGATAGAGGGGCCTTGCACCAACCATTGAAAGGTCATTCACAGTGCCATAAACAGCAAGTTCTCCTATATTACCACCCGGAAAAAATATAGGTGATACCACATAAGAGTCGGTAGTAAAGGCAAACCTGCCAGAATTAATCTTATCAAGAACAGCAGAGTCATTGAGACTTTTTATATGGAACTCAGGGGCAAAATGCTCCCTTATCAACCAATGCATAAGCCTGCCACCACTTCCATGGCCGAGTAGAATCCTATCCATGCTGGATGCTATTTTAACACAACAGAAAACAATTGATGCACCCTACCCTCTGTTTTCTCTACCTCGATTATTCTGATATCATACCAAAACAGGACAAAAAGCGAAGTAGTTCGTCTATGAAGTATCCGTTAGAGATTATAAATATGTCTATAGGGAAAATAAAATAAAATGATTATAAAATAGCAATGGCCAAATTGACTCTCATTCTCGTAAATCCCCAAAATATTGCCTTTATGCAGAAGGTTGCCGAATTTAATAACGGCAAGGTTGACGAAGGCGCTCTGACCGTATCAGTCAGTGCCCCTAAACTCGTTATTAAAAGAGAATGGGTTGATGAGATATTTGGATGGAATGACGCAGATGCTGATTTTAAATGGAGATCTATCATACGCGATCATTCTGGTAAAGTCCTGAAATTCTCAGATGATGAGATTGTCCTTGCAGACGAGGAAGACTAAAGCTTTTTGGGGTTTCACGAACATACAAGGCTTTATCTATACATCCCATACTTATAATACGCAGCACAGCTTCCTTCTGTGCTCACCATGCATGCACCTACAGGTTTATCAGGTGTACAGGTCTTTCCAAAGAGAAGGCAATCTGTTGGTATCTTTATGCCTCTCAGCACCTCACCGCATGAACATGCCTTTGGCTCCGGATAATCAGGCACAGCTGGTTCAAAATAGCTTTTGATATCCCTCTGCATGAACTTATCTCTGAGTCTGAGGCCGCTTTTCGGTATCAAACCAATACCCCTCCAATATGCATTACATGGCTCAAAGTATTCATTTATAAGGGATAAAGCCTTTGGATTGCCCTGTTCTTTTACAACCCTTTTATATTGAATCTCAACATCTGCCCTTCCTGATGTAATCTGTTCGAGCAACATGATAATACCCTGAAGGACATCATCTGCATCAAACCCTGTAATAACAGAAGCCTTTTTGTACTTCGTAGCAATGAATTCGTATGGCCTGCTGCCTATGATTGTGCTTACATGTCCTGGCAATATAAATCCATTAACATTAACACTGTCTGAATCAAGCAGGGCATTGAGCGCAGGAGGGACAAGTTTATGTGCAGAATAAATATAGAAATTCTCGATATTCTTTGTTTCCGCTTGGAGGATTGTTCCTGCAACGGACGGAGCTGTCGTCTCAAACCCTGTTGCAAAGAATACAACTTTTTTATCTTTATTCTCAGATGCAATCTTCAGGGCATCAAGAGGGGAATAAACTATCCTGATATCAGCACCCTCTGCCCTGACATCATAAAGGGATTGCTGGCCTCCAGGCACCCTCATCATATCTCCAAAGGTAGTAAGGATAAATCCATCCTGTCTTGATATAGCAATAGCAGTTTCTATATCCTTTATTGCGGTTACACATACAGGACATCCAGGACCGCTCAAAAGGCTTATATCTTCAGGCAAAAGGTCTCTTATGCCATGCCTGAATATCACAACAGTATGCGTCCCGCATACCTCCATAAGCCTGATAGACCTGCCAATAGAATCCATCAACACTCTTATTCTTTCAACACTATTCATAATGTAATAAACTAAATTCCAATATCTGCCTTTATTCTTTCCCTGATTATATATGCCTGACCAAGGGATATTCCGGCATCATTACATGGGACTTTTTCATTTATATGAACTCTCAATCCTGCTGATTCGAGCTTAGAAATAGTCCTTTCAAGCAGATATAGGTTCTGAAATACCCCACCGCTTAAAACAACATCATTTATCATATACAGAGAAGAAAGCCTCTGCACAACCCTGAAGATAGCTGTAATAACTGTATTATGGAATTTCGATGCAATTATTTCTTTTTCAATATCCCTGTTCAAATCATCAGCTATTCTGATTATTGTGGTGGAGAAGTCCACCTCCATTGTCTCTCTGAATTTTATATCAACGGGATAATCCTCGCTGATATCTGGACTGGCCATGGCCTCAAGTGCTATGGCTGCCTCCCCTTCAAATGTATTTCTGTCACATATACCAAGTATCGCAGAAACAGCATCAAAAAGTCTTCCAGCACCTGATGAGAGAGGAGAAAATATACTGTTTTCTGAAATCTTTATAATATCATTGACCTTCTCAATACCATATCGCTGAATAAACATCACGGACTCAAGATAAGACAGGATTTCATCTCCGACCGCATCTTTAAGATAACTGATTGCAGTCCTCCACGGTTCCTTTATAGCCATTTCGCCGCCGGGCAGAGGTACATATTTAAGATGGCCTGCTCTTATGAAGCGTGTTACATCAGACAGAAGAAATTCACCACCCCAGAGGTTACCATCTGTACCATAGCCTGTCCCATCAAATGCAACACCAATAACTTTATCTTTAAGTCCCTTTTCTGCCATAACAGAGGCAATGTGTGCATGATGATGCTGGACACCATAAAATAAGATTTGAGATTTGAGATTTGAGATTTGAGATTTTGATTTCTGATTCAATGCCCATTGTGTTGAAAGGTATCCAGGATGAAGGTCATATGCGATTGCCTCTATTTTTACCCTGTAAACATTCTTCAGATTTTCAAGGCTTTCTTCAAAAAACTTCAATGTCTCATAGTTATCCATATCACCAATATGCTGGCTCGGAATTGCATATCTACCCTTTGTAATCGTAAAAGTATTTTTTATGTCAGCGCCACAACCGAGAACCTCAGGCCCATCTTCATGAAGTGTAATTGGGTCCGGTACATACCCACGTGAACGTCTTATAAAGAGAGTCGAGAGTCTTAATTTTTTACTATTGACTCTCACAACTGAATCGTCAACACGCATAAAGATGTCTCTGTTATGCAATAAGAAGGCATCTACAATATCTGAAAGTCTCGATATAGCTTCATCATTATCAATAACAATAGGTTCTTCAGCGAGGTTGCCACTGGTCATGACGAGGGCGTCAAAATGAGGGATGAATGATGAGGGATGAAGGGTGAAGGGATAGTGAAAAAGCAGATAATGCAAAGGGGTATAGGGAAGCATGAAGCCTAAATATTTATTATTAGGAGCAATAGCATCAGGAAGACAGTGACGGGTGACGGGTGAGGGGTGACGTTTTCTAAGTAACACTATTGGCCTTTTGTTAGATGTTAACAATTCTTTTTCTTCTTTAGATACCTCACAGAATTCTCTTATGGTTTCAATATCAGGTGCCATTAAGGCAAATGGCTTGTTACTCTTTCTTTTCCTCAATCTTAACCTTTTCACCGCCTCTTCATTAGTTGCATCGCAGGCTATATGAAACCCTCCAAGCCCCTTAATCGCAACAATCTTCCCGTCTTTTAGTAATTCTATTGTCTCTTCTATTGGATTTTGACCATTGATTGTTGACTTTTGACTATTGACTAAAGTTACATGCGGCCCGCATGTTATACATGCATTCGGCTGTGCATGAAATCTCCTGTTGTCTGGATTATGGTATTCTTCTTTGCATTCAGGGCACATTATAAAAACAGACATCGTTGTATTCGGTCTATCATAGGGAATAGACCTCGTGATTGTATAGCGAGGCCCACAATTTGTGCAGTTGGTAAAAGGATAAAGATAACGTCTATCGCTTCTATCTAATATTTCCCTCAAACAGTCATCACATATCGAGACATCTGAAGAGACTAAAGTAAAACTTCCCTCTTCCTTACTTTCAAGAATCCTGAATCTCTGATATCCCTGATATGGCATGGGAACAATATCAATGCTCATTATCTGAGATAATGGAGGAGCCTTCTTGGCAAGCTTATCAATAAAATCAGATATATTTTCTCCCTCTATGTCAATAGTCACACCATTTGAGGAATTTACGACAAAACCTTTCAGATTTAGAGAGTTAGCAAGATTATATACAAATGGCCTGAAGCCAACACCCTGAACAATACCCCTAACCAGTATCTTTACACGTTCCATCAAATAATCTTAAATGGTACAGGGATGAATGTCAGGGTAAATATTACAAGTGCGAGCCACCCGATTAATCTTCTTCTCGGGTCTAATGGTATCTCCCAGTAAAGCACAGGTGG
>JBFLWW010000016.1:34104-42588 GCA_040757475.1 Nitrospirota bacterium
TTTACACGTTCCATCAAATAATCTTAAATGGTACAGGGATGAATGTCAGGGTAAATATTACAAGTGCGAGCCACCCGATTAATCTTCTTCTCGGGTCTAATGGTATCTCCCAGTAAAGCACAGGTGGATGTCTCATGCCGAGGATTAACAACAAAATAGCCCACATTGCCCATCCCTCCCACAATAGTCCCAGGATAATCAATGCCCAGATCAGTATTTTTGAGACCCGAATATGTTTATCACCTAAAAGTGCATAGGCGATATGCCCGCCATCAAGCTGACCTACCGGTATAAGATTTAGAGATGTAATAAAGAGACCGATCCATCCTGCAAAGGCAACTGGATGAAGGAGTATATCATGAGAATCAGGTGTAACGCCGAGAACTATATTGGAAAGTATAGTAAAAAGTAACGAGTCTCCAAGACTGAGCGCCCCTGCTGTTTCTTTGATTGTAACAACCTTAGAAAAGGATAAACCCATAATTGATGCAATGACTGAGATGACAAAGCCTGCAATAGGGCCTGATGCACCAATATCCACGAGGGCTTTCCTTGTAACAATAGGAGACTTTATTTTAATAAATGCTCCGAATGTTCCAATAATCGTAGGGGCCGGGATAAAATATGGAAGTGTGGCCTTTGTATTATGTTTTCTTGATGCAAAGTAATGGGACAATTCATGGCTCAAAAGGATGGTCATTAAGGTCAATGCAAACGGGAGTCCTTTATGAATCTTTTCGGGTTCTTTCAGGAGATTTACACCAGCCTGCATCGCCCCTGCAAGCAATGTAGAAAGCAGTGTAAGGATGAAGAGTATAAGATGTAGAAAAGGGAATTTTCTCATAACTGTTCACTTTTCACTTTTTATATGCGCCCTTTCCACCACCCTGTAGATGATAAAGTAGCTGATAATGCCTGATAGAAAACCAGTCAGTAGTGTGCCAAAAATGAAGGGCATCAGAAGCGGTCTCAGGTCATTCAGGAAATGGCTGAAGGTAATATTTGACCAGTCTATCCCTGGAATTATCTGTTTCATCCCAAGGCACTTTGCACCCACCCATGTGCCAAAGGCATATATCGGCACGATTGTCCATGGGTTTGTGACATAAACCCCGACTATTGTAGCAAGCCTGTTGAGCCTGAAAATCCATGCAACCGCAATTCCAAGTACAGTATGTATACCTAAAAATGGAGACATCCCTATAAATACACCTGTTGAAAAGGCAATTGCTATCCTGTGAGGAGATTCCTTTATTTTTAATATCTCTCTGAGTCTATCCCTGAATGCCAAAGTGCTGATAACCTTCCGGAGCAAAAGCTGTTTCTTTACCTGATTTATCTATAATTACTCTTTCTGATTCTATAATTTCGCCGATGCATATCGCTTCAACCTTTTTATTGGGTGGTACGGTAAAGAGCAGTTCATAATCTTCTCCGCCTGATAAGGCTAATTTTATCGGTGAAATGCTAAGATATGAGGCAGCTTTTTTGAGTTTAGAAGATACAGGAATATCTTTAATGTATATCCTGGCACCGACCTTACTCTCATCGCAGAGCCTCGATAAATCAATCAGAAGACCATCGCTGATATCTATCATCGCTGTTGTATGTCGTATGAATTTCTTTGGGTCCCTTGCCACAGGTATGAGATGCCTCCTGAGCAAGGGCTCAACCACTTCCCATGATAATCCCATCTTCAGGAGCGTAGAGCGTAGAGCATAGAGCGTGGGGTCTTTGCTCTTTGCTCTTTGCTCTTTGCTCTCAAGGTGGACGGGTCTTTTTATCTTCTTCAGCAATTCAAGACCACAGGCTGAATCCCCGAGGTCCCCTGTTACATAGATTCTATCACCTATGTATGCTCCAGAGCGTTTTATATGTCTTTTTGCATATCCGATGAGTATTGCTGATAAGGTCATCCCTATATTTGTAGAGGAAAGGTCACCTCCAATAAGAATAATATTGTATAGATTTATCGCATCCTTAACGCCATCAAATAACCTGTCAATAAATGTCATATTTATATCTTTATTTACAGCGATATCCAGCAAGAGATATGCTGGTATCCCACCCATAGCATAGATATCGCTTACATTGACTGATATCAGCTTGAAGCCAAGCTGATATGGCGTTATAAAGGTGAGGTCAAAGTGAACTCCTTCGACCATCATGTCAGTGGTCACAAGGAGGTCCTTCTCTACTGGTTTTAATACAGCAGCATCATCGCCTATCCCGACAACAACATTCTTTGACTTCTTTTTAAATCTCTGCCTTATCTGCTCTAACAGGGAAAGCTCCCCTATCTCGGAAAGCCTCATTTACTTTTTAATCTTTGAATTTTTCTTCAGGGCAACCTTGAGTACATCATCCATAGTCTCAGCAAATACAAACTCCATATCCTTCTTGATGTATTTTGGAATATCCTCAAGGTCTTTCCTGTTCCTCTTTGGGACAATTATCTTTTTTATTCCCATTCTTTTTGCAGCAAGGGTTTTTTCTTTTAGCCCTCCCACTGGAAGCACCCTGCCTCTCAGTGTAACCTCACCTGTCATTGCAATATTTTTATTAACAGCCTTTCCTGTAAGGGCTGATGCAATTGAGGTAGCCATTGTAATACCTGCTGAAGGCCCATCTTTCGGAATCGCACCTGCAGGGACATGGATGTGGAGGTCCATCTTAGAAAATATATCATCCTTTATGCCGAGTCTCTTTGACCTTGAACGCACATAACTCAAAGCAGCATGGGCAGATTCTTTCATGACATCTCCGAGCTGTCCTGTCAGGGTAAGGTGTCCCTTGCCCTTCATTGTTGTTGCCTCTACATAAATGATGTCTCCACCTGTCTCTGTCCATGCAAGGCCTGTCGAGACACCAACCTCGTCTTTCTCCATCTCTTCTTCAGGCAGATATTTAGGCACACCAAGGTATCTATGAAGATTTTTTGAATTTATCACAAACACTTTCTCTTTACCCTCAGCTATCTTCTTTGCTACCTTCCTGCATAGATTTGCTATCTCTCTCTCGAGGTTTCTTACACCTGCCTCTCTTGTATACTGCGAGATTATATTGAGAAGCCCTGGGTCTGTAATCTTAAGTATCTTACTATTAATGCCGTGCTCCTCAAGTTGTTTTGGAACAAGGTAGTTCTTTGCAATACCAAGCTTTTCCTCTGCTGTATAGCCGGATAGATATATTATCTCCATCCTGTCCCTTAGAGGACTTGGTATTGTGTCTACGAGATTGCCAGTTGTAATAAACATAACCTTTGAAAGGTCAAAAGGGACTGATAGATAATGGTCCACAAAGGCATTATTCTGTTCAGGGTCAAGTACTTCGAGGAGGGCAGAAGATGGGTCTCCCCTGAAGTCCATACCTATCTTGTCAATCTCATCCAGCATAAACACAGGATTGTTTGTCCCAGCTGTTTTTATTCCCTGAATAATCCTTCCGGGAAGTGCACCTACATAGGTCCTTCTGTGCCCCCTGATCTCTGCCTCATCTCTCATACCCCCTAATGACATACGAACAAATTCTCTTCCCAGGGCCCTTGCTATAGACCTTCCGAGGGAGGTCTTACCAACGCCTGGGGGGCCGATAAAACAGAGGATAGGACCCTTCATCTTTTCCTTTAACTTTCTTACGCTAAGATACTCTAAAATCCGCTCTTTTACCTTCTCCAGATTATAGTGGTCATCATTTAGCACCTTCTCTGCAACCTTAATATCAAGGTTATCCGTTGTGCTTTTTGACCATGGAATCTCAACCATCCAGTCAAGATATGTCCTGACTGTGGCAGCTTCTGCGCTGTCAGGGTGCATCTTCTCAAGACGTCTGAGCTGCTTCTCAGCCTCTTTCATAACCTTTTCAGGCATCTTCGCATCTTCAATCTTTTTTCTGAACTCTTTAAGCTCCTCTGTCTTTTCGTCAATATCACCGAGTTCTTTCTGTATAGCCTTGAGCTGCTCTCTAAGGAAATACTCACGCTGCGTTTTGTCTATTTCGCCCTTGGCTTCAGATTGAATCTTCTGCTGGACTGTGAGGAGTTCTATCTCCCTGCCTAATATCTCACTAATACGTTTTAGCCTCTTGACAGGGTCAATTATTTCGAGGACCTCCTGGGCCTGTTCTGTCTTTAACCCCAGGTTAGACGTAATAAGGTCAGCCAGCCTCCCAGGGTCATCAAGGTTTTCCACTACCACCATTATGTCTGGTAATATCGTCTTCCCAAGAGAAACAGCCCTGTCAAGCTGTTCTTTTATAGTCCTTATCTGTACCTCTTCTTCTATTGTAAGTGATGCAGGCTTCTGCTCATTTATCTTTTCAATATCAGCCTTTAAAAACGGTTCGGTCTGGGAATATGTTAATATCCTTGCCTTGCTCAGACCCTGTATAAGTATCTTCACCCTGCCATCAGATAATTTTAGCATCCTCATTATCATGCCTACAGTTCCTATGGAGTAGAGGTCATCCGGCATCGGGCTTTCAACATTTAAATCCTTCTGTGTCAGTAACAGCACCATCCTATTTGTGTTAAGGGAATAGTCTATAGCCTTTATTGACATCTCCCTTCCAACAAAAAGAGGGAGTATCATATATGGAAAAACAACGATGTCCCTTACAGGTAGTACAGGCACATTATCAGGTATCTCTATCTTTTTCTCTTCTTTCTGTTCCATATCAGCCATTTCATCTCCTTAGGTTTTTCTATCTCTGTCTTGATCACCTTATCCTTTTTTAACCTCGATGCGACCTCAATGATATACTCTTTAACCGGCTTGGAAACTTGAGGGTTTTTTAATGCAAGATCAATCGTTGCCTTTAGATAGCCAATCTTATCGCCTGCATCATATCTCCTGCCCGTAAAGAGATATCCATATATTGAACGCTTCTTCAAAAGCCTCTGAAGTGCATCGGTCAATTGTATCTCTCCACCTCTTCCTGGACTCAACCTTTCGAGTATCTCAAATATATCAGGTGTGAGGATATACCTGCCAATTATCGCCATATCGGATGGTGCATCCTCCACTCTGGGCTTTTCTACAAGATTGCTAATTTTGTATACGCCATCTCCTTCTTTCAGTCCATCAATTACCCCGTATCTGTGAATCTCTTTCTTTGGGATCTGCTGAAGTGCAAGAACAGGAGAATCAAGTTCTTTATAAAGATTAATCATGTCTTTGAGAAGGGTATCCTCTGGGTCAATAATATCATCACTCAAAAGAACTGCAAAAGGCTCGTCCTTTACAAAGGGCCTTGCACAGAGTATTGCATGGCCCAGACCAAGGGCTGCCCGCTGCCTTATATATGCAAAATTTATACGGCTAAGCCTGCTTATCTCTTCAAGAAGCCTCTTTTTGCCCGACCTCTTAAGACTCTCTTCAAGCTCATATGCAGAATCAAAGTGGTCCTCTATGGCACGTTTATATTTCCCTGTGATAATTATAAACTCCTTTATCCCGCATACAGTCGCCTCTTCAATCGCATACTGAATCATTGGCTTGTCAACTATAGGTAACATCTCCTTTGGGGATACCTTCGTTGCAGGCAGAAACCTTGTCCCAAGCCCTGCAGCAGGAAATATCGCTTTTTTAATCCTCGGTTTCATTGCCATCACTTCTCACTTTTTACCTAAATTGGTGCCGGAGGCCGGATTTGAACCGGCACGGAGCAGAGCCCCGAGGGATTTTAAGTCCCTTGCGTCTACCAATTCCGCCACTCCGGCTACATCCTCCAATCTCTCTCATCCTTTCCTGATATAGAAAAAACATAAAACCCCTATTTAAGCTTCTCGACGAACTCAGAAACAGGAATTGCCGCAAGGGTAATGAGGTGCACGGTTCCCCTTGAACCGAGCTCAACAGACATCTTCATTACAGCCTCATTATCTGCAGCCTCAATAATGTTCACGAAATCATACGGGCCGAGGACTGCATACTGTTCCTTCACCTTGATCCCCATCTTTTCGAGCTCCTTATTCACCTCAAGAATCCTTTTAGGATTCTCCTTGATTGTCTTCCTCCCCTCATCCGTAAGTGTACTTAATACAACATAGTAAGCCATCTCTCCTCCTCTCTAAGGTTAATGAATTTTTCTGTTACATTGTCATTGCGAGCGATAGCGAAGCAATCTCGTATTTACTGGGATTGCTTCCTCGCTTTGCTCCTCGCAATGACGCTCTACTTAATGCGTTTATATTACATTAAGTGTACAACCATATTCCTTCCACTTCTCTTTGCATGGTATAATGCAATATCCACCCTCTTCAAAAAACTCTTCACATCATCATCCGGATGAAATTCTGTAACCCCTATGCTGACAGTCGTGCTAACAATATCTGGCTGTCCATCCAGAGTAAATGGATAAAAAACAGTCTGAGCGACAGCATTTCTGATTCTTTCTGCAACAATTATTGCATCCTCGCGTCCTGTTTCAGGGAGAACAATCACAAATTCTTCACCCCCATACCTAAAGGCCATATCAATCTCTCTGACATTTCTCATTAATATTTCTCCTATTCTTTTCAGTACATAATCACCCTCCCAGTGGCCATATGTATCATTAAAGTCTTTAAACAGATCTATATCTACAAGAAACATCGAAAGTGGCCTGTTATGTCTTTTCGCCCTTTCGACCTCTCTCGCTAACTGGATATAGAAATACCTCTGGTTAAAGAGTCCTGTAAGGTCATCAGTTATTACAAGTCTTTTTAACTCTGCCTCAGCCTTCTTCCTGTCAGTTATGTCCCTGAGTGTAGTAAGTATTGCAGGCTTGCCTTCATATTGAATCAGTGTTGATAAAACTTCCATATAAATTCCCTCTCCGTTTTTATGCATCATTCTAAACTCTGACAGAGATCTGACCCCTTGGTTATCACTGAACTTACTGAGGCTTTCCGATATCAATTCCCTGTCGTCAGGGTATGAAAACCTGAGGATGTCCTTACCGACTATCTCTTCCTCTTCATAATTTAAGATCTTAAGGAGAGTCGGATTGACAAATTTAATCAGGCCGTCCTGTATTATCATAATGCCTTCTAAAGAGTGTTCTACCAATGTCCTGTATTTTACCTCTGATTCCACAAGTGCCCTGGACTTATCTTTGAGTATCTTTTTCAATAACTCTACATAATCCGTCTTGAGATTCCTGACAATATCACTCTGCGTGACTATACCAACCACATTACCTTCAGAATCAACAACCACAACTCTTCTGAGTCTATTCTCTTCCATAAGTCTTGTTGCATCATACAGATTTGTATCTTTGTTAACGGTAAAAACAGGAGAGGTCATTATTCCTTCAATATTGTTCAAGACCCTGTTCTCTGCTATAGCCTTTGTGATATCACGCTCTGTAATTATCCCTGCAAGTTTATTATCCTCGATGACCAGAACACAGCTTACATGATTTTTTGACATAAGTTCTATAGCCTTCAGAAGCGAATCCTCTCTTTCAATCGAAATAATGTTGCGGGTCATGATATTTTCTGCCTTTCTGAAACTTACAAAATAATCAATACTCAGGGTCTTTATAACATCTGTTTGTGTAATAATCCCGATTATATTGTGCTCTCCATCAACAACCACAAGCCTCCTGAGATCGTTTATCTCCATAAGATTTGCAGCTTCAGGTATGTCTGTTTCTTCGGATACTGCGATGACAGGACTCTTCATTACCGACATCAACTCGGTTACATCGAAATCAATATTATGATGAATTAACTGGATAATATCCCTTTCAGTCAATATGCCTACAGGTTTTTTGCCTTCTGCAACAACCACGCAACTGACCTTGTTGAGATTCATCTTTTCCAGTGCAGACCTGAGGGATTCTTTTGGTTCTAAAGTTATGACATCTCTTGACATAATTGAGCAGACCTTATTTAAATCCATTCTTCCCCAGCAAGATAATATAAACTATAATTATCATTTTACAATATTTTAAAAAAAATGAGCTAAAAATTGACATTTGGTCGCAGGCCTTGTTAAAAATTAGGCATGTGGGAATATACTGATAAGGTAAAAGAACATTTTTTACATCCCAAAAATATCGGGGAGATAGAGAATCCTGATGCTATATGAGAGGTCGGCAGCCTTATCTGTGGAGATGCACTCAAACTTTACCTCAGTATTGATAAGGAAACAGGCAAGATAACTGATGCAAAGTTCCAGACATTTGGCTGTGCAAGTGCAATTGCAAGCTCTTCTGCCCTTACTGAAGTTATCAAGGGCAAGACACTCGATGAGGCGCTAAAGGTAACAAATCAGGATATTGCAGAATTCCTTGGTGGACTCCCCAAGGAGAAGATGCACTGCTCTGTCATAGGAAGAGAGGCATTAGAGGCTGCTATTGCTAATTACAGGGGCCAGCCAAAGGTTGTTGAGGAAGCAGGTAAGCTTGTCTGCAAGTGTTTCGATGTTACAGAAGAAAAGATAAGGAGGGTTGCTATAGAAAACCATCTCACAACAGTGGATGAGGTTACAAACTATA